>NZ_CAMFLC010000001.1 GCF_945957465.1 uncultured Leifsonia sp.
GCGCCGACGCGGGCGCTGCCGGTGCCTGCGGCGCCGGCGCGGCCACAGCCGGCACGTTCTCCGGGATGGCGGCGCTCACGCGTCCGCCTCGGCTCCGACGGCCGAGGCCGCGCCCGCGGCCGCGGGCGCGGCGGTGCGCTCAGCCCAGACCTGCTCGAGGGCTTGTGCGAAGGTGGCGGACTCCTGCGCGCCCGAGACGCCGTAGCGGCCGTCGATCACGAAGAACGGGACGCCGTTGATGCCGAACTCGGCCGCCGTGCGCTGGTCCGCCCGCACAGCCGGAAGATACTCGTCCGACTCGAGGGCCGCGAGAGCGGCGTCGCGGTCGAGGCCCACCTCGGCCGCCAGGTCGGCGAGGTCGGCGACACGGCCGACGTGGCCGCCCTCCACGAAGTATGCGCGGAACAGGCGCTCGGCCAGCTCGAGCTGCTTGCCGTTGGCCTTGGCGAAATGCAGGAGCTCGTGTGCCTTCACCGTGTTGGTGTGCTGCAAGGCGTCGAAGTCGTAGTCGAGGCCGACCGAGGACGCGATGCCCGTCACGCGATCCAGCATCTGGTGGACCTGCTCGGCCGGGATGCCCTTGTGGCCCGCGAGGAAGTCCACCTCGCTGCCATCGAAGTCGACCGGGGTGTCCGGGGACAGTTCGAAGGAGTGGTACTCGACCTCCACGCCGCGGCCCTCGCCTGCCTCGGAGAAGGCTGCGCTTCCGCTCTCGAAGCGGCGCTTTCCGATGTAGCACCACGGGCACGCGATGTCGGACCAGATATCGATCTTGATGGGTTCGCTCACAGCAAGGGCAACATCCTGCAGCGCTGCAGTTATTCCGGTGCGCTCACGACGCGGGCGTGTCCACAGCTCCCCCGAAGCGCCGGTTGCGGCGGGCGAAGATGTCGATCGCGTTCCAGAGGTCTGTGCGCGAGAAGTCGGGCCACAGCGTGTCGAGGAACACCATCTCGGCGTATGCGCTCTGCCAGAGCAGGAAGTTGCTGGTGCGCTGCTCGCCCGAGCTGCGCACGAACAGGTCGACATCCGGCATGTCCGGCAGGTAGAGGTGGCGCTGGATCGTCTTCTCCCCCACCGCCGACGGCTTCAGCCGGCCCGCCGCCACGTCGTCGGCGATCGAGCGCACGGCGTCCGCGATCTCGGTGCGGCCTCCGTAGTTGACGCACATCGTCAAGGTGAGCACGTCGTTGTCCGCTGTCATCCGCTCCGCGAACTGCAGCTCCTTGATCACCGACGACCAGAGTCGCGGCTTGCGCCCCGCCCAGCGCACCCGCACGCCCCATTCGTTGAGCTGATCGCGCCGGCGGTGCAAAACCTCCCGGTTGAACCCCATCAGGAAGCGGACCTCGTCCGGCGACCGCTTCCAGTTCTCGGTCGAGAACGCGTACACGCTCAGGTGCTTGACCCCGACCTGGATCGCGCCGGCGACCACGTCGAGCAGCGAGGCCTCACCCGCGCGGTGGCCCTCGATGCGGGTCAGCCCCCGACGGTTCGCCCAGCGGCCGTTGCCGTCCATCACGATCGCGACGTGCTCGGGCACGGCAGCGGCCGGGAACGCGGGCGGGTGGATGCCCGTCCAGTCGAGCGGGCGGTACTCGACCGCGTCCCTGTGCGTGTAGGGCTTGGGGCTCATCCGCTCGCCTTCTGGTCGCGCCGGTCATGCCGGTCATGCTGGTCATGCTGAACGTGCTGCAGGGAACGCAGGCCGCGCTCCAGATGCCACTGCGTGTATGCCGCGACGAGGCCGTTGGCCTTCGACCGCGTGCCGTCGTCCGCTGCGTCGGCGGTCGCCCAGTCTCCCGTGAGCAGCGCGCCCAGCAGGGTGACGGTGGCGGCGTCGATCCGCGGCGCGCCCTGAGGTGCGCAGTCGTCGCAGACCACGCCGCCGAGCTGGACGACCACATGGTCGTGCGGGCCGGGGGCGCCGCACCGCGAGCAGTCGAGGAAGCTCGGCGCCCAGCCGGCGAGCGACAGCGCGCGCAGCAGGTAGGAGTCGAGCGTGAGCTGCGGGCCGTGTTCGCGGCGCGAGAGCGACCGCAGTGCGCCGACCAGCAGGAGGTACTGCTGCAGCGACGCCTCGGCGTCCGTGAGCCGGTCGGCCGTCTCGACCATGGCGTTCGCCGCGGTGTAGCTGGCGTAGTCGTCTGCGATGAGCGTGCCGTAGGCGCCGATGGTCTCCGCCTGTGTCACGACGTCGAGCGAGCGGCCTTCGTACAGCTGCACGTCGGCGACCATGAACGGCTCCAGACGCGACCCGAACTTCGACGCCGTGCGTCGCACGCCCTTCGCGACCGCGCGGATCTTGCCGTGCTGCCTGCTGAGCATCGTGACGATCCGGTCGGCCTCGCCCAGTTTGTGGGTTCGAAGCACGACGACTTCATCACGGTAGACAGGCACCCCTCCAGTATCGCGCCTGATCCGCCCCGCCATGCCCGGACCGGCACGCTCTGCGTGATAGAAGTGACGGGTGACCACCGCCGCCTTCTCGATCCCCCTCTGGGGCGACCTGGTCGCCGTCGGCGTGGGCAGCCTCCAGGGCGCGATGTTCGCCTCCGGGTTCCGCGACCGCCGGCTCGACCTGCTCGGCATCGCCATCATCGGCGTGGCGACCGGGGTGGGAGGCGGCCTCCTGCGCGATCTGCTGCTCAACGTCACCCCGATCGCGCTCCAGTCCAACTGGTACCTGCCAGCGACCGTCGTCGCCGCGCTGCTCGGGATGCTGCTGGTGCGGTTGTTCCGTCGGCTGGACCCGATCATCACCTTCCTCGACGCGTTGACGATCGGGCTGTTCGGCGCGATCGGCGCGACGAAGGCACTGTCGCTCGGCCTTCCGGAGGTGCCTGCCGTCTTCGTCGGAGTGGTGTCGGCCGTCGGCGGGTCGATCCTGCGCGACATGCTGTTGAACCTCCCGATCGCCCTCATGCACGTCGGATCGCTCTACGCGGTCGCGGCCGGTGCGGGCACGATCGTGCTGGTCCTGCTCGTCGACTTCGGCGCGCCGTTCACGGTAGCCGCGCTCGTGTGTGTGCTCGTGACCCTCATCATCCGGCTGCTCGCCGTGCGCTTCGGCTGGAGCCTCCCGGAGCAGCGCGAGCTCGGGAGGCTGCGCACGCCGCGGTGGATGGCGTTCGGGTTCGGGAGGCGGCCCAGCGTCGAGCACACCGACGAGCGCACCGACACGGGCGCGATCCCGCGTTACCGCATCGACCGTCCCGACGGCTCGGAGTAGCGCCGGCCGTCGGCAACTCCGGAGTGCCCGGGCGACACGCCGGCCGAAACGCCGGAACTCCGGAGATCGGGCCCGTGAGGGCCGGGATCTCCGGAGTTCCGGTTCGGCACGGTGAGGTGCGAGCGAGCGGATCAGGCCCCGACGAGCTCGGCCTCGGCCGCGTGACCGGCAGACGCGCGAACTGCGCGGTTGACGGCGGACACCACGGCCTTGAACGACGCGGTCGTGGTGTCGCCGTCGATGCCGACGCCCCAGAGCCGCACGCCGTCGACGTCCAGCTCGACGTACGCGGCCGCCTGGGCCGACTCGCTCGCCGACAGCGTGTGCTGGGAGTAGTCGTACAGATGGGCGTTGATGCCGCGGGCGTTGAGGATGTCGAAGAATGCGGCGATCGGGCCGTTGCCCTCCCCCGTCGCCTTCGACACGGTGTCGCCGTCGCGCAGTGCGACGGTGAGAGTGACATGCTCTCCGGTCTCGTTGGTCGTGCTCGTGCTGCCCAGCTCGAAGCGGCCCCACTTGGCGTCCGGGTCGGAGTCGGGAGCAGGCAGGTACTCGTCCTGGAAGATCGACCAGATCTCCGCGCTCGTCACCTCCCCGCCTTCGGCGTCGGTCTTGGCCTGCACGACGCCCGAGAACTCGATCTGCAGCTTGCGCGGCAGGTCGAGGGCATGGTCGTTCTTCAGCAGGTAGGCCACGCCGCCCTTGCCGGACTGCGAGTTCACCCGGATGACCGCCTCGTAGCTGCGTCCCAGATCCTTCGGGTCGACCGGCAGGTACGGCACCGCCCAGACCAGATCGTCGACCGAGACGCCCTCGCGCTCGGCCTGCGCCGCCATCGCCTCGAAGCCCTTCTTGATCGCATCCTGGTGGGAGCCGCTGAAGGCGGTGAAGACCAGGTCGCCTCCCCACGGGCTGCGCTCCCCGACGGGCAGCTGGTTGCAGTGCTCCACGGTGCGCTTGATCTGGTCGATGTCGCTGAAGTCGATCTGGGGGTCGATCCCCTGCGTGAACAGGTTGACCCCCAGGGTGACCAGGTCGACGTTGCCGGTGCGCTCGCCGTTGCCGAACAGGCAGCCCTCGATGCGGTCGGCGCCGGCCATGTAACCCAGCTCGGCGGCGGCCACGGCCGTACCGCGGTCGTTGTGCGGGTGCAGCGAGAGGATGACGTTCTCGCGGTGGTTCAGGTGGCGCGACATCCACTCGATGGAATCGGCGTAGACGTTCGGCGTGGCCATCTCGACGGTCGCGGGCAGGTTGATGATGACCTTGCGCTCCGGGGTCGGCTCGAAGACCTCGAGCACCTGGTTGCAGATGTCGGCCGCGAACTCCAGTTCGGTGCCGGTGTAGCTCTCGGGCGAGTACTCGTAGTAGATCTCGGTGCCGGGGACCAGCGACTCGAACCGGCGGCAGAGCCGGGCGCCGGAGAGGGCGATGTCGATGATGCCCTGCTTGTCGGTGCGGAACACGACGTCGCGCTGCAGGATGCTCGTCGAATTGTACAGATGCACGATGGCCTGCTTGGCGCCCACGAGCGACTCGTAGGTGCGCTTGATCAGGTGCTCACGCGACTGGGTCAGCACCTGGATGGTGACGTCGTCCGGGATGGCGCCCTCTTCGATCAGACTGCGGACGAAGTCGAAGTCGGTCTGGCTCGCCGACGGGAAGCCGACCTCGATCTCCTTGTATCCCATGCGCACCAGCAGGTCGAACATGATCCGCTTGCGTTCCGGGCTCATCGGGTCGATGAGGGCCTGGTTGCCGTCGCGCAGGTCGACGGCACACCAGCGCGGCGCGGTCGTGATGCGCTGGGACGGCCAGGTGCGGTCGGGCAGGTCGACGCGGATCTGCTCGTGGAAGGGCCGGTACTTGTGGATCGGCATGGCGCTCGGCGCCTGAGTGTTCTTCATGGTCTGTCTTCTCCTCGCGGTGTGGTGTGGAGAGCCAACGACGAACTCCGCGACGAGGGAGGCCCTGGACTAGGACTCGTCGCGGCAGCTAAGGAGGAGCAGACCGTACACAGAGTCAACGGTACCACGCCCGGCGTTCAGCCGCGTCCCACCGCCAGCGCCGCCGCCTGTCGCACCGAGAGGTCGGGGAGGTACGCGCGCACCAGTCCCACGCCGATGGCGGGCAGGGCCACCGCGTCGGGGTAGGCCATGATCAGCGGGTGCAGCTCCGGCTGGAACTTCTGCTTGAACTTGAGCAGCGACCGGAACCCGTACACCGGCTCCAGCGAGGTGCTGAGGTAGCCGAGGACCCGGTCCATCCCGCTCTTGCCCTCGTCCGGCGTGCCGGCCGTATGCGCCAGCGGCGCGGCCGAGAGGCTCATGAACTCCACGCCGTCCTCCTTCATCCGCGTCGCGGCCTCCGCGATGAGGAACTCCATCACCCCGTTGATGCTGCCGGGACGGCGCCGCATGAAGTCCAGCGTCCAGCCGACCACCCGTCCGTCGCGGTAACTCGGCAGCCACGACGTCACACCCTCGACTCTGCCTGCCTCGTCGACGGCGAGCATGAGCCGCACGGCGGGGTCGTGGAGCTCGTCCAGGCCGCCGAGCGTGAAGCCCATCTCGGGCAGGTCCTTCTCGGCGACCCACTGCTCGGAGATGTCGGAGAGCTGCACGGCTGTGCTCAACGGGAGGGCCGCGAACGTCGTCCACTCCGACCGGATCCCCGCGCGCTGGGCGCGGTTGATCGAGCTGCGGACGTCCTGCCACTTCTTGCCGGTGGTCGCCCACTGCTGCGGCCGGATCACCGTCTCCTCCGCCACCGTCATCGTCGACCAGCCCATCCGGTCGAAGAGCGGCTGGTAGGCGGCGTCGACGCTGTAGAAGACCGGGACCCACCCGCTGTCGTCGCAGAACCGGGCGAAGCGCTCGATGATCCCGTCGTGCTCCGCCTGCGGGGCGCCGAACGGGGCGCCCGTCGTCAGAGCCACACGCCCCACGACGCGGTAGGCCACCGCGCCGCTCGTCGTCGAGTCGAACCAGTAGCTGTTGCCCGGCCAGGTCGCCATGAACGAGATCGCATCGCCGCCGCCGCGCTCCAGGAGGGTCCGGACGCGGCCGGCGTCGCCGCTCGACCGGCGCCACGCCCCTCCACCGAACATGAACGGAACGGCCGCGAGGATCACGACCAGCCAGAAGACCGTGCCGATGTTGTGGTAGACGATGGTCGCCAGCGGTGTCGTCGGCAGGTATTGCAGGGGCTCGCGGCGCAGGAAGCTGACCGGGATGAACCGTTCGAGCACGTCGTTGAGGAGGTCGCCGATATCGATGGGACGAGTGAAGCCGTAGTCCTTCTGCACCCAGCCGACGAGCACGTAGAGCGCGACCAGCCCCACGCCCGTGAGCACGACGGTGAGGACATATCGGCGCACCGAGCGCGCCGTGGCGAGAACGCTGAAGTGCCGCCGGTAGATGACCAGCAGCACGGCCATCGCGGCCGGGACGAGCGCCGACAGCGCGAGGATGATCGTGACCTCCCAATACCGCGGCGACACGGTCGGCCGCGGGTCGGCGAACGGGAGGATGCCGAAGTAGAGCGCGGAGAGCACTGCCAGCAGCGCGTTCACCGCCACCGCCAGCCACACCGCGAACCGACGCCCGCGGAGCAGACCGTAGGCGGCGACCAGCAGCGTCAGCAGAGGAAGGACGGAGATCAGCACCGGCCCGAGGCCGTTGATCCGCTCCAGTGTGAGATCCTGCACGCAGGCGCGGGTGACGGCGAAGGCCTGACACCGTTCGAGCACGCTGCCGCTGTCGGGTACGTCGTTGGAGAACAGCAGGCCGATGGGTGAGAGCATCCCGAACCGCGACTGCGTCAGGAGGCCGATCACGGGGCCCAGAGCCGTGATGGTCACGGCGGAGGCGAGGAGCACCCGGACCTCGTGATGCGAGCTGCGCAGCCAGCCGGCGGCGCGCGCGTGCGGCCGCAGCAGCACGCCGAGGCCGAAGCCGGCCAGCACGGCGAGGAGTCGGTACAGATCAGAGGGCAGTCCGGAGTACAGCAGGTACATGATCGCCACGAGCAGGGTGATCACCCGGATGCGCCGGCGCCAGAGGGTTCCGGCGAACGCGCTCGCGGTCATGATGGTGCCCGCGATGCCGGTGAAGACATCCAGGACGACGAGGTGATGGACGTTGCGCGCCCACAGCTCGCCGGTCTGGGAGCCGAGCAGCTGCATGCCGATGCCCGCCGCGATGGCGGCCGCTGAGGTCGCGAAGAAGGCCAGCGCGGTCCGCCACGTCCCCATCAGCCGTTCGGACGCGCCCACGAGCACGACGACGAGCACCAGCACGACGATCAGTTCGGCGAGGTTGTCGGTGAAGAGCACTGCTGTGATCGGCGACCACCAGTGGCCGTCGATGAGCTGGACCGGCCCCGCGCCGAGCCAGACCCGCAGAGGCCGGTGCGGGCCGTGGATCGGTCCGGTCACGAGCGCGAGCACCAGGATGAGGGTCGTGAGCCCGGCCGTGAACGGATGGACGGCGACGAGCCGCCCCAGCCTGCGGAGCGCTGTCCGCAGGCCCGAAGCACGCACCGGCGCGGTCGGCTCCTTGTCGTGCTGCGCGGGCGCGGCTCCGGACTCCGGCGCGGCGCCGGCCGCCCCGTCCGTCATCCGGTCCATCGGCGCTCCCCCCGTCGGTGTCCCTCCCCCGGTCACCGCATCGCTCACGGAGTCAGCCCCAACTGCGCGGCGACTGCGGGGAAGCCGTTCGTGAGTGTGTAGCGCACCGTGTTCCAATCGTGTGCCGTTCCCGGCGAGATCAGGAGTTCGCTGCGGATGCCCGCTGCGAGAGCTTCGGTGTGCAGCGTCTTTGCGAAAGCAGTGTACTTCGCATCGTTCTGCCCGGCGCCGAACACGATCAGCGAGTCGGCGTACGGCGCGTGGGCCTTCATCGCGGCGGCCGGCTGTGCGGCCGCGAAAGCGGACGCCGAGCCGCCGAAAGCGGTCGAGATCGTCAGCGCTTCGTTGCCGAGCGTCGGCCCCAGCTCGCTGGAGGAGGCGAGGGCCGATCCGAAGAGGTCGGGCCGGGCCGTCGCGAACTGGACCGCGCAGGTGGCACCCTGGGAGTACCCGAACACGCCCCACGCAGCGGGATCGCTGCTCACCCGCAGGTGCGACGTGACCCAGTTGCGCACGTCCGTCAACAGGTAGGTCGCCGAGTTCCCGTACGCGCGGGAGTCCACGCACATCGGATTGCGGCCGGGTCCGCCGAGCTGGTCGGGGGCGATCACGATCGGCGCGTAGCCCTTGTGCTGTGCGGCGAACGCGTCGAGGTAGGCGCCGATGCGGCCCGCGGTGAACATATCGGCCGGGGCGCCCGGCTGGCCGGAGAGCGCGTAGAGCACCGGCAGTGCCGGCGGATTCGGCCCCAGCGCCGCCGGCGGCAGGTACACCACGGCCTTGCGTGCGGGGAAACCGCTGACCGTCGCCGGGATCCGCACCGTGCCGATCTCGCCCTTGGCACGATGGCCGGCCTGCGTCGTGGTGGACGACCACGCCATCCCGGCGACGACCTCTCCGTGTTCGGCGTGCAGGTCGAGCGCCTTGTACGGGACGACTCCGAGCGCGTCGTTGAGGTTGCGGTACTCCCCGAAGTCCACGTTCACACCGGCGAACGCCGTCAGGAGGAACACGGGGATGCTCACCCCGGCGACGACCTTGCGCCACCAGCGCGACCGGAAGAAGTTCGCGATCGCCAATGCGACTCCGCCGAAACCGAGCGCGACCCACATCGTCGTCACCGGCGTGAGGCCGACCCCGAACACGTTCATCACGTCGTCGGTCAGCCAGACCAGGAACCAGCCCAGCAACGCGCCGCCCACGAACGCCAGCACACCGGCGAGCGTACGGCGCCAGGTGGGACGCACGAGGAGATAGAGCGCGAAGAGCGCCGCGACGACATCGACGGTGATGAGGAACGGAGGCTTGTCGATCCTCAGGGTCATGAGCCAGTTCAGGGCGGTTCCTCTCGGCGGAGCACGTGCGCGGCGGCACTCCGGTGCCGCCGATCACCCAGTATCGGATACTCAGCCTGCGGAGAGCTGAGGCTTGATGAGCGTTCAGGAAACTTGGAGGCGGTCAGTCGACGGCCAGCGCCTCGACGGGCGAGACACGCGTGGCCCGCCTGGTCGGCGCGATGGACGCTCCCACGGCCAGCACCGCCGCCGCCAGCGCGATCGCACCGATGAACGGCCATGGCAGCGCGGGCGCGATCAGCCCGGCGCCCGGCAGCTGCCCGAGCAGGGTCTGGGCGCCGACCCATCCGTACAGCGTTCCGAGGACCAGCCCGCAGAGCACCGCGGCGACGATGAGCTGGGCGCTCTCGGCCAGGATCATCCTGCGCACTTGCGCCGCGCTGAGCCCGAGGGCACGCAGCAGCCCCAGCTCCCTGCGCCGCTGCAGGACCGCCAGCGACAGACTGTTGACCACGCCCACCGCCGCGATCACCGCGGAGAAGCCCACGAGTGCGCTGAACACCAGCATCGTGACCGTGAGCACACTCTCAGTCCCCTGGTAGAGCTCCGGCTCCTTCGCGGCGGCCGCGCGGATGATGACGAGCCAGGTCTGTGTCGCCACCACGAACATCGTGATCAGCGTGACGCCGATGACGAGTCCGATCGCGGTGCGCGAGCTCCGTTCGGGGTTGCGCACGGCGTTGGCGGCGGCGAGTCGTGCGGCCGCGCCCCGGCCCAGCAGCATCCCCACGCCGCGCAGCACGGCCGGAAGGAACAGCGGTGCCGCGACCACCACGCCGTTGAACGACAGCAGTCCTCCGAGCATCGCGACCAGCACACCGTAGCGACCGAAGTCGGCCAGCGCCGTGTTCTCCGATCGCACCCACAGCCCGAGCCCGAGTGCCAGGCCGAAGCCGAGCAGCGCGACGCCGGGCACGATCAGCAGCAGGGAGGCTGCGATCCGCCCGCGGCTGCGCAGACCGCTCGACGGTCGCTCCTCTGCGGCTCCGAGCGCCTCGACCGGAGCGACGCCGAGCACGCGCCGGCTCCCGATCCAGGAGGCGAGCCAGGTCGTGAGCACGACGACGGCCGGCGGCGCGAGCAGCGACGGCGTGAGCACCGGGTACAGCGCGTCGGGAAGGACGCCCGTCCAGACGAACACGCGCACCGCCACGAAGGCCAGTACCACGGCGACGGCGCCGCCGGCCGCCGCACCGATCACCCCGACGGCCAGGCCCTCCCCTGCGACCGAACGGCGCTGCGCGCGGGAGGTCGAGCCGAGCAGGCGCAGCAGCGCGATGGTCCGGGTGCGCCCGGCGATGACCGTCGCGAAGGTGTTGGTGGTCACGATGGTGCCCACGAATACCGCGATCACGAAGAACACGCCGGCCGCCAGCGCCAGCGCGAACTGCGCCGCCCCGTGCGATCCGACTTCGCTGGCGCCGATGTAGGCGCCGAGGACGTTCGTGCAGGCCAGCAGCGCGACGCCGAACGCAGCGCTCAGCGCGGCCACGAGGATGCTCGCCCTGTGGTCGCGCGCATTGGCACGGAACGCCCGGATCACGCGCGCGCCTCCATTCCCAGCATGAACGCGGAGATCTCTTCAGCGGTCGAGCGTTCGCGCTCCGCGATCACCCGCCCGTCGGCCAGGAACACGATGCGGTCCGCGTAGCTCGCCGCCACCGGGTCGTGCGTCACCATGGCGATGCTCTGCCCGTGCAGGCGCGAGGCCTCCTGCAGCACGCCCAGCACCTCGCGACCGGTCCGCGAGTCGAGGTTGCCGGTCGGTTCGTCCGCGAAGATCAGGTCGGGCCGAGTGGCCAGCGCGCGCACGATCGCGACGCGCTGCTGCTGGCCTCCGGAGAGTTCGTGCGGACGGTGCGTCAGCCGATCCTGGAGGCCGAGCGATTCGATGAGCGTGTCCGTCCACTCGCGCTGGACCAGCGAGGGCCTGCGGCCGTCGATCTCGAACGGCAGCTGGATGTTGGCGCGCACATCGAGCGTGGGCACGAGATTGAACGATTGGAAGACGAAGCCCACTCGCCGGCGCCGAAGCACCGTCAGCTCGGCGTCTCCCATTCCGGTGATCTCGGTGTCGCCCAGGAAGACCCGGCCGCTGGAGACGGAGTCCAAGCCGGCCATGACGTGCATGAGGGTGGACTTGCCCGAGCCGCTCGGGCCCATCACCGCGGTGAACCGGCCGGCCGGGATCCCCACCGTGACGTCGTCGAGCGCGATGACCCGGTTCGGGCCGGATCCGTAGGTCTTCGTCGCTGCGTCCACGCGCGCGACCATCGTGGTAGGAGTGTCCATGTCTCCACGCTAGAAACCGCCGGAGCGCCGCGAATCCGGCTGCGGGGTCATCCGCCGTCCGACCAGAGGATGATTCGTCGGGCGATTGCGCAGGTGACTCAACGGGTGATTCAACGGGCGATGAGCCCGAGCGTCAGTCGGCTTCGCCCGCGCGGGTCGTGAGGCCGTGCTCGAACGCGTAGACGACCATCTGCACACGATCGCGCAGGCCGAGCTTGGACAGGATCCGGCTGATGTGCGTCTTCACCGTCGCCTCGCTGAGATACTCGGAACCCGCGATCTCGGCGTTGCTCAGGCCTCGAGCCGCCAGGGCGAAGATCTCGCGCTCGCGCGCGGTGAGCGAGTCGAACTCGGCCGGCGCCTGCGTGGCCCGCTGGCTCTCGGAGAAATACTCGAACAGTTCGCGGGTGGCGCCCGCCGCGATGACGGCGCTCCCGGCGTGGACGGTGCGGATGGCCGCGAGGAGGAACTCCGGCTCCGCATCCTTGAGCACGAATCCGCTCGCGCCGCCCCGGATGGCGCGCGCGGCCGCCTCGTCGAGGTCGAACGTCGTGAGCACGATGATCCGGGCCGCGGTGCGTCCTTCGCGCTCGGCCTCCTTGACGATACGGCTGGTGGCGGCGATCCCGTCCATGACGGGCATGCGGATGTCCATCAGCACCACATCCGGCCGGGTCTCGCGCACCAGCGCGACGCCTTCGCGCCCGTCGGCGGCCTCCCCCGCGAACTCGAGGTCGGGCTGCGACCCGACCAGCATGCGGATCCCCGCACGGAACAGCGCCTGGTCGTCGACGAGCGCCACCCGGATCGGCGCGGTCACGCGCGCACCCCCGACACCACGGGAAGGAACGCCTCCACCAGGAAGCCGTCCGAGGCGGGACCGGCCGTGAGCGTGCCGCCGGCCAGGACGGCCCGTTCGCGCATGCCCGGGAGGCCGTGCCCGATGCGGGGCAGCGATCCGGTGGTGGTGGATTCCGGCGGTGTGGTCTTCATACTGTTCCTCACGGTGATGGAGATGCCCGGTGCTCCGTCCGGGCGCCCCGACTGGGCGAGCACCACGGTGACCGGTCTGCTGGTGTCCCCGTGCCGGAGCGCATTGGTCAGCGCCTCCTGCACGATGCGGTAGGCGGCGATCTGCTGTGCCGAGCCCAGCCCGTCGAGCCGGCCGCGTCGCTCCATCGTCACCGGGAGGCCGGCGGCACGCACCTGCTCGATCGTCTGCTCGACGTCGGCGAGCGACGGCTGCGGCCCCTCCGGCTGGCTCTGCCGCAGCTCGGCGAGCAGGACCCGCACATCGACCAGCGCCGAGCGCGCCGTGGCGGCGATGGTCTCCAGCGCCGTGTCGACCGCGCCGGGATCGGTGTGCCGTGCGTACCGCGCGCCGTCGGCCTGCGCGATGACCACGGCGAGCGAGTGCGCCACGACGTCGTGCATGTCGCGGGCGATGCGCGTGCGCTCCTGCTCGACGACGACGACCTCCTCCGCGCGGTTGCGGTCCAGCTCTGCCGCGATCTGCGCGCGCCGGGACGCCCGCGCATTGCGCCAGGTGCGCACCAGCAGGCCCAGCACCCACGACAGCCCGAGGACGGTGGCGCTGACCACGAAGAGGAAGGCGAACTGGAGGGCGAGCCCGGTGAGTTGCGGTGACAGCAGATCGAAGTAGCCCTGGCCGAGCGCCGAGGTCAAGGTCAGGTAGAGGGACGCGACCAGCGCGCCGATTCCGGCCGAGATGAGGCCCGCGTAACGCACGACCCTGTCGCCGTAGAGAGCGGTCGCATACAGCACGATGAGCACGGCGAGGTCGCTGACCAGGATGCTGTGCCCCGTCGTCATCTGCAGCACCGCCGCCAGCCACGCGATCGCGAGCGAGACGGCCGGCGACATCCGCCGGAGCGCAACCGCCACCGTGAACACGATGAGCACGAGGAACGTCGACCGCCCGCTGGCATCCGGCATCAGACTGGATGCGAAGTCGGCGATGAGGCAGAAGAAGACGTAAGCGACGGCCCCGCCGATGTCGAACGTCAGCTGCGGGCGACTCAGCCGGCGCACGAGGCCCGGCTCGTCGTCGCCCTCCTCCGACGGCGTACCGCCGGAGGACGCCAGCCACACCAGCACCGACGGACGACCGCTCGACGCCGCGGCCGAGGCCGCGGCCACGCGCTGCCGCGCGACGAGGAACCCCAGCAGCCACGCGGTGACGAACACCACGGCCAGGAGCAGGCTCATCATCAGGAGACCGACACCCTGGCTCGTGTAGTACCCGCCGATCACCGGCCCGAACTGCGGGAACTTCACCTCGCCGCGGACCGTCAGGAGATACGCCTCCGCCGGAGCCCAGACGATCGCGGAGCCGAATGCGAACCAGCGTGACACGCGTCCGCCGTGCGACGAGATCCCGAAGATCGCGATCATGACGGCCGCCGTCGCGATCAGCCGGTGCGGCAGCGGCAGGGACGCGCTCTCGGTGAGCTCGGTGATGACCGCGAGCCAGGCGATCTCGAGCGCGACGACCGGAAGCACCCGCGACAGTGCGACGGCCGCACAGTACAAGACGGACGCGAGGGCGGCCGCCAGGTCGAAGGGCAGACCCGTCAGCAGCCACAGCCCGAAGAGCGCCACGGCGACAGCGGGCTCGAGCACCCAGCGGTGCGGGGCGAGCGCGCTCAGGAACCGCGTGCGATCCGGCATGCCTCTACGGTACGGGCACGTGCAGGCCGGTTCCGCATCCTGGAGCCGCAATCATCCTCGAGATGTAGGTGACCGGCGGCGAGGCGCGGAACGCGCCGCCGACTCAGAATCCGAGCCGGCCGAGCTGCTTCGGGTCGCGTTGCCAGTCTTTCGCGACCTTCACCCGCAGCGACAGGAAGACCTTGCGGCCGAGCAGCTCCTCGATCGGCTTCCTCGCCTCCGCTCCGACGTCGCGGATGCGCGAGCCGCCCTTGCCGATGATGATCGCCTTCTGGCTGTCGCGCTCGACGAAGAGGTTGGCGTAGACCTCCACGAGGTCCTTGTCGTCCCGTTCGACGATGTCGTCGATGGTCACCGCGAGCGAGTGCGGGAGCTCGTCCTGAACGCCCTCCAGCACGGCTTCGCGGATGTACTCGGCGATGCGCTCCTCCAGCCCCTCGTCGGTGATCGCATCGTCGGGATACAGCGGGCCGGGCGACTCCGGCAGCAGCTTGAGCAGCTCGGTGGTGAGCGTGTCCAGCTGGATCCGGCTCGTCGCCGAGATCGGGATGATCGCCTCCCACTCCCGCAGAGCCGAGACGGCGAGCAGCTGCTGGGCGACCTGGGTCTTGCCCGCCGCGTCGATCTTGGTGACGATCGCGACCTTCTTGGCGTTCGGATAGTCGTCCAGCTGGTCGTTGATGAAGCGGTCGCCCGGTCCGAGCTTCTCGTCGGCGGGCACGCAGAAGCCGATCACGTCCACATCGCCGAGAGTGGATTGGACGAGGGTGTTCAGCCGCTCGCCGAGGAGTGTGCGCGGGCGATGGATGCCCGGTGTGTCGACGAGCACCAGCTGGCCTCCGCGCTGGTGCACGATGCCCCGGATGGCGCGTCGCGTCGTCTGCGGCTTGGAGCTCGTGATCGCCACCTTCTCGCCGACGAGGGCGTTGGTGAGAGTCGACTTGCCGACGTTGGGCCGGCCGACGAACGAGACGAATCCGGCGCGGTACTCGGTCACCTGCGGGCCTCCTTGTGTCTGGTCTGCTGCTCCTCGGGCTCCGGCAGGAGCGCCGTGTCCGGCTCCACCAGAACGGTGCTCACGTGCTTGTGCCGGCCGTCGATGCGGTCGACGGTGAACCGGAGGCCGTGCACGGCGACGGTGGAGCCCACCTCGGGCAGCCGGCCGAGCGCCTTGGCGACGAGGCCGCCGACGCTGTCGACGTCCTCGTCCTCGATCTCGAGGTCGAACAGCTCCCCGAGGTCGTCGATGCCCAGGCGGGTGGCTACTCGCCTGCGACCCCCGCCGAGCTCCTGGACGAGGGCGACATCGTGGTCGTATTCGTCCGAGATGTCGCCGATGAGCTCTTCGATGAGATCCTCGAGCGTCACCAATCCCGCGATCCCGCCGTATTCGTCGACGACCATCGCGAGATGGTTCTTCTCGCGCTGCATCTGGCGCAGCAGGGCGTCGGCCTTCTGCGACTCCGGTACGAACAGCGCCGGCCGGGCGAGCTCCCCCATGGTCAGGCTGTCGCTGGCGAGCGCGCTCTCGAAGCTCAGCTTCGCCACATCCTTGAGGTAGAGGACTCCGGCGACGTCGTCGGGATCGCCGTCGATCACGGGCATGCGCGAGACCCCGGTGGAGAAGAACAGCCCCATCGCCGTGCCGAGGCCCGCCGAGACATCCACCGTGACCATGTCGGTGCGCGGCACCATGACCTCGCGCACCACCGTGTCGCTGAACTCGAAGATCGAGTGGATGAGCTCGCGGTCGTCTTCTTCGAGGACGTCGAACTCGGTCGCCTCGTCGACGATGCTGAGCAGCTGCTCCTCGCTCGTGACGGGCGCCGAGCGTGCGCGCGACGGCGTCACCCGGTTGCCCAGGGCGACCAGGCCGCCCGGGATCGGGCCGAGGATCACGCGGATCCCGTGCACGAGCGGCGCCGTCAGCCGCAGCAGCAGCGTCGAGTTGGCGCGGCCCACGCTGCGCGGGCTCGCGCCGACCAGGACGAACGAGACCCCCGTCATGATCGCCGCGGACAGGATGAGCGAGATCCACCATTCCTGGAAGATCTGCTCGAAGGCGAGGGTCACGAGGACGGCCGCCGTCGTCTCGGCGATGATCCGGATGAAGTTGATCGCGTTGAAGTACGGGCCGGGGTCTTCGGCGATCGCCGCAAGGGACTTCTTGGCGCGCGAGGTCTCGGCGAGGTCGGCGATGTCACCGCGCGACTGGACGGCGAGGGCCGAGTCCACTGCGGCCATCAGACCGCCGAACGCCACCAGCAGGAAGGCGACGACGAAGAACAGGGTCGCGAGCATGGGCGCCCTAGCGCTGTCGGTCGTAGCGCGAGAACCCGACGAGGATGTCGCGCTGGATCCCGAACATCTCACGCTCCTCGGCCGGCTCGGCGTGGTCGAATCCGAGCAGGTGGAGGATGCCGTGCGTCGTCAGCAGCAGCAACTCGTCGATCAGGGAGTGCCCGGCCGTCTCCGCCTGCACCTGGGCCACCTGCGGGCACAGCACCACGTCGCCCAGCAGGCCGGCCGGCGCGGGCTCCTCCTCGGTGCCGGGACGCAGCTCGTCCATCGGGAAGCTCAGGACGTCGGTCGGACCCGGCTCGTCCATCCACTGCACGTGGAGCTGCTCCATCGCAGCCTCGTCCACCAGCACGATCGCGAGCTCGGCGTCCGGGTGCACGTGCATGATGTCGAGGGCATAGCCGGCGAGGCGCTGCAGGGCCGACTCGTCCACGTCGATGGAGGACTCGTTGTTGATCTCGATGCTCATCGTGCGGGGCCCTGTCGTTTCGGGAGGTGGTCGCGCGGAGCCGCGGCACGGCGCTCGGCGCGGTTGGCGAACTCCCGCGCCTCCTCGCGCTCGTACTGCCTGGCCTGCTGCCGCGCGTCGTACTCGGTGTAGGCGTCGACGATGCGGCCGACGAGACTGTGGCGCACGACGTCCTCGCTGGTCAGCCGGGCGAAGTGGATGTCGTCGATGTCTTTCAGCACGCGCGTGACGAGGCGCAGGCCGCTTGCTGCGTTGGGAAGGTCGATCTGGGTGATGTCACCGGTCACCACCATCTTCGAGTTGAAGCCGAGCCGCGTGAGGAACATCTTCATCTGCTCGGGCGTCGTGTTCTGCGCCTCGTCGAGGATGATGAACGAGTCGTTGAGCGTCCGGCCGCGCATGTATGCCAGCGGTGCGACCTCGATCGTGCCGGCCGCCAGCAGCTTCGGCACGAGGTCGGGGTCGAGCATCTCGTTCAGCGCATCGTAGAGCGGCCGGAGGTACGGGTCGATCTTGTCGGTGAGGGTGCCCGGCAAGTAGCCCAGCCGCTCGCCGGCCTCCACCGCCGGGCGGGTCAGGATGATCCTGCTCACCTCTTTGCGCTGGAGCGCCTGCACCGCCTTGGCCATCGCCAGATAGGTCTTGCCCGTTCCCGCCGGGCCGATGCCGAACACGATCGTGTTGTGGTCGATCGCATCGACGTACTGGCTCTGGCCGAGCGTCTTCGGGCGGATGCTCTTGCCGCGCGCGGTCAGGATGGCCTGGCTCAGCACATCGGAGGGGCTCAGGTTCAGGTCGCTGCGCATCATCCGAGCCGAGCTCGCGACCTCGGCCGGCCCGATGTCCTGGCCGTTGCGCACCATCTGCAGAAGCTCCTCGAGCAGCGCACGGGCCGCGGCGACCTGTGCCGCGTCGCCGGTGAGGCTGATCTCGTTGCCGCGCACGTGCACGTCGACCAACGGGTACTGGCGCTCGAGCGTGGTCAGCAGGCGGTCCTGCGGGCCGAGCAGCCGGACCATCTGGATTCCGTCGACGCTCAATCGCGCGTCGGCCGAGCCCTCTCGGGCCACCGCGCCCGACGGGTCCGCGGGCGGGGTCGGCGTCGGTTCACTCGTCGCCAAGGCTTCCTTCCTCGAGCCCGCCGGAGGGCGAGCCCAGAACGTGGGCGTGGACGTGGAACACGGTCTGTCCCGCGCCCGCGCCGGTGTTGAAGATCAGTCGGAAGTCGCCGTCCGCGTGCTCGTCGGCGAGCTGCTTGGCGGTCGCCACCAGCTCGGCCAGCAGGCCGGGGTCGCCCGCGGCGAGCTCCACGACGTCGCGGTACTGCTCCGTCTTGGGGACCACCAGCAGGTGCACCGGTGCCTTCGGCGCGATGTCGCGGAACGCGATGATCCGCTCGCTGTCGAACACCACGTCGGCCGGGATCTCGCCCGCGATGATGCGCGAGAAGATCGAGCGCTCCACTGTCTCCATGTCATCCATCCTATTCGCCCGGTGGTCGGCCGTCGCGGGGCTACCAGCGACCGAGCGCGGCGTTCAGCACCGCGAGGGCGGCCGGCCCCGCCGTGGACGTGCGCAGCACCGTGCCGCCCAGCCGCACGACCTCGCCGCCCGCCGCCCGGAACATCTCGAGCTCCTGCGGGGCGATCCCGCCCTCCGGGCCCACGACCAGCGCGAGCGGACGGCCGTCCTCGTGCACCGATGTCAGTGGGTCCGCGGCACCGGGCTCCAGCACCAGGAGCCGGTGCGTGGCCGCCAGGGCCGCGACCTGTTTCGTCGACGACAGCTCGCCGACCTCCGGAGTCCAGGCGCGGATCGACTGCTTGCTCGCCTCGCGCACGATCGCCGCCCAGCGATCCCGCCCCTTGGCCACCTTGGGGCCCTCCCAGCGCGAGACCGATCGCGACGCCGACCACGGCACGACGGCGTCCACGCCGAGCTCGGTGGCGGCCTGCACCGCCAGCTCATCGCGGTCGCCCCTGGCGAGCGCCTGCACCAGTGTGATCGCCGGCTCGGGCCGCGGAACCCGCTCCACGGCCTCCACGTCGATGGTCAGTTCGCTGTTGGTGGCCACCAGCACCTCGCCCGACGCGACCAGTCCTCGACCGTTTCCGATCAGGACGCTCTCGCCCGGGCGCGTGCGGTTCACCGTCGCCGCATGCCTGGCCTCCGCGCCGGTCAGGGTGAGCCGCGCTCCCACCTCGACGTCGGCGAGGTCTTCGCGCAGGTACAGGGAGCTCATCGATGGCGCCGCGCGATCAGAGGTTCAGGAACCGGTCGCGGAGCTTCGCGAACAGACCCTGCTGGAACCGTGCGAGCGACGGCTCCGCGCTGTGGTGGCTCGCCGCGAACTTCTTGATCAGCTCCTTCTCTTTGTGGTCGAGCTTGGTGGGCGTGACCACCTGGATGCCGACCCGCAGGTCGCCACGGCCGCTGCCGCGCAGATGGGTGATCCCACGGTCCTTGACCGACACGATGTCGGCGCTCTGCGTACCCGGCTTCAGCTCGAGGCGGATGTCGCCGTCGAGCGCCTTAACGGTCGCCGTGGTGCCCAGGATGGCGTCGGCCATGGACACCTCGAGCGTGCAGAGCAGGTCGTCGCCGTCGCGGCTGAACACGTCGTGGTGCTTGACCTTGATCTCGAGGTAGAGATCGCCGTTCGGGCCGCCGGCGGGGCCGGCCTCGCCGGAGCCCGGCATCTGCAGGCGCAGGCCGGTTTCGACGCCGGCCGGGATGTCGACCGGGACCGTGCGGCGAGCGCGCACGCGGCCCTGCCCCTGGCAGGTCACGCACGGCGTGGCGATGACCGTGCCGTAGCCGCGGCAGCTGCCGCACGGGCTGGACGTCATCACGTTTCCGAGCAGGGACCGCACCGACCTCTGGATGCTGCCGGTGCCGTGGCAGATGTCGCAGGTCACGGGAGCCGTGCCGGGCTGGCAGCACGAGCCGTTGCAGGTCTCGCAGACCACAGCCGTGTCGACCTCCAGGTCGCGGTGCGTGCCGAAGACGACCTCGTCGAGATCGACCTCCACACGCAGCAGCGCGTCCTGCCCGCGCTCGCGCCGCGACCGCGGACCGCGCGTCGCGCCTCCGCCCCCGCCGAAGAACGTCTCGAAGATGTCGCCGAAGCCGGCGAAGTCGCCCTGCGCTCCTCCCCCGAAGCCGCCGGAGCCGCCCAGGTCGTACTGCTGCCGCTGCTGCGGGTCGCTGAGGACGTCATAGGCGTGCGTGACCAGCTTGAAGCGCTCTTGCGCCTCGTTGCTGGGATTGACGTCCGGGTGCAGCTCGCGCGCGAGCCGGCGGTACGCCTTCTTGATCTCGTCGGGGGTGGCGTTGCGGTCAACGCCGAGTACTTCGTAGTGGTCGGCCACGTAAGGCTGTTCCTTCTGTCGGTTGTGTTGCTGTCGTCAGTCGCCGAGGAGGCGGGAGAGGTAACGGGCCACGGCACGCACGGCGGCCATGTTGCCCGAATAGTCCATGCGGAGCGGGCCGAGCAGGCCCACCCGTGCGAGATCGGAGCCCGAGCTGTAGGTGCTCGACATGACCGAGGTCTCCGTCAGGCCGACGACCGGGTTCTCACGGCCGATGCTCACCGCGACGCCGTGCTGGTCGAGCGCCATCTCGTCGAAGAGCCGCAGCAGCACCACCTGCTCCTCGATGGCCTCCAGCACCGGGGTGATGGAGCCGGGGAAGTCGGTCTCGGTCCGCGCGAGGTTCGCGGCGCCCGCCATCACCAGCTTGTCCTGCCGGTTGGCGGCGATCTGGTCGAGGAGCGCCCCCGCGACCGGAGCGACCAGAGCGCGGGTCCGCTCGCTCAGGTGGTCGGGGAGTTCGCGCAGACGCGCGGCGGCGTCGATGAGGGACAGCCCGGCGGCCGCACCGTTGATCGCGCCGCGGATCTCGGCGATCTCGGTCTCATCGAGCTCCTCCTGCAGTTCGATCATGCGCTGCTCGACCGCTCCCGAGTCGGTGATCAGGACGCTCAGGAGGCGCCGGGGCGCAAGCGACACCAGTTCGATGTGCCGGATCTTCGACCGGGCGACCGACGGATACTGCACGAGGGCGACCTGGTTGGTGAGCTGTGAGAGCAGCCGCACGGTGCGCGAGAGCACGTCATCGACGTCGACCGACTGGCCGAGGAAGGTCTCGATGGCCGTGCGCTGGGCCGGAGACAGCGGCCGCGCCTCCGCGAGGTGGTCGACGAAGAGCCGGTAGCCCTTGTCCGTGGGGACGCGCCCGGAGGATGTGTGCGGAGCCGCGATCAGCTGCTCCTCTTCCAGGAGCGCCATGTCGTTGCGGATCGTCGCCGCGGACACGCCGAAGGAGTGCCGCTCCACGATGCTCTTGGAGCCGACCGGCTCGCGCGAGGCGACATAGTCCTGCACGATGACACGGAGCACTTCGAGACTGCGTTCCGAGACCACGCCAACCGCCTCCTGTCGTCGCTGGGGCTCGGGATCGAGCGTACGGGTCGAGCACGGAAGAACCCCGGGTGCGCTGGCACTCGGAGATCCTGAGTGCTAATCATAACGCGTCCCCGGCCGACAACGGCCACGGCACGGCAGGCGATGATTTACGCCGCGCGCGCGCCGCAGTACGGTATGCCCACCGGCTCGGTAGAGCCGCAGCCGACCACGAAAGGGTTCCTCATGACCGACCCGACCCAGCCTCCCACAGGCGGCGACGACAGCGTCCCGCCGCAGCAGCCGTATGCCGCACCCACAGGTCGACCGGCGGGCGCAGTGCCTCCCCAGCAGGCCTACGCCTCCGCACCGGCTGCGCCCCTCGACCCCGCCCAGGACAAGCAGTGGGCTTCGTTCGCCCACCTCGGCGGGATCCTCTGGTTCCTCCCCTCGCTCGTCATCTGGCTGGTGTTCAAAGACAGAGGAACCCTCACCGACACGGAGGCCAAGGAGGCGCTCAACTGGCAGATCACGTGGATCATCGCGTGGGCCGTCTCGCAGATCCTCGGTGTCATCATCGGCACGTTCACGTTCGGCATCGGCTACCTGCTGTTCAGCCTGCTCATCCCGTGGGCCCTCTACATCGTCAACCTGGTGTTCTCGATCCTGGGCTTCGTCAAGGTGAACAGCGGCGGCAGCTACCGCTACCCGGTGAACTTCCGCTTCATCAAATAGTCGACAGAAATCGGGCAAAGGCTCTCGGCTGCTTCTCAGGATCGGCCTCCGACCCCTAGGCTGAGACGCGTCATTCACCCATTGGAGGAGACAAGACCATGTCCGCAACGCCCCCACCCCCGCCGCCTCAGCAGCCGTACGGAGGTCAGGCGCAGTCGCTGAGCCCGGCCGACGAGAAGCTCTGGGCGACCCTGATCCACATCGGCGGCATCCTGTTCAACTGGATCCCCGCGCTGGTCGGGTACCTGGTGCTCAAAGACCGCGGTCCGTTCATCCGGTCGCACACCGCGACGGCGCTGAACTTCCAGATCACGCTGTTCATCGGCTACGTCGTGGGCTGGATCCTCAGCATCGTCGGCATCGGGCTGATCATCCTGCTCGCCGTGTGGGTGCTGAACATCGTGTTCAGCATCATCGCGGCCATCAAGGCGAACCAGGGACAGTTCTACACGTACCCGATCGCCATCAAGTTCGTGAGCTGAGGCTCCCGCTTCACTCCTCGGCGAGCAGCCGTCGCACGACGGCGTCCGCCAGCAGCCGCCCTCGCAGGGTCAGCACGACCGACCCGGCGAGGGCGGCTTTCGCATTCACCAGCCCGTCGGCGATCAGACCGGCCACGGCGCGACGGCCGGGCGCCTCCAGCTCGTCGGTGCTCACGCCTTCCCGGATACGCGACAGCAGCAGCACGCGCTCGACGCGACGGGTCTCGGGATCGAGCGTCTCGCGGCCCACGGCCGGCGACTCCCCCGCCGACACGCGCTGGGCGTAGGCGGCCGGATGCTTCACGTTCCACCAGCGCACACCGCCGACGTGGCTGTGCGCGCCGGGTCCGATGCCCCACCAGTCGTGCCCGAGCCAGTAGGCGAGGTTGTGGCGCGACCGGTGAGCGTCGTCCGTCGCCCAGTTGCTCACCTCGTACCAGGCGTATCCGGCGGCGCTCAGCCGCGCATCCGCGAGCTCGTACATGTCGGCCTCGAGGTCGTCGTCGGGCTCCCCGACCGCGCCGGAGCGGATCTGCCGCGCCAGCTTCGTGCCAGGCTCGACGATGAGTGCGTAGGCCGAGACGTGGTCGGGCTCGCACGCCAGCGCGGCGTCGAGGGAGCGCGACCAGTCGTCCAGGCTCTCGCCCGGAGTGCCGTAGATGAGATCCAGGCTGACCTGGAGGCCGGCCTCACGTGCCCACCCGACGACGAGCGGGATCCGCTCGGGATCGTGGGTGCGCTCCAAGGTCGCGAGCACGCCGGGCACGGCCGACTGCATCCCGAACGAGACCCGCGTGAAGCCGGCGGCGGCGAGGCGGCGCAGGTCGTCGGCATCGACCGAGTCCGGGTTCGCCTCCGTCGTCACCTCGGCGCCGGAGGCGATCCCCCATGCGTCGCGGACGGCGCCGAGCATCGCGCCCAGGTCGTCCGGGGGAAGCAGCGTCGGCGTGCCCCCGCCGAAGAACACCGTCGACACCTCCCTGGCCGGCACACCGCTGCGCTGGAGGGCCCCGGCGGCGAAGGCGACCTCGCGGACGGCGTGGCCGGCGTACTCCGACTGCGAGACGCCGCGCAGTTCGGTCGCGGTGTAGGTGTTGAAGTCGCAGTAGCCGCACCGCACGCGGCAGAACGGCACATGCAGGTAGACGCCGAAGTCACGCGTCTCGGCGCCGACGGCCGCCGTTGCGGGCAGCACGCCGTCGGCCGGCGCCGGGTCACCGAGCGGGAGCGCCCCCGGCATCAGGCCGACCGCGCGGGCAGCAGCGAGCGCAGGTACCGCTTCGTGTACGCGTTCTGTGCGGCGCGCAGCACCGGGTAGCCCAGGCGGTAGAACCCGTTGGCGGGCCGGGAGAACGCACGCACGATGAACCAGACCGTCCCGTCGTCGCGCAATTCGACGAGGAAGGCCTCTTCGCCGCTCTCCGGGTGACCCTTGAGCGTGCCGTAGGCGAAGCCGCGGCGGTGCGGCTCATCGACCACGTAGACGACGCGGCACGGCGCCGACACCTTGAACGGCCCGAACGGGATCTTCAACACCGCCGTCATCCCGTTGCGGATGTGCGGGGTGCCGTCGTCGGAGAACACGTCCTCCTCGACCCGGTGCTCCCGCATCCCGCGCGGCGTACCGTCGTCGTCGAACTCGATGCCCTCGTACTGGACGCCCGTGCCCTCCTCGACCTGGGTGACGTGGATGCCGCTGCCCCGCTGCACACCCCACGCCATCAACGCGGCCGTCGCGGTCTCGAATCGCTCCTCCCCGCTGCCCAACCGCACCTTCCGCTCGATCGGCCGGTAACCCTTCGGCGGGTAATAGAGCAGATCGGCGGCCTGCGTACCGCCGACGGACCCGTACGTGACGGGCTGGTCGGTGAAGCTGGTGCGGCGCATGGGAACTATCCTGCGTCAATCCGGAGCCGAGTGCGAACCCGAGCACCTGCTCCGTCACTCGCCGCCGGGCGCCGAGACGTGAGTCGTTGCGGAAATCGCGAGGTGGATTCCCGCAACGACTCACCTCTCGGGCGGCGTTAGGTGCGGCGAGGCTACTTCTTGTCCTTCTTCTCGGTGTCACCGGAGAGCGCGGCGATGAAGGCCTCCTGGGGGACCTCCACACGTCCCACCATCTTCATGCGCTTCTTGCCCTCCTTCTGCTTCTCGAGCAGCTTGCGCTTGCGGGTGATGTCGCCGCCGTAGCACTTCGCCAGGACGTCCTTGCGCATGGCGCGGATGTTCTCGCGGGCGATGATGCGGGCGCCGATGGCCGCCTGGATGGGCACCTCGAACTGCTGACGCGGGATCAGCTCGCGCAGGCGGCCGGCCATCATCGTGCCGTAGGCGTACGCCTTGTCGCGGTGCACGATCGCGCTGAAGGCGTCGACCGTCTCGCCCTGCAGCAGGATGTCGACCTTCACCAGGTCGGCCTCCTGCTCGCCGAAAGGCTCGTAGTCGAGCGACGCGTAACCGGCGGTGCGGCTCTTCAGCTGGTCGAAGAAGTCGAAGACGATCTCGCCGAGCGGCATCGTGTACCGGATCTCCACGCGGTCCTCACCGAGGTACTCCATGCCGAGCAGCGTTCCACGGCGGCCCTGGCAGAGCTCCATGATCACGCCGACGTAGTCCTTCGGGGCGAGGATCGCCGCTTTGACGATCGGCTCCTCCACCTTGTCGATCTTGCCGCCCGGGAACTCGCTCGGGTTGGTGACCGTGACGACCTTCTTGTCCTCGGTCGTGACCTCGTAGACCACGCTGGGGGCCGTGGTGATCAGGTCGAGGCCGAACTCACGCGAGAGCCGCTCGGTGATGATCTCCAGGTGCAGGAGGCCGAGGAAGCCGCAGCGGAAGCCGAAGCCGAGGGCCACCGACGTCTCCGGCTCGTACACGAGCGCGGCGTCGGAGAGCTTGAGCTTGTCGAGCGCTTCGCGCAGTTCCGGGTAGTCACTGCCGTCGATCGGGTACAGACCCGAGAACACCATCGGCTTGGGCTCGGTGTAGCCGGGGAGGGCGTCGGTCGCGGGCTTGGCCGCCGACGTCACGGTGTCACCCACCTTCGACTGCCGGACGTCCTTCACACCGGTGATGAGGTAGCCGACCTCGCCGACACCGAGGCCCTTCGAGGGCGTGGGCTCCGGCGCCGAGACGCCGATCTCGAGGATCTCGTGCGTGGCCTTGGTCGACATCATCTGGATGCGCTCGCGCGGACTCAGCTTGCCGTCCACCATGCGCACATACGTCACCACCCCGCGGTAGCTGTCGTACACCGAGTCGAAGATCATCGCGCGCGCCGGGGCGTCGGCCGCGCCCACGGGCGCCGGGATCTCCTGCACGACCCGGTCGAGGAGGGCCTCCACGCCGAGGCCGGTCTTGCCCGACACGCGCAGCACATCCTCCGGCCGACCGCCGATCAGGCTCGCGAGCTCCTGCGCGTACTTGTCCGGGTCGGCAGCGGGAAGGTCGATCTTGTTGAGGACCGGGACGATCGTGAGGTCGTTCTCGAGTGCGAGGTAGAGGTTCGCGAGGGTCTGCGCCTCGATTCCCTGGGCGGCGTCCACGAGCAGGATCGCCCCCTCGCACGCGGCGAGCGAGCGGGACACCTCGTACGTGAAGTCCACGTGGCCCGGAGTGTCGATCATGTTGAGCGCGAAGGTCTCGCCGTCGAGTTGCCAGGGCATGCGGACCGCCTGGCTCTTGATCGTGATGCCGCGCTCGCGCTCGATGTCCATGCGGTCGAGGTACTGGGCCCGCATGTCGCGGTCCGAGACCACCCCGGTGATCTGCAGCATGCGGTCGGCCAGCGTCGACTTGCCGTGGTCGATGTGCGCGATGATGCAGAAGTTGCGGATGGAGGCCGGGTCGGTCGCGGCGGGCTCGAGGGGCTTCAGGGCTCGTGGTGACATTGTGGGCTCATTCTCCCATGAACCCCCTGCCCGGCTCGAACGAGCGGGCGGCTATTCGAAGCGCTCGCCGCGCTCGACCACGTGGCCGGCGCCGTCCTCCCACCGGTAGACCTCGGCACCCTCGATGAAGACGTGCTCGGCGCGGGAGTTGACGTCGAGCGGATCGCCCGACCAGACGACGACGTCGCCGTCGCGGCCCGGCACGAGAGCTCCTACGCGGTCGTCGAGCCCGAGGAACGAAGCCGGGTTCACCGTGAGCGCCTCCAGCGCCGTCTCGCGCGGCAGGCCTTCCTTCACCGCGAGCGACGCCTGGTGCACGAGGAAGTTGATCGGCACGACGGGATGGTCGGTCGTGATCGCCACGCGCACACCGGCGGCCGCGATCAGAGCCAGGTTGCCGATGGCGCGGTCGCGCAGCTCCACCTTCGAGCGCGACGTGAACATCGGACCGAAGATGACCGGGATGTCGCGCTCGGCGAGCACATCGGCGATCTTGTGCGCCTCCGTGCCGTGATTGACGACCAGGCGGTAACCGAACTCGTCGGCCAGCCGGATCGCCGTCGCGATGTCGTCGTGACGGTGCGTGTGCTGGTCCCAGACCAGCTCTCGGTCGAGCACCCTCGCCAGCGTCTCCTTGGTGAGGTCGCGCGCGAAGCTCTTGCCGTCGCGCTCCGCCTCGGCGCGTGCGGCGGCGTAGTTCTGGGCGTCCACGAACGCCTGGCGGATGATCATCGCGACGCCCAGGCGCGTGCTCGGGGTCTGGTTCTTGCCGCCGTAGACGCGCTTCGGGTTCTCGCCGAGCGCCGACTTCACACTGACGGCCTCCTTGATCACCTGCTCGTCGATCGTGCGCCCGCCCCAGCTCTTGATCGCAACCGTCTGGCCGCCGATCGGATTGCCGGAACCCGGCTTGACCACGATGGACGTGACACCGCCGGCGAGCGCGTCGCGGAAGCCCTCGTCGTCGATGTTGACGGCGTCGATGGCCCGCACGGCCGCCGTGTTCGGGGCGGTCATCTCGTTGGTGTCGTCGCCGGCGGGACCGTTCGCCTCCTCGTGGATGCCGACGTGGCCGTGCGCCTCCACGAACCCCGGGAGCACCCACTTGCCGCCAGCGTCGACGACGCGGACCCCGGACGGCACCGTCAGCTCCGAGGACCGACCCACCGCCGTGATCCGACCGGATTCGACGAGAACCGTGCCGTTCTCGATCGGGTCGCCCAGAACGGGGACGACGTACGCGTTGACGATGGCGATGCTCGATGCGGTCATGGCTCCGAGCCTACGCTCGCCGGGAATGCGGGCGGGGATCGCGCGTTGTCCACTGGTATGAGCATTCTCCTGACCGGCGCGACCGGCTACATCGGATCCTCCGTCCTCCCCCGCCTCCTCGACGAGGGGCACGCTGTGACCGCGCTGGTGCGCGACGAGTCGAAGGCGCAGCTCGTACGCGACGCCGGCGCGACGGCCGTCGTCGGCGACGCCACCGACAGCGCGCTCGTGACGCGGCTCGCCCGGGAGAGCGACGGTGTCGTGCACCTCGCATCGGGCCGCGACGTCGACCCGGTGTTCATCGCGGCCGCGCTCGAGGGCCTCGCCGGCACCGGCAAGCCGTTCGTGCACACCGGCGGGATCTGGACGTACGGCTCGAACCAGGACATCACGGAGGACTCCCCCGCTGCTCCGCCGGCGATCACGGCATGGCGCGGAGCGAACGAAGCGGTCGTGCTGGGCGCGGAGGGCGTGCGCGGCGCGGTCGTCGTGCCGTCGATCGTCTACGGACACGGTCGGGGTCTGGCGCGCGTGATCGTGGACGCACCGCTCGGGTCGGGGGTCGCCCCGGCGCTCCGGCTCGTCGGCGACGGCTCGCAGCACTGGGCCACCGTCCACGTCGACGACCTGGCGGCCCTGTACGTCCTCGCGCTGGAGAACGGCGCGGCCGGCGAGGTGTACATCGGGGCGGCCGGCGCGAATCCCACCGTTCGCGAGCTCGGCGAGCTCGCGGCACGGGCCGCTGATGTCGCGGGCGACGTGGCGGCGGAGACCGTCGAGGAGACATCGGAGCGGCTCGGCGCCGGGCTCGCGGAGGCGCTGCTGCTCGACCAGCAGGCGCGCGGGACGAAGGCGCGCATCGACCTGGGCTGGGAGCCGAACGGGCCGACCCTCGCGGACGAGATCGCGACCGGCAGCTACGCGCCGGAACTCGCGCGCGGCTGATCCGGCTGCGCAGCCACGTTTTGGTCAGGACGCCGCCCGCTGCTAAAGTTGTTTGTTGGCTTGCGTGTGGGTTCTTCCGCACGAACGCCGCGAGGCGCCCTCTCTCGCTGAGCGGCACATCCGATACTCACTTCGAACGAAAGTAACCATCCGTGGCAAACATCAAGTCGCAGATCAAGCGCAACAAGACCAACAAGAAAGCGCAGGAGCGCAACAAGGCGGTCAAGAGCGAGCTGAAGACGGCCATCCGCGCCACGCGCGAGGCCGTCGTCGCCGGCGACAAGGAGAAGGCGACCGCGGCGCTGCGTCTCGCCGCCAAGAAGATCGACAAGGCCGCCAGCAAGGGCGTCATCCACAAGAACCAGGCGGCGAACCGCAAGTCGGCCATCGCCAAGCAGGTCGCCGCGCTCTGAGCAGCGACCACTCGCGGGACCTGTCCCGCGCCGCGACGAGCCCCCGCACCGTGACTCACGGGAGCGGGGGCTCGCTGCATGGTGCGGGAGTGCCCGCGCTCAGCCGCTGACATCGGCGCCGAGGGGCACGACCGACTCTGGAGGGGCGGAAAGTCGGAGCGGAAGTGTGTCTGTGCGGAGGGAGAGGGGCGCGCGGCTACGCGCGGCCGCGCGCGCTGACGATGCGGATCATGCGCTCGAGCGCGAACACGGGGTCACGGCCGCCGCCTTTCACGTTGGCGTCGGTTTCGGCGAGCACCTCGATGCAGCGGCCGAGGCCGTCCTCTGTCCAGCCGGTCAAGTCGCGGCGCGCGCGGTCGACCTGCCACGGCGCAAGCCCGAACTGCTGCGCCAGCTGGCCTGAGCCGCCCCGTGCGCCCGACAGCTTGGCCATCGTGCGGAGCTTGCTGGCGAACGCCGCCACCATCGGCACCGGATCGGCGCCGGACGCGAGCGCATGGCGCATCGTGACCAACGCCTCGCCGTGACGTCCGGCGATGGCCGCGTCGGCGACCTGGAACGCGTTGGTCTCGACCCGGCCTCCGTAGTACTTGTCGACAGTGGCTTCGGTGATCTGTTCCGCCGAGTCGGAGAGCAGCTGCTGACAGGCTGCGGCGAGCTCGGCGAGGTCGTCGGTGAACGCGGAGGTGAGCGACCGCAGGGCGCCCGGTGTGATGCGACGGCCTGCCGCCGCGAACTCCGACTGCGCGAACTCGTACTTCTCGGCATCCTTCTTGAGCTCGGCGCAGACCACCTCGACGCCACCACCGGTGCCCGCCCGGATCGCGTCGAGCAGCTTCTTGCCGCGCACCCCGCCGGCATGCCGGAGTACGACCACGGTTCCGTCGGCCGGAGCGGTGAGGTAATCGAGCATGTCGGAGAGGAAGCCGTCCCCGGTCTTCTCGACCCCATCGACTCGGATGAGTCGCGGCTCGCCGAACAGGGAGGGGCTCGCGAGGGTGAGCAGCTCCCCCGGCGCGTAGTCGGCCGCCGAGATGTCGCTGACCTCCAGGCTGGGATCCTCCTGCTTGAGAGCGTCGCGCAGCATCCGCGTGGCGCGCTCGGCGAGGAAGCCTTCCGTTCCCGATACCAGCACCACGGGGGCCGGACGGATCTGGTTCCAGGCGAGCTGAGGAATCGCGCTCTTCGCCGCTGCCGTGCCTGTGCGCCCGCGCGAGCCGCCCCTGCTGTTGCTTCGTGTCGCCACGTTCCTCCTCGTCCGTAACCAGGATACGGGCGACCACCGGCACTCTCCGCAGGCGCGGTCCGGGCCGCGGGCTCGGTCTGAGTCACGGGGTGCTCGACCCACACGACCGGACCGGCTTCGGACGGCGACACCAGCAGCATGCCCGACCGGTCGGTGCGCGCCACCGCTGCTCCGCTTTCCTGCAGCATCGTGAGCGCCTTGCGTGTCGGGTGACCGTACCCGTTCTCGGCGCCGACGGAGAGGAGCGCGAGCCGGGCGTGCAGGCTGTCGTAGAGCGTGGCGCTCTGATCGGCCGACCCGTGATGGGCGACCTTGACGACATCGACGCGGGCCGCGGCCCCGGCCGGCGCTGAGGCGACGAGGGCTTCCTGCTCGCGCTCCCCGAGATCGCCGAGGAACAGCGCGCTGAGTGTTCTGCTCTGGGCGCGCACGACCAGGCTGCCTGCATTCCCGCTGAGCTGAGAGGCGCCGGGCGCGGCGGCGGGAGGCCAGACGATCCGCCATCCGATACCGCCGAGTTCGCCCGACATCCCCTCGTGCCCGTGCTCGACACGGAGGCCCGCCGCTGCCAGGCGTTGCAGGAGCGCCCGGTCGGCGGCGCGGTCGGGTTCGCCGACGATGACCCGGTCGGTCCGTTGGATCACGGCATCCACCCCGCCGGCGTGATCGGCGTCGTAATGGGTCAAGAGCACCCACTCGAGACGCCTGAGGCCGAGGGCGTCCAAGCAGGCGGTCACCGCTTCGGGGCGCCGCCCCACGTCGATGAGGGCCGCTCGGTCGCCGTCGCGCAGCACGAGCGCGTCGCCCTGACCGACGTCGCACGCTGCGATCAGCCAGGCATCGGGTCTGCTGAGCGCTCGCCCGAGTTCTGCGCCGCCGAGGGAGCCCACGTAGACCACGCCGCCCCCGACGAGCGCGATCGCCGCCGACGAAGCGAACACGCGCGGCACTCTGCGGCGCGATGCCACGAGCGCGACGGCGACCAGCACCAGCACGCAGAGCACGACGCCGGGCATCCCCTCCGGCCACGGCAACGCGGCCCCGGGCAGGCCGGCCGCGAACCGCGCGACCAGGGCGATCCATGCCGACGGGACCCAGGCGACCCAGACCACCAGCTGACCCACGGCAGGAGCCCAGGGAAGCAGGAGGCACGCCACGCAGCCGAGCACCGTGGCGACGGGTGCGGCCGGCTCAGCGACGAGGTTCGCCGGGACGCCGAACAACGGCAGCGTGGGCGTCAGCAGGATGAGCACCGGCTGACAGGCGAGCTGCGCTGCGGTCGGCACAGCGAGGGCCAGCGCGATGCCCGGGGGCAGCCAGCGCGACAGAGCGGCCGTCAGCGGCCGGGCGAGCAGCAGCAGACCGGCGGTCGCGAGAGCCGAGAGCGCGAAGCCGTAGTCACGTGACAGCCAGGGGTCATGGACGAGCAGCACGATCACCGCCAGGAACAGCGCAGGCAGCCCGTCCGCGACCCGGCCTCGCGCAAGCCCGACGAGCACGACCGCCGCCATCGCCGCGGCGCGCAGGACGCTGGCGCCTGGGCCGACGAGGGCGACGAAAGCGGCGAGTGCGGCAGCGGCCGTCGCGATGCGCGCCCGGCGCCCGAGGCCGACGCCGCGCGCCAGCAGGAACATCAGCCCCGTGACCAGCGCGCAGTTCGCTCCGGATACGGCGGTCAGGTGGCTGAGCGCGGATGCCTTCATGGCGTCGTCGAGGTCGGCCTGGACCGCGGTCTCGTCGCCGATCGCGAGCCCGGGAAGCAGGTCGCCGCCGTCGCCCGGCGTCACCGCTGCCGCCGTCGCGAACGCGCTCCGCACCGGCACCGCCCAGGCCAGCCACACCGGCGGCGGTTCGCGGACCTCCGGGGTCGCCGTGGCGAGAAGGGTGAACGTAGTCGCCTCGCCCGGGTCGTTCGAGCGGACGGACACGAGTGCCGTGATGACCGCGCCGAGCGGATACGCCTGCACCGCGCGCGCATCGCCCGGCACGACGAGCGATCCCGGCACTCCGCCACCGACCTGCTCGGGCCGGCGCCGTGCGGCCATGGCCGGGCCGTCTCCGGTCTCGGCCGTGACCGTGGTTCCCCGCAGCCGCCAGCGCTCGACGCCGTCGAACCCGGCGCCGGACCGCCGCGGCGAACTCTCCACCCGGACGGCGACCTCGACGCTCCGATGCTCCCGCACCGCGGCCTCTAGTTGTGCATCCGTTCGCTGCGGCGCCTGCACGGCGATCACGGTGGCCCCGAGCGCTGCCACCGCGAGGGCCACTGCGACCGTCGCATACCCACCGCCGCGCCGGAAACGGTGCGGTCCGGCCCCGATGCGGCGACCCCGCCGCGCCTCGCCGCGCCGTCCCTGCCGAACGGGCGCGCCGCTCCGGCGGCTGACGCGTCGGGAGGCGCAGGCCAGGGCGGCGATCGCGAGTACCGCCGCGCAGAGCGCGACCGCCGGCATGGCGGCACTCACGCCGATCCCGATGCCGCAGCACAGCCACAGGGCCGCCGCTGGGCCGGCCAGGCGAAGATCGGGCATCAGACAGTCACCCTGTCCTTGAGCCCGTCGAAGATCTTGTCTCCGACACCCGTCACGTTCCGAAGGTCGGTGACGGCCGCGAAGCGCCCGTTCGCCTCCCGCCACTCGATGATGCGCTGCGCGAGCGCCGGACCGATCCGCGGCAGGGTCTCGAGTTGCGCGGCGGTCGCCCGGTTCAGATCGACGAGACCACCCGCGCCTGCGCTGCCCGGTGCGGCCTCCGACACGGAACCGTTCGCCGGGGCTGCTTCACCGAGGACCGGAACGCGAAGCTGCTCGCCGTCCTGCACCGGTCGCGCGAGGTTCACTCCCCCGGGATCGGCCGATTCGGCGAACCCTCCGGCCGCCTCCACCGCGTCGACCACGCGAGAACCGGCCGGGACGCGGATCAGCCCCGGCCGGGCGACCGCTCCGGAGACGTGGACATAGAGCTCGTCCGCTGCCGGACCGGAGCCACCGGGAGAACCCGACGCACCCGGAGAACCCGACGCACCCGGAGAGGCTGAGGCGCCCGGCGACCCCGACGAGCCGGCCGACGGCAGATCGATCGTGCGACCGCCCGTCATCCCCGACACCACTGCGGCGACGACGAAGGCCGCGATCAGCAACACGGTCGCCGCCCCGACGCCGACTCGCACGGTGCGTGACAGCACACGCTCTGCACCCTCCGCTCGATGTCGCATTCCCCCACGCTAGGGACGCGGAGTGCTCGGCTCCGCCGCGCGCCGGCAACCGGTGGACAACGCGAACGGCGGTCCTCCTGGGGAGGACCGCCGTTCGAAGGTGAGGACGCGGCTCAGCCGCGCGTCGCGATGTTGACCAGGCGCGGTGCGCGCACGATCACGTTGACGATCTCGCGGTCACCGACCGACCGGGTGACGGCCTCGGAACCGCGCGCCAGCGCCTCCAACTCGTCCGTGGAGATCTTCGGCGAGACCTCCACACGGTCGCGGACCTTGCCGTCGACCTGGAACACCGCGACCACGGCCTCCTCGATCAGCAGCGTCGGGTCGGCCTTGCGCCAAGGCACCAGCGCGACGGATGGCTCGTAGCCCAGCTTCTGCCACATGTCCTCCGCCGTGTAAGGCGCGAACAGGTTCAGGGCCATGGCGGTCACCTCGGCGGCCTCGCGCACCGCCGCATCGCCCGGGCCCGGCACGCCGTCGATGGCCTTGCGGGTGGCGTTCACCAGCTCCATCAGGCGCGCGACGACGACGTTGAACTTGAACGCCTCCACCAGACCCGGCGCGTCGGCCAGGAAACGGTGCGTGACGCGCCGCAGAGCCGGATCCCCCGACTTCCAGACCACGTCAGGCGCACTCGTCACGTCGTGCGCGACGCGCCAGGCGCGCGCCAGGAACTTCGCGCTCCCCGCCGGCGACACATCGGCCCAGTCGATGTCGTCCTCCGGCGGGCCGGCGAACGCCATGGTCAGACGCACCGCATCGACCCCGTGCTCGTCCAGCTGCTCGGACAGCTTCACCAGGTTGCCGCGCGATTTGCTCATCGCGGAACCGTCCATGAGGACCAGACCTTGGTTGAGCAGCGCCGTGAACGGCTCGGTGAAGCTGATCGAGCCCATGTCGAACAGCACCTTGGTGATGAACCGGGCGTACAGCAGGTGCAGGATCGCGTGGGTCACGCCGCCGACGTACTGGTCGACGGGCGCCCACTTCTCGGCCTCCTTGGGGTCGAACGCCTGGGTGGAGTCGTTCGGGTTCAGGAAGCGCAGGAAGTACCAGGAGCTGTCGACGAAAGTGTCCATCGTGTCGGTGTCCCGCTTGGCGGGGCCGCCGCAGCTGGGGCAGGAGACGTTGACCCAGTCGGTCGCACCGCCCAACGGGCTGGTGCCCTTCGGCTGCAGGTCCAGACCCTCGGCGGAGGGCAGCAGCACGGGCAGCTCGGAATCGGGCACCCGGACCTCACCGCACTGCTCGCAGTGGATGATCGGGATCGGCGTGCCCCAATAGCGCTGACGGGAGATCAGCCAGTCGCGCAGCCGGAAGTTCTTGGCCGGTGCGCCCAGGCCAGAGGCCTGCAGGGCCTCCGTGACGCGCCGGATGGCGTTCGACTTGCTCAGACCGTCGAACGGGCCCGAGTTGATCAGCCGGCCCTCACCGGTCAGCGCGACCCCGGTCTCGGACGGGTTCTCCAGCGGAGCGTCGTCGGGCAGGATCGGCTCACCGGTGACCGGATCGGTGTGGATGACCGGGATGGCGCCGGTGACCGGCTGCGTGGTGTCCACGACGATCCGCACCGGCAGGTCGAAGGCGCGGGCGAAGTCCAGGTCGCGCTGGTCGTGCGCGGGCACGGCCATGATCGCGCCATGACCGTAGTCGCTCAGCACGTAGTCGGCCGCCCAGATCGGGATGCGCTCGCCCGTCAGCGGGTTGACCGCGTGACGTTCCAGGAACACGCCGGTCTTCTCGCGGTCGGTGCTCAGGCGGTCCATCTCGGTGGTGCCGCGCACGGTCTCCAGGTACTGGTCGAAGCGCGCGCGGACCGCCGGGCGGGCGTCGGCCACCAGCTCGGCGGCCAGGTCGGAGTCGGGTGCGACCACCATGAAGGTCACGCCGTACAGCGTGTCGGGGCGCGTCGTGTAGACCGTGACCGGCTCGTCGCGGCCCTCGATGGTGAACTGCACGTCGGCTCCGGTGGAGCGGCCGATCCAGTTGCGCTGCATCGACAGCACCTTCGCGGGCCACGCGCCCTCCAGCTGGTTCAGGTCGTCCAGCAGGCGATCGGCGTAATCGGTGATCCGGAAGTACCACTGGGTCAGCTTCTTCTTGGTGACCAGATTGTCGCAGCGCTCGCACCGGCCGTTGACGACCTGCTCGTTGGCCAGAACGGTCTGGTCGAAGGGACACCAGTTGACCTGCGAGGCCTTGCGGTAGGCCAGGCCCTTCTCGTGGAGCTTCAGGAACAGCCACTGGTTCCAGCGGTAGTAGCCGGGATCGCTCGTCTGCAGCACGCGGTCCCAGTCGAAGCTGGGCGCGTAGCGGCGCATGGAGGCCTTCTGCTGGGCGATGTTGTCGTTGGTCCAGCCCGCGGGGTCCAGCCCGCGCTTGATCGCCGCGTTCTCGGCGGGCAGGCCGAAGGAGTCCCAGCCGATGGGGTGCAGCACGTTGAAGCCCTGGTGCCGCCAGTAGCGGGCGACCACGTCGCCCAGCGCGTAGGCCTCCGCATGACCCATGTGCAGGTCGCCGGAGGGGTACGGGAACATGTCGAGCACGTACTTGCGCGGCCGCTTGTCGTCGGGGTCGGCTGTGGAGAACGGCTTCAGCTCGTCCCAGACCGGAAGCCACTTGTTCTGGATCTCGGCGAAGTCGTAGTGCGCTCCGGCCTCGCGGACCGGTGTTGTCGCTGAATCGTGCTCGTGTGCCACTGGACTCTCTCTCGGATGTCGCCGCGGCCGGACCGGCCTCGCGGCGAGAAGACGTCGGGCACGCGGCCCGAGCTTCCAGAGTACTAAACGTTCGAGCCTTCCGATCCGTTCCCTGGGAGCCGGCGGGGAGATCGCAGACCGGCGGCTCGGAGGAGCGCGTCGGCCTTCACGCGCACCTCGTCCAGCTCCTCCTCGGGCACCGACAGCGCCGTGATACCGCCTCCTGCGCCGATCGTGACGGTGTCGCCGCGAAATCGCAGGCTGCGGATCACCATGGCCAGGTCTGCGGAGCCGTCGAGGCCCAGCACTCCGAAGCAGCCTGCATAGACCCCCCGCGGTCCTCCTTCGAGAGCGGCGAGGATGGCCATCGCGGAGAGCTTCGGGGCACCCGTCATCGAACCGGCCGGAAACGCCGCGGTCAGCGCGTCGACCGCCCCGAGACCGGGTCGCAGCGTGCCCTCGACCGTGCTCACCAACTGATGGACCTGTGCGTAGCTCTCGACCTCGAGCAGGTGCCGGACCCCGACACTGCCGGTGACGCTGACCCGGCCGAGGTCGTTGCGCATGAGGTCGACGATCATGACGTTCTCGGCGCGCTCCTTCTCGCTGGCCTCCAGCTCGGCGCGGAGGCGCAGATCGTCCGCGAGCGTCGCGCCGCGCGGCCTCGTGCCTTTGATCGGCTTGGTGCGGACGCCGCCTTCTGCCGTCACGAGGAGGAACTGCTCGGGCGACGAACTCACCAGGGTCTCGCCTGCGATCCGGAGGAAGCCCGCGTGATGCGCGGGGCTGCTGCGACGCAGTCGGAGATGGACGGCCAGCGGGTCGGCACGGGCGGCGGCCGTCGCGGTGTTGGTCAGGCACAGCTGGTAGGCGTCTCCGGCGCGGATGGCCTCCTGGCAGGCGGCGATCATGGCGAGGTAGGCGTCGTCGTTGTGTCGCCACGAGACCTCCACGGCGTCGTCGGGACCCGCGACGGGATTCGCCTGCTCGTAGGCCTCCGCCGCGCCCGCGGCGGTGGCGAGCGTGGTCGCCGCCTGCGCGAGCCAGCCACCGTCGTCCGTCGCGTCGACGACCGTGACCGAGCCGTCGGAATGGTCGAACGCGATCAGCCGGTCGACGAGGAGGAACGCCGCGTCAGCACCGTCACCCGCGTGGAACGGCACCCCCAGCGCCGCGGCGCCGGCCTCGTAACCGAGCCAGCCCGTCCAGCCGAGCGGGAAGCCCGCAGTGTCGGACGGGATCGCGGTCGCGTCGCGCAGAGCCTCCACGATCGTGCCCGGGCGCGCGTCGGCGTCGTCCGTGACGGTGCCCGCGGAGACGGACGCGGTGATCAGACGGCTGCCCGTTCCGAGGAAGCTGCGACCGGACTCGGCGCCCGGTCCCGCGTCGAGCCAGACGGCCGGGCCGTGGGCACGCCCGCCGTCCGCTCCCGCCGCGAACAGCGCCACGAAGGCGTCGGCGGGGTCCGCGACGGTGTCGAGCCGGCGCGTGCGCGGTGGGAGGAGCACCGCACCAGTCTGCACCAGGGCGGGGTCCCGAGCGGCCGGTCGCCAGCGGCGAGTGCATCAGGGCGAGTGCACTAGCCTGGGCGGATGGACGCGACGGCCACCCTTCTCGACTGGGCGGGTGACGCGCTCGTCGTGCGTGACGACTGCGAGATCGTGGAGACCGAGCTGCTCGCTGCCGATTCGTTCCTCGTCGCCGCGGGCCGGGCGCTCGCGCTCGGGTTGCACCGCGAGCGATTCGCCGAGACCGCCGCGTTGCAGGGCTTCGCGCACCGCGCGGAGCTCGACGCCTTCTGGGAGGCCGGGGTCGCCCTCCTCCCCGAGGAAGGCCGCTGGTTCCCGCGCTTCGAGCTCGTGCGTGCCCGGGGCGCGCTGCGGCTCCGCTTCCGACAGCGGACGGCTCCCCCGCTCGGGGCCGACCTGGTGGTCGCCACGGCCGCCTCGGACCCGCGTCGGGTGCCGCACCTCAAGGGGCCGGACATCGACCGCTTGAACGCCCTGCGGCAGCGGGCCCAGCGCGACGGCGCGCAGGAGGCGGTGCTGCTCGACGAGGGCCGCGTGACCGACGGGACTACCACGGCACTCCTGTGGTGGCGCGGCGAGACGCTGTGCGCACCGCCCTTCGAACTGGCGCGGGTCGACAGCGTGTCGGCACGGACGGTGCGCGGCATCGCGGCGGCGCTCGGCGTGCCGGTGGAGGAGGAGGCGGTTCGCCCGGCCGAGCTCGAGGGCACGACCCTGTGGGCGGTCAACGCGCTCCACGGCATCCGCGACGTGACCGTCTGGGTCGACGGCCCCGCGCTCGGCCACGAGCCGGCGCGCACCGCCGCCTGGCGCGCCCGGTGCGCTGCTCTCGCGCGCCCACTGCGCTGAGGGCGACAGCCGGGCCCGACACGCCGTCCGACGCGCCGTGCGGCGCGCCGCCTCGGCGGCGAATCGGGACGAGTCGGTCGAGCGGGGCGGCGGCTACGCGACCAGGGTGCCGTCCTCCAGGTGGAGGCGGCGGGTGACCAGCGGGTCCGCGACGTCGAGGTGGGAGATCAGCACGACGGTGCGGCCGTCATCGGCGGCCGTGCGGAGGATGTCGTGCACGATGCGGCCGGCGACGGCGGCATCCACGTTGGCCGTCGGCTCGTCGACGACGAGCACCGGGAAGTCGGCCAGCAGGGCGCGCGCGAGCGCGATCCGTTGCGCCTGGCCCCCCGACACCAGGGCGCCGCGTTCGCCGACCGGAGTGCCGAGTCCGCCGCGGGAGCGCGTCCACTCCCCCAGACCGACGCGCTCCAGGACCGCCAGCAGCTCGTCGTCGGTCGCCGTGTCGCGCGCGAAGAGCAGGTTCTGCCGGAGGTCGGAGTCGAACAGGTAGGGGCTCTGCTCCACGAGCCCCACGACGCGGCGCACATCGTCCTGGCGGACGTCGTGCACCTCCGTCCCATCGATCGTGTACGAGCCGTCGAGGTCCAGAAAGCGCACGAGGACATGCGCCAGAGCGGTCTTGCCCGCCCCGGTCGGCCCGGTGAGGACCACCCGCTCGCCCGCGCGGAGGTCGAGCGCGACGTCCCGGAGCACGGGCGACGACGACCCCGGCCACTGCGCACGCGCCAGGCGCACGCGGAGATCGGGGACGCCAGGGACCGCGAGCCCGGCGGCCGACGCGGTGTCCACCGGCACCCCCTCGGGCACGGTCGCCGGCACGGTGTCGGCGATCCGCTCGGCGCTGGCTCTCACGCGTCGCCACGCGCCGAACGCCAGCGGCAGCGAACCGAACACCTCGAAGACGGCCAGCGGCAGGAGGGCGACCACGGCGAGGGACGGGCCGTCGAGCCGCCCCTCCCGCAGTGCGGGAATCCCCGAAACCAGGCCGAGCACGGTCGCGAGACCCGCGAACAGCGACACGGCTCCGGCGGTGAGGCCCAGCCCTGCGGCGCGCGTGCGCATCGCACCGGTCAGGCGGGCGGAGGCGGCCCGGACCCGGGCACCGGCCGACTCCAGTGCGTCGAAGGCGACGAGCACGTCGAGGTTCGTCACGAGGTCGTTCACCGACGCCGCCACCTCCGCCCGCAGCGGGGCGACCCCGCGCTCGGAGGCGCCGGCAGCCCACCGGTTCACGAGCACGCCGACGACGAACGCCGCGGCCAGGACGACGAGCAGGGCGACACCGGCCGCGGGGAGGAGCAGGAACGTCCCGACCACTCCGGCGAGAACGACGATCCCCGCGGAGACCAGGGGCTGGACGACGCGCAGCGCGAAATCCGGGAGCTCGTCGACGTCGTCCGCCAGGCGCGAGAGCAGTTCCCCGCCGCGAGCGCGGTCATCACGCCGGCCGTCGGCGCCGCGCCGGGCTCCGATGCCGTCGGGCCCGAGCGGCACCAGCCGTGCGAAGAGGTCGGCGCGGATGGCGCCCAGGCGTCCGAAGGCGGCATCGTGCCCGGCGAGGCGCTCCAGGTAGCGGAAGAAGGCGCGCCCGAGCGCGAACGCGCGGACCCCGACCACCGCCAGCGAGATGTACATGAGCGCCGGCTGCTCGGCGGCGCGCGTGATCAGCCACGCCGAGACCCCGAGCAGCGCGACAGCGCAGGCCCCGCTCAGTGCCCCGAAGGCGATGGCCACCCAGAGCCGGCGGGCGGGCGGCAGCGCGAGGCGCAGGATGCGGCGGGTCTGCTCGCGCATCTCGGGGACCGGCGTCGCTCCGGGCGCGGCGGGCTCAGCGAGCGACACGGGTCAGCACCCCCGGCCGCAGAAGGAGGTCGGCCGCGGCGACCACGGCCTCCCGGTGGCTGACGACGAGCACCGCCGCACCGCTGTCCGCGACGCGGCGCAGAGACGACACCAGTTCGGCCTCGGTGGACGCGTCCAGGGCGGAGGTCGGCTCGTCCAGGATCAGCACGGGGCACGACCGCGACCGCAGCCGGTAGAGCGCCCGGGCGACGGCGACCCGCTGCGCCTGGCCGCCGGAGAGACCGGCGCCGCCGGCCCCCACCACGAGCTCGGGAGCGAGTTCCGGGGCAGCCGCGTCCCGCAACGCCTCGGCGACACGCCGCGCGGACGGCTCGGGATCGCCGAGCGCCACGTTCTCGCCGACGGTGCCGGCCACCAGGCCGGGGCGCTGTCCCGCCCAGGCGATCGCTCCGCGGCGCCCGGGCGCGTCGCGATGTCCACCGACGGCGATCGAGCCGCTGTGCGCGACGAAACCGAGCACCGCGGCCACCAGGCTCGACTTGCCCGTCCCGCTCGGCCCGGTCAGCACGGCGAGCGTGCCCGGAGTCACCTCGGCGGAGAACCCCGAGACGACCTCCCGCGCGTCATACGCGATGCCGACGTCGGTCAGCACCAGGCCGGGCGCGCCGTCACCGGCGACGCCGCCGTCACCGGCGAGGCCGTCGACCGCCTCGGACGATGCCCGGCTCGCGGCGTCCAGCACCTCGAACGCGCCGGCGGCGGCCGCCATCCCCTCGGTTGCGGCGTGATAGGCGGCGCCCACGTTGCGCAACGGCAGGAACGCCTCGGGCGCGAGCAGCAGCACGAACAGCCCCACCGACAGTTCGAGTGAGCCGCCGAGCAGCCGGAGACCGATCGCCACCGCGATGAGTGCGACCGACAGGCTGGCTGCGAGTTCGAGCACGAAGCCCGAGAGGAACGAGATCCGTAGGACCTTCATGGTGCGCGAGCGGTACTCCTCGCTCACCCGGCGGATGCGCGCCTCTTGACGGTGCTGCCGCCCGAACAGGGTGAGAGTCGGGAGGCCCGCGACGACGTCGAGGAACCCCTTCGACAGCGCCGACAGCGCCGACCACTGCTTCTTCTGCGCGGCCTGCGTCGCCCAGCCGACGAGCACCATGAAGACCGGGATGAGCGGGAGCGTCAGGACGAGGATGATCCCGCTGGTGAGATCCTGCCAGCCGATCACCAGGACGAGCAGCGGCATCGTGACCGCTGTCGCGATCAGCTGCGGGAGGTACCGGCTGAAGTAGCCGTCGAGCGCATCCATTCCGCGTCCGGCCACGAGCGTGAGCTCGGCAGTGCTGCGTCCGGCCAGCCCGCGCGGGCCGAGCCGCCCGAACGCCGCCACCAGCTGTGAGCGCAGCTGCCCGACGGCGGCGGCTCCGCCGCGAGCGGACACGGCCTCCGCGAGCCACAGCAGCGCGCCGCGCACGACGACCACGACGACGAGCCCGGCGAACAGCGCACCGAGTTCGCCGAGCGCCGCGCCGGCGATCGCGCGGACCACCAGCTGGGTGACGAGCCAGGCGAACGCCACGACGGCCGCGGTCTGCAGCACGGCGACGACTGCGCCTCCGGCCAGCGTGAGTCGGGTCGCGGACGCGTAACGGAGGAGCCGGGGATCGAGCGGGCGCATCTCAGACCACGGCCGGTTCGGGCTCCGGGTGGTCGTCCGGAATGTGCGCGCGCGTGACGCGCTTGCGGAAGACCCAGTACGTGAAGCCCTGGTAGAGCAGGATCAGCGGGAGGAAGATCACCGCCACCCAGGTCATGATCGTCAGCGTGGTCTCCGAGCTGGACGCGTTCGCGATGGTCAGGCTGTTCTCCGGGTTCGGCACCGAGGGCATCACGTTCGGGAACAGCGCGGTGAACAGCGCCGCGACGGCGAGCGCGATCGTGGCCGCCATGAATCCGAACGACCAGCCCTCCGCGCCGCGGAGATTGAGGACCCAGGAGGTCACGAGCGCGACGGCGGCGAGCAGCGCGAGGATCAGGAGCACGACAGAGAAGTGCGCGATCACCGTCCAGGCGAGGAAGGCCGCCGCGACCACGATCGTGAGGACGCCCGATCGGGTGGCGAGCGTGCGGGCGCGGCGGCGGATGTCGCCGTCGGTCTTCAGCGAGACGAACACGGCGCCATGGGTGAAGAACAGGAGCAGCGTGGTCAGACCGCCGAGCAGCGCGTAGCCGTTCAGGAGGTCGAAGAGCGTCCCGGTGTAGTCGTGGTGCGCGTCGAGTGCGACACCCTGCACGATGTTGGCGAACGCGACGCCCCACAGCAGCGCGGGCACCGCCGAGCCGATCACGATCATGGCGTCGAAGCGGCGCTTCCACCGCGACTCCGGCCGCTGGTGCCGGTACTCGAACGACACCCCGCGCAGGATGAGGGCGATCAGGATGAGCAGCAGCGCGAGGTAGAAGCCGCTGAACAGGGTGGCGTACCACTCCGGGAACGCGGCGAACAGCGCGGCGCCGCCGACGATGAGCCAGGTCTCGTTGAGGTCCCAGACCGGGCCGATGGTGTTGATGAGCACGCGCCGGTCGGTCTCGTCCCTGCCGAGGAAGGGCAGCGACATCCCGACACCGAAGTCGAAGCCGTCGAGGACGAAGTAGCCGATGAAGAAGAAGCCGATGATGCCGAACCAGAGCACTGCGAGATCCATTGTGCGTCTCCTTCTAGTAGACCGTCGCGACCGGGACGTGCTTGCCCTCCTCGTCGAGGTGGTCCTCGACGGGGGCGGGGCCCTTCTGCGCCGCGCGTTTGATGAGCTTGAACTCGACGACCGCGAGCGCTCCGTAGACGGCGGTGAAGGCGAGCAGCGAGATCAGGACCTCGAGGCCGGTCGTACCGGGCGAGACGCCGTCCTGGGTCTTCATGAGGCTGAACACGATCCAGGGCTGCCGGCCCATCTCGGTGAAGATCCAGCCGACGATCATCGCGGCGAGCGAGAGCGGCATCGCCCAGATCGCGACCTTCCACATCCAGGCCCACGGCGGTGTGCGGCCCTTGCGGGTGAACCAGAGGCCCACCACGGCGACCAGCACGTGCAGGAGGCCGAGGCCGATCATCCAGCGGAACGCCCAGTACGTGACCCAGATGATCGGGGTGTAGTCGCCGGGGCCGTAGAGCTGCACGTATTGGGCTTGGAGGTCGTTGATGCCCTCGACAGTCCCGTCGAGCGTGTGCGTGGACAGGAACGACAGCAGGTACGGAACGCGGATCGAGAACAGCTCGTGGACGCCGTCGGGCGTGCCGAGTGTGAAGATCGAGAACGAGGCGTCCGCACCGGTCGAGGTCTTGTAGAGCGCTTCGGCCGCCGCCATCTTCATCGGCTGCGTCGAGACCATGGCGAGGCCGAGCTGGTCGCCGCTGACGACGCTGCCGATTCCGGCCACGACCATCATCCAGAGGCCGAACTTCAGCGCGGGGCGCATGGTCTCGAGGTTGCGGTTGCGCGAGAGGTGCCAGGCGGCGACCGCGATGATGAGGCCGGCCGACACCATGAAGCAGCCGAAGATCGTGTGGGGGAACGCCGCGAGAGCCACTTTGTTGGTCAGGACGGCCCACAGGTCGGTCAGTTCGGCTCGGCCCTTCGCCGGATCGAGCTTGTAGCCGACCGGGTTCTGCATGAAGGCGTTGGCCGCCAGGATGAAGTAGGCCGACAGGATGGTGCCCGCTGCGGTCACCCAGATGGTGGCGAGATGCAGCCCTCTCGGAAGTTTGTCCCAGCCGAAGATCCAGAGGCCGATGAACGTCGCCTCCAGGAAGAACGCGAGCAGGCCTTCCAGTGCCAGCGGGGCGCCGAAGATGTCGCCGACGAAGCGCGAGTAGTTCGACCAGTTCATGCCGAACTGGAACTCCTGCACGATGCCCGTCACGACACCCATGGCGAAGTTGATGAGGAACAGCTTGCCGAAGAAATGGGTGAGCTGGAGGTAGTGCACCTTGCCGGTGCGGTACCAGATCGTCTGGAAGATCGCGACGACGGTCACCAGGCCGATGGTGAGCGGAACGAACAGGAAGTGATAGATGGTCGTGAGTCCGAACTGCCAGCGTGCCAGCAGCAGCGGATCGAGGATCTCGTTCACGCAGCCCACCCTTCCGGTCAAGTTCTACAGTCTGTAGAACTGCTACTTCTACAGAGTGTAGAACATTCACAGCCTCTTCGCGCTACCCTGGAGGCGTGGCTAATCTCGGAGAACTCGAACGAGCGGTGATGGATGCCCTCTGGTCGGGCGACTCCCCCATCACCGCCAACGAACTGCGCGACAAACTAGCGGCCTCCCGAACCGACGGCAAGACCCCGGCTCTCACCACCGTGCTCACCGTGCTCTCCCGGCTGGAGCAGAAAGGCTTCGTCGACCGCGAGCGCGATGCGCGGCCGCACGTCTACTTCGCCGCGCTCTCACGGGCCGGGCACGTGGCCGATCTGATGCGCGAAGTGCTCGAGACCTCCTCCGACCGCACCGAGGCGCTCGCCTACTTCGTCGGCTCGGTCGACGAGTCGGAGGCCGAGGTGCTGCGTCGCCTCCTCGACGCACGCAGCTGACCGGGATGCCCGTCGACTCGACCGCCATCGCGCTCGGGGTGCTCGCCCTGGCGCTCGCGTGGCCCGTTCCGCTCCTGCTGGCCCGAGCGAAATGGCCGGCCGCCGCTCCCGTGCTCGCGCTCGCCCTCTGGCAGTCGATCGCGCTCGCGGGAGGCATCTCGATGATCGGGTCGCTCCTGCTGGCGGGGCTCGAACCCTTCGGTGACGACCTCGCGAGCCGCGTGTCGGGTGCGGCGGCATCGCTCTTCACGGGTCCACTGCCGCCGGACGTCTCCCTGCTGCACACGTTCTTCCTCAGCGCGGCCGTCCTGCTGACGGCGCACCTGCTGCTCAACCTCGCGCTGACGTCGGTACGCAGCCGCCGGCAACGGCACCGCCACATGGAGCTGTTGCGGCTGCTCAGCTCGCCGCTCCCCGACGCACCGGCGACGCGCATCATCGACCACCCGGCTCCCGCGGCCTACTGCCTTCCCGGCGCCCGCAGCGTGACAGTGCTCTCGGAGGGCATGGTCGAGCTCCTCAGCCCCGACGAGCTGGAGGCCGTGATCGCGCACGAGCGCGCACACCTCCGCCAGAAGCACCACCTGCTCCTCGACGCGTTCCTATCGTGGAAGCGCGCACTCCCCTGGTTCCCGATCGCCACCCGCGCTCAGGACGCCGTCGCCCTGCTCGTCGAGATGCTCGCCGACGACACCGCGCGGCGCACGTCGGGCGACGCCGTCCTCGGCGAGGCCATCCGCATCGTCGACTCGACCGGAACGGCCGGCGCGGCGCTCGGCGCGCCCAAGGACCCCCGCACCCCGGAGCAACGCCGTACGGCCCTCGTCGCGCGCGAGGAGCGCCTCACCGCCGGCTACCGCACCGTCGGGACGGGCCTGCGCTTCCTCGTCGTCGTCGCGATCCTCCTGCTCGTCGCCGTTCCGCCGGTCCTCGTGCTCACGAGCTGAGCGCGTGTCGGCCGCCACCGGCGGGCTGCCCGCCGCGCTCACGAGTCGATCAGCCGCCGCCCGCTAGCCTGGAGCCATGCCGGAGAAGCGGGGCTACGCCAAGGGGATCGCCAAACGCGAGGAGATCCTCGCCCGCGCGCTGGAGGTGTTCGCCGAGAAGGGCTATCGCAAGGCGTCACTGCGCGAGATCGCCGACTCGGTCGGACTCAGCCAGGCGGGCCTGCTCCACCACTTCTCCTCCAAGGAGGAGCTGTTCGCCGAAGTCCTCCGCAAGCGCGACGAAGTCGATTCCAGCGCTCAGGGCCTCGGCGACGGCGGGACGGCCACCCTCGACGGCCTCGTCGGCATCGTTCGTCACAACGCGCAGGTTCCGGGACTGGTGCAGCTCTATGCGACCATCTCGGCCGAGGCTGCCGACCCGGAGCACCCGGGCCACGACTACTTCGTCTCGCGCTACGAACAGATCGTCGGCGGCCTCGAACGGTACGTCCGCGCCGAACAGGAAGCGGGGCGCATCCGCACCGCCGCCGATCCGCGCACACTCGCCCGGCTCGCCGTCGCCGTCGCCGACGGCATGCAGGTGCAGTGGATGCTCGACCCGAGCGCCGACATGGCCGAGGCGATCGAAGCGTACTGGTCCCTGATCCGCTCCGCCCCCACGACGTGAACGAGGCGCTCACCTGGACCCTCGAACTCGTCCAGTCCGTCGATCCGATCCTCCGCACCCTCCTGGCCGGGGTCGGCATCATGCTGGAGACGTCGATCCTGGTCGGCCTGATCGTGCCGGGTGACACGATCGTGCTCGTGGCCTCCACGGCCGTCGGGAGCCCTGTCGAGTATGCCGCGCTGGTGATCGCCGTGATCGTCGGCGCGCTCTGCGGCGAGTCGATCGGCTTCGCTCTCGGCCGCTTCTTCGGGCCCCGCATCCGGGCCAGCCGGCTCGGCGCACGCCTCGGGCGGCAGAACTTCGATCGCGCGGAGGCCTACCTCGCCAAGCGCGGCGGCATCGCCGTCTTCCTCTCGCGGTTCCTTCCGGTGCTGCACTCGCTCATCCCGCTCACGGTCGGCATGAGCCCGATGCGCTACCGCACGTTCATGGCGTGGACCGCACCGGCCTGCGTGATCTGGGCGTTCGCCTACGTCACGGTCGGCTCGCTCGCCGCGGGCAGCTTCCGCGAACTCTCGCAGGAGCTGCACGGGGCGGGGTACGTGTTCGTGGCGGTCATCGCGGTGTTCGTCGGCGTGGTCTTCGTCGTGAAGAAGGTCCTCCAGAAGCGGGAGGCCGCCCACATGGATGCGGCGGCCCGGTCGCCCGAGCCGCCGCGCGCGGATTCCTGAGTTCGCCCTACTTCTTGATCGGGTGCTCCTGGAGCCACTTCTTCGCCACGGCGTCGGGCTGGGTCTTGCTGGCGCCCTGGTTCTCGCTGTTCATGGTGATGAGGTCGTCCGTGGTCAGCTCGGCCGACACCTTGTCGAGCACCGACTTGACCGTGTCGGAGGCCTTCTTGCTGTTGATCAGCGGCACGATGTTCTGCGCGGCGATCAGGTTCTTCGGGTCCTTCAGCACGACGAACCCGTTGTCCTTGATGGCCGGGGTCGTCGTGTAGATGTCGGCCAGCTGCACGTCGCCGTTCTTGAGGGCGGTGACGGTGAGCGGGCCGCCCGAGTCGCTGATCGGCTTGAGCGTCGCCGTCACCCCGTAGGCCGACTTGAGCCCGGGGATGCCGTAGGGGCGGGTGGCGAACTCGGGGTTCGCGCCGACCGTCAGCGGAACGGTCACCTTCTTGAGGTCTTCGAGACTCGTCACGCCGTACTTGTCCGAGAACTCCTTGGTGACGTTGTAGGCGTCGGCGTCCTGCGCCTTGGCCTGGTCGAGCACCTCGAAGCCCTTCGGCAGCGCGTCGTTCAGGGCGGCGTAGACGTCGGCGCTCGAGCTCGCGGTGCTGTTCTTGTCGTAGAACTGCAGCAGGTTGCCGGTGTACTCCGGGACCAGGTCGATCGAGCCGTCCTGCAATGCCTTCAAGTAGACGTCACGCTGACCGATGCTGGGCTTGTAGTTGACCTTGACACCGTTGGCGGCCAGGGCCTGGCCGTAGATCTGCATCAGGATCTCGGACTCGCCGAACGCGGCAGAGCCCACGGTGATCGTGTCGCCCGACGAGGAACCGCCGCTGCTGGAGGTGTTGAACGCACCGCCGCCCCCCGACGAGCACGCGGCAAGGGCGAGCAGAGCTCCCGCCGCGAGCACACCTGCTGCGATGCGGCCTTTCGTGGATCCGAACATGTGATTTCTCTTCTCTTCTGTGTGCGATGGGTCGATGGAAGTCGGTGGATCGAGAGGTTCGCGGGTCAGTTGGCGCCCGACCGCCCGGGAACGGTGACGCCGAGTGGGCGCGAGGGGTCTTTGCGCACCTCGGCGCGCACGGTGCCGGCCGCGACGCCCCGCGGCACGACGAGCTTCTGCGTGATCGCGAACAGCCCGTCGACGATCAGGGCGAGCACGACGACGACGATCGAACCGCCGAGCATCTCCGGGTAGTTCTGCACGGCCAGCCCGTCGAACAGGAACCTCCCGAGGCCGCCGACCGGTAGGATCGCCGCGACCGTCCAGGTCGCGATGACCTGAAGCGCACCCGACCGCAGTCCGCCGAGCACGAGCGGCAGCGACAGCGGCAGTTCGACCTTCGTGAAGATCTGCCACTCGGTCATGCCGATCGCCCGCGCCGCGTCGATGGTGCTGCGGTTGACCGACTCCAGGCCCGAGTACGCTCCGGCGAGCAGCGGCGGGATGGCGAGGATCGTCAGCGCGATCAGCGGAGGGACGATCGAGATGTTCGCCATGATCAGCGCGAGGTAGACGACGAGTCCCAGAGTCGGCAGCGCCCGCAAGGCCCCGGAGACACCCACCGCCAAACCGCGGAACCGGCCGGTATGCCCGATCAGGAATCCGATCGGCAGTGCGATGACGCTTGCGATCAGCAGGGTGAGCAGCGTGTAGACGATGTGTTCGCCCGTGCGTGCCGGGATGCCGCCCGGGCCGGCCCAGTTGACGGGATCGAAGAGCCACTGGAAGGCGGCGATGAAATCGGTCATGCGCCCGTCACCGCCTTCATCGCCGCCGAACGCCGCAGCCGTCCGGTGCGGCGGTCGAGCCGCGACCACGGCATCAGCAGGCGTCCGAGAAGCACCAGTACGAGGTCGAAGACCAGCGCGACGACCATGATGAGGATGATGCCGACCGCGACCTCCTCCGGGTAGTAACGGTTGAGGCCGTCGGTGAAGAGCCGCCCGAGGTTCGGGACGCCGAGAAGCGCGCCGACGCTGACGAGGCTGACCGTCGAGACCGACACGACCCGGAGCCCGGCGAGCAGCACGGGGCCGGCGAGCGGCAGCTCGACCGCCCAGAATCGGCCCCAGGCCGAGTAGCCGATGGCGGTCGCGGACTGGACGACGTCACCGGGCACGGAGGCGAGCGCGTCGGCCGTCGTGCGCACCATCAGCGCCACCGCATAGATGCTGAGTGCGACGACCAGGTTGATCGGGTCGAGGATCTGCGTGCCGATCAGCGCGGGCATCGCGGCCAGCAGCGGCAGCGACGGGATCGTGTACAGGATGCCGCCGATGGTCAGCAGCACGGGCCGACTCACCCGATACCGGTTCGCCACCCAGCCGATGGGCAGCGACACCACGAAGCCGACGACGATCGGGATGGCGCTCAACCACACGTGCGAGAGAGTGAGGTTCCAGACCTGGCCGAGGTTCGACCACAGGAAGTTCACTGTGCCTGCCGTGGAGGGGCGCCACCCTGCGTTACGGCGTCCGCACCACCCGCGACGGACACCGCCGCGGCCTTTGTTTCTTCGGAGGAGGAAGGCTCGGCGCTGAGGACGCCCGCTGTGCGACCCTCGCTGTCGACGAGCACGGTCCCGGTCGTGGTCTGCTCGATGTGAAGGGCACGCTTGCCACGGTCGGCGCCGACGAAGGAGGCGACGAACTCGTCGGCGGGCGATGCGAGGATCTCCGCGGGCGTGCCCTTCTGCGCCACGATGCCGCCCTTGCGGAAGATGACCACCTGGTCGCCGAGGCGGAACGCCTCATCGATGTCGTGCGTCACGAAGAGCACCGTCTTGCCGAGGTCGCGCTGCAGGCGAAGCAACTCGTTCTGGAGGTCGTCGCGCACGATCGGGTCGACCGCGCCGAACGGCTCGTCCATCAGCAGGATGTTGGGGTCGACCGCGAGACCGCGGGCCACGCCGACGCGCTGCTGCTGACCTCCCGACAGCTGGCTGGGGTACTTGTCCGCGAGCGACCGCTCGAGCCCCACCGTGTCCATCAACTCGAGCGCACGCTCGTGGGCCTGCTTCTTCTTGACACCGGTGAGCAGCGGCACGGTCGCGATGTTGTCGACGACCTTGCGGTGCGGCAGCAGGCCCGAGTTCTGCATGACGTAGCCGATGCGACGCCGCAGGTTGACGGGCTTGAGGCTCTGCACGTCTTCGCCGTCGATCGACACGGTGCCGCTGGTCGGATCGACCATGCGGTTGACCATGCGCAGGATGGTCGTCTTGCCGCTGCCCGACGAGCCCACCAGGACGGTGATCTTGCGTGACGGGATGACGAGGGAGAAGTCGTCGACCGCGACGGTCCCGTCGGGGAACCGCTTCGTCACCGAGCGGAACTCGATCATCGGTCCTCAACTCTCGGTCGATTGGGCAGGCTGGTCGGTCTGAACGGGGCCATCGGCTCCAGCCAAACAGCGTTTCGACCAATCCGCAATGAATTGAGTCGGTTTGTGGCGGGAAATCCCAGGCACCATGTGACAACCCTGTCGGGTACCACCGACATTCCCGAGGGTGCGATACCGGGGTGCAGAACCGAGAGGCGTCAGCCCTTCGGGTCGTAGCGCCGTTCCAGGTACTCGCGCGCGACGGAGCGCGCCTCGTCGATGAAGCGCTCGTCGCCCATCGGGTCGTCGAGGAAGGCGCGGTTGATCAGCCCGTCCATGATCTCGACCACGATCTCAAGCCGGAAGGCGAGATCCTCGCCGGCGGGCAGGCCGAACTCCTCCGACAGGATCGCCGCGAACTGCGAAGCGAACGATGCGGTGTGCTCCGGCTCCTCTTCGCCGGGCAGGCCGGAGCGCTCGGCATCGGTGAACCGGATGATGCGGAAGCCCGTCTCGGTGCGGAACATCGCGACGAACGCATCGATCGCGCACTCCACGGCGTTCCACCAGTGTTCGGGGCTCTCGGTGTGGATGGCCTCCACGACCGAGCGCCGGTAGCGCAGGAGCGCACGGTCGCGCAGCGCCTGCAGGAGCACGATACGGTCGGGGAAGTAGCGGTAGACCGTGCCGATGGACGCGCCGGCGCGATCGGCCACCATCGCGGTGGTGAGCCGGTCGAATCCGATCTCGTCGACCACCTCGGCTGCGGCGTCGAGCAGGGCGTCGATCCGCGCAGCGCTGCGCTCCTGGATCGGCTCCGTGCGCACGAGCGGCGCTCCGACGGTGTTCTGTGCTGCGACCAGGTCGTTGATGGGCACGAGGGCGACTCCTTCTTTCTGTGTTCCACGATACGCGTGCGGGTCCCCAGCCCGGCGACGGATTCCGTCCATCGCTCACTTCGGATCATATTCGTGGAAACCTCACCTTTGCTCGGGAAATGCCTCTGACACTCCGAAGATCGGTCCCCCAGATCTGGGGGCTGCGTCCGGGCGGCCCCCCACTCCATGAGAAACTGGTACCTCTATGACTGCCACCCCAGCCAGGCGCAGCGCGAGCGTCGAGCCGATCATGCACCGCGCGGCGCGCGTCGAGGATGCCTTCCACGAGTTCCGCGCCCGCCGGGCGCGCAAGCGGGGGTTCCTGGCGACGGTCGTGCCGTACACCGGCTACGGCGCCCCGTCGTGGGTGCGCATCCTGGCGCGCGTCGTGCTGGCCAAGGATCCCCGACCGGGCAGCCGCGCCGAGCGCAAGCACCGCAAGCGCGAGGAGTCGATCCGCGGTTGGCGTTCGTTCATCAGCGTTCCCGTGGCCGACGTGACAGTCGTGGTCGAGGTCGAGGGCGACCGCCATGAAGTGAAGCCGGACCGCGGCGGCGTGATCGACACCGTCATCCCGGTGCAGCTCACACCGGGATGGCACACGGTCACTCTGAGCACCTCGGAGTCCTCACGAGTCTTCGAAGCGCCGGTCTACATCGTCGACCCGAAGGCCACCTTCGGAATCATCTCCGACGTGGACGACACGGTGATGGTGACCGCTCTCCCCCGCCCGCTGCTGGCGGCGTGGAACACCTTCGTGCTTGACGAGCACGCCCGCGTGCCCACGCCGGGCATGTCGGTGCTCCTGGAACGCCTGGCCGCCGCGCACCCCGGGGCCCCGGTCATCTACCTCTCCACGGGTGCCTGGAACGTCGCACCGACGCTCACCCGATTCCTCTCGCGCAACCTGTTCCCGGCCGGCCCGCTGCTGCTCACCGACTGGGGACCGACGCACGACCGCTTCTTCCGGTCGGGGCGCGAGCACAAACGCACCAGCCTCGCGCGGCTCGCAGACGAGTTCCCCGGACTCCGCTGGCTGCTCGTCGGCGACGACGGCCAGCACGACGAGACCCTCTACGGCGAGTTCACGACCGCTCATCCGGGCAACGTCGCGGCTGTGGCCATCCGCCAGCTCTCCAGCGGTGAGGCGGTCCTCGCCGGCGGCCGGTCCAAGGCCGAGAAGCACAGCGAGATCTCGGGGGCGCCGTGGGTGTACGCCCCCGACGGCGCCGGGCTGCTCGAGCAGTTGCGCGAGCTCGACCTGCTCCCGTGACCGGCCCACGACGCGTGTCGTCGGTCTGCGCGACACTGGGCTCATGACCTCCCGCGCCGACCTGCTCCGGATGCGCGCCCTCGCGCACGCGATCGACGGTGAGCGGGAGAGCACTCCTGCCGACGTCGCACGACGGCTGCTGGCCGTGCAGGCGCAGGACTTCGCTGCGGCGTGCTGGGCGCTGGGCCTGCGCACCGGCGGGGCGACCCGAACCGACGTACTCGCCGAGCTCGACGCGGGAGCCATCGTGCGCTCGTGGCCGATGCGCGGAACGCTGCACTTCGTGCCGCCGGAGGACCTCCGCTGGATGCTGGGCGTGACGACGTCCCGGATGATCGCCGGTCTCGCCGCGCGCCACCGCCAGCTGGAGCTCGAACAGCCGGACTTCCATCGCGCACGCGACCTCGTCACCGAGGCGCTCTCCGGAGGCCGCAGCATCGGGCGGGCGGAGCTCATGGAGCTGTGGGAGAGGGCGGGCATCGCGACCGCAGGGCAGCGCGGCTATCACCTCATCTACTTCCTCGCCCAGACCGGGGTGCTCTGCTGGGGGCCGACGCTCCGCACGCAGCAGGCGCTCGTGCTGCTCGACGAGTGGGTCCCGCTGTCGCGGCGGCTCGAACCCGACGAGGCCTGGGGCGAGTTCCTGCTGCGGTACCTGCGGGGCCACGGTCCCGCGACCGTCAAGGACTTCGTCTGGTGGACGAAGGGCACCGTCGCCGGCGCGAAGACCGGGCTGGCGGTGGCGGGCGATGCGGTCACGTCCGTGGAGGTCGACGGAACGACCTACCTCGTGCCCGTGGAGCTCGCGGATCGGGCGGCCTCCACCGCGCAGACCCGCCGCGAACGCGAGTCCGTCCACCTGCTCCCGGCGTTCGACGAGTACCTGCTCGGCTATCAGGACCGCACCGCCGTGCTCGACGCCGCGCACTTCGAACGGATCGTCCCGGGCGGGAACGGCATCTTCCAGCCGACGGTCGTGGCGCACGGGCGCGTCGTCGGCACGTGGCGCCGCCCGGGAGGGCACGGCCAGGTCGACATCCAGCCGTTCGTCCCGCTGACGGCGACGCAGGAGCGGGCGGCGGCACGCTCGGCGGCGGCGTACCGGCGATTCGCCGCCTGAAGGGGACCCCGGCCACGGGCTACGCTGGTCGGGTGGCTCCGAAGTTCCCGGTCAAGATCCGACTGCCCGCGAACATCCGGGCCTCCTCCAGGGTCCCCTTCCTCCAGGTGGCCAAGACCGCGGCCGCCATGATCATCTCCTGGGGCATCGCCACCCTGCTGTTCCCCGGTGAGCTGCCCGTCTTCGCGGCCATCGCCGCGCTGCTGGTCGTGCAGCCGAGCGTGAACCAATCGGTCGGCCGCGCGATCGAACGCTCGATCGGCGTGATCGTCGGTGTCGTGATCGCGTACGTGGTCGGGCTGGCGTTCGGCAGCAACACCTGGATCGTGCTCCTGGCCCTGGTCGCGTCGCTCTTCCTGGCCTGGGCGCTCAAGCTCACGCCCGGCACGGCCAACCAGGTGCCGATCAGCGTGATGCTGGTGCTTTCCCTGGGCGCAGCGAACCTGGAGTACCCACTCGCACGCATCGTCGAGACCGTCCTCGGGGCCGCGGTGGGCGTGATCATCAACATCGCCGTCGTACCTCCCGTGCTGACCGGGCCGGCACGCGCGTCGGTCCTCACACTGGGTACCGAGATCGCGGCGACGCTCGACCGGCTGGCGCACGCCCTCACCAGCCGGCCCACCGCAGGCGAGCGGGATGCGCTCCTGATCGAGGCGCGGCTGCTGCGCCCGATGGAGAAGAAGTCCGAAGCGGCGCTGACGGCCGCCGACGAGAGCCTCACCCTCAACCCGCGGCAGTCCCGCCACCGCGCGGTGCTCGAGCACGACGAGCAGCTCTTCGCCCGGCTGCGGCCGTTGATCACGCGGTCGCTCGGAATGACCCGCGCCTTCCACGACCACTACGACGACAGCCTCGCGGACGAACCGACCATCGCCGCGATCGCCGACGAACTGGAGCGGTCGGCGCACGACCTCCGGCTCCTCACGCGGGACCCCGATGCACCCGTCGAGGAGCCGACCACCGAGACGGCCGGCCTCCCCGTGCTGACGGCGCCGCTGGTCGTCGCGACGCCCAATCCGCGGCACTGGGTGCTGATCGGCTCGCTGATGGAGGACCTGCGCCGCATCCACGCGGAGATCACCGGGGACGACGAGGCCGCCTGAGCCACCCGATCTGCGCGGCCAGGCGATACGGGCAGCCCGCCGGCCGCGCCGCGATCGTCAGGAGGTGAGTGCCGCGATCGCCTCGGCCAGCGGGAGCGTGGAACGCTCGCCGCTGCGGCGGTCCCACAGCTCGACTTCGCCGTCGGCGGCACCACGCCCCGCGACCAGCACGCGCGGGATCCCCAGAAGCTCCGCATCGCCGAACTTCACGCCGGGCGACACCTTGGGGCGGTCGTCCAGCAGCACGTCGAGGCCGGCGGCCTCCAGCTCGGCGGTCGCCTGCTCGGCCACGTCGAACGCCACGGCGTCCCGGCCGGCGGCCACCACGTGCACGTCGAACGGGGAGACCGACGCGGGCCAGACGAGGCCCTTGTCGTCGTTGTTCTCCTCGGCGATGATCGCCAGGATGCGGGTCACGCCGATGCCGTACGAGCCCATGGTGACCGTGACGAGCTTGCCGTTCTCGTCGAGGACCTTGAGACCCAGTGCGTCCGCGTACTTGCGGCCGAGCTGGAACACGTGCCCGATCTCCATGCCGCGCGCGAGCTCGACAGGGCCGGAGCCGTCCGGCGCGGGGTCGCCCGCTTTGACGTCGGCGACCTCCACCGTGCCGTCCCAGCCGAAATCGCGACCGGCGACCAGCCCGAAGACGTGCTTGCCGTGGATGTTCGCGCCGGTGATCCAGCCCGAGCCGTCCACGACCCGCGGGTCGACGACGTAGCGGATGCCGGTGGACGCCTCCTCGCCGAGCACGGCGCCGTCGGCCGACCACGGGCCGATGTAGCCCTTGACCAGCCCGGGGTGCTTCGCGAAATCCTCGTCGGTGGCCGCGTCGACGTCGGCGGGCGCGAAGGCGACTTCCGCACGCTTGAGGTCGACCTCGCGGTCACCGGGGAGGCCGACGACGACGAGCTCACGCGTTCCGTCGAGGTGCGTGAGCGCCAGCACGACGTTCTTCAACGTGTCCGCCGCCGTCCACGCCCGGCCGTCCGGGCGCGGGTGCTTCTCGTTCGCGACGTCGACCAGCGTCTGGATCGTCGGAGTATCAGGAGTGTCGAGCACCTCCTGAGGCGTGAGCTTCTCGTAGCTGCGCGGCGCGGGGGCCGTCGTGGTGTAGGCCTCCACGTTGGCCGCGTAGCCGCCGGCCGACCGCACGAAGGTGTCTTCGCCGACCGGTGTCGGGTGCAGGAACTCCTCGCTGCGCGATCCGCCCATCGCGCCGGCATCGGCCTGCACGATCACGTAGTCGAGGCCGAGGCGCGTGAAGATGCGCTCGTAAGCGTCGCGCTGCGCCATGTAGCTGGCGTCGAGGCCCTCGTCGGTGTAGTCGAACGAGTAGGCGTCCTTCATGGTGAACTCGCGTCCGCGCAGCAGGCCGCCGCGCGGCCGGGCCTCGTCGCGGTACTTGTCCTGGATCTGGTAGATCGACAGCGGGAGGTCTTTGTACGAGGAGTACAGGTCTTTGACCAGCAGCGTGAAGACTTCTTCGTGGGTGGGCGCGAGCAGGTAGTCGGCGCCCTTGCGGTCCTTCAGGCGGAAGATGCCGTCGCCGTACTCCTCCCAGCGGCCGGTCGCCTCGTAAGGCTCGCGCGGCAGCAGGGCGGGGAAGTGCACCTCGTGCGCTCCGGCCGCGGTCATCTCCTCGCGGATGATCTGCTCGATCTTCGCCTTGACCCGCAACCCCAGCGGCAACCACGCGAAGATGCCCGGCGCCTGGCGGCGGACGTAGCCTGCGCGCACGAGGAGCTTGTGGCTGGTCACCTCCGCGTCGGAGGGGTCTTCACGGAGGGTGCGGAGGAAGTAGTTCGTCAGGCGAGTAGGCACCGTTCCATGTTAGTGGTGCGGTGGAGGTGGGCCTCGCCTGCCGGACGCCGCCGGCGGATGCGCGCCGGAGGTCTAGTGCCCGACGGTGACGACGGGCTCCCCGGAAGCGACCTGCGCCGCCTCCATCTCGGCGGCGATGCGGGTCGCCTCGGCGATCAGGGTCGGCACGATCTCCGCCTCCGGCACGGTCTTGATGACCTCGCCCTTGACGAAGATCTGGCCCTTGCCGTTGCCGCTGGCGACACCGAGATCCGCCTCGCGGGCCTCCCCGGGCCCGTTGACGACGCAGCCCATGACCGCCACCCGCAGCGGAACGCTCATGCCCTGAAGACCCTCGGTGACGCTGTCGGCCAGGGTGTAGACGTCGACCTGGGCGCGGCCGCAGCTCGGGCACGAGACGATCTCGAGTTTGCGCTCACGCAGGTTGAGCGACTGCAGGATCTGGAGGCCCACCTTAACCTCTTCGGCCGGCGGCGCCGACAGCGAGACGCGGATCGTGTCGCCGATGCCCTCGGCGAGCAGGATGCCGAACGCGGTCGCGGACTTGATCGTGCCCTGGAAGGCCGGACCAGCCTCCGTCACACCGAGGTGGAGGGGCCAGTCGCCCCGCTCGGCGAGCTGGCGGTACGCCTTGACCATGACGATCGGGTCGTTGTGCTTGACCGAGATCTTGAAGTCGTGGAAGTCGTGCTCCTCGAAGAGGCCGGCCTCCCACACGGCGCTCTCGACGAGCGCCTCCGCGGTCGGCTTGCCGTACTTCTGCAACAGGCTCGGCTCGAGCGAGCCGGCATTCACGCCGATGCGCAGCGAGACGCCGGCCGCTTTGGCGTACGCGGCGATCTTGCCGACCTGGTCGTCGAACTTGCGGATGTTGCCCGGGTTGACGCGGACGGCCGCGCAGCCCGCGTCGATCGCCGCGTAGACGTAGTTCGGCTGGAAGTGGATGTCGGCGATCACCGGGATCTGGCTCTTCTTGGCGATGATCGGCAGCGCCTCGGCGTCGTCGCGGCTCGGAACGGCGACCCGCACGATGTCGCAACCGGAGGCGGTGAGCTCGGCGATCTGCTGGAGGGTCGCGTTGATGTTCGTCGTCGGCGTCGTGGTCATCGACTGGACGCTGACGGGGGCGTCGCCTCCGACCAGGACCTTGCCGACGCGGATCTGACGGGACTTGCGACGGGGTGCGAGGGTCTCGGGGACCTTGGGCATCCCCAGGTTGATAGCTGCCACCCGACAATCCTACGCGTGCGGGTGGGAGGCGGCTGGGCGTGACTCGTGAGCCGCCTCAACCGAACAGGTTGACCGGTTTGACGATGTCGGCGTACATGAGCAGCAGGCTCATCCCGCCCAGGACGACCACGACGGCCATCGTCAGCGGCATCAGCTTGGCCATGTCGACCGGTCCAGGATCGCGGCGCTTGAAGAGCTTGGCCATCGTCCTCCGGAAGCCCTCCCAGAGCGCCCCGGCGATGTGGCCGCCGTCGAGCGGGAGCAACGGGATCAGGTTGAAGACGAAGAGGGCGACGTTCAGCGAGGCCAGGATGCCCAGCATCGTGTAGACCTTGTCGATCACCGGGACGCCGTCCAGCGCCGTGAGTTCTCCCGCCGCCCGGCCCACCCCGACGAGACTGATGGGACCGTTGGGGTCGCGCGTGCCCGAGCCGAAGGCCGCGTTCCAGACGTCGACCATGCGCTGCGGGAGGTGGATGACGACCCCGACCACCGCCGACGTCTGGGCGCCGACCGCCGGCAGAACGGATGTGATCGGCTGCGGGACGAGCTCGGGAACCGAGCCGATCCCCACGAAACCGGCGGTCAGCGTCTCGGTGCTGCCGTCGGCCGCCTTCACGATCTGTCCGTTCGCGTCGGTCTTCGCGACGGTGTTGGTCTTCGGTGTCAGCGTGACCGTGCGCTCCTGGCCGTCTCGGCGCACGACGACGGTCAGCGCGCGATCGGCCGAGTCGCGGATGATCGCGGTCGACTGCGCCCACGACGTGATGGGCGTGCCGTCGATGCTGACGATGGTGTCGCCGGGCTTGAGCCCCGCTGCAGCGGCCGGCCCCTGCGGATCGCTCGCCGCGCAGGTCTGGCTCGTGGTCGTCGCCGGGAGGACGCACTGGCTGACCGAGCCGATCGTCGTCGAGTTCTGCGGCGTGCCGAAGCCCATCAGGATCACGCCGAACAGCACGGTCGCGATCACCAGGTTCATGAACGGTCCGCCGAACATGACGATGATCCGCTTCCACACCGGGAGCCGGTAGAAGGTGCGGTCCTCGTCGCCGACCATCACCGTCTCCGAGCTCGCGGTGCGGGCGTCCTGCACCATCGCCTGCATGAAGCCGGTCGTCGCGTTGCGGCCGGAGCCGCCCGCCTTGCCGGGCGGGAACATCCCGATCATCGAGATGTACCCGCCGAGCGGAATCGCCTTGATTCCGTACTCGGTCTCACCCCGCTTGACGGAGAACAGCGTTCGGCCGAACCCGATCATGTACTGGGTCACCTTGACGCCGAACAGCTTCGCGGGCACCAGGTGGCCGATCTCGTGCAGCGCGATCGAGAGGGCGACGCCGATCAGGATGATGACGACGCCGAGGATGAACAGGAGCACGGAATCCACGTGCTCAGGTTAGTGGCGATCGCTTGGAGGGAGCCGGACGGATGCTATGCGCAGGCTGCCCTGTTCCCGCGCTCAGGCCGAGGCGATGAGGGCGTCCGCCGTTTCGCGCGCCCACCGCTCCGCCTCGGCCAGCGACTCCAGGTTCAGCTGCGCCTCGGGTTCGTGCGCGTCGACCACCCGTTCCACCGTCTCGACGATGTCGAGGTAGCCGATCGTGCCGGCGTGGAACGCCGCGACGGCCTGCTCGTTGGCGGCGTTGAAGACCGCCGGGTAGGTCGAACCCGCCGCGCCAACGCGCTTCGCGAGGGCCACTGCCGGGAACGCCTCGTCGTCGAGCGGCTCGAAGGTCCAGGTGTGCGCGCGGGTCCAGTCGAGCGGCTCCCCCACCCCCGGCACCCGGTCGGGCCAGCCCAGGCCGAGCGAGATCGGAAGCCGCATGTCGGGCGGCGAGGCCTGGGCGATCGTGGACCCGTCGACGAACTCCACCATCGAGTGGATGACCGACTGCGGGTGCACGGTGACGTCGATGCGGTCGTACGGCACATCGAACAGCAGGTGGGCCTCGATGACCTCCAGGCCCTTGTTCACGAGCGTGGCGGAGTTGGTCGTGACGACCAGGCCCATGTCCCAGGTCGGGTGCGCGAGCGCCTGCGCCGGGGTCACGTCGCGCAGCGACTCCCGGCTGCGGCCGCGGAACGGTCCGCCCGAGGCGGTGAGCACGAGCCTGCGCACCTCGGAGGCCGCGCCGGAGCGCAACGCCTGCGCGAGAGCGGAATGCTCGGAGTCGACGGGGACCAACTGCCCGGGGGCCGCCGCCCGCTTGACGAGCTCTCCCCCGACGATGAGCGACTCCTTGTTGGCGAGCGCCAGCATCGCACCGGTCTCGAGCGCCGCGAGCGTCGGGCCGAGGCCCACCGAGCCGGTGATGCCGTTGAGCACGACGTCGGCCTCGACGGAACGGATCAGCCGGACGGCGTCAGCGGCCCCGAGCGCGGTCTCCCGCACCCCGAACCGCTCCGCCTGCTCGGCCAGGAGCCCGGCGTTGCGCCCCGCGGTGAGACCGACGACCTCGAACCGGTCGGGGTTCGCCGCGATGACGTCGAGCGCCTGCGTGCCGATCGAACCGGTCGAGCCGAGGATGACGACGCGGCGCGCGGTCATCAGCGCGTCGTCTTCAGGATGTCGACCACGAACACCATGGTATCCGTCGCCTTGATCTCGCCCGATCCCGCGCTGCCGTATCCGTCTGCCGGCGGGACGATCGCGATCACCTGCGACCCGACCTTCTGGCCTTCGAGCGCTTTCTGGAAGCCCTTGACGACCTGTGTGGTCTGGAAGGACGCGACCTCACCGCGGCTCCAGCTGGAGTCGAACATCTGGCCGTTGCGCCACAGGACACCCTTGTACTGGAGGGTGACCGTGTCGCCGGATTGCACGACCTCGCCGTCGCCCTGCTTGAGCACGGCGATCTTGGTCTCGGTCGGCGGGTCGGCCTTCGGGATGGTGATGGTCGGTTCGCCGGTCTTGGCGTCGTCCTTGACCGTCGGGAAGCCGGGCGTCGGCGCGACCGGGGTGCCGTTCGCCTTCGTCTGGGCGATGTCGGCGATGTCGGCGATGAACACCACCGTGTCCTTGTCCGTCAGCTTGAGCTGTGAGATGTCGGCTTTACCGAACGCGGCCGCGACCGGGGCGGTGAGCACGACGCGCGAGCCGACAGGAAGGCACTCGACCGCGCGGACGAGACCGGGCACGAACGTCTTGTCGTCCACCTTCATGTTCTGGGTGGCCTGGCCGTCGAAGCCGACGGTGCTCAGCGCCTTGCCGGTCGTGCCGTTGTAGGCGGCGAGGGCGATGTCGATGCTCGATCCGGCCTTCGCCTCCGCGCCGGTGCCCTTGATGACGACCGTGCGTTCGGTGTCGTTGGTCTTCAGCGGTGCGGGGACCGTCACGGCCGGAGTCTTGAGGAAGTCGCCTGACACTTTGACGGAATCGGAGGCCGACCCCGACTTCACGTTCTCGCAGCTCGCGGCCTTCGCCGTGCTGGATGCGGACGGAGCGGGCGTCGACGAACTGCATGCGGCGAGGCCGGCGACGACGAGGGCTGCGGTGAGGACGGAAAGGGATCTGCGCACGATGAGCCATACTGCCGCATCCACCTCGGTCCCCGCTGAACGGACGCTCCGGAAGCGCCCATACGATGGAGGTCATGACCCGTGACTTCTCCGTTCCCCAGTCCCGCCACCTCGTCACCGAGCTGCCCGGCCCGCGCTCGGTGGAGCTGCAGCAGCGCAGGACCGCCTCGGTCAGCCGTGGCGCGGGCACGCTGGCGAACATCTACATGGAGTCGGGCTCCGGCGCCATCCTGGTCGACGTCGACGGCAACCGTCTCATCGACCTCGGCTGCGGAATCGGCGTCACGACCATCGGACACGCGCACCCCGCGGTCGCGGCGGCAGCGGCCGAACAGGCGGCCAAGCTGACCCACACCCTCTTCACCGTGACCCCCTACGAGAACTACGTGCGCGTCGCCGAGAAGCTCGCCGAGATCACCCCCGGCGACTTCGAGAAGCGCAGCATCCTCGTGAACTCCGGAGCGGAGGCGGTCGAGAACGCCGTGAAGATCGCGCGCAAGTTCACGGGTCGCCGCGCGATCGCGACCCTCGACCACGCGTTCCACGGCCGCACCAACCTGACCATGGCCATGACCTACCGGCCCTGGCCGGAGCGCGCGGGGATGGGTCCGTTCCCCGGGGAGATCTACAGCCTCCCGATCAGCTACCCGTTCCGCGATCCCGAGGGGATGACCGGCGAGGAGGCCGCCGAGCGGACCATCGACTACATCACGACGCACATCGGCGCGACGGAGCTGGCTGCGCTCTTCGTCGAGCCCGTGCAGGGCGACGGCGGCATCATCATCCCCGCGCCGGGCTACTTCGCGCGGCTCGCGGAGTTCTGCGCCGAGAACGGCATCGTCTTCGTCGCCGACGAGATCCAGGCGGGCATCGGCCGCACCGGGACCTGGTACTCCATCGAGCACCACGGCGTCGTACCCGACCTCGTCACCAGCGCCAAGGGCATCGCGGGCGGCTTCCCGCTCGCGGCCGTGACAGGTCGCGCCGAGATCATGGACGCGGTGCAGCCGGGCGGCATCGGCGGCACCTTCGGAGGAAACCCGGTGTCGACCGCCGCGGCCCTGGCGGTGTTCGACGCCTTCGAGCAGGAGGACCTCCTGGCGGAGGCGCGCAGGGTCGAGAAGGCGCTGTGGGCGCGCATCGGCGACTGGGCCGAGCGGTTCCCCGCCGTCGGCGAGGTGCGCGGCATCGGCGCGATGTTCGGAATCGAACTCGTCGTCCCCGGCACCAAGAAGCCCGACCCGGAGGCTTTGAAGGCGGTGCTCGCCCACGCCACCGCGAACGGCGTCATCCCCCTCGATGCCGGAAGCTGGGACAGCGTGCTCCGCCTGCTGCCGTCGGTGGTGATCAGCGAGGAGCTGATCGACGACGCGGCGACCGTCATCGAAGAGGCGCTCGGCCGTCTCGGCTGACCGGCGCGCGATGCAGCTGGTACGTCGGCGGCTCGTCGCCGTGGTCCTCGCGGCCGCGGCGACGCTCACCGTGCTCCCAGCGCTCGGTGCGGCGCCGGCGGCCGACGCCGCGCCGGCCGGGCGAACGGACACGCAGTCCGCCGCGCGCGCCGCGACGACCTCACCGGCGTTCGACCCCGGCGACATCATCAGCGACGACAGCTTCTACAACCCGTACGCGATGACCGCCTCGCAGGTCCAGCGTTTCCTCGCGCAGCGGGACTGCACCCCCAAAGACTCCTCGCCCTGTCTGAAGGACTTCCGCATGGACGTCCCCCGCACACCGGCCTCCCCCGAGCGCTGCGCCGGGATCCCGGCGAGCAGGAACGAGCGCGCGAGCAGCATCATCGTGCGCGTCGCACAGGCCTGCACGATCAGCCCGCGCGTACTGCTCGTGCTGCTCCAGAAGGAGCAGTCCCTGCTGACGACGCCCAGCTCCGGCGGCTACCAGAAGGCGACCGGCTACGCCTGCCCCGACACCGCAGGCTGCGACACGCGCTACTTCGGGTTCTTCAACCAGGTGTACCGGGCCGCCTGGCAGTTCCGTGAGTACACCGCGCACCCGGGCGACTGGCGGTACCGGATCGGGGAGAACGACATCCAGTACCACCCCGACACGACCTGCGGGTCCAGCCGAGTGGAGATCGTGAACCAGGCGACGGCGAACCTGTACAACTACACCCCGTACCAGCCCGACAAGCAGACGCTCGCGCACCCGGCCGGGCCGGCCGGCGCGTGCTCGGCGTACGGCAACCTCAACTTCTCGCGGCTCTACGACCGTTGGTTCGGCGATGCCCGCGCTGTGCGGTATCCCGGCTTCCAGCTGCCGTGCCTGATCTACACCGGCGGCTACGGCTGCGCCCCGATCCGCCCCCTCGACGATTGAGCGACGCATACCGGCGCCGGCATACGTCCGGAACTAACCTCGTTCTGTGAACCAGAGCACTCCCGACGACGGGCAGCCGGCCGAGGACGAGGTCGTCCCGCGCCCCGGCCTCCTGTATTTCGTGGGCCGCCATGTGGTGGCGCCGCTGCTCCGCCTCATCTACCGGCCGACGGTCATCGGCACCCGCAACGTCCCCCGGCACGGCAAGATCATCCTGGCCAGCAACCACCTGTCGTTCATCGACTCCCTCGTCATCCCGATGATCGCTCCGCGGCGCGTGCAGTTCCTCGCCAAGTCGCACTACTTCGAAGGCACGGGTGCGAAGGGCGCCATCTCACGCGCGTTCTTCACGGCCATCGGCGCCGTCGGGGTCAAGCGCGGAGCGGGACAGGCGGCGCAGGAGGCCCTCGAGCAGTCGCGCCGCATCATCGACACCGGAGCCGCCTTCGCGCTGTACCCGGAGGGGACGCGCTCTCTCGACGGCCGGCTCTACAAGGGCCGGACCGGCATCGGTTGGCTCGCCCTGACGACGGGCGCCAAGGTCGTGCCGGTCGGCCTCATCGGCACAGCGGAGGTCCAGCCGGTAGGAGCGAAGTTCCCGCGCGTCCGCCCGATCACCATCGCGTTCGGGGAGCCGATCGATGTCGCCCACTACGGCCCGGCCGAGTCGGGGCGGGCGCGGCGCCAGGCCACCGACGAGATCATGGCCGCCATCCACGCGCTCACCGGTCAGGAGCTGGCCGGCGCCTACAACGAGTCGCCGCCCGCGAACACGGTCGAGCGGGTCAAGCGCGCGCTGCGGCCCGAACGTCTCTGACGGCGACGCGCCCAGCCCCCGGGATTCGTCACGAATGTCGACATTCGTGGCACGAAACACGACATTCGTGACGAATCCTGGAGCGCGGGCTCCAGCGCACCGGAGTGGGTCAGGCGAGAACGAGCAACTCCGGCGCGTGATGCACCGGGAAGTTGACGCTCGCGGCAATGAAGCACTTGCTCGCGGCGGGGGCGTGCAACGACTCGGCGAGCTCCGCCTGCGCGGGGTCGGCGATCGTCACCGTCGGCCGGAGCAGGGCGCTGGTGAAGTGACCTCCGCCGTCGTTGGTCTGCTCCATGATGCCCGTGGCGCGATCGGTGTACGCCACCACGACGACGCCCGCACGGGCGGCCTCGGCCAGATAGCTCAGCATGTGGCACTGGCTCAGCGCCGCGAGGAGCAGCTCCTCCGGGTTCCAGCGGTCGCGGTCGCCGAAGAAGGTGCGGTCCGCCGACCCCTCGATGGCGTGCTTGCCTTCGGTGCGCACCGTGTGGTCGCGACCGTACGACTTGTAGCCGCTGGTCCCCTCACCCCGGTTGCCGGTCCACTCCAGGTCGATCCGATAGCGGTGCTCGAGCTTCATGCCACGATTCTCGCACCCCGGCTAAACTGGCCTGCATCATGACTGACACCCTGAGCACGCCCACGTTCACCGTGGCGCAAGAACGCCGCATCGTCTCCGCCATCCCCGGTCCGAAGTCTCAGGAGTTGCACCAGCGCCGTCTCGCGGTCGTCCCGACCGGCGTGTCGTCGGCGCTTCCCATCTACATCGCCCGCGCGAACGGCGCGATCCTCGTCGACGTCGACGGCAACCAGTTCGTCGACTTCGGCGCGGGCATCGGCGTCACCACGGTCGGGCACACCGAGAAGGCGGTCGTCGCCGCCGCGGCCGAGCAGCTGCAGGACGTCATCCACACGCTGTTCACCATCACTCCGTACGAGGAGTACGTCCGCGTCGCCGAGTTGCTGGCGGAGCACACGCCAGGCGACCACGCCAAGAAGACCGTGCTGGTCAACTCGGGCGCCGAGGCCGTCGAGAACGGCGTGAAGATCGCCCGCAAGCACACCGGCCGACGCGCCGTCGCCGTGCTCGACCACGCGTACCACGGCCGCACCAACCTCACGATGGCGATGAACTACAAGGCCATGCCGTACGCGACCGGCTTCGGCCCGTTCGCCGGCGACGTCTACCACGCGCCGAACTCCTACCCCTACCGCGACAGCCTCAGCGGCGAGGAGGCCGCGGCCCGTACGATCGCGTACCTCGAGAAGGTCGTCGGCGCATCCGACCTCGCCTGCCTGGTGGCCGAGCCGATCCAGGGCGAGGGCGGGTTCGTCGTCCCCGCCGAGGGCTACCTCGCCGCACTCCAGGAGTGGTGCACGGCCAACGGCGTCGTCTTCATCGCGGACGAGATCCAGAGCGGGATGGCCCGCACCGGCGCCTACTTCGCGAGCGAGCACTTCGGCCTCGTACCCGACCTGGTGCTGAGCGCCAAGGGCATCGCGGGCGGCCTCCCGCTCGCCGCGGTGACGGGGCGCGCAGAGATCATGGACTCGGCCCAGCCCGGCGGACTCGGCGGAACGTTCGGGGGCAACCCGGTCGCCGCCGCTGCGGCCATCGCGGTCTTCGAACAGATCGAGAAGGGCGCCCTCCTCGCGCACGGCGCCCGCATCGAGAAGGCACTCAAACCCGCACTGGAGAACCTCCAGCAGAAGTACGACATCATCGGCGACGTCCGGGGCATCGGAGCGATGATCGCCATCGAGCTCGTGCAGCCGGGAACGGGCCAGACGACCAAGACGCCGAACCCCGATGCGGTGAACGCGATCATCGCCTACGCCGCGCAGCGCGGAATCCTCTTCCTCAACGCGGGCACCTGGGGCAACGTCCTGCGATTCCTGCCGAGCCTCGCGGTGTCCGACGAGCTCATCGCCGACGCCGTCTCGGTGCTCGACGACGCCTTCGCCGCCCTGTGACCCCCGCAGTCTTCACCGCCGGGGAGGCGGTCGAGCTCGCGGTCGTCGAGCGCAGCGGCTTCGTCGAATCGCGCCACTCCGGTTCGGCCGTCGTACTCGGGCCCGACGGCGGCACGACGATCTCGCTCGGCGCGCCGGACAAGCCGGTCTTCCCTCGGTCATCGCTCAAGCCGTTCCAGGCCGTCGCGGTGATGGGGGCCGGGGTGCACCTGGAGGGCGCCGCGGCCGTACTGGCGACGGCGAGCCACGCCGGAACACCGGCGCACGTCTCAGTGGTCCGCGGCCTGCTCGCGCAGGCACAGCTGACGGAGGACGCCCTCCGCTGCCCCGCCGACTGGCCGCTCGACACCGCTGCCCGAGAGGCGGCGATCCGTGAGGGCGCCCAGCGAAGCCCGGTGTTCATGAACTGCTCGGGCAAGCACGCCGCGATGCTGCTCGCCTGCCGTGTGAACAACTGGCCGTTCGAGAGCTACCTCGACCCCCAGCACCCGCTGCAGCAGCACATCCGCGACACCACCGAGCGGCTGACCGGCGAGAAGGTCGTGGCGACCGGCGTCGACGGCTGCGGTGCGCCGGTGCACGCGATGTCGCTCCTCGCGCTCGCACGCGGAATCCAGCGCATCGGCACGGCTTCAGACGGCTCGCCCTTCGCGCTGTTCCGGAATGCGGCGCAGCTGCGCACGGCGGTGCTGGCCGACGGCTGGGCCATCGACGGACCCGGGCGTGCGAACACGGTGGTCATCGACGAGCTCGGGATATTCGCGAAGCTCGGCGCGGAAGGCGTCATGGTCATGGCGGCACCCGACGGAACGACCGTCGCGCTCAAGGTCCTCGACGGCAGCCTCCGGGCCGCCACCGTCGTCGCGCTGTCGCTGCTCGCCGACGCCGGCGCGCTCGAACGCTCCGCGATCGACGCCGTGTCGCCGAAGCTCGACCTGGCCGTCCTCGGCGGCGGCGCCCCCGTCGGCGCCATCCGCGCCTCCTACGCACGCTGAAGTGGCGCCGAAGGGCGCGTAATCGCCCCCAAAACTGAGTTTCGGGGGCGATTACGCGCCCTTCGAGCGGTCCGCCGGGATGCTATTGCGTGGCGCGGGCGAGGCGCTTGGCGCGGGCGGCGGCGGTCAGCTGCGCGATGAGCACCACGAGGATGGTCAGGATGAACACCGCGGACGCGATCACGTTCGCCTGAGCCGGGATGCCGCGCGACGCCGCGATGTAGATATACATCGGAAACGTCGTCACCGCGCCGGCGTTGAAATTCGTGATGATGAAGTCGTCGAAGCTCAGCGAGAACGACAGCAGTGCAGCCGACAGGATGCCCGGCAGCAGCAGTGGGAAGGTGATGCGCCAGAACACCGCGTTGGGCGAGCCGTACAGGTCGCGCCCGGCCTCCTCCAGCGCCGGGTCCAGCGAGGCGACACGCGCCTTCACCGTCACCACCACGAAGCTGATGCAGAACATGACGTGCGCGATGATGATCGTGCCGAAGCCCTTGTTGACGCCGAGGCTGAGGAACTGGGCGGCGAGCCCGGCACCGAGCACGACCTCCGGGCTCGCCATCGGCAGGAACAGCAGCAGGCTGGTCTGGGAGCGGAACCGGAAGCGGTAGCGCATCAACGCGATGGCGATCATCGTGCCGAGCACCGTCGCGATCACCGTGGAGACGATGCCGATGATGATCGACGCGGCGAACGCGTCGCAGATCCCCGCCGCATCGCACACGTTCGTCCAGTTGCGCAGGGTGAACCCGCGCCACGCGATGTTGTTCTTGATCGCGTCGTTGAACGAGAACACGAACGTGTAGACGATCGGGATGAGCAGGAACGCCAGCGCCAGGAACGCGTAGACGCCGAGCCCCAGACCGCGGAACCGGAAGCGCGCGCGTGGTTCGGTGGTCGTCACAGCAGGTCCTCCGTTCCACTGCGGCGCACGTAGAAGCCGACGATGACGAGGATGACCGCCATCAGGATGACCGACATCGCGGCGGCCGTCGGGTAGTTCTGCAACACCAGGAAGTTGCTCTCGATGACGTTGCCCATCATCGACGTGTCTGCGGCGCCGAGGAAGTCCTGCGACGCGTTGATGTAGTCGCCCGCCGCCGGGATGAACGTCAGGAGCGTTCCCGAGACGATGCCGGGCATCGACAACGGGATCGTGACCTTGCGGAACGTCGTCCAGCTGCTCGCGTAGAGGTCTTGGCCCGCCTCCAGCAACCGCGTGTCCAGACGTTCCAGCGTCGAGTAGAGCGGCAGCGTCATGAACGGGATGAAGTTGTATGTCAGACCGAAGATGACCGAGAAGGGCGTACCGGTGATGTGAGCGTCCGGCGGCAGGATGCTGATCGCCTTGAGAGAGCTCGCCACCCACCCGTCGTCGCTCAGGATCGACTTCCAGGCCAGCGTGCGCAGCAGGAAGCTGATGAAGAACGGGGCGATGACCAGGGTCATCAGCAGGTTCTGCAGCACCGGGCGCGCCCGCATCTTCACGCCGATGAAATAGGCCAGCGGGTAGCTGATCACGAGCGCGGCTGCCGTCGCGATGAGCGCGTAGCCGAACGACCGCAGGATCTGCGGCCAGTACTCCGAGATCGAGTCGGTGTAGTTCTGCCACTGGAACGCTGCCTGGTACTGCCCGATGTCGCCGCCGGGCACCGGAGTCTGGAAGGACGTGATGATGAGCGACACGAGCGGCGTCAGGAAGAACAGCACCAGATAGAGCACGCCGGGAAGCAGCAGCACCAGCGCGATGCCGGATTTGCGCCGGGCCGCCGGCTCCTGATCCTGAGTCGTGGGAGGGCCGGTGAAGGCGGCGATGGCCATCTACGCCTCCTCCAGCTCCGACAGCAGCCGCTCCTTCGCCTGCGCCGCCACCGCCTGGGTGTCCGTGTCGTCGGCGAAACGGCCGTCGGCCGGGGGCTCGTCGGCGAGCACGAAGGTGTGCGACGCGTCCCACGAGACCCAGACCTCGTCCCCGAAACCGGCCACCGGGCCGCTCGCCAGGTTCTGTGCGAACACGATCACGCTGCCGAGCCCGGGCACGTCGACCAGATACTGCGTGCTCACCCCGCTGAACGAGACGTCGATCACGCGTCCAGGACCGAGGCGGTTCGCACCGGCGGGGATCTCGCCCTCGGCCCGGTGGAGCGTGAGCTTCTCCGGACGCACGCCGACGGTGACCGTGCCGGAGGTGCGCTGCGCGCGCGAGCGCGGCACCTGCATGCGCCGCCCGGCGACCTCCACGCCGAGGGTGTCACCTGAGCTCTCGACCACCGGACCGACGAAGAGATTCGACTGGCCCAGGAAGTTCGCGACGAACACCGTGGACGGCAACTCGTAGAGCAGCTCGGGCGCACCCATCTGCTCGATGCGGCCCTTGTTCATGACGGCCACGGTGTCGGCCATGGTCATGGCCTCCTCCTGGTCGTGGGTCACATGGACGAACGTGAGACCGACCTCGGTCTGGATCGACTTCAACTCGAGCTGCATCTGCCTCCGGAGCTTGAGGTCGAGCGCGCCGAGCGGCTCGTCGAGCAGCAGCAGCGCCGGTCGGTTCACGACCGCCCGCGCCAGGGCGACGCGCTGCTGCTGTCCTCCGGAGAGTTGCGCGGGACGTCGAGCGGCGAGATGGTCGAGCTCGACCAGCCGGAGGGCCTCGTGCGCCTTGGCCACCGGATCGCCGATCTTGCGTCGGCGGAGGCCGAAGGCGACGTTCTCGAGGATCGTCATGTGCGGGAAGAGCGCGTAGCTCTGGAACACGGTGTTCACCGGCCGCTGAAACGGCTTGGTGCGGGTCACATCCTGGCCGCCGATGACGATGCGGCCCTCCGTCGGCTCCTCGAGGCCGGCCACGAGCCGCAGAGTCGTCGTCTTGCCGCAGCCGCTCGGGCCGAGGAGCGCGAAGAACGATCCGGCGGGGATGGTGAGGTCGAGATTCTCGATGGCGGTGAATCCGGGGAACCGTTTGCGGATGCCGATCAGTTGCAGGTCGGCGCCGGACTCGGCGAAGACTCCCTTCGGCATCAGGCCCCCAGGATCACTTTCTGGAACGCCGCCTGGTACTTCTGCTCCTGGGCCGGGGTGAGCGTGCGGAAGACGTGCACCTTCGACAGGGTCTCCTCGTCGGGGAAGATCAGCTGGTTGTCGGCCAGCTGGGGATCGATCTTCGCCGCGGCCTCCTTCGCGCCCTGCACCGGGGTGATGTAGTTCACCCAGGCGGCGACCTCGGCTGCGACCTCCGGCTCGTAGTAGTAGTCGATGAGCTTCTCGGCGTTGGCTTTGCGCGGCGACCCGATCGGGATGATGAAGTTGTCGCTCCACAGCGTGCCGCCCGCTTCCGGGATGGCGAACTGCCAGTTGTCGCCGGCCTCGGCGTTCAGCTGCGTGATGTCGCCCGACCAGCAGATCGCGGCGAGCGTGTCGCCGGACTTCAGGTCGTTGAGGTACGAGTTGCCCTTGATGTTGCGGATCTGGCCGTCGTCGACCTCCTTGGTCAGCTTGTCGATGGCCTTGTTGAAATCGTCGTCGCTGAACTCCTTGGAGATGTCGACGCCCTGCTGCAGCAGGAGGAGACCCACCGTGTCGCGCATCTCGCTGAGAACGCCGACCTTGCCCTTGAGTTCGGGCTTCCAGAGATCGTCAACAGACTTCAGCCCGTTCGGCAGCTTCTGCTTGTTCCAGCAGATGCCCGCGAAACCGCTCTGCCACGGCAGCGACTTCTTGCGGCCGGGGTCGAAGTCCACGTTCACCAGGTTCGAGGTGAGGTTCTTCTTGTTCGGGATGGCGGACTCGTCGAAGGACTGCACGTAGCCGAGCCGGATCCAGCGGGCGATCATCCAGTCGGTGAGGCAGACGGTGTCGGCGCCGATGTCCTTGCCGAGCGCGAGCTGGTCTTTGACCTTGGCGTAGTACGTGTTGTTGTCGTCGACCGCGACGTCGTACTTGACCTTCAGCCCCGACTGCTTCTGGAACGCCTCGAGCGTCGGATACTTGCCGTTGTTGTCCTGGTCGAGGTATGCCTGCCAGTTGGCCCAGGTGAGCGTCTTGTCGGTGCTGGACTGGTCCTTGGCGGGTGTCGGCTTGCCGGAAGCCCCTCCGGTGGAGCACGCGGCCAGGGCGAGCGCCGCCGCACCGGCGGTGGCCCCGGCGAGCAAACCGCGACGGGTGAGCTGGGAAGCACGAGCGGACTGCACCAGCTGGCGGATCATCGGATCGGTCGGGAGTGGCCTGGATTTCACTTGCGGAGCTCCTTCGGGTCTATCTGGTGGTGCCAGAGGCGGTCCGCCGGGCACTTCGCTGTGCCTGCGCGGTGGGTCGATACTGGCACACGGCCGGCGCGATCCGCACCCCCCAAGGGGCGAATCGTCCATTTTGAAACATGATCGTCACGAAATCCGTTCCGATTCGTCCGAATCGCGGGGGAAACCGCACGTGTCGCGCGTCGCCCGAGCAGAGGCCGAGACGAACTGCCGATATCAGCGCTGGGTCGAGGCAGAATTTACGGAATCAGCACGATCCTTCGTGGATCGCTATCGAAATCGTCCGTGAAGGGCGCTAGGGTGTTGTCGAACCATCACGTCGTAGTGTGAGGAGCTGAGGAGCCCCATGAAGGTCGCGATCCCCCGCGAGATCAAGAACAACGAATTCCGCGTGGCGATTACGCCCGCAGGTGTCCACGACCTGGTCGGCGCCGGCCACGAGGTCTTCGTCGAGACGGGAGCCGGAGTCGGCTCCTCGATCCCGGACGACTTGTACGCAGGAGCCGGAGCCACCATCCTCCCGGACGCCGCCGCCACGTGGGCGGCAGGCGACCTCATCCTCAAGGTGAAGGAGCCGATCGCCTCCGAGTACGGCTACTTCCGCGAGGGTCTGGTGCTGTTCACGTATCTGCACCTGGCCGCCGACGAGGAACTCACCCGCGCGCTGATCGACTCCGGAGTCACCGCGATCGCCTACGAGACGGTGCAGCTGCCCAACCGCGCGCTCCCCCTGCTCGCACCGATGAGCGAGGTGGCCGGCCGGCTCGCCCCGATCGTCGGTGCGAACACGATGCTCAAGCCGAACGGCGGCCCCGGCCTGCTCGTTCCCGGCGTGCCCGGCACGCACCCGGCCGTCGTCACCGTGCTCGGCGGCGGCGTCGCCGGTACGAACGCCACGTCGGTCGCCGTCGGTCTCGGCGCGGAGGTCACCGTGCTCGACACCAACATCGCACGCCTCCGCGAGCTCGACGCGCTCTACGCGGGCCGCATCAAGACCATCGCCTCCAACAGCTTCGAGATCGAGAAGGCGGTCGTCGCCTCCGACCTGGTGATCGGCTCGGTCCTCGTGCCCGGCGCCAAGGCGCCGAAGCTGGTCAGCAACGAACTCGTCTCGCGCATGAAGCCGGGCAGCGTGCTCGTCGACATCGCAGTGGACCAGGGCGGCTGCTTCGCCGACTCGCACCCCACCACGCACGCCGACCCCACCTTCACGGTGCATCAGTCGCTCTTCTACTGCGTCGCGAACATGCCGGGCGCCGTGCCGCACACCTCCACCTACGCGCTCACGAACGCGACGCTCCCGTACGCGCGGGCGATTGCGAACAACGGCTGGCAGGCCGCGCTCCGCGCCGACGCTTCGCTCGCCCTGGGCCTGAACGTGCACGCCGGTCGGGTCACCAACCCGGGCGTGGCCGAAGCCCACGGGATCGTCGACGCCGGCATCGCCGACGCCCTCGTCTGACCGCAGCACGTCCGACTCCTCCGTCTGCCGCTCGACCGGCGGCGGAGGGGTCCTGCGTTTCAGGCGTTCGCGGCGCGGTCGGTCAGCGCCCGATGCCGCGGGGCCGGCTGATGCGCACGATCAGCTGACGTCGAACCACTGGTCGCCGATGTCGACGCGGGTCCCCCGGCCGACACGGTAGCGCCTCCCGGCCTCGCACTGCCGGGCGAGCCCGCCGAGCGGGCGGGCGACGGTGCCGTTGCCCGAATACCGGTCGCAGATCCAGAGATCGTCGCCTTCGAGCCCGAACTCGAGGTGGGTCTTCGAGACGCTGCGGGCCGGGTCCGAGATCGCGACGAGCTGGTCGACGTGCTCGCCCGGCTGGGTGATCGGCCGTCTGCCGATGAGACCGCTTCCGTACACCTCGACGGACTCGCCGGTCGAAAAACTCAGCCGGTACGTGCGTGTGCGCACAACAGGTGGAGCGGCCTCGATCGGGACGATGTCGATGGCCTCGGTCGGTGGGAGGCCGTCCTCGTCGACCAGTGCGTCGCCGGGGAACCGTCCCGCCACCGCCGGCTTCGCCAGCGGCGGCACGATCGAGGTGTCCGACGGCCGCGAATCCGCGACCTCCGGCGGCCGCACGCGCGACGCCGTCACCGAGCTCCCGCAGTTTCCGCAGAACAGCGTCCCCTCGGAGAGCGCCGCTCCGCACACCCGGCATCTCATCGCCTGTTCGTCCTCTCTCGCGTCCTTCCACGGTAGCCGAGTGACCGCAGCGAGACGGCCGCCAACAGTCGCTTCCACCGCGTGTCGCGTCGATCCAGCTGGGCGCGGAGGTCGTCGACCGCCTTCCACACCGTGTCCGCTTCGGCCGCGGTCGGCGCAACCGGGCTGAAGACCGCACGGTCGGCGACGTTCGCGAGCGCCGCAGCCCGCGTGCCGCCGATCGTGGTGGCGAACTCCACGCGCGTGGCCGCCGGCGGCGGATCGTACCCGTGGTCCACGGCCGCGTCCGCGAACTCGCGCCAGCCGCCGACGATCCGGTCGGCGGCGGTCGGCGCCGATCTCCGGAGCGAGCGACGCCTCCACTTGGCGGCGATGACCGCCAGGAACGGCGCCGCGAGCACTGCGAGTACGAGCAGCGTCCAGCCGACGGCGATCAGCACCGCCAGAATGGTCTCGAGGACCGGGTTCGGCGCCTGCTGCGGCGTCGAGTCGACCTGAGCCTGCGGCGGTTCCTCGTTCTGCTGCGGGCTCTCGTCGACCGGAGGCTGCACGTTGGTCTGCGGGCGGGAGATCTCGGTCGGCTGCTCCGGCTGGTTAGGCGGCACAGGCCGCACGGGCGGTGTGGGGTCGACGGTGACCCAGCCGGTCGTGGTCTGCACTTCGATCCAGGCCGAGGCGTCGGAGCCGAGGAAGGTGACGACGCCGCCGGACGCGTCCTTCGGAGCGACGAACCCCATCGCGACGCGGGCGGGGAACCCGAGTTGACGCGCCATGAGGGCCGCCGTCACCGCGTACTGCTCCTGGTCCCCCAGCATCGGCACGTTCGTCAGTAGTTCCGTGATGCGGTCCGCGCCGTGGCCCGACCGGCTCGCGGGCTCGTCCTTCCCGACGCCGTGACTGATGTAGCCGTCGGTCTGAAGACCCTGGATCGCGGCAGCCAGCTTAGCCCCGGCACTGGTGACGCCCGCCGTGTACTTCTGCAGCGTGGACTGGAGCTCGTCGGGGATCACCGCGGGTCGGGGCACGGTGTCGGAGCCGGGCTGGACCGTCTTCAGCTGCGCCACGGCGAGCGTGGGCAGGCTGACCGAGTCCGCCACATAGGAATCGCCGTCCCGCAGCGGAGCCATGACCGCACCCGTTCCGGTGACGTCGTTGTAGAAGAAGGCTCCGGAGAGGGCCGAACCGTGACTTCCGAGGAACTGGATCTGCTCCAGCTGCCCGGTGCCGGGCACCCAAGGACCGCGGTAACCGCGCACGGTCACCGTCAGCTGCGTCGGCGTGCCGTTCGTCTCGGACTGGTCGAGCCGGTAGGGCAACCGGGTGAACGCACCGGAGGCGCTCGTGACGGCCGCACTTCCCACCGAGTAGGTCACGCCGTCGTACGTGTCGAGCGTTGCGATGCGAATCCGGCGATCGGCCGGCAGCCCGCTCACGCTGAGCATGGGATCCGACGCCGACGCCGGCTCGAAGTAAGAGCGGAATCCCGTGAGCGGACTCGGATAGGCGCGAGGGTCGAAGGGCTGCTCGACCGCCGTCCGCACCACCTGCCGGTCGGACGGGGGCGGCATCAGCGCCGTGGCCGAGATGCCGACCACGGCAGCGCCCGCGAGCATCACGGTCGCGCCGGTCGCGGTGAGCACCGCCGTCGAGCTGCGCTCCCTGCGCGTCTCGACGGTCAGGCCGCTCTGCGCGCGCAGGGCGCGCACAGCGGCCGTGCGCCGCCGGAGCCGGAGACGGATGTTCCAGACGAGCACCAGCGCGAACAGCCCCAGCACGAGCCACAGCGGCACCGGCGCGGTCGCCGGGCCGAAGGCGATCCCGGCCACCAGCACCACGACAGCGGGTACACCGGAGAGTTCGGGCAGCGACGAGCGCAAGGCGATGGTCGTCGTGATCACGCTCGCCAGCAGCACCAGGATGAAGGCGGGTACGAGGAGCGCCTGATACGAGCCGACCGGAACGGAGATGGTCACCAACTGCTTCCACGACAGCCAGGTGCCCTCGAGGAGGTCGAAGAACCCCTGAACGGTCGGCAGGAGACCTCCGGCCGTCGACTCCCCCGGCACCGCCAGCTGCACGCCGGTCGCCAGGTACGTCACGAGAACGACACCGGCCACGACGATGCTGGGCCAACGGAACGTCGCGCCCAGCACGGCGATCGCGGTGCCGAGCACGATCGTCAGCACCAGCATCGTCACGAAGGCGGGCGACTGATAGACGGGCCAGAACGACCACGCCGCCAGCGCCACCGCGGCCATCGCCAACGCGATGTCGGCCACGGCCGATCGCCACGCCACGCGCCCGATCATGTCGCGAGCCGCTTCGCGAGACTGCGCTGGAGGTCCTCCAGATAGCCGATGGTGAGCACGCTGAGGTCCGCGACCCGGCGCAGCGTCGGCACGGCGCCCTCGTCGCAGACGATGGCCACCACGTCGACGCCCAGCGGGAAGTGGGCGGCAGCGGAGCGCAACTGCGTCGCCGTCACCGTCGACCCGCACACGAGGAAGACGATCGACGTCCCCGCGGCGTCCTCGCTCGCGACCTGGGCCAACTCGGGCAGTCGCAGCGCCGCCTCCGCCATCTCCACCCCGGCCAGGTCGTCGAGCAGGCGGCCCCTGCCGATCGTGCTCAGCCGTCGGGCGCTGAACACGACCCGCTTGGCGAACTCCGGGGTCTTCGCGCTCGCCACCACCGACACCGTGCGGGAGTCCAGCATGGCACGCACACCGAGCGAACCGGTCGCGCTCACCGCGAGCTCGAACTCCTCGTCGCTGGCGTAGTCCGCCTCGGACAGACTCAGGGCGACCAGCAGGTGGCTGCGCCGGGTCTCCTCGAACTGGCGCACCATATAGCTGCCGGTCTTCGCGGTGCTCTTCCAGTGGATGTTGCGGCGCTCGTCGCCCGGCATGTATTCGCGCAGCGCGTGGAAGGCGACGTCGCTCGCGGTCAGGTCGCGCGTCGGCGCGCCCTCCAGGTCGCGCACGAACCCGGTGCTCATGCTCGGAATCGCGATGATGCGCGGATGCACGAACAGGTCCAGCGAGTCGGCCCACACCATCTCGCGGCGCAGCAGGCCGATGGGATCGGCGCGCACCGTTCGTACCGGACCGATCGGGACGATTCCCCGTCGGCTGGTCGGCACGACGAAGACGTCGGAGTGCTCCTCGCCGCTCTGCAGGGCGGGAGCGGCGAACTCGGCGAGCCCGGCGCCCACCGGCACCTCCACCCGCACCCCCGGCAGGCGCCGGCGCGTCGGGTTGCGCACCAGCACCTCTCCGGGGGCTCGGTCGCCCACCACAACGCGGTTCGTCGGAAGGCTGAGCCCGACGTCGTAGGCGATCCGGCCGACCAGATACAGCGAGGCGATCGCCAGCAGCGCGGCCGCGGCCCAGCCAGCCACGACGGCTTCCGTCCAGCCGAGCACGTAGCCGGCCGCGAGCGCGAGCACGGTCACTGCCACCATCGACCAGCCGAGCGCGGTGATCACCGCGCCGAGCACACGCGCAGCGGTCGCGATGACCCGGCCGACCGCCGCACTGGTGCGCACGAACCAGACGATCGCGTCGGCGAGCAGCCCGTCACGCTCGCCGACGATGCGGGCGCGCGCGTTGGTGAGCTCGACCTGGGTGCGGCTGACGGTGCTGGTCACACGGCGGCCCGATCGCTCGGCGGCGGCACCTCGATCAGCAGCTGGCCGACCACGCTGGAGGCCGTCACACCTTCGAACTCCGCTTCGGGATCGAGCACCAGGCGGTGCGCGAGCACAGGCTCCGCGAGAGTCTTCACGTCGTCCGGCGTGACGTAGTAGCGGCCGGACGACGCGGCGAGCGTCTTCGCCGCGCGGACCAGGGCCAGCGCTCCCCGCACGCTCACGCCCAGGCGGATCTCGTCCGCCGACCGGCTCGCGTCCACCAACCGCGAGACGTAGTCGTTGATCGACGGGTCGACGTGGACACCGCGCGCCATATCGGCCATCTCGACGACGGTCTCGGCCGAGATCACCTCAGGTACGACGATGTCGTGGGCGCGTCGTTCCGCCCCCTCGAGGATGCGCAGCGTCGCCTCATGGTCCGGGTATCCGATCGACGCCTTCATCAGGAAGCGGTCGAGCTGCGCCTCGGGCAGCCGGTAGGTTCCCGCCTGCTCGATGGGGTTCTGCGTCGCGATCACCATGAAGGGCTCGCCCACGGTGTGACGGACGCCGTCGACGGTGACCTGCTGCTCCTCCATGACCTCCAGCAGGGCCGACTGGGTCTTCGGGGACGCACGGTTGATCTCGTCGGCGAGGACGATGTTGGCGAAGACCGGGCCGCGGTGGAACTCGAACGCCCCCGTGCGCTGGTCGTAGATGTTCACGCCGGTGATGTCGCCGGGCAAGAGGTCCGGCGTGAACTGCACACGGTTGGTCGTGCCGCGCACGCTCTCGGCCATCGCCCGCGCGAGCGAGGTCTTGCCCGTTCCCGGAAAGTCTTCCAGCAGCAGGTGCCCCTCGCTGAGCAGAGCGGTGAGGGCGAGCCGGATGACGTGCGACTTGCCCAGGAGGACCCGGTCGATGTTCTGCACGAGACGGTCGAACACGCCCGAGAACCAGCCGGCCTGCTCAGGGGTCATCGTCATGCTGTGGCCTCTCTCGGGGTGCGTGAGCAGCGCTGCGCCGGTGCGCGCGCCGTCCTCAGTATGCCGTTCCCCGCTCATTGCATGCCTGAGGCCGGGTACGGTGTGGAATACGTGTCGCCTCCGACGCGCACCGTCACGGTGAGCACGGGGTTCGCGGCCCCGGCCGGAGCCTGGCACGTCGCGGTCTGCCCGGCCGGCGGCATCGGCGCCGACACGCCGGTGACGCAGCTGTACGTGACCAGCGTGTACCCGGAGCCAGTGGGCCAGCTCGTCCAGCTGAACGTGCTGGTCGCCGGGTCGTACCGCTGCCCGTCGATCGCCGTGCTCACGGCGACCCCCATCCGCGTGCTGTAGTTCTGCGGCGAGCAGAGCTGGGAGCCGTCGGGATAGGTCTCGCAGATGCTGGTGACGCTCAACGTCAGGCCGGTTCCGTAGTGCGCCCCGTTGCCTCCCGCGACCATCCCGCTGGTGCCCGGGAGCTGTCCGTTCTCGACCACGCCGTTGTCGCCGATGAGCTGGTAGTTGACGATCGGGCTCGATCCGCTGCCGTTCTGATAGTCGACCGAGGCCTGGAAGTCCCACGTGTCCGACAGGTTCTGCACCGGGCCGCTGATCCTCACGCTGCGGACCGCTCCCGGCTGCAGACGCTGCGTCGCCGACACGACGGCGCTCGGCGTGCAGCCCTGACCGTTGTAGGCGTACACCACGAAGTTGTAGCTCTGGTTGGGACGCAGCCCCGAGAAGGTCACCTGGCCGCCCTGAACGCGTTTGAAGGTCGAGGACTCGGGATCGGCGTGCAGGACCGGGTTTCCCGTCTCCACACCGGTGACACTGCACCCGGGCTGCGCACCGCCCTGGAAGACGCCGGCGAAGTAGTCGGTGATCGCCTTCCCGTTCGGGCCGAAGACGTTCGACCAGGTCAGCGTCGCGCTGGAGCCGTCGCTGTTGTCCGGGCTCGCGACAGGGGCGGCGCCGGTGAGCACGGGAGCGCCGGCCGGCACTCCGCTGCCGGAGGTCTGGTTCCAGGTCGTGCGGCCCTGATAGAAATCGTTGCGGCTCGCCACCGTGAAGCCGATCGCCGCGCCGTTGGCGATGCCGGGGTCGGTCACGTTCAGCGCATACGTCCCGCCATCGCCCGGACCGACCTGCAGCGCTTTGGTGATGCCGCCCACTGTCACCAGGTACGACGTGATCGGACTGGCCCCCGGGGCATCCGTCGGCCGGTTCCAGGTGATCCGGAGGCCGTTGTTGAGCGGCGTCGAGCTGACGTTGGCGGGCGCGTTCGGCACCACATCCGACCAGGCCGGCTCGACGTAGCTCGTGGGATCGGACAGACCGAGCGCGTTGCGCGCGCGCACGGCGAGCAGCACCGCGTTGGCAGGGCCGTTGCCCGGTGTCGTGATCGCGCAGACCGTGGTCGTGCACTCCGTGGTGCCGAGCGCCGCGCCCGTCGCCGCGCTGCTCACGGTGACCTCGAAACCGGTGATGGGCGAGTTGTTGAATGCTCCCGGCGTCCAGCTGAGCGTCAGGCTCCGGTCGCCGATGGCCGAGATCTGCACGTTCGAGACGGGGGCCGGCCGATCCTGCACCGAGACCGTCACCGTCCCCCAGGTGTACCGATCGGGGTCGCCGGTGGCATCGGCCACCTCGTACTGAAGGGTGGTGTCGGCCGGAGCAGCCGTGCTCGAGACCGTGATCTGCAGGACCGAGTAGTCCGCGCTCGGCGTGATGGCCACGCCGTCGGGCAGCGAGCCGCCGAGCCCGCGGACCGCGATCACCCGCAGCGGCTTGTTCGGGAACGGGTTGGTCGCCGCGTCGTTCGCCAGCACGTCGACGGTCGTCGTCTGCCCGCGTGGCGCGATCACGCGGTCGGGCTGCGGGCTCGCCAACGGGCGGGTCGACGGAACGATGTTCAGGTCGATCCGGCCGGCCTGTCCCGCGTTCACGGCGTCTTTGACACCGATCGAGATCGAGGGCGTGCTCCCCTTCTGCACGCCCGCTCCGACCGAGATCGTCAGCTTCTGACCCGACAGGGAGAGCGAGACACCGTCCGGCCGGGGGTTCTGGATCGAGTACTCCAGCTCGGACTGGTCCTTCGCATAGGGATAGCTGGTGAGCTTGGTGAGGTCGACCGTCTTCGACTGTCCCGGCTCGAAATCGATCAGTGCCCCGGTGAACACCGGCGGCTGATTCTCACGCGGCGTCACGTCGATGGGCAGCACGATCGTCGCGACATTGCCGTTCGGGTCGTTCGCGCCGTTTCCGTCCGTCACCTGGAACGAGATGCTCGCCGGTCCGAAGTAGCGGTTCGACGATGCGTACTGGAGTGTGTCGGAGCTGACCACCAGGTCGTCGCCGTTCGCGTGGGTGGCGCGCACCGTGGCCGCATCCGTCAGCTTCACCTTGCGGCCGCCGACGGCGACGATGTAGTCGTTCAGGTGGATGGTCAGCGTCTTCTCGCTGACCACGCTGAGCTTCGGGGCACCGCGCTTGAGCTGCGGGAGCGCGTCGTCGTAGCCCGGGAGTCGCACGAAACCGTAGGCGGCGTAGGACTCGTCCTCCGGATTCGCCACCTTGAACGGGATGATCTGGCTCTTGGCCGTGACCGTGACCCGGATCCGCTTGCCCGAGGTGACCTGTGCCGTGATGCCGTATCCCGGCACGATCGACAATTTCAGGGACGACACCGGGCCGTCGGCGAAGAACACGTTGGACAGCGCGTTCACGTCCACCGTGTCGCGGCCCAGGATGTCCGACAGGCCGAGGACGGTGTCGGAGACGACCGGCCGTGCCGGGGGGGCGTTCTTGTCGACGGTCACGCGCAGGAACGCCTGGCTGGTGCCGCCGCGCTCGTTCTGGATCGTGTACAGGAAGCCGTACGCCCCTTCCTGCTGCGGCGCCGTCACCACGACGATGTCGCCCTGGATCTTCGCCTTGGCCTTGCCGTCCAGCGAGGAGACGGCCGTCACGCTCAGCGGGCTGCCGTCCGGGTCGGAGTCGTTGGCGAGCACTTGGACGCTCAGCGTCCTGCCCGGGCGCGTCGTGACGTCGTCCTCGACCGCGACGGGGTTGCGGGCGCCGTCGACTCGCGCCGCGATCCCCACGCGCACCGTCCCGGTCGCCCTGGCGCCGAGGGCGTCCACCACCGCGTACGTGAACGTGTCGGTGCCGGCCGCGTACTCGCCGGCCTGGAAGTCCATCCAGTCGCTGCCCGATGCGACGACCGCGCCCTTCTGCGGGTTGGTCTCCTGGCCGATGAACTGCACGGAGTCGCCGTCCGGGTCGATTCCCGACAACGGGATCGTGATCCGCACCGTGTCGCCGGCCAAGACGCGCGCCGTGACCGTCTTCGGCACGGGCGGATTGTTGGTCGCGACGTCTCGCTCGCGGACGGCGATGCTCACCTCCGCGGTGGCCCACTGACCGTCGGCCCCGTAGACACGGTAGGCGGCCGTGTAGTTGCCCGGCTTGGACGGCGCGAGGTAGCGCAGATGGTCGCCACTGGCGAACAGCAGGCCTGCGCCGGCGGGCAGCGGGCTCGCGAGCGTCGGATCGAGGGTCAGCTTGTCGCCGTCCGGCTGCACATCGTTGGCCAGCACCGGGATGTCGACGACATCGTTCACGCGTACGGCGACCGAGTCGGGCGCTGCGATCGGCGGCTGGTGCACGGTGAGCGGCGGCAGCTGGACGACCGTGACGGTGCCCTCGGTGTCCGCGAGCCCGTTGCTCAGCCGGTAGTGGAAGTCGACGGGCTCGGTGAGCGGCCGGGTCAGCGAGACGCGCAGGGTGCGCTGCTGGAGCACCTGGACCTTGATCCCCGACGACACCGTCGGCTCGGTCGCGCCGGTCACCAGGAGCACGCCGCCGGAGGGGTCGATGTCGGTGGAGAGCACATCGACGTCCTGAGTCGACTGCTCGCGGATGAACGCCGTGTGCGGAACCGCGATCGGAGCCGTCTTGGCGCCGGGCGGGGCTTTCACTTCGACCCGGACGGTGCCGGTCGTCGTGATCACGCCGTCGGTGACCGAATACTCGATGTTGTGTGTGCCCGCCTGGTCGGACTCGAACCGGAACGTGCCGCCCTGATAGTCCGGCGTGATGGTTGCGTCTGCCTTCGTCGGCACGGTGCTGAGGCGGACGACACCGTTGCCGCCGCGCACGTGGTCGAGCGGGCGGACGGTCGTCTCCTGGCCTTGGTACGTCACCACGGCGAACGGGTCGGCGATGATCGGCACCTGGCCGGGCGGCTGGACCGTCACGGCCAGCTGTCCGGTCCCCTCCGCGCGTCCGTCCGAGAGCACCAGCGCCACGTCTTTGAGGCCGCCGCCTGTGCCGTGGTCGGAGTACGCGACCTGGCCCTGCGGCGTGAACGTGACGGTGTCGGGAGCCGGCACCGTGGCACCCGCGAGATAGAAGGAATCGCCGTCGGGGTCGTAGCAGTCCCCCGTCACCGCGGTCGTGACGCGACCGCCCGCCTGCACGACGGCCTTGGCCGTGCGCACGCACACGGGAGGCGAGTTCTCGGAGGGCGAGCGCACCGTCACCGTGACGTGAGCGGTCGCCGTCCCGCCCCGGCCGTCCGAGATCGTGTAGTCGAAACCGATCGATCCCGTCGCGGTTGCAGGCAGCGAGATCTGCAGCTGCTGATCGGAGTTGGTCAACTCGATCGTCCCCTGGTCGGCCGGGATCGCGGTGAACGAATCGATCGTCAGGACATCGCCGTTGGGGTCGTAGTCGTTGAGCAGAACCGGGAGCGGCGAGACGCGCCCGGGTCGGGCACCGAACTGGTCGTTCACGGCGACCGGCGGCTGCTCCTGCTTCTCGTACTGCGGGGTCGTATCCTGCTTCGACTGGTCGACGAGCTCCTGCGTCGTCTTCTTGGAGACCAGCTCGTCCCAGTTGTCGATCCGCGCGTTCCCCGACTGCACGGCCCACGACACCCCGGAGCGGGCGTCGTTCAGCACGACGCGATCACGGTTCACCCGGAACGAGAGGACCGCGTTGGCGGGTACCTGGCTCAGCGTGCTGCGTGTCCCTGCAGCCGACGACGTGCAGCTGCGCCACGCCGAGCCCGAATTCCATGCCGCGTAGACGCAGCCGGCCACGCTCACCGGCGCTGCCGGCGCACCCGACACGGTACCCAGCACCCGCGACGGCTTCGATCCGTCCAGCGGCACGCGGACGAGACCGGATGAGGTCGCGATCCATACGGCCGTCCCGACGGACGACGGAGACTGCAAGACGGCGTCCGTGTCTGAGCCGAGCACCCCCGACAGACCGATCGCGCCGTCCGACGTCCACAGCATCTTCTCGTCCGGATCGAAGAGCACCCACCGGCCGCCGGCCGACGTGATCTGCACGTGCGTGCCGTCGCCCCGGGTGGCGACCTTGGCCGTCGAACTCGCCGGCTGCTGGCCGCCGAGATCGACGCGCACCATCGTGCGCGTGCCGGGCTGATAGAGGAACAGCACTCCGGACGGGTCCATCGCGGCGACGGCGCGGCCGCCGAGGTCCATCGTCGCGGCCGAGCCGGAGTTGTACTGCTCGAGTTGGTCCATCGACGTCAGCCACAGCTGGCCGGTCGTCTGGGACAACATCGCTACATGGTTGCCCGACACCGCCACTTGCGGCGACCGCGGCGGCAGGGCCACGGACTTCCCCGCCTCGGCCGTCGCCGGATCGACGACGGACGCCGTGTTGGCCTCCTTGTCGAGCAGGAGGACGTTCTCGCCGTCTTGCACGACGTCGAGAGCCTCCCCCGTGCCCGCGACGATGGAGTTCAGCGAGTCGATCTCGGTGTTGGCCCGGCCGAGCGCCTTCTTGGTGTCGCTCGCCACCCAGACCGCGGCGTCGTTGAGCTGGAGGTGCTGCGCGCTGTAACCGCCCGACACCACGGCGAGCGTCGTCACCAGCGCGGCGACGACCGTTCCGCTCAGCGCCGTGGCGGCGATCGACTTGTGGGCGAGCAGCCACGACCGGATCATGGCGATGCGGTCCTCTGCACGCACTTCTGCCCGCTCGGCGAACCGGTCTTGCCGTCGCGGTTGACCGTGACGGTGACGCACACGGTCTGGCCCGGCTTGGCGTCGACTCGGAACTCGGTCGCGCGCTGGCTGCTCGGCGGCTGATCGTCGACCGTGACCTGATAGCTGTCCGTGCTCTCGATGCCCGGGTCGCTCCAGGTGAAGACGATGGTGCCGGCCGAGACTCGTCCACTCAGGTCGCGCACGGTCGGGATGTCGTTGGACGCACCGGCGCGCACGAGCACGACCCCGGCCGTCACGGCGAGGACCACCACCAGCAGCGCGCAGGCCACCAGGGAGAGCACGAGGGCTCGGGACACCCGCGAGGGCGCGGGCGGCGGTGCGCTGGGCGAGCTGCCCACGCTCTCGCGCACCATGGTGCGCGTCGGCGTCCGGCTGGTCGCCGCGGAGGCCGCCGACGGCTTGCGCCGACGGCGCCGGGCGCCGGGGTCGACAGCGACCACGCCCTTGACCCTGGTGCGCTCTTCGGGGTCGTCGGCCGTCGCGAGAGCCCAGTCGTCCATGGCGACCTCGATGGGCGTCTGCGGGAGCCCGAGTTCGGCCTCCACCGACTGCAGTTCGCGGATCAGCTCCAGCACGCTGCGCTGACGGCTCGAGGGCTTGCGCGACATCGAGCGCATCAGGATCTGCTCGAGTCGCGCCGGTACGTCCGCCCGGCCGATCGGCTGCGGGCGGCCCTTGGTGATGCGCTGGATGAGCTCGGCTGACGTGTTCTCTTTGCCCGGCACCTCGAACGGCGACCGGCCGGCGAGCAGGGAGTACACCGTCGCGCCGATGGACCAGACCTCGCTGGCGATGGTTCCGCTGGTCTCGTCGAGCAGGACCTCGGGCGCCGACCACGGGATCGACAGCCCGATCGCCTCGGTGACATCGGCCTCGCTGAGGGTGGCGGCGATGCCGAAGTCGCTCAGCACCGGGTGGCCGTACGCGGTGGTGAGGATGTTCGACGGCTTGATGTCGCGGTGCAGCACGCCAGCGCGATGGGCGGTCTCGACGGCGCTCGCGATCCGCACGCCGATGCTCAGGACTTCGGGAACCGGCAGCGGGTCCATGCGGTAGCGCTGCCCGATCGCCGACGAACACAGCTCCATCACCAGGTAGGGACGGCCATCGGCGGAGACGCTCGCCTGATAGACGGTGAGGATGGACGGGTGGGTGCTCAGCTGGGCCATCAGATTGGCCTCGGCCTGGAACATCTGCTTGACCTGGCTGGTGACCACTTCGGCGAGCATCACCTTGACCGCCACCTGACGGCGCGGCATGTTCTGTTCGTACAGGAACACGTCCGCGAAGCCGCCCGAACCGAGCACCCGGACGTACGAGAAGCCAGGCAGGTTCGGCGGCTGTGAAGGCAAGCGCCGAGCCACGCAGCTCCTCCCGTCGTCGGCCGTACACCATCGCGGCGGCGAAGGCGTTTCCCAATTGTAGGCAGCGGCTCCAGGCCCTCAGGTGGCCGGACCCGCACTGGGGACAACTCCCTTACCCCCAACTCGGGGGGCACTTCGGCGCGCCGTCGCTCATGTGGAGGACTCTCGCGCGAACCGGTCTGCGTGCGTTCCGCGGTGCCTGGAGCCCTTGTCTGCGACCCGTCAGTGCCGGCGCGCGGCTCGGCGCGGGAAACCCTCACGATGCACGCCGCTCTCCGGCGTCGCCAGCACGTCGACGACGACCACGGTCACGTTGTCCCGGCCGCCGTTTCCGAGCGCCGCGTCCATCAGCTGCTGCGCGGCGTCGAGCGGGGAGCTTCCCTCGCCGAGGAAGAAGCGGATGCCGTGCTCGGTCAGCTCCTTCGTGAGCCCGTCGGAGCAGACCAGCAGCCGGGATCCGGCGACGATCGGGAGCAGGAAGTAGTCCGGCACCGGATCCTCGTTGAAGCCGACGGCTCGGGTGATCACGTTGCTGTGCGGATGGACCTCCGCCTCCTCGGGCGTGATCGCACCGGCGTCGAGCAGCTCCTGCACGATCGAGTGGTCCACGGTCAGCTGCTCCAGCGTTCCGTCGCGGAAGCTGTAGACGCGCGAATCGCCGATGTTGAACACGAGCCAGTACGGCGCGCCATCCACCAGGGTGAGCGCGATGCCCGTCACGGTCGTGCCGGTGCCGAGGTCGGTCTGGCCGACCCCGCGGGTCATATCGGCGACCGCGTCGCGGAGCGCGTCGGTCAACGACGTCTCGCTCACGAAGTCGGCCCTGACCTTCTCGGCGAGCCGCGTCACGACGGCGGTGCTGGCGAAGTCGCCGGCGGTGTGGCCGCCCATGCCGTCGGCGACGGCGAAGATCGGCGAGCGCGCCAGCAGGCTGTCCTCGTTGACGCTGCGCCGGTATCCCGTGTCGCTGAGCGCAGCCCACGCGAGACTGATGCGCGCATCAGCACCGCCCGGGACCACCACGGTGTGGCGACGGTTGGTGCGACCGATCTGGGTCACTCGCGTCCTTCTTCTCGACGGTCCGCCTCCGAGGCCGACCGAGGGGCACCCTCTGCGTCGTCGGCCGGGACGGCGGTGATCTCGATGATATTACCGTCGCCGATGTGCACAACCGTGCCCGAGAGGACCACGGTGGACTCGCCGGGCCGCAGCCGGGAGGTGTCGCCGTCCGGGCGGACAACGACCGTCCCATTGGTGGAGCGCAGATCGGTGACGACCACGGCGTCCCCCGACTGCTCGATGCGGAGGTGGGTCGAGGAGACCTCCTGCTCGGGAGACGAGACCGTGACGAGACGCAGCAGCGCGCCGGACTCCACGCGGGGCGGCGCCGGCCGGCGGCCCACCAGGATCGGCACCTCGAGGCCGATGCTGTCCCCCGGACCGACCCGGACGGCGAACCGCCGGGGAGCGACGACGGGTTCGGGAGCCTCCACGGTCGGCTCCGAGCGCCCCGCCGGCCGGTCTGTCGCCGCGCCGGGCGTGTCGCGGGACTCCACCGCAGAACGCTGCTCGGTGGCCGTCCCCGGTTCTTCGATGTCGATGGCACCGGGGAGTTCGTGCGCGACGGGAACCCGCTGGCCCACCGGCTCGGCCTCCGGCGACTCGGCCCGCTCGGTCGCGCCGTCGTGCCGCGGGAAGAGGCTGGAGCTCCGAGCCCGGTCGCGGATGATGGTCTCGTCGATGCTCCCCGGCTCGGCCTCGACGCCATCATGCAGGCCCGGATGCCCGGCGGAACGCTCGACACGTTCGATCGGGCTGCCGGACCAGGTGAGCAGCTCGCCGTCCACGACCCCCAGGCCGAGCGGCAACGATCCGACGGCGATCCGGGCGACGGGTCCGGTCGGCAGGTCGTCGCCGCCGAGGGCGAGGCCGGTGACGTTGCGGAACTCGGCGAGGACCCAGGGCTGCACGCCGCCGGAGCCGAACCGCCGCGCACCGCCCACCGAGAACACGTCGAGGACGGCGGATCCGCGGACCACGGCGGTCACCACGATCTCGCCCTGCGCGTTCGGCTCGCCGAGCTCGGCGACGGCGAACGACCGCACGCTGTCCGGTCCGGCGAGCGGGAACGCTCCCACGACCGACTCGATGGTCGCCAGCTCCGACTCGGCGAGCCACCACACGGCGTCGATGATGCTGTCGGCGGCCGTGCTCTCCACGCAGGCGACGAATCGCCGCCCTGCGATCAGCAGCCAGCGCGACGGGCCGGCGGTCGGGGCGTACCGCGTGAAGCCGGGAGCCACGTGGGGGTTCCTCCAGGTCTGCGACGGACCGGGGCAGTTCCCCGATGTAGGACGTGTATCTGACCGAGTGTAGTCGTCGACTCAGTCCGCCGGAGGCGCCGCCACCAGACGGAAGGGGGTTCCGACGCACCGTACCGCGCCCTCCGCCTCTCCGCCCGCCATGTCTGCCACCGATCCGACCAGCACGGACGGCTCGGTCGACACCATCACGCGGCCCCACTCGTTGACCAGGACGACCGGCCGCCCCACCGCCAGCATCGCCGGCAGCAGTTCGCGCTCGAGACGGCGCACGTAGATGTCCACGCCGACCACTCCGAGCATCCGTCCGTCGCGCTCGACCGGCGACGTCACCGTCACGATGTAGTCGCACGCGCACAGATGATCGACATAGGGCCCGGTGACGTGCGTGCGATGCGTCGACAGGGGGATGCTGTACCACTCGAGGGAGTGGAAGTCGCGCAGATAGTCCGAGTACGACCGCGATGCCAGATCCAGCCGGGTGGGCGCGCTGGTCGCGCCGCCGAGCGGGTTCTCGTCGAGCGGCCCGAGCCACCAGGCGAAGTGCAAGTCCTCGGCTCCCGTGTATTCCGGTGCGGCGACGAACCCGGCGCCGACCAGGAGGGGATCGTCTTCGCGCAGCGCGGGGAGCACCAGTGCCTCAACCCGTTCGTCGAGGGCGGTCGTCGTCATCCCGCCGCCTCCGCCGTCGGCGAGGATCGCGTCCTTCCAGACGGCCAGCCGCTGTCCGAGTTGAGCGAACAGGACACTCACGTGCTCGGCGGCCCTGTCGATCGCGGCGCCGGCGATGGTCTCAGCCATCGATCGTCCCTCCCGTCTCGATCCGCGCCTTCGCCGAGAGCAGCCAGCGCGCCACGCGATCCAGCAGCGCCGTGACCTCGCGGCGCGCGCGTTCGGCGTCGTTCCCGGCCACCGCAGCGGCGATGGCACCGCTCGCGGCGGACGTCGCCTCGCGCAGTGCGGCATCGCGCATCCCGAGCCACAGCAGCGGACCGAACTCGGCCTGCAACCGGATCTGCTCGCGCACCAGCCGGGTGGACTGGCTGAGCACGGCGAGTTCGAGCAGAAAGCCTCCCGCGCTCCGTCGCGCCTGGGCAGGCTCGGTGAAGTCGGCGGCGGCCAGCCAGGCCGCCAGGCGCGCGTCGTCCGCCGGCGTCGACCGTTCGGCCGCCCGGTCGGCGCAGCCCGCGGCGATCGCCGTCACATACACCGTGAGGTCGCTGAGCTCGACCTGCGAAAGGCCGCGCAGCCGCGTGGCGAGCATCGTCGCGTCGGCGTCGCCCGGGTGCACGACGAAGCTGCCGCCGTCGCGCCCGCGGCGGGTCTCGACGAGGCCCGCCTCGCGCAGCATCCCGAGACCTTCTCTGGCCGTCACCAGTGCGACGCGGAACCGCTTGGCCAGATCCGCTTCGCTCGGCAGCCGCTCGCCCGGGATGAGCACCCCGAGCACGATCGCGTCCGCGAGCCGGCGAGCCACCTGCTCCGCGCGCCCGGCATCGGACAGCTGCGCGAAGACGGCGTCCCGCGCCCCTGGCGCCGGCCGCGTGGTTCGGGCAGCATCGCGGGTGGAGGTGGTCACCTCACCACGATAGCCCGCCATAATCATTCGGTATAGGATGATTGCGGTGCGGCTCGGCTATCCGTGGTGGCCGCCGCCGGAGCGAAGGAGCACCCCATGACCGACGGCATCCTGACCGGAGTGCGCGTCGCGGACTTCTCGCGCGTGCTGGCAGGACCGTACGCCACCATGATGCTCGCCGACTTCGGCGCCGACGTCGTCAAGATCGAGAGCCCGAACGGCGACGACACGCGCGCCTGGCGGCCGCCGGTCGACGAGGCGGGCGAGTCCACCTATTTCGGGGCGGTCAATCGCAACAAGCGGTCGGTCGTCTGCGACCTGACGACGGCGGACGGCCTCGACGCGGCCCGCGCGCTCGCAGAGACGGCCGATGTGGTCGTCGAGAACTTCCGGCCGGGGGTCATGGAGCGCTTCGGCCTGGACGAGCAGAGCCTCCGCGCGACCAACCCCGGCCTGATCTACTGCTCCATCACCGGGTTCGGGCGAGACGCCGGCGCCGACCTGCCGGGCTACGACCTCCTCGTCCAGGCGGTCGGCGGTCTGATGAGCATCACCGGGCCGGCCGACGGCGAGCCCAGCAAGGTCGGCGTGGCGCTCGTGGATGTGCTGACAGGGCAGAACGCGCTCGCCGGCATCCTGCTCGCACTCCGCGACCGCGACCGCACCGGCCGTGGCGCGCGGGTCGACGTCGACCTCCTCGGCTCCCTGCTGGCGGCCCTCACCAATCAGGCGTCGAGCACGCTCGCGACCGGTCGCTCCCCCGCCCGGCTCGGGAACGCGCACCCGAGCATCGCGCCGTACGAGCTGCTCCGGGCCGCCGACCGCGAACTGGTCGTCGCCGTGGGCAACGACCGCCAGTTCGCCGCTTTCGCGACCGTGCTCGGCCTCGCGCAGCTGGCCGAGGATCCCCGGTTCGCCAGCAACGAGGAGCGGGTGCACAACCGCCGCGAACTCCGCGCCGTCGTCGAGCCCGCCCTCGCTCGCCGCGATGGCGCCGACTGGGTCGCCGACTTCCGCGCGGCACGCGTCCCGGCCGGCCTGGTCAACAGCGTGGCGGAGGCGTTCGAGTTCGCGACCGCCCTCGGTCTCGACCCGATCGTGACGACGGTCGACCCCGCCACCGGACGCACCTCGCGCCAGCCCGCCACTCCCATCCGGCTCGACACGGCCCCTGCCGTGCACCGCACGCCGCCGCCCCCGCTCGGCGCGCACGACCCCGCCTGGACGGACACCGTCGCCGCCCGCACCGAAAGGACCACACCATGACGTCCCCGGCCACTGCCCGCACAGCCGCGTCCGCGCTCGACGACGCGTTCAGCATCGACCACTTCCTGACCGCCGACGAGCGGCGCTGGCGCGACGACGCCCGCCGCTTCGCCGCCGAGCGCATCGCACCCGTGATCGCCCAGGACTTCGAGGACAAGCACTTCCGCACCGAGCTCATCGCCGAGCTGGGCGCGCTCGGCGTGCTCGGCATGCACCTGAAGGACCCCGGGTGCGCGGGTGCCGGCGCCGTCGCCTACGGTCTGGTCTGCCATGAACTCGAGGCCGTCGACAGCGGCTGGCGCACGTTCGTCTCGGTCCAGGGCTCGCTCGCCATGAGCGCGATCTCGAAGTTCGGCTCCGACGAGCAGAAGTCCGACTGGCTCGCGGCGATGGCTCGCGGCGAGCGCGTCGGCTGTTTCGCGCTCACCGAGCCGCAGGGCGGCAGCGACCCCGCCGCGATGACGACGTTCGCGCGGCGGGACGGCGACGACTGGGTGATCACCGGGGCCAAGCGGTGGATCGGACTCGCGTCCCTCGCGGACGTCGCCGTGGTGTGGGCGGCCACGGACGACGGTGTGCGCGGCTTCGTGGTCCCGACCGCGACCCCCGGCTTCACCGCGACACCCATCGAGGGCAAGCTGTCGATGCGCGCGTCGGTGCAGTGCGACGTGATGCTCGACGAGGTCCGGCTTCCCGCTGCGGCGATGCTGCCGGGGGCACGCGGGCTCTCCGGTCCGTTCTCCTGTCTCAACGAGGCGCGGTACGGAATCGTCTGGGGGGCGATGGGCGCGGCGCGGGCGTGCCTGGAGGTGTCCATCGAGCGTGCGACGACCCGGGAGGTCTTCGGCCGCCCGATCGGTGCGACGCAGCTCGTGCAGCAGAAGCTGGCCGACATGCTGGTGGAGTACGAGAAGGGGATGCTGCTCGCGCTGCATCTGGGCCGGCTCAAGGAGGCGGGCCGGCTGACGCCCACCCAGATCAGCGTGGGCAAGCTCAACAGCGTGCGCGAGGCGCTTTCCATCGCCCGCGAGGCCCGGACGATCCTGGGCGGCGACGGCATCACCGACGCCTTCCCGGTCATGCGGCACATGGCGAACCTCGAGTCGGTGCGCACCTATGAGGGCACCGACGAGATCCACACGCTCGTGCTCGGGCGCGCGCTGACCGGGCTGGCGGCGTTCTGATGGGAGCGGCCGACACCGTCGAGGCCGCCGCCTCCGCCGCCGCCTCCGCCGCGCTCCGTCCGACCGAGCGCGAAGAGCGGGCGGGCCGGCTCGAGGCGCTCGCCGGCACTCTGGAGGCCGATCGCGCCGCCCTGGTCGCGCTCGCGGCCGACGAGACCCATCTCTCCGGAGCGCGGCTCGACGGCGAAGTCACGCGCACCGCCGCGCAATTGCGTTTCTTCGCGGGGGTGGCGCGTGAGGGCGCGTACCTCGAAGCCACGATCGACTCCCCCGATCCGGCGCTCATCCCGCCGCGCCCCGACCTGCGGCGCATGCTCCGTCCTGTCGGTCCGGTCGCGGTGTACACGTCGTCGAACTTCCCGTTCGCGTTCTCGGTGCTCGGCAACGACACGGCGTCCGCTCTCGCGGCGGGGTGTCCGGTGATCGTGAAGGCGCACCCGGGTCACCCACGGCTGTCGCGGCGCACCGCCGAGCTCGCGCTCGGAGTGCTCCCGCGCGGCCGGTTCGCGCTGGTGGAGGGCATGGAGGCCGGCATCGCGCTCGTGCAGCACCCCGCTGTGCGCGCCGCCGGGTTCACCGGTTCGGAGCGTGGCGGGCGCGCCCTGTTCGACCTCGCGGCATCGCGGCCCGACCCCATCCCGTTCTACGGCGAGCTGGGCAGCATCAACCCGGTCGTCGTGACCCGGGCCGCCGCCCGCGAGCGCGCGACCGCTATCGGCGAGGGCCTGGTGGGTTCGTTCACCCGGGACGCGGGCCAGTACTGCACCAAGCCCGGTCTGGTGCTGGTGCCGAGGGGCGAGGGGGTCGACGACGCCGTGGCCGCGGCGCTCGGCGCGGCTCCGGCCTCCCGTCAGCTCACCGACGGGATGAGCGCGGCCTACGCCGAGGCCCTGAACCTGTTCGGCGCCGATGACGACGTCACGGTCCTGCTGGGACGCGACGAGCCGGGCGTTTCCGTGCCCGCCGTCGCCCTGACCGACGCCGCGACGCTCCTGGCGGAGCCGGAGACGTTCCTGACGGAGCGGTTCGGCCCCGTGACCGTGCTGGTGTCGTACGGCGACGAGGAGCTCGGCGCGCTGCTCTCCGTGCTGCGCCCGTCGCTCACGGCGACGATCCACCGCGGAACCGGTGAGGATGTCGCAGCGCTGGCGGCGGCGCTGACGCCGATCGCCGGACGCCTCCTCTTCGACGGCTGGCCCACCGGCGTCGCGATCGGCTGGGCACAGCACCACGGCGGGTCGTGGCCGGCGACCACCTCGAGCATCCACACCTCGGTCGGCGCAACGGCGATCCGCCGCTGGCTGACCCCCATCGCGTACCAGGACGCTCCGCAGGACGTCCTCCCGCCCGAACTCCGCGACGGGAACCCGCTCGGCATCCCGCGCCGCGAGTCCTGACCCCCTCCCAACGCCGCCGGTTGCCACGAAGGGGCGCAACACGCCGCTTCGCGAATCGCTTCGCGGCGTGTCGCGACCCCTCTGCGGCTCACTCGGCCGCCGGGCTCACTCCCCGATGTACGACATCACGTGCTTGACGCGCGTGTAGTCCTCGAACCCGTACATCGACAGGTCCTTGCCGTAGCCGGAGTGCTTGAAGCCGCCGTGCGGCATCTCGGCGACGATCGGGATGTGCGTGTTGATCCACACGCAGCCGAAGTCGAGCCCCTTCGCGAAGCGCATCGCCCGGCCGTGGTCCTTCGTCCACACCGACGACGCCAGACCGTACCTCACCCCGTTCGCCCAGCGGAGCGCCTCCGCCTCGTCGGTGAATCGCTGCACGGTCTGCACCGGCCCGAAGATCTCGTTCTGCACGGCCTCGTCGTCCTGACGCAGACCCGAGACGATCGTCGCCTCCCAGAAGTAGCCGCGGTCGCCCTGCCGTCTCCCGCCCAGCTCGACGTTCGCATGGTCGGGCAGCCGATCGACGAACCCGCTCACCTGGGCGAGCTGATTGGCATTGTTGAGCGGGCCGTAGAGCACACCGTCCTCACGCGGCGCCCCCGTACGCGCGTTGGCGCGCGCGTACTCCGCGAGAGCCGCAACGAACTCGTCGTGCACACCCTCCTGGACCAGGAGACGCGTCGCGGCGGTGCAGTCCTGACCGGCGTTGAAGTAGCCGGCCGCGACGATGCCCTCGACGGCCTTCTGGATGTCGGCGTCGTCGAACACGATGACCGGCGCCTTGCCGCCGAGCTCGAGGTGCACGCGCTTGAGGTCGAAGGACGCGGCCCGGGCGACCTCCATACCCGCACGCACCGAACCGGTGATCGACACGAGCTGGGGCGTCGGGTGATCGATCATCGCCGCGCCGGTGCTGCGGTCTCCCAACACGACGTTCAGCACACCGGCCGGGAGGAACTCGCCGGCGACCTCCGCCAGCAGCAGGGTCGACAGCGGAGTGGTGTCCGACGGCTTCAGCACCGTCGTGTTCCCCGCCGCCAGCGCCGGTGCGAACTTCCACACGGCCATGTTGAGCGGGTAGTTCCAGGGCGTCACCTGACCGACCACGCCGATCGGCTCGCGCCGGATGAACGACGTGTGATCGGGCATGTACTCCGCGGCCGACCTGCCCTCCAGGTTGCGGGCCGCACCGGCGAAGAAGCGGATCTGATCGACCGACAGCAGGATCTCGTCGGCCACGAGCGTGCCGCGCGGCTTGCCGGTGTCCTGCGATTCGGCGTCGGCGAACTCCTCTGCGCGCTGCTCCATCGCATCGGCGATGCGGAACAGTGCGAGCTGACGCTCGGCGGGTGTCGTGTTGCCCCAGATCTCGAAGGCGGCCTCCGCGGCGCGGTAGGCGTCGGCGACGTCCTCGGCGGTCGAGACCGGCGCGGTGGCGTACACCTCTTCGGTGGCGGGATCGATCAGGGAAATGGTGTCGCTGCCCCGGGCATCGGCGCGCACGCCGTTGACGAAGTTGGTCAGTTCGGGTGCCGTAGTGGTGCTCGTCGGTGAACTCATGCCGCGGAGTCTACTGATTTCGTCAGTGAATCGGGTACTGAAGTGCGGATTCGCTTGCTAGACGGCTCTGCCACTGACAGAATCGCTCCATGAGTACCCCTCGGGCAACGAACGGCACGAAGGCAGCGGTCATCGACGACGTCTCCAAAGCGATCATCGAGCAGCTGCAGGTGGACGGCCGCAAGTCGTACGCGGAGATCGGCAAGGCCGTCGGTCTCAGCGAGGCGGCCGTGCGTCAGCGCGTGCAGAAGCTGACCGAGTCGGGTGTGATGCAGATCGTGGCAGTGACCGACCCGATGCAGCTCGGCTTCTACCGCCAGGCGATGATCGGCGTGCGAGTCACGGGCGACACCCTGGTGATCGCCGACAAGCTGGCGGCGATGCCGGCGGTCGACTACGTCGTCCTCACGGCGGGGACGTACGACATCCTCGCCGAAGTCGTGTGCGAGAACGACCTCGACCTCATCACCATGCTCAACTCCGAGATCCGGACGCTCGAGGGAGTGCTCTCCACCGAGACGTTCGTGTACCTCAAACTCCACAAACAGTTCTACAACTGGGGAACGCGATAACCATGACGACAACCGTTGAAACGTTCGGGGAGCCCATCACACCCGATGAGGCAGACCTGCAGGCCAAGGCACGCGATCACCTCTGGATGCACTTCGCACGCCAGTCGGTGATGGAGGAGGGCCACGGTGTGCCCATCATCACCCGCGGCGAGGGCCACCACATCTGGGACGACCACGGAAAGCGGTACATCGACGGCCTCTCCGGTCTGTTCGTGGTGAACGCCGGCCACGGTCGCAAGCGCCTCGCCGAGGTCGCGGCCAAACAGGCCGAGCAGCTCGCCTTCTTCCCGATCTGGTCGTACGCCCACCCGAACGCGATCGAGCTCGCCGACCGCCTTGCGCACTACGCGCCCGGCGACCTCAACCGCGTGTTCTTCTCCACCGGAGGCGGCGAAGCGGTCGAGACCGCGTTCAAGCTGGCCAAGTACTACTGGAAGCTTCAGGGCCGGCCCACCAAGCACAAGGTGCTCTCGCGCTCCGTGGCGTACCACGGCACCCCGCAGGGCGCGCTGGCGATCACGGGCATCCCCGCCATGAAGGAGATGTTCGAGCCGCTGACCCCCGGCGGCTTCCGCGTTCCCAACACGAACTTCTACCGCGCGGGCGAGATGGGCGCACCGACCGACGATGTCGAGGCCTTCGGCGTCTGGGCGGCGAACCGCATCGAGGAGATGATCCAGTTCGAGGGCCCGGAGACCGTGGCCGCGATCTTCCTGGAGCCGGTCCAGAACTCCGGCGGCTGCTTCCCGCCGCCCCCCGGCTACTTCCAGCGCGTGCGCGAGATCTGCGACAAGTACGACGTGCTGCTGGTCAGCGACGAGGTCATCTGCGCCTTCGGGCGCATCGGCCACATGTTCGCGTGCGACCAGTACGGCTACGTGCCCGACATGATCACCTGCGCCAAGGCGATGACCTCCGGGTACTCCCCCATCGGCGCGACCATCGTCAGCGACAAGATCTACGAGCCGTTCAAGCACGGCAACACGTCGTTCTACCACGGGTACACCTTCGGTGGTCACCCGGTCTCGGCCGCCGTTGCACTCGAGAACCTCGACATCTTCGAGGAGGAGGGCCTCAACGAGCGGGTCCGCGAGAACTCGCCGCTGTTCCGGGCGGAGCTCGAGAAACTGCTCGACCTCCCGATCGTCGGCGACGTCCGCGGCGACGGCTACTTCTTCGGCATCGAGCTGGTGAAGGACAAGTCGACCAAGGAGACCTTCGACGACGACGAGTCCGAGCGTCTGCTGCGCGGCTTCCTCTCCAAGGCGCTCTTCGACGCCGGTCTGTATTGTCGCGCCGACGACCGTGGCGACCCCGTCGTGCAGCTGGCGCCTCCGCTCACGATCGGGCCGGACGAGTTCGTCGAGATCCGGCAGATCCTGGAATCGGTGCTCACCGAGGCGTCCAACCACCTCTGACACCACCTCGCAACGCTCGACGAGTCCGCGCGCCGCACCACCGTGCGGCGCGCGGACTCTTTCGTCTGGCCGTCACCGACGGCTCGAAAGGATTCGCGTGGACTACCGCAGTGTCGGCTTCTGGTTCGACTCGATCGCGGAGGCCGAGGACGGCTTCCGGCCCCGGCCGCCCTTGGGCGACGACGCGACGGTCGACGTCGCGATCGTCGGCGCCGGCCTCACCGGGCTGTGGACCGCGTACTACCTCCAGGAGGCGGATCCGAACCTGCGCATCCTCCTGCTGGAGCGGGAGATCGCGGGCTTCGGCGCCTCCGGCCGCAACGGCGGATGGTGCTCAGCGCTCTTCCCGTGGTCGGCCTCCGCCCTGGCCGCCCGCTACGGGCGAAGCGCAGCGGTGGCCCAGCGGCGAGCGATGGTCGACACCGTGACCGAGGTCGGGCGGGTGACCGAGGCGGAGGGCGTCGACTGCGACTTCGTGCGCGGAGGAACCGTGACCTTCGCCCGTGACCGCGTGCAACTCGCGGCCGCGCGCGCCGAGTTCGCCGAGTCCGAGGAGTTCGGCGTCGACCGGGTCTCTCTCGCCGGCACCGAGACCGTCCGCGCCCGCTACGGCGTTCCCGACGCTGTCGCCGCGACCATCACGCCGGCGTGCGCGCGCGTCCATCCCGGCAAGCTCGTGCGCGGCATGGCCCGCGTCGTCGAGCGCCGCGGCGCGGTCATCGCCGAGCAGACGGAGGTCGTGGGCTGGCGCGACGGCGTGGTCCGCGTGCGGGCGGCCGGCGTCGAGCGCACCGTCACAGCCGGGACCGTCGTCAACGCGACCGAGGGCTACGGCTCGCGGATTCCCCAGGTGGGCCGCCGCATCCTCCCGCTCTACTCGCTCATGATCGCGACCGAGCCGCTGCCGGATGCCGTCTGGGAGCGAATCGGAATCGACCACGGTCAGACCTTCGCCGACTTCCGCCACCTGATCGTGTACGGGCAGCGCACGGCCGACAACCGGATCGCCTTCGGCGGACGGGGCGCCCGTTACCATCTCGGCAGCGCCATCCACACGTCGTACGACCGCTCGCCGCGCGTGCGCGACCATCTCGTCCGCACCCTGGGCAAGCTGTTCCCGGCGATCGCCGGGGTGCGCATCACCCATCACTGGGGCGGCCCGCTCGGCGTGCCGCGCGACTGGCACGCCGCGGTCGGACTCGACCGCGACGCGCGCGAGGCGTGGGCCGGCGGTTACGTCGGGGACGGACTCAGCACCACGAACCTCGCCGGACGGACGCTCGCCGACCTGCTCGCGGGTCGCCGCACCGGCCTCACGGAACTCCCGTGGGTCGGCCACCGCTCACCCCGCTGGGAGCCCGAGCCGCTGCGCTTCCTCGGCGCGAACGCGGGCTTGGTCGCGATGGAGGGCGCCGACCTGGAGGAGCGGGCCACCGGGCGTCCCTCCCTCGTCGCCCGCGCCATGGCTCCGCTCACCGGCCACTGACCGCCGATCGCTCGCGTCCGGCGGGTCAGTCGTCCTCGAAACGGAGGTGGCGGACGCTGCGGCCGTTGCGTCTGACCAGCCGCAGGGACTCGACGCCGATCCGGATGTGCCGTTCGACGAACTGGGTCGTCACGCTGCGGTCGCTCTCGGCCGTCTTGACCCCCTCCGGAATCATCGGCTGGTCCGATACCAGCAGCAGGGCACCGCTCGGGATGTGGTTGGCGAATCCTGCGGCGAAGACTGTGGCGGTCTCCATGTCCACGGCCATGCAGCGCGTCTGCCGCAGGTAGGTCTTGAAGGTGTCGTCGTGCTCCCAGACGCGCCGGTTGGTCGTGTAGACCGTGCCGGTCCAGTAGTCGTGGCCGAAATCGCGGATGGTGGTCGAGACACCCCGCTGGAGCTGGAACGCCGGGAGCGCCGGAACCTCCGGCGGCAGGTAGTCGTTCGACGTGCCCTCGCCACGGATGGCCGCGATCGGCAGCACCAGGTCGCCCAGCCGGTTCTTCTTCTTGACGCCTCCGCACTTCCCCAGGAAGAGCGCCGCCTGGGGGCTCACCGCGCTCAGCAGGTCCATGATCGTGGCCGCGTTCGGACTTCCCATGCCGAAGTTGATCATCGTGATGCCGTCGGCCGTGGCGTTCGGCATCGAGCGGTCGGTCCCGCGCACCTCCGCTCCGTACCATTCGGCGAACCGGTAGACATAGTCGCCGAAGTTGGTGAGCAGGATGTGCTCGCCGAACTCCTCCAGGGGTGTGCCCGTGTAGCGCGGCAGCCAGTCCCGGACGATCTCGACCTTTTCCTTCATCGCTCTCCCTGGGTCCCGGTTGATGCCCAGCGTAGAGGACGACGGTCAGGCGACGGTCGTCCCGAGCAGCGCGCCGATCGCGAACGTCGCCGCGAGGGCGAGCGCCCCGCCGATGACCACCCGGATCATCGCCCGGCCGCGCGACGCTCCGCCGATCCACGCGGCCACGTAGCCGGTGATGGCGAGGGCGATCAGCACGATCACGAACGTCAGCGGGATGCGGACGGCCGACGGTGTCAGGATGGTGAGCATCGGCAGGATGCCGCCGATCGTGAATGCGATCGCCGATGCGAACGCAGCGTGCCAGGGGCTCACCACGTCGTCCTGGTCGATGCCGAGCTCCGCCGACAGGTGGGCAGCGAGGGCGTCGTGCTCGGTGAGCTCGATCGCCACCTGCCTGGCCGTCTCCGGCTTGAGGCCCTTCGCCTCGTACAGCCCGGTCAGCTCGGCGAGCTCTTGCTCCGGCATTTCGGCGAGCTCACGCCGTTCCTTCGCGATCAGCGCGTGCTCGCTGTCCCGCTGGCTGCTCACCGAGACGTACTCGCCGAGCGCCATCGAGATCGCGCCGCCGACGAGGGCGGCGAGCCCCGCCGTCACGATGGCGGCGACCGAGGTCGTCGCTCCCGCCACACCGACGACCACCGCCGCGACCGATACGATCCCGTCGTTCGCGCCGAGTACTCCGGCGCGCAACCAGTTCAGTCTCTGGGCCAGGCCCTCCCGATGCGGCTCGCCGGGATGCTGTCCGTTCACGATCTCGGAACTCATGACGACAGCCTAAGAAGGCGCGCCCGCCGCTGCCAGCAAGGACAGCCGAACCTCACCCGCGGCATCCGCGCCCGAGCACGACCCCGGTCAACCGCGCCCGATCCGTTTGCGCAGCCATTCGATGCGCGCCTGGAGTTGTGACACGCTGGCCTGCGCCACCGCCGGGCCGCCGCAGACCCGCCGCAGCTCGGCGTGGATCAGTCCGTGCGGCTCGCCGGAGTTCTTCGAGTACAGGCCGACCAGGCTGTTGAGCAGTTGTCGCTGTTCCTTGAGCGTGCGGTGCAGCGGTGCGGGCGGATGGCCCTCCGCCGCCGCGGGCCGCGAGCTGTGCCTGCGCGACTGCCGCTGCTGCCGCTGCATGAGGAGGTCGTGCACCTGCTCCGGTTCCAGGATGCCGGGCAGGCCGATGAAGTCGAGTTCCTCGTCGGAGCCGGGCACGGCGAACCCGCCGAACTCGCGGCCGTCGTAGACGACCCGGTCGAAGTTGGCTTCGGAGCCCAGCGCCTCGAACGCGAACTGCTCTGTGAGCGCCTCGGACGCGCGCTCCTCGCGGTTCGCCTCGGCCATCATCGCGTCCTCCGGGTTCCAGAGGTCGCCCTCGGCGCCCTCTGCCGTCGACCGGTCGAGGGCGTGATCGCGTTCGAGCTCGAGCGCGTTGGCGAGCGCCATCAAGGTGGGCACGTTCGGCAGGAACACGGACGCCGTCTCTCCGCGCCGCCTCGCCCGCACGAAGCGCCCGATCGCCTGTGCGAAGAAGAGTGGAGTCGAGGCGCTGGTCGCATAGACGCCGACGGAGAGACGCGGCACGTCGACGCCTTCGGAGACCATCCGGACCGCGACCATCCAGCGGGAGTCGCCCGCCGAGAACTCCGCGATCCGGTCGCTCGCCTCCTTCTCGTCGGAGAGCACGACGGTCACCGGCTCGCCGCTGATCTGCTCCAGGATGTCGGCGTAGGCGCGCGCCGCGTAGTGATCCGTCGCGATCACCAGACCGCCGGCGTCCGGGATGGAGTTGCGCACCTCCGTCAGCCGTCGGTCGGCGGCGCTCAGCACGGCCGGGATCCACTCGCCGCGCGGGTCGAGGGCGGTGCGCCAGGCCTGCGAGGTGATGTCCTTGGTGTTCCCCTCGCCGAGGCGCGCCTCCATCTCGTCGCCGGTCTTGGTGCGCCAGCGCATGTGACCGGCGTAGATCATGAAGATCACCGGCCGCACGACGCCGTCGCTCAAGGCCCGGCCGTAGCCGTAGTTGTAGTCGGTGACCGAGGTGCGGATGCCCTGTCGGTCGGGCAGGTAGGTGACGAACGGGATCGGCGCCGTATCGGAGCGGAACGGGGTGCCCGTGAGCGAGAGCCGCCTGGTCGCGCGCTCGAACGCGTCGCGGATGCCGTCGCCCCAGCTCAGCGCGTCGCCGCCGTGGTGCACCTCGTCGAGGATGACCAGCGTGCGATAGGACTCGGTGATGTCTTTGTGGAGGCTGGGCCGCATCGCGACCTGGGCATAGGTGACCGCGACGCCCTTGTAGTGCCGGGCGTAGCGGCCCTCCGCGTTGCGGAAATCGGGGTCGAGGTGCAGGCCGACCCGCGCCGCGGCCTCCGCCCACTGCCGTTTGAGGTGCTCGGTCGGAGCGACGACGGTGACGCGCTCGACGATGCGGCGCGAGAGGAGCTCGGTGGCGAGGCGCAGTGCGAACGTGGTCTTGCCCGCACCCGGGGTCGCAGCGGCGAGGAAGTCGCGCGGCTCGTTGACGAAGTAGGCGTCGAGCGCCTCCGCCTGCCAGGCCCGCAGCTTGCCGGCCGTTCCCCAGGCGGCCCGCTCGGGGAACGACGGCGAGAGATGCTCGGCGGCGAAACTGCCCGCACGTGCGCCCACGCTCGGCTCGGCCGCCGTGTGGTCGACGTGGTCGACGTCGGCGGCGCGACCCTCGCCGCCGGTGGGTACGGCACCGCCAGGCGAGTGCTCGCCGGGCGGGGGTGCTGCTGTCGTCTCCACTTGGATCAAATCTACCCGAGGCGTCTGACAGCGTGCCCGACGACGTGAACCGTGACGTCGTCACGATGCAGAATGGAGGAATGGTCGAAGCCCAGCACCCGTGGTCCCGCTATGTCGCGCTCGGCGACTCGTTCACCGAGGGGATCGGCGACCCCGAGCCGTTGAGCCCGGGCGGTCATCGCGGCTGGGCCGACCGCGTCGCGGAGGTCCTGAGCGCGCAGACCGAGGACTTCGCGTATGCCAACCTGGCCGTGCGCGGCAAGCTCATCAAGCAGATCCTCGACGAGCAGGTCGAGCCGGCGTTGGCCCTGCGCCCGGACCTCATCACGATCTCCGCGGGCGGCAACGACGTCATCCGCCCCGGGACCGACCCCGACCAGATCGCGGCGCTCTTCGACGAGGCCGTGCGACGTCTCAGCGCGGACGGCGCGACCGTGGTGGTCTTCACGGGTGTGGACGTCGGCTTCTCGCCCGTGTTCCGCGGCATCCGCGGCAAGGTCGCGATCTACAACGAGAACGTCCGCGCCGTGGCGGCGCGCTACGACGCCATCGTCGCCGACCAGTGGTCGCTCACCGAGATCCAGGACCAGCGGATGTGGGCGCCCGACCGCCTCCACCTGGCCCCGCTCGGGCACCACACGGTCGCCCGGATGGTGCTGGCCGCTCTGAACGTCGAGAACGACCTCCAGCCGCTCGAACCGGAACCGCTGCCGCCGCGCACGTGGCGTCAGGCCCGTGCGGAGGACCTGTCCTGGGCCCGCGAGTACCTCGTGCCCTGGGTCGTCCGGCGTATCCGCCACCAGTCCTCCGGCGACCATGTGCTGCCCAAGCGCCCGGAGGCCGGCCCGTTCCTCATCGAGTCCGACTGAGGACTACGGAGCAGCTGCTGCACCGGTCAGGTCCACCCCCGCTTGGTCGAGGAGGACTGCGGCTGCGGAGGCGACGTGTCGCGACCAGGCCTCGGTGATGTGGATCATGTCGAACTTGATCGGGATTCCGGCGGCGAACGCGGGGCACTTGTTGTCGACACAGAACAGCGGCCGTGTATCCACCCACACCCCGCCGACCGATTTCGCGACGGCCTCGTCCGCGGAGTTGAGCTGCTTCCACCTCGTCTGCACGTGCGTGACGCAGGCTGACGGCGCGCTCCGCGGCGTGTAGCACTCGCGGATGTCCTTGTCTTCCGGAGGTGTCGCGAACATCACGACCTTCCCTGTGTCGGGGGCCACCTTCTTCAGATACTCGTCCAGGCCGGCCTTGTACTGAGCGACCGTCAGCACCTCACCGTCGAGCGTCTTGATCGGCCCGGTGAGATTGGAGACGAAGACGAAGCTCGGCTTCATCGTGCTGATCTCCTCGATCGCCATCTCCTTTCGGGCCGGGCACGCCTCCTTGTACGCCGCGTTCCCCGCGTCGATGGAGATCGGGATGAAGGGACATCCGTACATACCGAATGCCGTCATCCTCAGTCGACCGTTCGACGCGTCGACGAGCGTCCGGAGCAGCGGCAGATACCCCACGGACGTGGAGTCTCCGACGACAGCGATGGTCACGGGAGCATCAGCCGACCCCCACGTGCACGAGTCGACACCGGGGTACGCCGGTACCGAGCACGCGTCGAAGTCCGCGCTGCGGGCCGAGTTCTCGGCCGCGTCGAGCGCCGGGGTGATCTCCGGCCATTCCTTCATGCCCAGGGCCGCGGTCAACTCGGCCGTGATCGCGGCGGGAGCCTCGCCCCCTGTCGGCGCGGCCGTGGACGTCGATCCCCCGGCTCCCTGCGCCGGCTCGGGCTGTTCGACGCGCGCGCCCCTGTCCACCATCAGAGCGAACACGACCGCCACGATCGCCACGGCGGAGATCCCGGCCATGGCGATGGACCGGTACAGCTGGGGCGCCGATCGGGTGTTGCGCCGCTTGCGTTTCGACGGTTCGAGCCACGCGGAGTGCCTCACCGGTTCTTCGATGAATCGGTACGAGAGTGCGGCGAGCACGAGCGAGAGCGCGATGGATTCGAGGGCCGGGATCGGCGTGCCGTGACCGGCGGTTCCGCGCGCCAGTTCCGTCACCAGGATCAGCGCGGGGAAGTGCCACAGATACAGCGAGTAGGAGATGTCGCCGAGATAGCTGAGGAACGGGTTGTCGAGCGGATTGAGCCACGCCCGCTTCGGCTGCCAGGGGAAGGCGATGAAGGCAGCTGTGCTGAGCACGGCGACGGCTGCCCACGGCGCGGGAAAGCCGTGGTCGGCGGGTGTGATGATGCTTGCCGCGACCATGCCCGACAATGCCAGCAGGGCGATGGCGGGCCGGAACCCTCGTGGGAGCTTCGAGAACCAGGGCATGCAGAGGGCCACAGTCGCTCCGACCGACAGCTCCCAGAGCCGCGCCGGCGTGATGAAGTACGCCGTTCCGATATCGGCCTGGGTGAGATGAAGGGAGAGCAGGAAGAGCGCGACCGTGATCGCGAGTGTGATGAGGGCACCGAAGACCCGTGGCCGCCGCGACCGACCGACGAGGAGCGCGATCAGAAGGATCGCCAGCGGCCAGACGAGGTAGTACTGCTCCTCGAGGCTGAGCGACCAATAGTGCTGCAGCGGCGAAGTCTGAGCGCCTTGAGCGAAATAGTCGGTGGCCTCTGCCGCATACCGCCAGTTGGCGACGAAGAACAGCGATGCCACGGCGTCCCCGACGGTCGCAAGAAAGCGGCCGGACGTGAACACGGCCCAGGCGCCGATCACCGTCGCCAGGAGTACGGCGACCGAGGCCGGGATCAAGCGACGGATGCGTCGCCGATAGAACCCGAGGAAGTCGATGCGCCCCCTGCGTTCGTACTCGCGGTGCAGAACCGACGTCATCAAGAACCCGGAGATGACGAAGAAGATGTCCACACCGATGAATCCGCCCGCCGGCCACTCGAACGCGTGATTGAGCACCACCAGACCGACCGCGAGCGCACGGAGCCCCTGGAGGTCGAGGCGCTTCACGGATCGTCCTGTAGCTGCTGCGGACCGAGCCGCCTCTCGAGGAACCTCACGGCGGCGGGCCGCGGGGCGTGGGGCTTTCGCGGATTCGGGGACGGTCTCCATCAACGACCGTTCTCCTGGCCCGCTTCGTCGGTCGACGTATCGTTTGCCGGCGGTTGCTCGCCCGTCGACGCTTCCGGACCGGGCGTCGCGCCCGATCCAGAGGCGTCGCCCAGGTGGATGTCGTTCTTCGCCAGCAGCTCTGTCATTCCAGCGGCGATGTGGCGCGAGTATTCCTCGGTGAGGTGGACCTGATCGAACTTGATCGGCATTCCCGCGGCGAAAGCGGGGCACCGTCCGCTGACGCAGAAGAGATCGCGGGTGTCGATCCATTTCGCGTTGGGCACCCGCTTCGCCCAGGCGGCATCGCCCTCCGCGCGCTTCTTCCACTCCGCTGTCACCTGCGAGACGCACTCCTTGGGGCTGGTGCGCGGGGAGTAGCACTCGCGGATGTCCTTGTCCGCGCTCGGCGGGGCCAGCAGCGCGATGGTTCCGACGTCCGGCGACAGCGTGGTGAGGTAGCTCAGCAGTGCGTCGCCGTACTCCTCCATCGTGACCGCACCGTTGCCGGCCGGGTAGCGCTGCTGGATGAGGTAGCTGTTCGTGACGACGAGCAGATCGGGCTTCAGCGAAGCGATCGTCTCGACGGCGTAGGCCCGCCGATCGGGGCACGCCGCCTGCGACGCCGCGTTCATCAGGGTGGCGAGGTCGATGAACGGGCAGGAGTACATGCTGAGCGAGGTGACCTTGATCCGTCCCTCCGACCCCTCGGCCAGCGCGCGGAAGAGCGGCAGGTAAGCGACCGACGTCGAGTCGCCGGCGAGCACCACGGAGTAGGGGGCGTCCGGCGACCCCCAGGTGCATCGGTCGACCGGCGGACGACCCGGGTTCGCGCATGCGTCGGTGGCCGCGTCGCGCTGATACTTCGCCACGATGCTGTCGAAGGACGGCGTGGTCTCCGGCCATTGCGTCGCCTCGAGTGCGGCGCTCAACGCAGCTTTGATCGTTGTCAGCGCTTGTCCCTCCGCACCGGGTTGGACCGGCGCCGGCGCGGCTTGCGACGGCCCCGTCTCGCTCGGTCCTCCGCTTTTCGCCTGATTGTCGACGACGAACGTCGCGACCACCGCGACGATCGCGACCAGCGATGTCGCCGTGAGGACCACGGCCTGCACCCTGTTGATCGAAGAGCTTCGGCGCCTCGGGTTGGGCTCCAACCACTTCGAACGGCGCACTGTCTCCTCGACGAAGCGGAACGACAACTCCGCCACGACGAGGGTCACCGCGATCGACACGACGGCGGGAATCGCGGTCTTGTCCCCCGGCAACCCCCGAAAGGCTTCGGTGATCAGGATCAGGGCGGGGAAGTGCCAGAGGTAGAGAGAGTACGAGATGTCGCCGAGATGGGTGAAGACCGGGTTGTCGAGCGGGTTGAGCCACGGCCTCCGCGCGGGTCGCCAGGGGAAGGCGATGAAGACGGCGGCGCTGACGACCGCCAGCAGCGCCCAGGGCGCAGGGAAGCCCTGATCCGACGGCGTGATCGCCGCCGCGAGCAGCATGCCCGCAAGCGACAGCAGCATGATCGGCGGCCGCCACAGCGATGGCAGCCGGTCGAAGAGCGGCATGCAGAACGCGATCGTCGCCCCCACCGAGAGCTCCCAGAGCCGGGCGGGCGTGATGAAGTACGCGGTGGCGCTGTCGGACTGCGTGAGCTGGAGGGAGACCAGGAACAGGCCTGCAGTGATCACCAGGGACACGGCAGCGGCGAGGACGCGGGGATGACGCTCCCGGATCACCAGCATCGCGATCACGAGGACGGCGACCGGCCACACCAGGTAGTACTGCTCCTCCAGGCTGAGCGACCAGTAGTGCTGGAGCGGGGAGGTCTGCGCGCCCTGAGCGAAGTAGTCCGTCGCCTCAGCCGCGAAACGCCAGTTCGACACGAAGAAGAGCGAGGCGATCCCGTCCCACACGGTCGACATGAACCGGCCCGTGGCGAACAACGCCCACGCACCGATGAGTGTGACGGCGATCACGGTCGCCGACGCGGGGATGAGCCGCCGGATGCGTCGCCGGTAGAAGGCGAAGAACTTGATGGTGCCCGAGCGCTCGTACTCGCGGTAGAGCAGCGATGTCATGAGGAAGCCGGAGATGACGAAGAAGATGTCGACACCGACGAACCCGCCCGCCGGCCACTCGAACGCGTGGTTCAGGATGACCAGCCCGACGGCGAGCGCGCGGAGACCCTGCAGATCCATCCGCTTCTTCGAGCGCACGACGGGCAGCGTGCGCGCCGATGGCGTCGCCGACCTCCGGCGCGCGCCCGATTCTGCGCGGGTACGGGGCTGGGTGTCTGATGTCATGTGGTCGGGGCCTCGTCGGGTGCGGTGAAGCACCGACGCTAGCGCGCCGAATCGGACGTCCCGGAGGCTGCTCCGCCTCCACCGCCCCGGCCGTCTGGGCTCAGTCCGAGCCGCTCACCCCGGCCCTCACCCGAGCAATCATCTGCGCGGCAGGAGCCCCGGGCGTGTCAGGCCCCGAGGCCGCCCGGGTGGGCCAGACGCCATCCGAATCCCGGGTCGGGCACGTCCTTCGCCAAAGCGAGGTCGACGGTCTTCGTGGACCCGTTGAGCGTGAAAGTGATGCGGCCGACCACGTCGCCCTTGAACCCCGACTGGATCGGGCGTGTCATGAGGTCGACCTGGATCGGTGTGTCCGACCACACCACGAACGACTGACCGCTGGTGGCGACGAGGTTCGACGACGCGCCCCACGGGGTCGTGTAGGAGCCGAACGCCTGCCCGGTCGTGGCCGCGTCCACTTCGTGGAAGCCCGCCTGCATGCTGGTCAGCAGGCCGGTCACGCCGGCCCACAGCGTGTCGTGGTCCGACGCGCCGAGCACGACGCCCAGCACCCGCACTTTCACTTTCCCGACGGGCACCTCCGCTGAGAACAACAGGCAGTATCCCGCCTCGTCGGTGTTGCCGGTCTTGATGCCGTCGACCCCGTCCACGCCGAGCAGCGCGTTGGTGTTGTCCTGTGCCCCCGCTCCGGGAAGCGTCGCGGACTTCTGCGAGACGATCGACGACAGCACGGGAGAGGCGAGCACCAGCTTGCCGAGGCCGATCAGGTCTTTCGTCGTGCTGACGTTCGCGGGGTCGAGGCCGTCCGGGCTGACCACCTTGGTGCCGGTGAAGCCCTTGGAACCGAGCCACGCGTTCGCGGCCTTGACGTAGGCCGAGGTGGACCCGTACGCCCAGTTCGCCAGCGAGATCGCGTAGTTGTTCGCGGAGGGCAGAAGCATCGCGGTGAGAGCCTGCTTCTCCGTCATCGAGGTGCCCGCTTTGACCGGGGCCCACGAGCCGCCGTCCGCGATGACCTCGTTCCAGATGTCGACGTCCTTCTGCGTGAACGAGATCGTCGGCCCCTCGGAGGATCCGTCGAGCGGCTTGGCGTTCAGCACGACGAGGGCGGTGACCGTCTTGGTCATGCTGGCGATGGGCATGCTGGCGTCGCTGCCGTGGTACTCGGTGGCACCCGGGTAATCGGGCGCCGTGATCGCGGCCGACCCGTAGCCGGGCCACGCCAGCTGCGCCGCGGCCTGGGTGAGCGACTTCTCATGCTGGGTCACCGCCGCCGTCGCGGGCACCGGGGTGACGATCGAGGCTGCGAGGTACAGCAGAGCGATAAGCAGCGCGCCGCCCACTCCGAAGACGGCCACCCGGCGACGCCGATACACCTGCTTGCGGTTCAGACGGCGCGGCGGATCGGCGAGAACTTGCTGAGGCACGTTCGGAGTCTACGGAACCTGCGCAGGCATCTCCTGAGAACGCGCCAGCGGTGCACGATTCGGGCCGCCCGGCCGACCTCCCTCAGTGGCCGACACGCATCGCCCAGAGCACGACCGCGCTCGCGGACGCCACGTTCAGCGAGTCCACACCGTGCAGCATCGGGATGGTGACGACGCTGTCCGCCGCGCGGAGCGCCCGCCTGCTGAGCCCGTCGCCCTCCGCGCCGAACACGAGCGCGACGCGCTCCGGCGCGGCGGCGGCGTAGTCGTCGAGCGCGACCGCGTCGTCCGCGAGGGCGAGCGCCGCGATCTGGAACCCGGCCTCGTGCAGGAGCGGCGCCGCCTCGTCCCATTCCGGCAGGCGCGTCCACGGCACCTGAAGCACCGTCCCCATGCTCACCCGTACGCTGCGCCGGTACAGCGGGTCGGCGCACCGCGGGCTGACGAGGACCGCGTCGGCGCCGAGGCCGGCGACGCTGCGGAAGATCGCCCCGACGTTCGTGTGGTCCACGATGTCCTCGAGGACCACCACCCGGCGCGCACCCGCCAGCAGCTCCCGGGGGCCGGGCAGCGTCGGCCGGTGCATCGCGGCGAGCGCACCCCGGTGGAGGTGGTAGCCGGTCAGCTGCTCCAGCAGCGCGGACTCCCCCACGAACACCGGCACGTCCGGGAACGGCTCCAGGAGTGGGGCCACGTCATCGAGCCACTGCTCCTGCAGCAGCACGGAACGCGGACGATGGCCTGCGGCCAGCGCGCGCGTGATGACCTTGGTGGACTCCGCGATATAGAGGCCGCCTTCCGGCTCGCTCACCCGCCGCAGCGCGACGTCGGTGAGACGGGAGTAGTCGGCGAGGCCGTCGGCGGTCAGGTCGGTCACGCGATGGATCTGCACTCGTCCAGATTGCCAGTCCCCGGAAACAAATCCGAAAAGCGGCCGGTTTAGACTCCAGAGAGGACCGACCGGGAGGTGACAGTGACCACACTGACGACGGAGCTCTCCCCCGAGCTGGCCCGGGGCATCGACGAGGCCGCCTCGTTGCTCGCCGGCCGCACCTTCGCGGTCCTCACCGGAGCGGGGGTGTCGACCGACTCGGGCATCCCCGATTACCGCGGTGAGGGCGCCCCGAAGCGCACGCCGATGACGTTCCAGCAGTTCCTCGCCGACGACCGCTACCGCCGGCGCTACTGGGCGGGAAGCCACGTCGGCTATCGCCGCTTCGCCGCGGCGAATCCCAACGCCGGTCACCGGGCGCTGGCGGCCCTGGAGGCGGCGGGCGCCGCGAACGGGGTCGTCACCCAGAACGTCGACGGTCTGCACAAGCAGGCGGGCAGCCGGCGGGTCGTCGACCTCCACGGCTCGATGGATCGCGTCCTCTGCCTGGTGTGCGGTCAGATCTTCGCGCGCGAGGCGATCACGGCGCGCATCGACGCCGCCAACCCGTGGCTCGACGCCGAAGGCGCCGTCGAGATCGCGCCGGACGGCGACGCGATCGTGACCGACGTCGACTCCTTCGTCGTGCCCGACTGCACCGTGTGCGGGGGCCGGCTGAAGCCCGACGTGGTCTTCTTCGGCGAGTTCATCCCGGCAGAGAAGTACCGCGAGGCCAGCGCGCTCGTCCGCGGGGCCGACGCGCTCGTCATCGCCGGGTCGTCGCTGGTGGTCAACTCCGGCATCCGGCTGCTCGAGGAGGCAAGGCGCAGGCGCCTGCCCATCGTGATCGTCAACCGCGGCGAGACCAAAGGCGACGGCAGAGCCACCATTAAGCTGGACGGCGGGACCACCGAGACGCTGGTCGAGCTCGCACACCGGCTCGCCTAGCGCGACGCGCGTCCTTCGACGAAAGGACGTGCGTGACCTTCATCTCGCTCGTGCGGCACGGCCAGACCGACTGGAATCTGGCCAAGCGCATCCAGGGCTCCAGCGACATCCCGCTCAACAGCACCGGCCGCGAGCAGGCCGAGGCCACCGGTCGTGCGCTCGCCGGCGGTCGCTTCGACGCCGTCTTCGCCAGCCCGCTCAGCCGGGCGGTGGACACGGCGCGGATCATCGCCGGCCATCTCGGCCTCGGTGAGCCGCACCGCATCCCCGCGATCGCCGAGCGCCGCTACGGCGAGGCGGAGGGGCTGACCGGGGCGGAGATCCTGGAGCGCTGGCCGGAGGGGACGCCGGTTCCCGGCCGGGAGTCGCGCGAGGAGGTCGTGCAGCGTGCGCTCCCCGCGCTGCTGGAGCTCGGCGATGCGCACCCGGGCGAGAACCTCATCGTCGTCAGCCACGGGGGCGTCATCAGCTCGCTCGTGCGCCACGTGACCAACCACGCCCTCCCCGGTCCGGGGGAGGTCATCCCGAACGGCTCGGTGCACCGTTTCCGCTACGAGGACGGCCGGCTGACGCTCGATCGGTTCAACCTCGGCCCCGAGGACCACGACCTGTTCACGGCGTCGGTGCTCTGAGTCCGGTCGCGCGGGCTCCGCTCAGCGGCCGGGTCGCGGTGCGCGCGCAGCGGTGGCGGTCAGCACGGTCATGAGGTGCTCGGCGGAGGCGTCCCAGGTGAACCGCGCGGCCTCCCGTCGTGAGCCGGCCGACCGCTCCGCCCAGACACCCGGCTCCTCCAGGTGGCGCACACGCGCGACGAGCGCATCGGCGTCGTCGGCCGGGAAGTAGAGCGCCGACGACCCGCCGATCTCCCGGAAGATCGGGATGTCGCTCACGACCACCGGCGTCCCGAGGGTCATCGATTCGACGAGCGGGATGCCGAAGCCCTCGTCGCGGGAAGCGGTGACGAGCGCGGTCGCTCGCGCAAGGGTCTCGGCGTAGTCCTCGTCGCTGGCGCCGTCATGGAACACCAGCTGTGCGCCGGGGGCGAGGGCGGTGAGCCGCTCGCGCTCGGCCGGGGTCACCCGGCTCATCAGGTGCAGGCGGTAGTCAGGAAGCTGCGCCGCCGCGCGAACGAGGGTGTCCACGTTCTTGTAGGGCATGAACGACCCCATGTAGACGAGGCTCTTCGATTCGGGCTGCGTGCGAGCCGCGCGCTCCTCCGGGATCGCCGGCATGTCGGCCGCATTCGGGACCACGGAGACGGGACGGCGGGTCAGCCGGTGCTCGGCGATCAGAGACTTGGTCGTCCCGGACACCGTGACGACCGCGTCGGCACGGTTGAGGAGCAGTCGCTGCGGCCACCACGCCAGGTGATACAGCCTCCAGAGAACGCGCACGAACGCCGGCAGGTCGCGCGGCGGGGTCGGGTGGCGGTAGTAGATCAGATCATGGACGGTGAGTACGAGCCGGTAGCGTCTGCCGAAACCGCCCATCGTCTGCATGGGAGTGAACACGACATCCGGCTTCAGCTTGTTGACCCGGCGTGCGATCCACGGCTCGCCGACCGAGGTCGGCGACGCGATCAGCTCCCACGGGAGATCGGGCAGCAGTTCGAGCTGACGGTGGTCGCTGATCAGCATGGTGACCGCGTGCCGTTCGGCCAGCGCCGTCACCAGTCCGGCCGTGAACCGGCTGATCCCGTCGTGGCGGCCGATACGCGTGTAACGGCAGTCGAAGAGGATCTTCACCTGTCGTCCTCCGGGCGGTTCCGCTCGGCCCGCGCCGCGGAGCGCAGGAACTCCTCGATGGCGGTCGCGGCCTCCACCGGCTTCTCGTAGTGGATGAGATGCCCGACGTCGGCGATCTCGACGAGTCGTGCGTCGGGAAAGAGGCCGCGGAGCCGCCGCTCGGCCGCGATCGGCGTGATGTCATCGTCCACCGCGGCCACCAGGAGCGTCGGCTCGGGGATGCGTGCTGCGTACCCGCTGACGTCGTGCGACACCGACGCACGGAACGCCTCCAGCACGACCCGCCTGTCGCGGAAGGCCGAGAAGTAGCTGTCGTGCTGGCCGTGGATCCAGGAACGCAGCCCGCGATCACGCGTCTTGGCCATCGCTTCGCTCATGACCCTGACGATCACGCGGTTGCGCAGCAGCACGAAGCCGAGTCGTTCCGGCAGCGCCGCCGCCAGCCAGTAGTAGAAGATCGCGAGCCGCGTCAGCACCCCGCGCGGCCCGGCGAGCGCAGGCTGGCCGATGGGATTGACGAGCACGACCGCAGCAGGCCGCGCACCTCCCGCGTGGGCGAGCGACGCCGACACGACGATCGAGCCGAACGAATGGCCGAGGAGGACGACCCGCCCCTCGATGCCCAGCGCGGCCACGAACGCGCGCAGCCACTGCGAATAGCCGTCGATGTCGTGGGCGCGCTCGGTCATCGGGGTGGATTCGCCGAATCCCGGGAGGTCGGGCGAGATCAGCCGCAGACCGTGCAGCTGGGCCACGACGGGCTCGAGACCGTGGTGATCGCCTCGGAACCCGTGCACGAGCACCACCGTCGTGTCGGCGTCGGGGGCGCCGTACTCCCAGTAGTGCGTCATCCCGCCCAGCAGCGGGAGCTCGCCTTGCCGGACGGGAACCCGGCCGAGCGCCTCCGCGTACGGCGAGGCGGCGTACCGTGTCGTGGGGGTCATCGCCGTCCAGTCTAAGCGGCGCGGCCCGGCGCGCCGTGAATGTGCCGCAGGGACTGGACACAGCACGGCGCGCAGGTCCTAGACTTCTCTGGATGTAATCGCTTGCATGCCCCACGTGCACGACCCCCGGGCCCAGCGCTCGAAAAGGAGAACCGTGAGCTTCACCGCTCCCATCACGCTGCCCGGTCTGACCCTCGACCCCCAGTGGTACCGCCGCGCGGTGTTCTACGAGGTCATGGTCCGCTCGTTCGTCGACAGCAACGGCGACGGCTCGGGCGACCTCGCCGGGCTCACCTCCAAGCTCGACTACCTGCAGTGGCTCGGCATCGACGCGTTGTGGTTGCCGCCCTTCTTCCAGTCGCCCCTGCGCGACGGCGGGTACGACGTCTCCGACTTCAAGGCGATCCTCCCCGAGTTCGGAACGATCGACGAATTCCGCGATCTGGTGACCAAGGCGCACGAGCGCAACATGCGCATCATCATCGACCTGCCGATGAACCACACGTCCGACCAGCACGAGTGGTTCCAGCAGTCGCGCAGCGACCCAGAGGGACCGTACGGCGACTTCTACGTCTGGAACGACACCGACGACAAGTGGCCGGACATCCGGATCATCTTCGTCGACACCGAGGACTCCAACTGGGCCTTCGACGAGGCCAGGCGGCAGTATTTCTTCCACCGGTTCTTCTCGCACCAGCCCGACCTCAACTTCGAGAACCCCGCCGTGCACGACGCGATGTTCGACGTGGTCCGGTTCTGGCTCGATCTGGGCGTCGACGGGTTCCGCCTCGACGCCATCCCGTACCTGTACGAGTCGGACGAGGGCAACGGCGAGGGCGAGCCGCCCACGCACGAGTTCATCAAGAAGCTCCGGACGATGGTCGACCGCGACTACCCCGGCCGGATGATGATCGCCGAGGCCAACCAGTGGCCGCGCGAGGTGGCGGCGTTCTTCGGCACCGAAGACGAGCCGGAGTGTCACATGGCCTTCGACTTCCCGGTCATGCCGCGCATCTTCTATGCGCTGCGCAGCCAGCAGGCGAACGAGCTCATCCGCGTGATGTCGGAGACGACCGACGTCCCCGACGGCTCGGCGTGGGGAGTCTTCCTGCGCAACCACGACGAGCTGACGCTCGAGATGGTCAGCGAAGAATACCGGCAGGCGATGTACGGCTGGTACGCCTACGACCCGCGGATGCGCGCGAACATCGGCATCCGCCGCCGCCTCGCCCCGCTGCTCGACAACTCGCGCGCCGAGCTCGAACTCGCCCACGCTCTCCTGTTCTCGCTGGCCGGGAGCCCGTTCCTCTACTACGGGGACGAGATCGGGATGGGTGACAACATCTGGCTGCCCGACCGCGACAGCTCGCGCACCCCGATGCAGTGGACGCCTGACCGCAATGCCGGTTTCTCCACAGCGGACCCGGGGAAGCTGTTCCTCCCGATCGTCCAGTCGCTGGTCTACCACTACAACCAGGTCAACGTGGAGGCGCAGCTCGCGCAGTCCCGTTCGCTGCTGCACTGGATCCGCAACGTCATCCACGTGCGCAAGGCGCACCCGGTGTTCGGGCTCGGCGACATGCGCGTCCTCCCGACCGATCACGAGTCGGTGCTGGCGTTCGTGCGCAGCTATGCGGGCAGCGGCACCCACTTCGGCGACCAGCCCGAGGACGTGCTGTGCGTGTTCTCGTTCGCGCACAACCCGGTCTCGGTGACCCTCGAGGCTCCCGAGTTCGCCGGCGCGGTGCTCTACGACCTCTTCGGCGGCGCCGAGTTCCCGACCGTCGCCGAGGACGGCCGGTTCACGCTGACCCTGGGCACGCAGAGCTTCTACTGGCTCCACATCGAGCCGCGCCGGGCGTAATCTGCTCGCCGAGGGGCACGTCAACGCCCGCAGAACGGCCTTTTCGGGACGTCTACGTGCCCCTCGGTGCGCGTTCGCGCCGCGCCGGGCGTAATCCGCCGCGGTGACGGAGGTCGTTCCTACGCTGGCTGCATGAGCGACTGGCATCACGAACTCGGCGTCTTCGACCTGGAGACCACGGGCGTGGATGTCGAATCGGCGCGGATCGTGACGGCCCATGTCGGCCTGCTCGGCGAGGACGGCGAGGTGAAGCACGGTCGTTACTGGCTCCTCGACCCGGTGGTGGAGATCCCCGCGGAGGCGACAGCCGTGCACGGCATCACCACCGAGCTCGCCCGCGAGAAGGGGATGGACGCCGGCGCCGGCGTCGAAGCGATCGTCGATCAGCTCCGACGGCTGTTCGACCGCGGGATCCCGGTCGTCGCCTACAACGCGCCGTACGACTTCACGCTGCTCGACCGCGAGGCGCGCCGCCACGGGATCGAGCCGCTCGACTCCCCCGGCCCCATCATCGACCCGCTCGTCATCGACCGGGCGGTCGACCGGTACCGGCCGGGCAAGCGCACCCTGACCGTGACCGCGACCCATTACGGGGTGGAGCTCATCGCCGCGCACGACGCCGGCGCCGACGCGATCGCCGCCGGCCGGCTGGCTCAGGCCATGGTCCGTGCGCACGGCGAGGTGCTCGCCATCGCGGCCGCGGAACTGCACACCAAGCAGATCGACTGGTGCCGGGAGCAGGCCGCCGACTTCCAGGAGTACATGCGCCGCGCCCGCGACCCGGAGTTCACGGCCTCGGGGCTGTGGCCGATCCGGTGAGGCTGCTGCACGCTCCCCGACCTGGGGCCTAGCTGCGCGTCAGCTGCGCCGCTAATCTCGGTGCCATGAGCGATCCCAATCTGAACCCGCAGCCTCTTCCGCCGCAGCAGCCGCAGCAGCCGCAGTACGGCGCGTATCAGCAGCCGCAGCCGGCCGGTTACAACACGATGTCCATCGTGGCATTCATCCTGGCGTTCTTCGTGAGCATCGTCGGCATCATCCTGGGCTTCGTCGCCCTCTCCCAGATCAAGCGGACCGGCGAGCAGGGCCGGGGTCTCGCCCTGGCGGCCGTCATCATCGGCTTCGTCGAGGTCGCCATCGGGGTCCTCATCTTCATCTTCGTGCTGATCGCGCTCGGCATCGCCGCGTCGCAGGGGAACACGACCTACTGAGCAGCGACTTTCGTCACGAATGTCGACTTTCGTGCCACGAAAGTCGACATTCGTGACGAATCACGCGCTCTAACGCGAAAGACCCCGCCCATGATGGGCGGGGTCTTTCGCGGTGCGGCTTACTTGCCGAAGTTCTTGTAGCGCGTGTTGAACTTCTCGACGCGACCGGCCGAGTCGAGGATGCGCTGCTTGCCCGTGTAGAACGGGTGCGACTCGGACGAGATCTCGACGTCGATCACGGGGTAGGTGTTGCCGTCCTCCCACTCGATCGTCTTCTCGCTGGTCACGGTGGAGCGGGTCAGGAACGTCGCACCCGATGCCAGGTCGCGGAAAACCACGGGGGCGTAGTCGGGGTGGATGCCAGTCTTCATGAGGACTTCCTTGTTGCGTAGTGTTCGGTCGGTCGTGTCGGCACGCGAAAGCGCGATGACGGGAAGCTTTTCGGTTCGCACCTGCCGCGGAACGGACTCGATGAGGGTGAACCAGCTATCGAGTTTAGCAGATGTGTCAGTCGGCCGTCGCCTGACGCGCCCGGGCAGTGAAGCGACCTTCGGCCTCGGTGAGCTCGACAGCGATGCCGAACGTCTCGCTGAGCGATTCGCTGGTCAGGACGTCCTCGATCGCGCCCTGCGCGGCGATCGTGCCGTCTTTCAGCAGCAGCGCACGGTTGAACCCGACCGGGATCTCTTCGACGTGATGGGTGACCATGACGATGGCCGGCGACTTCGGGTCGCTCGCATAGCCGCCGAGGAGCTGCACCAGTTCTTCACGGCCGCCGAGGTCGAGGCTCGCGGCCGGCTCGTCGAGGAGGAGGATCTCCGGGTCCGTCATCACCGAGCGGGCGATCTGGACGCGCTTCTGCTCCCCGTCGCTCAGGCTGCCGAAGCTGCGCTCCGCGAGGTGCTCGAGGTGCCACTCGGCGAGCACCCGGCGGGCGCGACGCTCGTCGATCTCCTCGTAGAGCTCGTTCCAGCGGCCGGTGACGGCGTAGGCAGCGGTCATCACGACGTCGAGCACGCGCTCGGTACGCGGGATGCGCCGGGCCAGCGCGGTGGAGGCGAAGCCCAGCAGAGGGCGAAGCTCGGACAGGTCGCTGTGGCCGACGGTCTCGCCCAGCACGACGGCCTCACCCGACGACGGGTGGAGGGCGGCGGCGGCGATCTGCAGCATCGTCGTCTTGCCCGCGCCGTTGGGACCGAGGATCACCCAGCGCTCGTCCGGCTCCACCGTCCAGTCGACGCCTTGGAGGACGGGGTTGCCGTCCCGGACAACGGACACGTCGTGAAGTCGGAGAACACTGCCAGCCATGCGGTCTAGCCTACCGGCGTCACGAGGACGTCACTGACCGGTAGATCGCGCGGGTCTGCTCGGCGATGGCCGTCCAGCTGAACTCCGTCTCGGCGCGCAGCCGGCCTGCCGCTCCCATCCGCGCTGCGCGCTCGGGATCGCTCACGACCTCGGTCAAGGCCGCCGCGAGGTCGCGGACGAACGCGTCTGGATCGGTGGGTGTTCCCGTACCGTCCTGCAGCTGCTCGATCGGGACCAGCCGTCCGGTGACCCCCTCGACGATGACCTCGGGGATGCCGCCCGTCGCGGTCCCGACCACGGGCAACGCGCAGGCCATGGCCTCCAGGTTCACGATCCCCAGCGGCTCGTAGATCGACGGGCACACGAAGACGGTGGAGGCCGTCAGTGCCGCCCGCAGCTCGTCGTTCGGAAGCAACCGGTCGATCCACACCACGCCGTCGCGCTCGGCCTTGAGGCCGTCCACGAGCCCGGTCACCTCAGCGAGGATCTCCGGCGTGTCGGGCGCTCCCGCGCACAGGATCAGCTGCACCTCCGGCGGCAGCAGCCGGGCGGCCCGCAGCAGATACGGGAGGCCCTTCTGGCGCGTGATCCGGCCCACGAAGATCACGGACGGCCGGTCAGGATCGATGCCGAGGGCGCGCGCCCTGTCACCGTCGTGCAGCGGGGTCCAGCGCTCCAGGTCGATGCCGTTGTAGACGACCGTGACCTTCTCGGGGTCGAGCGACGGATAGGAGGCGAGGATGTCGCGCCGCATCCCGCCGGAAACGGCGATCACCGTGTCGGCGGATTCGAAGGCGGTCTTCTCGATCCAGCTGGACACCCGGTATCCGCCGCCGAGCTGCTCGGCCTTCCAGGGGCGCAGCGGCTCGAGGCTGTGCGCGGTGACCACGTGCGGCACGCCGTGCAGGAGCTTCGCCAGATGGCCGCCCGCATTGGCGTACCAGGTGTGCGAGTGCACGACGTCGGCGCCGCCGCAGTCCTGCGCCATCTGCAGATCCACGCCGAGCGTGCTGATCGAGCCGTTGGCGCCCGCGAGCTCCGCCGGCACCCGGTAGGCGAACGTGCCGGCCTCGTCGCGCGGCTCGCCGAAGCAGCGTACGCGCACCTCCGTGTCCGTTCGGAGAGCACGGACCAACTCGGTCACGTGGACCCCGGCACCGCCGTAGATGTCCGGCGGGTACTCCTTGGTCAGAAGATCAACGCGCATGTCGAGAACGCTAGTACAGCCCCCCGGTTGCCTCTACTGTGGTGGCTATGGCAGCAGGCAAGAAGATCTTCGGCATCGTCCTCGCAGGTGGAGAGGGCAAGCGGCTGATGCCGTTGACCGCCGACCGCGCCAAGCCTGCCGTGCCGTTCGGCGGCCAGTACCGCCTGATCGACTTCGCCCTGTCGAACCTGATCAACTCCCAGCTGCGCCAGATCGTCGTCCTCACCCAGTACAAGTCGCACAGCCTCGACCGCCACGTCTCGCAGACCTGGCGCCTCGACGGGATGCTGAACTCCTACATCGCGTCCGTGCCCGCGCAACAGCGTCTGGGCAAGCGCTGGTTCAGCGGCTCGGCCGACGCCATCCTCCAGAGCCTCAACCTGTTGCGCGACGAGCGACCCGACATCGTGGTGGTCGTCGGCGCCGACCACGTCTACCGCATGGACTTCGGCCAGATGCTGCAGGCGCACATCGACTCGGGGGCGGCTGCGACCGTCGCGGCGATCCGCCAGCCGATCTCGCTCGCCGACCAGTTCGGCGTCATCGAAGTCGACGGCCAGGACACCTCCCGCATCGCGGCGTTCCGCGAGAAGCCGAAGGATCCCATCGGGCTGCCGGACTCCCCCGGCGAAGTGCTCGCCTCGATGGGCAACTACGTCTTCGACGCCGACGCCCTCATCGACGCCGTGATCCGCGACGGCGACCGCCCGGACTCCAACCACGACATGGGCGGCGACATCATCCCGGACTTCGTGTCCCGGGGCGAGGCCGGCGTCTACGACTTCAACAACAACGACGTGCCGGGATCCACCGACCGCGATCGCTACTACTGGCGCGACGTGGGGACGATCGACTCGTTCTTCGAGGCGCACCAGGACCTCATCTCGGCACTGCCCGTGTTCAACCTCTACAACCGCGAGTGGCCGATCTTCAGCCAGGTGCTCAATTCGCCGCCGGCCAAGATCGTGCGCGACGGCCGCGGAGCCCTGGGCACGACGATCGACTCGATCGTGTCGCTGGGTTCGGTGATCTCGGGCGCGCACCTGGAGCGCAGCGTGCTCGGCCCCTGGGCCACGGTGGACTCGGGTGCCAAGGTGGTGGACTCGGTGGTGTTCGAACGCGCCGTCATCGAACCGAACGCCTTCGTCGGGCGGGCGATCCTCGACAAGGACGTCGTCGTGGCCGAGGGCGCGCGCATCGGGGTCGACCCCGACCGCGACCGCGCCCGCGGATTCACCGTCACCGAGTCGGGCATCACGGTCGTCGGCAAGGGCGTGAACGTCGTCCCATGAGCACCGGCTATCCCCACGACGGCTCCCGTCCCTCCGAGCGGGCCGCCCGGTTCCTCGTCGTCCTCGACGCGGACTCCACTCTCATCCATGACGAGGTCATCGAGCTGCTCGCCGAGGAGGCCGGCACGCGCACCGAGGTCGCCGACATCACCGAGCGCGCGATGCGCGGCGAGCTCGACTTCGAAGAGAGCCTCCGCGAACGGGTGAGCACGCTGGCCGGTCTGCCGGTGGAGGTGTTCGAGCGCGTCGGTGAGCGCATCCGCGTCACCGACGGCGTCCCGGAGCTGATCGCCGGCGTACAGGCCGCGGGGGGCGAGGTCGGCGTGGTCTCCGGAGGCTTCCACGAACTGCTCGACCCGCTGGGCGACCGGCTCGGGCTCGACCACTGGCGTGCCAATCGCCTCGCGGTGAGCGACGGGGTGCTGACCGGCGAGGTGGACGGCCCCGTCGTCGACGCCGCGGCGAAGGCGCAGGCGCTGCTCTTCTGGGCCGCCGAATGCGGCGTGCAGCTGCGTCAGACCGTGGCCATCGGCGACGGTGCGAACGACCTGAGGATGATGGCCGAGGCGGGACTGGCGGTGGCCTTCAACGCGAAGCCGCGTGTGCGTGCCGAGGCCGACCTCGTGATCGACCGGCAAGACCTGGCGCAGGTACTGCCCCTGCTCGGCCTCCGTGGCTGAGCCCGACACGCGGTGACCGCACCGGCGCACCGCTCGAGAGTCACGCCCCTCGCACTCGCAGGGTCAGTGGCCCATGCCGAGGCCGCCGTCGACGGGGATGACCGCGCCGGAGACGTAGCCCGCGTCGTCGCCCGCCACCCAGGTCACGACACGCGCGACCTCGTTCGGCGACGCGAAGCGCCCCGCGGGGATGTTCTTCTTGTACTCGGCCTGCTGCGCCTCGGGCAGCGCGGCCGTCATGTCGGTCTCGATGAAGCCGGGCGCGACCACGTTGGCCGTGATGCCGCGGCCGCCGAGCTCCCGCGTGATCGAGCGCGCCATGCCGACCAGGCCGGACTTGCTGGCCGCGTAGTTCACCTGCCCGGCCGAGCCGTACAGGCCGACGACGCTCGAGATCAGCACGATGCGACCCCAGCGGGCCTTCAACATGCCCTTCGAAGCGCGCTTCACGACCCGGAACGCCCCGCCCAGGTTCGTCTCGACCACCGAGTCGAACTCCTCGTCGCTCATGCGCATGAGCAGGGTGTCCTTGGTGATGCCGGCGTTGGCCACGACCACTTCGACCGGGCCGAGCTCGGCCTCCACCCGGGTGAACGCGGCGTCGACGGATGCCCCGTCGGTGACGTCGGCGCGCACGGTGAGGGACCCCTCAGGACCTTCACCGGACCGGGCGGTCACGGCCACGCGGTGCCCCTGCGCCAGGAACTCCTCGGCGATCGCGTAGCCGATGCCGCGGTTGCCTCCGGTGACGAGAACGGTGCGTGGCGTGGTCATGGAGGCGGTCCTTTCGACGATTCGGCCCCGTGCGGGCCGGGTACCAGTTTATGGACGTACTCTTGAGACAACGCACATGAAGCAGACACGCCCGTCCATCACGAATCTCCCGCTCTCCCCGGACGAGGAGCGCAAGCGCCGGATGATCAAATACTCCGTCGCCATGGGAGTACGCATCCTGTGTCTGATCGTCGCGCTCATCGTCGGCTGGCCCTGGGGGGCGATCCCCTTGGTCGGGGCGGTCTTCCTGCCGTACTTCGCCGTGGTCATCGCCAACGTCGGAGCCGAGCCGCATGAAGCAGAAGCACAGCGTCCGGGCAATATCCTTCCGATGACGCCGCCCTCGCCTGGAGGGCACGGCGACCGACAGGAGGACGAGTGATCGGACTGGGCGAACCCGACCCGCTCACCTGCTCGCGTGCCGGCTGCCGCCACACCGCGTCGTGGCGGATCGAGTGGCGCAATCCGCGCATCCACACGGCCGACCGGGTGAAGGTGTGGCTCGCCTGCGACGAGCACGTCGACTTCCTGCGCGAGTTCCTGGCCGCGCGCGAGTTCCCGGTCGACGTCGTCCCGGTCGCACAGGATGCCGGCGAGAGGACGAGCGCGTGACCGCCACCGAGCGCCCCGAGCGGCAGGACGCCGATCGGCGCGAGCCCGCGGACTCCACCGAGGACGCCGCGCGGCCCGCGGCCGGCTGGGGCTTCGCGTTCTCACGGCGCTGGCTGGGCTACCTCGCCTTCGCGATCGTCTTCGCGATCGCGTGCGGATTCCTCTCCAACTGGCAGCTCGCCCGCAGCAAAGAGGCCGCGGCCGCCAACGCGCTCATCTCGCAGAACTTCTACTCGCACCCCGTGCCGCTCGCCGAGGAGCTGCCGTCCCTGACGGCCTACTCCCCCGACCAGGAATGGACGCGTGTCACCGTCACCGGCACGTATGAGAAGGACGAAGAGCTCCTGGCACGCAACCGGCCCTTCAATGGCAGCCCAGGCTTCGAGGTGCTCACCCCCCTGCGCACCGCGGACGGCGCGCTGTTCATCGTCGACCGCGGCTGGGTGCCGACCGGCAGCAACACCGATGCGCCCGACCAGGTGCCCCCTGCCCCCTCGGGCACGGTCACCGTCGTCGCGCGCCTGAAGGCCAGCGAGCCGGCCATCCAGGGCCGCACCGGTGTCGGCAGGCAGGTGGGCACGATCCAGCTCTCGGTCGTCAAGCAGAAGGTGGGCGGCGCGGATGTCTACACCGGCGCCTACGGACTCCTCGAGTCGCAGAAGCCGAGCCCGGCCAGCGCACCGACGCCGACGGTGACCGATCCGCCGACACAGGACGAGGGGTTGCACTGGTCGTACATGATCCAGTGGATCATCTTCGCCCTCATCGGCTTCTTCGGTCTCGGATACGCCCTGCGCACCGAGTACCGCAAGCGCAACGAGCACGACCCGGCCGAGCAGGCCCGCGCCGCTGAACGCGCCCGGCGCCGTGCAGCGAAGCGCAGCGATGCCGATGTGGAGGACGAGCTCCTCGACGCGGGGTCCGCGCGAGATGTGCGGCAGCTGTAGCGTCTGAGCGCCGCTAACGCATCATGTGGCGCACATCCCGCGGGTCAGGCCAGCGAGATGAGCTCCAGGTAGTCCCTGTTCCAGTGGTCCTCGACGCCGTCGGGGAGGATCAGGACGCGCTCGGGGTTCAGGGCCTCGACCGCGCCCTCGTCGTGGCTCACCAGGACGACCGCACCCTCGTAGTGCGCGAGCGCGTCCAGGATCTCGTCGCGGCTTGCCGGGTCGAGGTTGTTGGTCGGTTCGTCGAGCAGCAGCACGTTCGCCCCGGAGACCACGATCATCGCCAGCGCCAGGCGCGTCTTCTCGCCGCCGGAGAGCACCCCGGCCGGCTTGTGCGCGTCATCGCCCGTGAACAGGAACGATCCCAGCACCTTGCGGGCCTCGGTCTCGGTGAGCGACGGCGACGACGACACCATGTTCTGCAGCACGGAGCGCTCGACATCGATCGTCTCGTGCTCCTGCGCGTAGTAGCCGATCCGGAGGCCGTGGCCCGGTTCGACCTCGCCGGTGTCGGGCTGGTCCACGCCCGCGAGCATCCGCAGCAGGGTGGTCTTGCCCGCACCGTTGAGGCCGAGCACGACGACCTTGGAGCCGCGGTCGATCGCGAGATCGACGGCCGTGAAGATCTCGAGCGAGCCATAGCTCTTCGACAGGTCGGAAGCCTGCAGGGGCGTCTTGCCGCACGGGGCGGGCGTCGGGAAGCGCAGCTTGGCGACCCGATCGACCTGGCGCACCTCGTCCAGGCCGGCGAGCAGCTTCTCGGCGCGCGCCACCATCTGGTGCGCGGCCGCAGCCTTGGTCGCCTTGGCACCGAACTTGGCCGCCTGCAGCTGGAGGGCGCTCGCCTTCTTCTCGGCGTTGGCGCGTTCCTTCTTGCGACGTTCCTCGTCGGCCGCGCGCTGGCGCTGGTAGTTCTTCCAGCCCATGTTGTAGATGTCGATCACCTGGCGGTTGGCGTCGAGATAGAAGACCCGGTTGACCGTCTCGCCCACCAGTTCCACATCGTGCGAGATGACGATGAAGCCACCGGAGTAGCTCTTGAGGAAGTCGCGCAGCCAGACGATCGAATCGGCGTCGAGGTGGTTCGTCGGCTCGTCGAGGATCATGGTGCGGGCATCCGAGAACAGGATGCGGGCCAGCTCGATCCGGCGACGCTGGCCGCCGGAGAGGGTCTTGAGCGGCTGGTCGAGGATGCGGTCGGGCAGGTTCAGGTTGGACGCGATGGAGGCGGCCTCCGCCTCGGCGGCGTACCCGCCGAGGAGGTGGAAGCGCTCCTCCAGACGCCCGTAGGTCTTCATCGCCGCGGCGGACACGTCGGCGTCGTCGCTCGCCATGTCGTGCGTCGCCTTGTGCATGCCGAGGACGATCGTGCCGAGTCCGCGCGCATCCAGGATGCGCGTACGGGCCAAGTCGTCGAGGTTGCCCGAACGCGGGTCCTGCGGCAGGTAGCCCAGCTCGCCCGAGCGGTCGACCTTGCCGGCCGTCGGCAGCAGGTCGCCGGCGAGCACTTTCGTGAGGGTGGTCTTGCCGGCTCCGTTCCGGCCGACGAGCCCGATCTTGTCGCCGTCGGCGACGCGGAAGCTGACATCCTCCATCAGCAGTCGCGCTCCCACGCGGAGTTCGAGATCGTGCACGGCGAGCACAGCGGTGTTCCTTTACATTCGGTAGACAGCGATCCGCTCCGGAGTTCTGCACGCGACGCGCCGAGGCGCGACGTACACAACTCCGGAACGGATGGAGGCGGCCGGGCTAGATGGCGAAGCCGAGAGCGCGCATCATGTCGCGGCCATCGTCGGTGATCCGCTCAGGACCCCACGGCGGCATCCACACCCAGTTGATGCGGAAGGCTTCGACGATGCCGTCGAGGCTCTCGGCGGTCTGCTCTTCGAGCACGTCCGTGAGGGGGCAGCCGGCGCTTGTGAGGGTCATCGAGATGATGAGGGCGTTGTTCTCCTCATCCCAGGCCAGGTCGTAGATGAGGCCCAGGTCGACGACATTGATCCCGAGCTCCGGGTCCATGACGTTCTTCAGCGCCTCTTCGACCTCGTCGAAAAGCGCCGGGCTCAGCGTGGCGGGCATGTGGGAATTCTACCTCCGGAGCCTTACGCCTCGGCCAGCTCGGCCGCCGCGGCCGACGCGGACTCGGGAGCGTCGACGAAGCGGTCGTAGCCCTCCTCCTCCAGACGGTCTGCGAGCTCCGGGCCGCCCTCCTCCGCGACCCTGCCCGCGACGAACACGTGCACGAAGTCGGGCTTGATGTAGCGGAGGATGCGCGTGTAGTGAGTGATCAGGAGGATGCCCAGGCCGGTGTCGGCCTTGGCGCGGTTCACGCCCTCCGACACGACCTTGAGCGCGTCGACGTCGAGGCCGGAGTCGGTCTCGTCGAGCACCGCGAACTTGGGCTTCAGCAGCTCGAGCTGCAGGATCTCGTTGCGCTTCTTCTCGCCGCCCGAGAAGCCCTCGTTGACGTTGCGCTCGGCGAACGAGGAGTCCATGCGCAGCCGGCCCATGGTCTCGCGGACGTCCTTGACCCACGTGCGGATCGCGGGAGCCTGGCCGTCGATGGCGGTCTTCGCGGTGCGGAGGAAGTTGGTGTTGGTGACGCCGGGGATCTCGACCGGGTACTGCATGGCGAGGAAGAGGCCGGCCCGGGCGCGCTCGTCGACGGTCATCGCCAGGACGTCCTCGCCGTCGAGTGTGATCGTGCCGCCGGTGACCGTGTACTTCGGGTGGCCGGCGATCGTGTAGGCGAGGGTGGACTTGCCCGAGCCGTTGGGGCCCATGATGGCGTGGATCTCACCCTCGCGGATGGTCAGGTCGACGCCGTTCAGGATGGGCTTGGTGCCCTGGTCCGTCTCGACGGTGACGTGCAGGTCGCGGATCTCGAGGACTGACATGTGCTTACTGAATCTCTTTCGTGACGGTGGGGTCGATGTAGACGTCTCCGTCGATGACCTCGACCTGGAAGACGGGGACCGGCTCGTAGGCCGGGAGGTTGAGCGGCTTGCCGGTGATGAGGGAGAACTGGGAGCCGTGCGCCCAGCATTCGAGCGTCTCCCCCTCGACGAAGCCTTCGGACAGCGAGATCTCGCCGTGCGTGCAGGTGTCGCCGATGGCGTGGATGTCGCCGGCCGAGTCCTTCACGACGGCGATCGGGATGCCGTCGACGACCACGCGGATCGCCTGGTTCTCGACCAGTTCGACCGCCGTGGCGACGCGGGTGCCGGCCATCAGCTCGCCGCCGTGACCGACACGGCGAGCTCCGACTCGATCGCCGCCTGCAGACGCTCCTGCAGAGCGGGCGAGCCGATCTGCTGCACGATCTCGAACAGGAAGCCGCGCACGACGAGGCGGCGCGCCTCCTCCTCGGGGATGCCGCGCGACTGCAGGTAGAAGAGCTGCTCGTCGTCGAAGCGCCCGGTCGCGCTCGCGTGGCCGGCGCCGACGATGTCGCCGGTCTCGATCTCGAGGTTCGGCACCGAGTCGGCTCGGGCGCCGTCGGTCAGCACGAGGTTGCGGTTCTGCTCGTAGGTGTCGGTGCCGACGGCCTTCGGGCCGATGAGCACGTCGCCGATCCACACCGTGCGCGCGCCCTCGCCCTGCAGCGCGCCCTTGTACGTGACGCGGCTGCGGGTCTCGGGGCCGTCGTGGTGCACGTACACCTGCTGCTCGAGGTGCTGCGTGGCATCGGCGAAGTAGGCGCCGAGCAGCTCGGCGTCGGCGCGGGCGCCGGTCAGGTGCGCCGACGGGTTCAGCCGGACGACGCCGCCACCCAGCGTGACGGCGACGTGCTTGAGGCGGGCGCCTTCGGCCAGCTCGGCGAAGTGGGCGGAGACGTGGAGGGCGTCGTCGTCCCACTCCTGCACCGACACGACCGTGAGGTCGGCGCCGGCGCCGAGCAGGAACTCGACGTTCTCGGTGAGGTGAGCCGCACCGCTGTTCTGGAGGATGAGCGTCGCGTGGGCGCCAGCGGCGACCTCCACGACCGTGTGCGCCGCGCGCGCGCCATTGCCGAGCGCCGCGCGGGTCAGCGTGGCCTCCTTGACGTCGTCGCCCGTGATGGAAACGAGCAGCGCCTGCTCGAAGTTCGTCCAGGCGTTGGCGGACGCGCGGTCCTCCGGGATGCCGGCGGCGCCGATGCGGGCGTCGTCACGGCCGATCCAGGAGGCGGTCACGCCCGGGGCGGCGGTCAGGTCGAAGACGTACGGGGCGCCGTCGAGCTCGCCCGAGATCAGCTCGGCGAGCCGGGCGACCGGCGTGTGCTTCCACATCACCTCGCGGCCGGTGACGTCGGGGAAGTCGGCGACGTCGGTGGAGGTGAACCGCTCGGAGCGGGTCTGGACGGGCACGGGCGCGCGCATGTGCGTGGGAGCCGGCGCGGCCTCGGCGTTCTGCGGGTTCTGCTGCAGGGTGGCAGAGGGCGTCGGGGTACTGGGGGTCGTCATATCAGCCGACAGAGCCTTCCATGCCCATCTCGATGAGCTTGTTGAGTTCGAGTGCGTATTCCATCGGGAGCTCGCGGGCGATCGGTTCGATGAAGCCGCGGACGATCATCGCCATGGCCTCGTCCTCCGGGAGTCCCCGGGACATCAGGTAGAACAGCTGCTCCTCGCTCACGCGCGACACCGTCGCCTCGTGCCCGAGCTGCACGTCGTCGACGCGGATGTCGATCGCCGGGTAGGTGTCGGAGCGCGAGATGGTGTCGACCAGCAGCGCGTCGCAGCGCACGGTGTTGGCGGCGTGGTGCGCATTCGCGTCCACCCGCACCTCGCCGCGGTAGCCTGCCCGGCCCCCGCCGCGTGCGATCGACTTCGAGACGATCGACGACTGCGTGTACGGCGCCATGTGGATCATCTTGGCGCCGGCGTCCTGGTGCTGGCCCGGGCCCGCGAAGGCCACGGAGAGCGTCTCGCCCTTGGCGTGCTCGCCCATGAGGTAGATCGACGGGTACTTCATCGTCACCTTGGAGCCGATGTTGCCGTCGATCCACTCCATCGTCGCGCCCTCGGCGGCCGTGGCGCGCTTGGTCACGAGGTTGTAGACGTTGTTCGACCAGTTCTGGATGGTCGTGTAGCGCACGCGGGCGTTCTTCTTGACGATGATCTCGACCACCGCGGAGTGCAGCGAGTCGGACTTGTAGATCGGAGCGGTGCAGCCCTCGATGTAGTGCACGTAGCTGCCCTCGTCGGCGATGATGAGCGTGCGCTCGAACTGGCCCATGTTCTCGGTGTTGATCCGGAAGTAGGCCTGCAGCGGGATCTCGACGTGGACGCCCTTGGGCACGTACACGAACGAGCCGCCGGACCACACGGCGGTGTTCAGCGCCGCGAACTTGTTGTCGCCGGCGGGGATGACCGTGCCGAAGTACTCCTCGAAGAACTCGGGGTGCTCGCGCAGCGCCGTGTCGGTGTCGAGGAAGATCACGCCCTGCTGCTCGAGGTCTTCACGGATCTGGTGGTAAACGACCTCGGACTCGTACTGGGCGGCGACGCCGGCGACCAGGCGCTGGCGCTCGGCCTCCGGGATGCCGAGCTTCTCGTAGGTGTTGCGGATGTCCTCCGGCAGGTCCTCCCAGCTCTGGGCCTGCTTCTCGGTGGAACGGACGAAGTACTTGATGTTGTCGAAGTCGATCTCGGAGAGGTCGGCGCCCCAGGTCGGCATCGGCTTGCGCTCGAAGAGCTGGAGGGCTTTGAGCCGACGCTGCAGCATCCACTCTGGCTCGTTCTTGAGTGCGGAGATGTCTTTCACCACCTCGGGAGAGAGCCCGCGACGCGCGGAGGAACCCGCTGCGTCGGAGTCCGCCCAGCCGAACTCGTACTGCCCGAGGCTCGCGAGTTCCGGCCGGTCGATCAGGATGTCTGACATATCTACCTCGTTTCCTACCACCCTCAACCGGATATCATTCCGGCTCATTCCGCTCTCGGCGTGCGTCTGCCTACGCTTCGAGCGTCCTGATTGTGCGGGTGGCTTTGCTGCGAATGGTCACAGTGCGTACCTAGACTGGTCGAGGACGCGGGCGGCAGTGCCCCGGCCGCCGGCGAGGAAACGCCTGCGGACACGCGCACGGTGGCGCGTTTCTCGAACCCACCAATTCTACAGGTGCGGCGCGGTATTAGTAGAGGCGCGCCTGCACGTTGGCCGAGTATCGAACGAATCCGAGGAATCCAGGAACTATGAAGCGCATCATCGCGTGGCTGCCCGACCGTGTGGATGGGCGGCTGAAAGTCATCGCCTGGGTGTATCTGGTGGGCCAGATCGTGCTGGTCGGCACGGGGGGCCTCGTCCGGCTGACCTCCTCGGGGCTCGGCTGCCCGACCTGGCCGAAGTGCACGGCCGACTCGCTGGTGAACACGCCCGAGATGGGCATCCACGGCTTCATCGAGTTCGGCAACCGCGTGCTCAGCGCCGGTCTGGGCGTCGTGGCGATCATCGCGTTCGTCGCGATCCTGCGACTGCGCAAGGAGCGCACGGACCTGTTCTGGCTGACACTGCTGGCAGGGCTGATGATCCCGGCCCAGGCCGTTGTCGGCGGCATCTCCGTATGGAGCCACCTGAACCCGTACGTGGTGGGCCTGCACTTCATCGTCTCGATCGCGCTGGTCGCGCTCTGCACCGCCTTCGTCGTCCGCGTGTACGCGGTGCCCGGGCCGCGCGTCCGCGCTGTGCCGGGCTGGTACGCGGGTGTCGCCCACCTGACGAGCTTCTTCGTGGCGCTGACCATCGTCTTCGGCATCCTCACAACGGGCTCCGGCCCGCACGCGGGCGACGCCAACGCGCCGCGCAACGGCCTGAACCCGGAGATCCTGGAGCACGTCCACGCGATCCCGGCCTACGTGACCTTCGCCCTCACCCTCGTGCTCGTGGTCGGCGCCTGGCGCATCCGGACGACGCCGCTGCACCGGTTCACGCTGCTCCTGCTCGCGGTCGAGCTCGTTCAGATAGCCGTCGGCCTGATCCAGTCGAACACCGGGCTGCCCGGGGTCCTCGTCGGCATCCACATGACCCTGGCCGCGACTCTGGCCGCCACGATGACCGCCGTCGTGCTGTCGCTGAAGGCTTCTGCGCCGCACGACGAGGTCGCCGCCGGCTCAGCCGCCGAGTCGGTCGCGGCTTAGCACACCCGTCAGCGCTTCGCGCTGCTCGTCGCGGAAGTCGACCGTGTGCGGCTCGACTCCCGCGAAGTCGAACCCCACCGATTCGGCGAGATGTCGGCTCACCTCGTTGCCCGGGAGGTACTCCCAGTGCAACCGCTCGAAGCCGAGCCCCTCCGGGTCGAGCGCGTGCGCGCAGACCGCGGTGAGCGCCTCGGTCATCACTCCCCTGCGCCGAGCGGCGGGCGTGAGCCAGCAGCCGACCGAAGCGGACCCGGGTGCCTCGTCGCGCCGGACCTCGACCACGCCGACGAGCGGGCGCGTCTCGCCTTCCCGGACCGCCCACACGGTGAAGCGGCCGCTGGCCAGCCCGTGCGGGCTGTAGGAGCGCACGAAGAACTCCGCGTTCTGTCGCGTGTACGGCTCGGGGAGCGGTATCCAGCGCAGAACGTCGGGGTCGCTGCAGGCTTGGAAGACGGCCGGGATGTCGCTTTCGCGCGGCGAGTCGAGGACCAGCCGCGCCGTCCTCAGCGCCTGCACGCTCAGAACGGTAGCAGCGGATCGATCGCGACGGCCAGGAAGATCAGGGTGAGGTAGGCGATCGAGCCGTGGAAAACGCGCATCGGCGAGACGCGCTCATGGCGGATCGCCAGGTTGTAGAGCCGGTGCGATTCGTAGAGGAACCAGCCGCCCGCGCCCAGCGCGACCACCGAGTAGACCATCCCCATGTGCCCCACGGGGATGAGCAGCAGCGAACAGGCCACCATGGCCCACGCGTAGAGGACGACCTGCAGGCCGACGACTGTGCGACCACGCACCACGGCGAGCATCGGCACGCCGGCCTCCTTGTAGTCTTCGCGGTACTTCATCGACAACGGCCAGTAGTGCGGCGGAGTCCAGAGGAAGATGATCCCGAAGAGGATGACGGGCGGCCAGGCGAGCGAGCCGGTGACGGCCGCCCAGCCGATCAGCACGGGCATGCAGCCGGCGACGCCGCCCCAGACGATGTTCTGGGCGGTGCGACGCTTGAGGATCAGCGTGTAGAAGACGACGTACAGCAGGATGGCGCCCACGGACAAGGCCGCCGCCAGCCAATTGGTGAAGAAGCCGAGCACGAGAACGGACGCGGCGCCGAGGGCCCACGCGAACACCAGTGCCTCGCGGTCGCTCAGCTCGCCGGTCACCAGCGGGCGGTTCTTGGTGCGCCGCATGACCCGGTCGATGTCACGATCGATGTAGCAGTTGAACGCACCGGCGGAGCCGGCGGACATGTAGCCGCCCACGACCGTCGCCAACACCAGCCAGAGGTTGGGGATGCCGCCCGCGGCCAGGATCATCGTCGGGACGGTGGTCACCAGGAGCAGTTCGACGACCCGGGGCTTGGTGAGGGCGATGTACGCCTTGACCTTGCGCGCGACCCCGATACGGCTCGCCGGCTCGACACGGGTCTCTACAGCGACGTCCATTGCTCCTCGGGTGATGTCGACGGATGGGCCAGAACGGTCCCGTGCAAGTCTACGACACGTCTACAGGTCGTAGAGGTTCAGTGGGAGGGGGTGCGGCGGGGCCGGGCCAGAATCCCCAGAAGCGGTCGTCGGTGACGGCGTCGGCAGCCGGGGACGGCGACGGCTCGCTCGGCGTGGGCTGCAGAGACTTCCATCTGTCTTCGACGCGCTTTTCAGCCCAGGTGTCGATGGAGGGGTGGGTGGAGCACTCGGACGCGACAGTAATGGCCACGACACGGCTGGTTACGCCGAGTCCGTAGTACACCCCGTCGGACCGCGTGGCGCGGATCGAGATGTCCATCTCACCTGTGGGCGACTTCCAATCGACCGTCCGTAGAACCGTGAACCCTTCGCTCTCCCAGTACGCGGTCAGCTTGTCCGCGATCGGATGTGGGTCGTACTCGAACGCGACATGCGAAACAACGTTGTCGACCTGGTGAGCGGTCTTCGACCCAACGGTCCCACACGGCGGCAGGCTCACTTCCTCCGCGGCCGGGTCCCAGGGTTTGTTGTCTTGAAGCCCGCCGAGGAACCATCCGTCGGTAACGCCGGTGGCGGCGATGGCGGCGTTGGTGAGGTCCGCCCACTGGTTCAGCAGTTCATCGATCGTCTTCTGCGGGGTGCCCGGGCTTTGCGGGGCAGGGTCACTCAGAGCGGGAAAAGACATACACCCTCCTAAAGCCGATATCGTCACGGCTGCGACGGCCGCCACAGCGCACATTCTCACTCTTCGACCCGCCACGACGCCCGACCTCGCGTTCATCGGGTGGCCTTCAACCCGCCGACGACGCTCCGGGACAGGCCCATCGTTGTGAAGCCCGTGTTCCGCAACGCCTCCGTACCCTCGTCGAGGTAGCCGAAGCCTTCCGGCGCGATCCCGTTGAGGGGGTTCAGGCCGTCGATGTGCTCGCCGACCGTGCTGTGGCCTTTGGTCTGCTTCAGCACTTCACCATTGGGCAGTACGGCGCCTTCGGCGGAGAACGACTGCGCGCCACCCATCGATTGCGGCTGGTTCAGTACTCCTTTGAGGGGCATTGCTACTGCGGTGCCCAGGTTGGTGAGCGCTTCGGGGTTCGGCTCCGCGCGTCCGCCCATCGCCGAGCCGAACGGTGCGAGGAAGTCCAACTCGGCCGCGGTCGTGTAGATCGAGGGCCGCCCGCCCGCCTGTTTCACGTGAAGGTCCGACAGCGAGGACACTACCTGGGTGTCGATCCCGGCCGAACCGAGCATCGTGAAGGAGTCCACCGTGTGCTTGACGTGCGTCAACGCATCCGCCGCCGTCGTCGTGCCATACGAGTGCGCCACCACCGCCACATACGGGAACGGAACTGACGGGTGCGCGGCCCGGGTGGCGTGCGTCCCGTCCAGCTCGTTCGCGAACCGCCACGACCCGTCCTGCGCCAACGCCGGCGTGTTCACGCTCACCAGATCCGGAGTGTCATACCCCAACCAGCCCACCACAGCGTGGGAACGATCTGCGTCGAGTCTCTTTTGCTCTCGATACAGGTTTTGCGCGGCACGCGACCAGCTTTCGGTCGCGTCCGCCGCGTCGGAGTTCATCCCCGGCGCCGCCCACGTCACCGTGTCCGCCGTATCCAGATCCCCGTACCCGACCGCGACCATCGGCACCTGCGCATCCAGGTTGAAACACACCAACGACGCCAAAGGATCGGAGAGAACCTTATTAAGCGCGTCGAGCACCTTCTGCTGTTCCGGAGTATGACCTGCACTGTCCTTGAGCCTCAGATAGACGTCCAGATTGCACCGATGCCTCACCCCATACGGCAGCCCCGCCAGGTTCCCCAGTACCCCCGGCGCCGCCGTCTGCAACGCCTCCCTCGTCTCCTCGCCCAGCCCCGCCCACCACTTCGCGACCGTGTCCGGCGACGGCGGATGCTTCCAGAACTCCTGCGCCAGGTCCGGGTCCTCCGCGAGGAGCACCGCCAACTCCTCCGGAGTCAACCGCTTCAGCGTGTCCATCAGCGACGCGTTCACGCTCGCCGTGACCGAGATTCCGGACAGCTTGCCGACGATCAACGCGAAGGCCGTCAGCTCCGGCTGCGGCGTCGGGGCCAGAGCGCCGTGCAACGCGTCGTCGAGCTTCCTGGCGAACGCCCCTTCAGCGGCGTCATAGTCCTGCTTCGCCCGCTCGGCCCGCCGCTTCGCGTCGTCCAGCCGCTCCTGCGCGTCTCGGATCGTCAACCGCGCCGTCGCCAGCTTCTCGCTCCCGTCTTGCTCCTGGCGGCGAGCACGCGTCACATCCACGTGCGCGGGCGCCGACGAGCCCGGCGGCGGCTTCTCGCGCGAGTTGTACGCCTTCTCCAGCGCACGCAGCGCGGCCGACAGCGCAGCCTGCTCGGCACCCAGCGTCGCCACCAACGCCTCTGCGGTCTCCAGATCCGCCACCGCATCCTCGGCGTCCAGCAACGCCCGATCCGCCTCGCGCTGTGCGTACTCCAGCGCCATCGACCACGCTTTCGCCGCCACCGCACCCGCATTGTGCTGCTCGGCCGCCTTCAGGGCCGCCGCCGACAGCGCACGCAACCGGTCTGAGAACACCTGCGCGGCGAGGCCGGACCACGACGCCGGCCCGAGGTTCGTGTCCAGGACCTTGCGGGCCGCTTTCGACTGCACCTCAAGCCGACCAGACCACGTATCCAAGTGGGAGACCAGCGCCTCCACCAGCTGCAGATCGCCCGGCGTCGGGTCCGTCTCGAACCCCACCGGCGACCAGTCTGCCCACCTAGAACCCATAGAAGCCCGCCCGATCCTTCCCCAACGCCTCGGCGTCCTCGGCGTCCCGACGCTCATACGCATCCGCCGCCTGGGCGAGGGCGCCGGCCAACCCGGCGACCAGCTCGTCGATCGTCGACTGCCCCCGGACCCAGTACCGCTCGAACCGGCTCACCGCGCCTCGGGCCACCGACGAGCCGAACCCGTCGGACTCATCCGCCGAAGGCCGACGACCGGTGGCCGCCCCCTCCAGCGTCTTCGTACCGGCTCGCAACCGACCAGCGTCAACGCTGACCGTTCTCGCCATCTTCGCCTCCAACATTTTTCATGTTTGTACCAGTGACAACAGTATCAAATGGGAAGACGCAGCGTGGGTCGCACCAAGCGAAGCCGTGTTACACGAACCTGCGGGAACACCCCGTGTTTCGTGCGTGTTACCTATACTTGGAGGTGCTCGCCAGCCGGAGCCCCTTCCGCACGGCCTCCATTTGTAGGACTGTGACGGAGAACGCGACCGGCGCCGATGACGTCCACGGCGCGCACTACCTCAACCGGTGCGGGTTCCACAGACGGCCCTCACCACTTCTACGAAGGGTCAGTTTTCACGTGGCAGCTCTGCAGTGGGATCCCATTGACAACAAGGCAGTCGACACGGTCCGCATCCTCGCGGCCGACGCGGTGGAGAAAGTGGGCAACGGGCATCCCGGCACCGCGATGAGCCTCGCTCCCGCGGCGTACCTGCTCTTCCAGAAGGTGATGCGCCGCGACCCGCGCGACCAGCACTGGCTCGGCCGGGACCGCTTCATCCTGTCGGCCGGCCACAGCTCGCTGACCCAGTACATCCAGCTCTACCTCGGCGGCTACGGTCTCGAGCTCGACGACCTCAAGGCGCTGCGCACCTGGGGCTCGCTGACCCCGGGCCACCCGGAGTACGGCCACACGGACGGCGTCGAGATCACCACCGGCCCGCTCGGCCAGGGCATCTCCTCCTCCGTCGGCTTCGCCTACGCCCAGCGTTTCGAGCGCGGCCTGTTCGACCCGGACGCCGCACCCGGCACCAGCCCGTTCGACCACTTCGTCTACGTCATCGCGAGCGACGGCGACCTGGAGGAGGGCATCAGCTCCGAGGCCTCCAGCCTCGCCGGCCACCAGCAGCTCGGCAACCTGATCGCGATCTACGACGCCAACCAGATCTCGATCGAGGACGACACGAACATCGCCTTCACCGAGGACGTCAAGGCCCGCTACGAGGCCTACCACTGGCACGTGCAGGTCGTCGACTGGAAGAAGACGGGCGTTTACGAAGAGGACGTGCAGGAGCTGCACCAGGCCATCGTCAACGCCCAGGAGGTCAGCGACAAGCCGTCGCTCATCATCCTCAAGACGATCATCGGCTGGCCGGCACCGAAGAAGCAGAACACCGGCAAGATCCACGGCTCGGCGCTGGGCGCCGACGAGCTCCGCGCCGTCAAGGAGGTGCTCGGCTTCGACCCCGAGAAGACCTTCGAGGTCGCCGAGGACGTCATCGAGCACACCCGCAAGGCCGTCGAGCGCGGCGCGCAGGAGCACTCCGAGTGGCAGAAGGGCTTCGACGCGTGGGCGGAGGCCAACCCCGAGCGCAAGCAGCTCCTCGACCGCCTGCTGTCCGGTGAGGTCCCCGAGGGCCTCGCCGACGCACTGCCGGTGTTCGAGGCCGGCAAAGACGTCTCGACCCGCGCCGCGAGCGGCAAGGTTATCAACGCGATCGCCGGGGTCATGCCCGAGCTGTGGGGCGGCTCCGCCGACCTCGCCGAGTCGAACAACACCACGATCGAGGGCGCCGCGTCGTTCGTGCCCACCGAGCACTCCACCCACGAGTGGACGGGCAACCCGTATGGTCGCGTGCTGCACTTCGGCATCCGCGAGCACGCCATGGCCGCGATCCTCAACGGCATCGTGCTGCACGGCCCGACCCGGCCGTTCGGCGGCACGTTCCTGATCTTCAGCGACTACCAGCGCCCGGCGATCCGCCTGGCGGCGCTCATGCAGGTGCCCTCGATCTTCGTCTGGACACACGACTCCGTCGCCCTCGGCGAAGACGGCCCGACGCACCAGCCGATCGAGCAGCTGTCGACCCTGCGCGCCATCCCCCACCTCGACGTGGTCCGTCCGGGCGACGCCAACGAGGTCGCGTACGCGTGGAAGACCATCCTCGAGCGCCGCGGCGGCCCCGCGGGCATCGCGCTGACCCGCCAGAACATCCCGGTGTTCGAGCGCGGCGACGGCGAGGCCACCGGTGACACCCTGGCGTCGGCCGCCAACGTCGCCAAGGGTGCGTACATCCTCGCCGAGGCTCCCGGCGGCACGCCCGACGTGCTGTTCATCGCCACCGGCTCCGAGGTGCAGATCGCCCTGGACGCCCGCGAGGTGCTGCGCGGCGAGGGCATCAACGCCCGCGTCGTCTCGGCTCCCTGCCTCGAGTGGTTCCACGAGCAGGACGCCGCCTACCAGGAGAAGGTGCTGCCGAAGCACCTCAAGGCCCGCGTCTCCATCGAGGCCGGTCTGGCGCTCGCCTGGGACAAGATCGTCGGCGACCACGGCCGCAGCGTCTCGATCGAGCACTTCGGTGCGTCGGCCGACTACAAGACGCTGTTCCGCGAGTTCGGCATGACCACCGAGCACGCCGTCGCCGCAGCCAAGGAATCGCTCGCGTCGCTCTGAGCGCGGGCACGGAAGAAGAGAAGAAGAAACCACGATGACCGACACCACTTCCACCACCGCCTCCCCCACGGCCGCTCTGTCGGCCGCCGGCGTGAGCATCTGGCTGGACGACCTCTCGCGCGAGCGCATCGCGTCGGGCGGCCTCCAGAAGCTGATCGCCGACCGCAACGTCGTCGGCGTGACGACCAACCCGACGATCTTCGCCGCCGCCCTCTCCAAGGGCGAGGCGTACGACGCGCAGGTCACGCAGCTCGCCGCCGCCGGCACGAGCGTCGAGGACGCGATCTTCGAGATCACGACCGACGACGTCGCCGACGCCAGCGACATCTTCCACGAGGTCTACGAGGCCACCAACGGCGTGGACGGCCGCGTCTCGATCGAGGTCGAGCCGGGCCTGGCGCACGACGCCGCGGGCACCATCGAGCAGGCCAAGAAGCTCGCGGCCAAGGTCGACAAGCCCAATGTCCTCATCAAGATCCCCGCCACCGTCGAGGGCCTGGAGGCCATCACCGAGACGATCGCGGCCGGCATCAGCGTCAATGTGACCCTGATCTTCAGCCTCGAGCGCTACCGCCAGGTCATCGACGCATACCTGACCGGCCTCGAGAAGGCCAAGGCCGCCGGCATCGACCTCGCGGGCATCCAGTCGGTCGCATCGTTCTTCGTGTCCCGCGTGGACACCGAGGTCGACAAGCGCCTGACGGCGATCGGCACCGACGAGGCGCTCGCGCTCAAGAGCAAGGCCGGTGTCGCGAACGCCCGCCTCGCCTACGAGCTCTACGAGCAGGAGTTCGCCACCGACCGCGCCAAGGCCCTCGTCGCCGCCGGCGCGAACGAGCAGCGTCCGCTCTGGGCCTCCACCGGCGTGAAGGACCCGAGCCTGCCCGACACGCTCTACGTGACCGAGCTCGTCGCCCCGAACACCGTCAACACGATGCCGGAGAAGACCCTCGAGGCCACCTTCGACCACGGCGAGATCACCGGCGACACCGTCACCGGCAACTACGCCGACGCGAAGGGCGTGCTCGATGCGCTGGCCGGCCTCGGCGTCGACTACGACGATGTGACCGCCACCCTCGAGCGCGAGGGCGTCGACAAGTTCAACGTGTCGTGGGGCGAGCTCGTCGAGACCGTCAGCAACGCGCTGGAGGCCGCCAAGTGACCTTCCGCATCCACGTCACCGGGGCGGCGGCCACGGCCGTCGCAACGGTCGTGCCGCAGCTCGTGGCCGACCGCATCGCCTCCGGGATCACGGCGCAGGACCCCGCCCTCTGGGGCCCGGACGCCGAGCCGGAGGCCTCCAAGCGTCTCGGCTGGACGGAGGCCGTCGCGATCTCCCGCCCGCTGGTCGCGGAGATCGTCGAACTGCGTGAGCAGCTGCACGCCAAGGGCGTCAACCACATCGTCCTCGGTGGGATGGGCGGCTCTTCGCTCGCACCCGAGGTCATCACGCGCACGGCGGAGGCCGAACTCACCGTTCTCGACTCGACCGACCCCGGCCAGGTGCTGGCGGCGCTCCGCGACCGCCTCGAGGCCACGGCGGTCGTCATCTCCTCCAAGTCCGGCTCCACCCTCGAGACCGACAGCCAACGCCGCGTGTACGAGAAGTGGTTCCGCGACGCCGGCATCGACCCGGCGGAGCGCATCGTCGTCGTCACCGACCCGGGCTCCCCGCTCGACCAGTCGGCGCGCGAGGCGGGCTACCGCGTGTTCAACGCCGACCCCAACGTCGGCGGGCGCTACTCGGCGCTGACCGCGTTCGGTCTGGTCCCCTCCGGACTGGCGGGCGTGGACATCTCCGAGCTGCTCGACGAGGCCGAGGCGACGCTCATCGAGCTCGCCGTCGACAACGACGCGAACCCGGGCCTCGTGCTCGGCGCCGCGATCGCCGGCACCAACCCGCTCAAGGACAAGGTGGGCATCGTCGCCGACGGCACCCACATCGTCGGGTTCGCCGACTGGGCCGAGCAGCTCATCGCCGAATCGACCGGCAAGGAGGGCACCGGACTCCTCCCCGTCGTCCTCGACACGCTCGCGCCCGAGCTGACCTCGAAGCCGGCCGACCTGCAGGTGGTCCGGCTCGTCGCGAATGCGGAGGCGCACCATCTGTTCCCGGCCGACCGGCACGAGGGCGAGATCCTCGTCTCCGGCAGTCTGGGGGCGCAGCTGATCGTCTGGGAGTACGCGACGGCGGTCGCCGGCCGGCTTCTCGGCATCAACCCGTTCGACCAGCCCGACGTGGAGGCGGCGAAGGTCGCCGCCCGCGCACTGCTCGACAACCGACCGGAGCCCGTCGCGCCCGCCTTCACCGCGGGCGGCGTCGAGGTGCGCACCACCGGGTCGTTCCTCGGCAGCGCCTCGACGCTCGACGGCGCCGTTGACGCCCTCCTGGCCCAGCTCGGCCCGGACGGCTACGTCGCGGTCCAGGCCTACGTCGACCGGCTCGCACTCCCGCAGCTCGCGGGCATCCGCGATCTGCTCGCCGCCAAGGCCGGCCGCCCCGTCACCTTCGGCTGGGGCCCGCGCTTCCTGCACTCGACCGGTCAGTTCCACAAGGGCGGCCCCGCCGTCGGCGTGTTCCTGCAGATCACTGCTGTGGCCCCGGAAGACCTGGAGATACCGGACCGCCCGTTCACATTCGGCCAGCTCATCCAGGCCCAGGCCGCCGGCGACGCGAGCGTCCTCGGCGAGCACGGCCGTCCGGTACTGACCCTGACCCTCACGAACCCCGAGGCGGACATCGTCTCGCTGTTTGAGGCCGTCAACTAAGGAGTCCGATTGTCACCGGTGGAGATCACTCCCGAGTTCAACCCGCTGCGGTTGCCCTCCGACCGCCGACTCAACCGCATCGCGGGGCCGAGCAGCCTCATCATCTTCGGAGTGACGGGTGACCTGTCGCGCAAGAAGCTGATGCCGGCCGTCTACGACCTCGCGAACCGCGGCCTGCTGCCGCCCGGCTTCTCGCTCGTCGGGTTCGCCCGGCGCGACTGGGAGGACCAGGACTTCGAGAAGGTCGTCTACGACGCGGTCAAGCAGTACGCCCGCACGCCGTTCGATGACGACGTGTGGAAGCAGCTCGCGCAGGGCATCCGCTTCGTCTCGGGCGAGTTCGACGACGCCGAGGCGTTCCAGCGCCTCAAGGAGACGGTCGAGAACCTCGACGTCGAGCGCGGCACGATGGGCAACCACGCGTTCTACCTGTCCATCCCGCCGAAGGCGTTCCCCCTCGTCACCGAGCAGCTGAAGAAGTCCGGCCTCGCCGACCAGTCGGGAACGGGCTGGCGTCGGGTCGTCATCGAGAAGCCGTTCGGCAGCGACCTGAGGACGGCGCGCGAGCTCAACCACGTGGTCGAGTCGGTCTTCCCGCCGGACTCGGTGTTCCGGATCGACCACTACCTCGGCAAAGAGACCGTCCAGAACATCCTGGCCCTGCGCTTCGCCAACGAGCTGTACGAGCCGATCTGGAACGCCAACTACGTGGACCACGTGCAGATCACGATGGCCGAGGACATCGGCGTCGGGGGGCGCGCCGGCTACTACGACGGCATCGGCGCGGCGCGCGACGTCATCCAGAACCACCTGTTGCAGCTCCTCGCCCTCACGGCGATGGAGGAGCCGATCTCGTTCGACGCCGCCGATCTGCGTGCAGAGAAGGAGAAGGTGCTCGCCGCTGTCCGCCTTCCGGCAGACCTCGCGAAGTCGACCGCCCGCGGTCAGTACTCGAGCGGCTGGCAGGGCGGCGAGAAGGTCGTCGGGTTCTTGGAGGAGGACGGGATGAATCCCCAGTCCACCACCGAGACCTACGCCGCGATCAAGCTGGAGATCGGGACCCGCCGCTGGGCCGGCGTCCCGTTCTACCTGCGGGCGGGCAAGCGCCTGGGCCGACGCGTCACCGAGATCGCCGTGGTCTTCAAGCGCGCGCCGCAGCAGCTCTTCGCCGAGTCGCAGACCAGCGCCCTCGGCCAGAACGCGCTGGTGATCCGTGTGCAGCCCGACGAGGGCGTGACCATCCGCTTCGGCTCGAAGGTGCCGGGAGCGGGTATGCAAGTGCGCGACGTCAGCATGGACTTCGGTTACGGCCACGCGTTCACCGAAGCCAGTCCGGAGGCTTACGAGCGGCTCATCCTCGACGTGCTGCTCGGCGACCCGCCGCTGTTCCCGCGTCACGAGGAGGTCGAGCTGTCCTGGAAGATCCTCGACCCGATCGAGGAGTTCTGGACCACGCAGGGCCAGCCCGAACAGTACCGCCCCGGAACCTGGGGCCCGAAGTCCGCCGACGAGCTCCTCGCCCGCGACGGCCGCGTCTGGAGGCGCCCATGATCGTCGATCTGCCCGACACCACGACGAGCAACATCTCGAAGGCGCTCGTCAAGATCCGCGAGGAGGGCGGCGCCGTCGCCCTCGGCCGTGTGCTGACGCTGATCATCGCCACCCACCTCGGCCAGGAGGAGGAGGCCATCGAGGCGGCCAACGACGCCTCCCGCGAGCACCCGATGCGCGTCATCGTGGTCTCGACCGAGGAGGAGCGCAGCCACACGGATTCGGGGCGCCTGGATGCCCAGATCCGCGTCGGCGGCGACGCGGGCGCCAGCGAGGTCATCGTGCTGCGCGCCTACGGCGAGACGGCCAGCGACGAGGAGGGGCTCGTGACCGGGCTCCTGCTTCCGGACGCACCCGTGGTCGTCTGGTGGCCGGGCATCGCACCCGCCCGCGCCTCGCACTCCCCCCTCGGCCGCATCGCGACGATCCGGATCACCGATGCGTCGGCACAGCCGAACCCGCAGGAGGCGCTGTTCCACCTGGCGGAGACCTATGCGCCCGGCGACACCGACTTCGCGTGGACGCGGCTGACCCTGTGGCGCGCGCAGCTGGCCGCGGTGCTCGACCAGCCGCCGTACGAGCCGATCACGTCGGTGGAAGTGGCCGGCGCCGCCGACTCCCCCTCCACCTTGCTCCTCGCCGCGTGGCTGCGGCTGCAGCTCCAGGTGCCGGTGCACTACGACCTCGCTTCGCGCGCGATCGGCTCCGGCGGCATCCACGGCGTGAAGATGGAGCGTGCGTCCGGCACGATCGAGCTCGAGCGCGAGGTCCCGAACGTGGCGCGGCTGTCGCAGCCGGGGCAGCCGACGCACGACCTGTCCCTGCCGCGCCGCAGCCTGCGCGATTGCCTCGCGGAGGAACTGCGTAGGCTGGACCCGGACGACCTGTACGGTGAGGTCATCACGAAGGGTCTCGCACTGCTCGAGACCGCCGACGAAGGAGCGGGCACGACAGCATGACGAACGAACGGCGGGTGCTCGTCCACCCCGACAAGGAAGCACTCGCCGCGTCGGTGGCCGCGCGCTTCCTCACCAAGACGATCGACATCCTCGACGACCTGGGCGTGGCGAACATCGCGCTCACCGGTGGAACAATGGGCATCGCGGTGCTGGAGGCGGTCAACTCCTCCCCCGCTCGCGACACCATCGACTGGTCGAAGGTGCAGTTCTGGTGGGGTGACGAGCGGTTCGTCGAGAAGGCCAGCGATGAGCGCAACGAGCGCCAGGCGCGCGAGGCGCTCCTCGATCACCTTCCCGTCCCGCCCCAGAACATCCACCCGTTCCCCGCATCGGACGAGATCCCCGACCTCGACGAGGCGGCGAGCGTCTATGCGGCTGAACTCGCGGCGTTCGCTCCGGAGGGGCAGGACTTCCCTCGCTTCGACATCACGTTCCTCGGGGTCGGGCCGGACGGGCACATCGCCTCGCTGTTCCCCGACCGCGCAGGTATCCGCGAGACCGAGGCCACGGTCATCGCCGTGCGCGAGTCGCCCAAGCCCCCGCCCGAGCGGCTGAGCCTGACACGGCCGGTGCTCAACGCCTCCGACCGGATCTGGCTGGTGCTGTCCGGAAGCGACAAGGCCAGTGCGCTCGGCTTGGCCCTCGCGGGTGCGAGCTACACCGAGGTGCCGGTCGCCGGCGCCAAGGGCCGCAAGCGCACCGTGTTCTTCGTCGACAAGGAGGCCGCGGTCGACGTGCCGGAGAACCTGATCGCCCCGTCGTACTGAGTCAGACGACCATCAGCAGAGAAGCCCCGCCGGTCATGGACCGGCGGGGCTTCGTCGTGCGCAGGGTGTGCGACGACGTCAGTTGCTCGTGGGCTTTCCGCGGCGGGCGCGCAGCTGGTTGAGGGCGTCCTCGAGCAGCTGCTCGGCCTCCTCCTCCGACCGGCGCTCCTTCACGTAGGCCAGGTGCGTCTTGTACGGCTCGGTCTTGGCGACCGACGGCGGGTTCTCTTTGTCGCGACCGGCCGGAAGACCGGTCGACGGGGAGTCGATCACATCCGGGATCTCCTCCTCCGGCAGATTCGCCGCGAAGTACCGAACGGTCTCGTTGCCCAGGGCGTCCCAGTACGAGATCGCCACGCGCTCCGCGTGGAAACCGCGGTCCTGTTCGCCCATCGGGCCCGCGCCGACGCGCGAGCCGCGGATGGCGCTTCCTCCGGATGCCATGCTTCTCCTCTGGTGAAGGCGCGCCGGCTAGGCGCTGAACTTGGTGATGAGCCCGAGGACCACGATGCACGTGATCCAGATGAGCCCGAGGATGACCGTGATGCGGTTGAGGTTGCGCTCCGCGACACCGGACGCACCCAGGTTGGAGGTGACACCGCCGCCGAACATGTCGGAGAGGCCGCCTCCGCGCCCCTTGTGCAACAGGATGAGCAGCGTCAGCAGGAGGCTGGTGATGCCCAGCAGGACCTGCAGGACGACCGTGAGAATCTGCACGCTAGACCTTTCAATGCGACCGGGCGGCGCCCGGCAAAACCAACGTCCAGTATAACCGGCCGACGCCGCGGCGGCTTGCGCCGCGAATCGTCACAGTCCGACGTGCTTCTGGTAGCGGATGATCGCCGAGAACTCGGCCACGTCGAGGCTCGCGCCGCCGACCAGCGCGCCGTCGACGTTCGGCTCGCGCATGAAGCCGGCGATGTTGCCCGACTTCACCGAACCCCCGTAGAGGATCCGGGTCTTGGCCGCGACGTCGTCACCGAGCTGCTCCGCGATGACGGCGCGCAGTGCTGCCGCCACCTGCTCGGCCTGCTCCGGCGTGGCCGCCTGTCCCGAGCCGATCGCCCAGACGGGCTCGTAGGCGACCACGAAGTCCGCCGCCGAGTCGACCGAGGCGAGGGCGGCGCGGAGCTGAGCGACAGGCACCGCGCTCGCGCCGTGCGTCTCCAGGTCCTCCGCGGTCTCGCCGACACAGATGATCGGCGCGATGTTGTGTTTGATCGCCTGCGCGACCTTCGCCGCGACCTGCTCGTCGGACTCGTTGTGCAGCGTGCGCCGCTCCGAGTGGCCGATGATCACGTAGCGCGACTCGAGCGCGGCAAGGAACGACGCGGCGACCTCGCCTGTGTACGCGCCGGACTCGTGCTCGGACACGTCCTGACCGCCGAAGGCGATGGGCAGCTTGTCCGCCGCCACCAGCGTCTGCACGCTGCGGAGGTCGGTGAAGGGCGGGAACACCGCGACCTCGACGGCCGAGTAGTCGTGCCCGGCGTCCTTGAGCGTCCACGCCAGCTTCTGGACGACGGCGATCGCCTGCAGGTGATCGAGGTTCATCTTCCAGTTGCCCGCGATCAGCGGAACACGCCGCACGGACTCGTTCACTGCTGCCATCCGAGGACCTCCAGACCCGGCAGGCGCTTGCCCTCGAGGAACTCGAGGCTGGCGCCGCCGCCGGTAGAAATATGACCGAACTGATCGTCCGAGAAGCCGAGCGCCCTCACCGCGGCCGCGGAGTCGCCGCCGCCGACGACGCCGAGGCCGTCGACCTCGGTGAGCGCCTGGGCGATCGCCTTGGTTCCCGCGGCGAACGGCGCCAGCTCGAACACGCCCATCGGCCCGTTCCAGAACACGGTTCGCGCGCCGCGGATGTACTCGGAGAACAGCTCGCCGGTCTCCGGGCCGATGTCGAGCCCGAGGCCCGACGAACCCCACTCGGTGTCTTCGATCGCGTCGATCGGCCGCACGATGTGCTCCGCGTCGGCGCCGAACTTCGACGCCACGACGACATCGCGCGGCAGCACGATCGAAACGCCCAGCTCCTCCGCCTTCGCGAGGTAGCCCTTGACGGTATCGATCTGGTCGGCCTCCAGCAGACTGGAACCGACCTTGTGGCCGAGCGCGGCGAGGAATGTGAAGAGCATCCCACCGCCGATGAGCAAGGAGTCCACGCGCGGCAACAGGTGCCCGATCACGCCCAGCTTGTCGGACACCTTCGACCCCCCGAGCACGACCGCGTAGGGCCGCTCGGGGTTCTCGGTGAGCCGGTCGAGCACGTCGAGCTCGGTCGCGATGAGCGTGCCGGCGGCGCTCGGGAGCGCCTTCGCGAGCTCGTACACGCTGGCCTGCTTGCGGTGGACGACCCCGAATCCGTCGGACACGAAGGCGTCGCCGAACGCGGCCAGCTTTGCCGCGAACGCCTCGCGCTCCGCGTCGTCCTTGGCGGTCTCGCCCGGGTTGAAGCGCAGGTTCTCGAGCAGGGCGACGTCGCCGTCCCGCAGCCCGGCGACAGCGGCCTCCGCTCCGGCTCCGACGGTGTCCTGTGCGAAGGTCACCGGCTTGCCGAGCAGTTCGGAGAGCCGCTGGGCCACCGGCGCCAGGCTGTACTTGGAGTCGGGCGCGCCCTCCGGGCGGCCGAGGTGAGAGATCACGACCACCTTCGCGCCCTGATTGATCAGGGCGTCGAGGGTGGGAATCGACGCTCGCACGCGACCGTCGTCCGTGATCGCGCCGTCCTTCAGGGGGACGTTGAGATCACAGCGGACGACGACGCGCTTTCCCGCGAGCGAACCGAGTGAGTCGAGGGTGCGAAGCGTCACGCCGGTTCCCCGTGCTCAGAGACGCTCGGCGACGTACTCGGTCAGGTCGACGAGACGGTTGGAGTAGCCCCACTCGTTGTCGTACCAGCTCGAGAGCTTCACCTGGTCGCCGATGACCCGGAGCAGGCCGGAGTCGAAGATCGACGAGTGCGGGTCGGAGACGATGTCGGACGAGACGATCTCGTCCTCCGTGTACTTGAGGATGCCCTTGAGCGGGCCCTCGGCGGCCTTCTTGTACGCCGCCTTGACCTCGTCGACGGTGACCGGGCGCGAGGCGGCGACGGTCAGGTCGGTGATCGAGCCGGTGGGGACGGGCACGCGGAGCGCGAAACCGTCGAGCTTGCCCTTGAGCTCGGGCAGGACGAGGCCGATGGCCTTGGCGGCGCCGGTCGAGGTCGGGACGATGTTGATCGCGGCGGCACGGGCGCGGCGGAGGTCGCTGTGCGGGCCGTCCTGCAGGTTCTGGTCGGCCGTGTAGGCGTGGACCGTGGTCATGAGACCGCGCTCGATGCCGAACTCGTCGTTGAAGACCTTGGCGAGCGGGGCGAGGCAGTTGGTCGTGCACGACGCGTTGGAGATGATGTTGTGCTTCTCCGGGTCGTACAGGTGCTCGTTCACACCGATCACGAACGTGGCGTCCTCGTCGGTGGCCGGAGCCGAGATGATGACCTTCTTGGCGCCCGCCTCGATGTGCTTCTTGGCGTCGGCGGCCTTGGTGAAACGGCCGGTCGACTCGATGACGATGTCGACGCCCAGGTCGCCCCACGGGAGGTTGGCCGGGTCGCGCTCCTCGAGGACCTTGATCGGCTTGCCGTTGACGACGATGCTGTCGCCCTCGAGCTCGACCGTCGCGTCCAGGCGGCCCGTGATCGAGTCGTACTTGAGCAGGTGCGCGAGCGTCTTGTTGTCGGTGAGGTCGTTCACCGCGACGATCTCGAGGTCGCTGCCCTTGGCGAGGGCCGCGCGCAGGTAGTTGCGACCAATGCGACCGAACCCGTTGATTCCGATCTTTACGGACACAGATGTCTCCCGTTGCTTGATGGGTGCGCCGAAGGGCGCGATGTGGGTGATTTCAGACGGACGGCGGCGTCCCGGGAGGCTCCCTCCCGGGACGCCTACCCGCTACGACAGTAGCAGCAGACCCGAGGTCTTCTCGCGCGCCTTCTCGAAGCGGTCGGCCACGTCGCCCCAGTTGGTGATGTTCCAGAACGCCTTGACGTAATCCGCCTTCACATTGACGTAGTCGAGGTAGAACGCGTGCTCCCACATGTCGAGGAGCAGCAGCGGGATGGTGGCAGCGGCGAGGTTGCCCTGGTGGTCGTAGAGCTGCTCGATGATGAGCTTCTGGCCCAGCGAGTCCCAGGCGAGGATCGACCAGCCGGAACCCTGGATGCCGAGCGCCGACGCCGTGAAGTGCGCGCGGAACTTGTCGAACGAGCCGAAGAACTCGTCGATCGCCGCGGCCAGCTCGCCGGTCGGCTTGTCGCCGCCCTCCGGCGAGAGGTTGTTCCAGAACACGGTGTGGTTGACGTGCCCGGCGAGGTTGAACGCGAGGTCTTTCTGGAGCTTGTTCACGTATGTGAGGTCGTCGGCGTCGCGTGCCTCCGCCAGCTTCGCCAGGGCCGTGTTGGCACCGTCGACGTAGGCCTTGTGGTGCTTGTCGTGGTGCAGCTCCATGATCCGGCCGCTGATGTTCGGCTCGAGCGCCGAGTAGTCGTACGGAAGGTCGGCGAGCGTGTAGTCAGCCATTACTCATCTCCACAGTTGTTCTTCTTCGAGACCCGATTCGGGCGACTTGATCAGTCTAGTGAGGGCAACCGGACGGGTCGCGGGTTCCTTCCCGCCGCCAGATTTCCTTCCCGACTGAAGGCCCGTCAGGAAACTACACCTCATCGAGGTCGGCGGGGAGGTTGGCGTCGGTCCCGGGGATGTCGAGCTCGGTCGCCTTCTTGTCGGCCATCGCCAGCAGACGGCGGATGCGCCCCGCCACGGCGTCCTTCGTCATCGGCGGATCGGCGTGATGACCCAGTTCGTCCAGGCTCGCGTCACGGTGGGCGAGCCGCAGCTCCCCCGCGTACCGCAAGTGCTCCGGCACATCCGGACCGAGGATCTCCAGGGCGCGCTCGACGCGCGAGCACGCGGCGACGGCGGCCTGAGCCGACCGGCGCAGGTTGGCGTCGTCGAAATTGACCAGGCGGTTCGCGGTCGCACGCACCTCGCGGCGCTGCCGCAGCTCCTCCCAGTTCGCGACCGTCTCGGTCGCGCCCATCTGCACGAGCATCGCGCTGATCGCCTCGCCGTCGCGGATGACGACCCGGTGCACGCCGCGCACCTCGCGCGCCTTGGCGGGGACGCCGAGCCGGCCGGCCGCGCCGACGAGTGCCATCGCGGCCTCGTTGCCCGGGCAGGTGACCTCCAGCGCGGCGGAACGCCCCGGATCGGTCAACGATCCGTGCGCGAGGAAGGCGCCGCGCCAGACCGCAGCGAGCTCATCGCGTGAACCGGTCGTCAGGCGGTTCGGGAGGCCGCGGATGGGCCGGCGCCTGGCATCGAGGAGGCCGGTCTGGCGGGCGAGGGTCTCGCCGCCCTCCAGCACCCGGACGAGATACTGGCTGGAGCGCCGCACACCGGACGCCGAGATCACCGAGACCTCGCTGCGGACGCCGTAGAGCTCCGCGAGGTCTTTGCGCACCCGGCGTGCGAGCTCGGGCGTGTCCAGCTCGCTCTCGACCGCGATGCGTCCGCCGATCAGGTGGAGGCCGCCCGAGAACCGCAGGATCGTCGCCAGCTCGGCGGCGCGGACGGTCGTCTTGCTGACTTCGACCTTCGTGAGTTCGTCTTTGACGTCGGCGGTGAGAGCCAATCGGATTCCTAACTGTGACGGACGGCGCGGGTCACGCCGTGAAGTGGGCGGCCGGCATCATTCACGGCCCAGGTCGCGGTGCTTGGTGTTGACCGCGACGCCGGGGAAGCCCCTCAACCGGACGGCGAGCTCTTCGGCAATCGCGACGGACCGGTGCTTCCCTCCCGTGCAGCCTATCGCGATCATCGCGTGCCGCTTGTTCTCGCGCTGGTAGCCGGCGAGGATCGGGCGCATCGCCGCGACGTAGGCCGCGATGAAGTCTTCTGCGCCGTCCTGCTGCAGCACGTAGTCGCGCACGACCTCGTCCAGGCCGGTGTGCGGCCGCAGTTCGGGGTTCCAGAACGGATTGGGCAGGAAGCGCGCGTCCGCCACGAGGTCGGCGTCGGGCGGCAGGCCGTACTTGAATCCGAAGCTCATGACGGTCACCTGGACTCCGGCCGTGTCTTCGGCGGCGAAGGTCTCGGTGATGTTGGTCGCGAGCTGGTGGATGTTGAGATCGGTGGTGTCGACGATGATGTCGCTCGCCTCGCGGATCTCGCGCAGACGCGCGCGCTCCGCGTCGATGCCGTCGAGGATGGTCCCGTTGCCCTGGAGCGGGTGCGGGCGCCGCACCTGCTCGAAGCGCCGGACCAGGACCGAGTCGGACGCCTCCAGGAAGAGCACGCGCACCTTCGTGCCCTCGCGCAGGCTCTGGATCATCTCCCGGAGGTCTTCGAAGAAGTTGCGTCCGCGCACGTCGACGACGGCGGCGATCCGCGGCAGGCCGGACTCCGCCCGGTTGGCGAGTTCGATCAACGGCCGCAGCATCTGGGGAGGCAGGTTGTCGACGACGTACCAGTCGAGGTCTTCGAGCGCGTTCGCGACCGTCGAACGGCCCGCACCCGACATCCCGGTCACGATCAGCACTTCCTGCTGCTCGGCGTTCGTGTCGGTGTCGGTCGCCACGGCCTCTCCTTCTGTGAACTGCGTGGGTAAAGCCTACCGACTGAGTGCGGGTCGGCGGCGGTCTTGGCGGCACCATGAAGGTGTTCGCGGATGAACGTGCGTCAGTCGCCGTTGAGGCGGTCGAAGACCGCAGCGGCCGTCGTCGGACCGACCCCCCTGACCTCGGCGATCTGCTCGGGTGTGGCCTTGCGCAGCTGCGCGACCGAGCCGAAGTGCTTCAGGAGCTCCTTCACGCGCGCCGGACCGAGCCCGGGGATCTCACCGAGGACCGTGGTGATGTCGCGCCTGCGGCGCGCGCGCTGATAGGTGATGGCGAACCGGTGCGCCTCATCGCGGATGCGCTGCACCAGGAACAGCGCGTCGCTGTTGCGGGGCAGGATGACCGGGAAGTCGGAGTCGGGCAGCCAGATCTCTTCGAGCCGCTTGGCGATCCCGGCGAGCTGGATGCCGGTCACCCCGGACTCGTCCAGCGCGCGCTGAGCGGCGGCCACCTGCGGCTGTCCGCCGTCGACGATGAGCAGATTGGGCGGGTACGAGAACTTGCGGCGCCGGCGCTCGGCCGCCTCCGCGAGCTCCGCGTCGACGTCGATCGCGGGGTCGTCGCCCGCGTCCGCGTCGGTGATCGGCTGCTCCGCGTCGCCCGCCACAGCCCCAGCGTCGGCGTCGTCTCGCAGGTACGCGAGGCGGCGCGAGATCACCTGGTAGATCGACTCGGTGTCGTCGGTCGACTCGGGGATGCTGAAGCGACGGTACTGGTCTTTCCGAGGCAGCCCGTCTTCGAACACGACCATGGAGGCCACGATGTTGGTGCCGCTGAGGTGGGACACGTCGAAGCACTCCATGCGCAACGGTGCGTCCGCCATGCCGAGGGCGTCCTGGATGTCGTTGAGCGCCTTCGACCGCGTGACGAAGTCGGAGCTGCGTCGTGTCTTGTAGAGGATGAGCGCGTTCTTCGCGTTCATCTCCGCGGTCTGCGCGAGGGCCGCCTTGTCGCCGCGCTGGGCGACGCGGAGCTCCACCTTTCCCGTCGACTTCGGGCCGCGCCGCACCGGTCCGGCCTCGTCGGCCTCCACCCGGCGCGCCATCAGCCACTGCTCGAGTTCGCCGGCGTCGTCCGGGAGCTCCGGCACGATGATCTCGCGAGGAGGGGCGTCCGCGCCTTCGTAGGCGTTCTGCAGCACAGTCTCGACGAGCTCGCCGAGCTCGATGTCGAGCTCCTTGTCGACGACCCACGACCGGACACCGCGGATGCGGCCGCCCCGGACGATGAACTGCTGCACCGCCGCGGCGAGCTCGTCGTGCGCGATGCCGAAGGCGTCGAGATCGACGTTCTCCTGCAGCACGACCGCGCTCTTGCCCATCGCCGCCTCGAGAGCCTGGATGGCGTCACGGTGCCGCGCCGCGGCCTCATAGTCGAGGGCGCTCGCGGCCTGCTTCATCTGCTCGGTCAGCGCGCGGATGTATTTGCTGTCGTTGCCGGCCATGAACGACACGAAGTCCTCGGCCAGACCCCGGTGATCCTCCGGGCTGATGCGGCCGACGCACGGCGCCGCGCACTTGCCGATGTCACCGAGCAGACAGGGGCGGCCGGTCAGCTCGGCCCGGCGGTACACCCCGTCGGAGCAGCTGCGCACCGGGAACGCCTTGAGCATGAGATCGACCGTGTCGCGGATCGCCCAGACCTTGGTGTACGGGCCGAAGTAACGGGCGTCCTTGAGGGTGCGGTTGCGGGTGACCATCACGCGCGGAATGCGGTCGCCCAGAGTGACCGCGAGGTACGGGTAGGACTTGTCGTCGCGGAACTGGACGTTGAACGGCGGGTTGAACTCCTTGATCCAGGTGTATTCGAGCTGAAGCGCCTCGAACTCGCTGGCCACCACCGTCCACTCGACGCTGTTCGCCGTCGTCACCATCCGCCGCGTGCGCTCGTGCAGGCTGCGCAGCGGCTGGAAGTAGTTGCTGAGGCGCGCGCGGAGGTTCTTGGCCTTGCCGACGTAGAGCACCCGGCGGTTCGCGTCACGAAACCGGTACACGCCCGGCTGCGTGGGGATCTCTCCCGCCTTGGGCCGATAGCTGACCGTGTCGCTGCGGGACGGGCTCACAGACGGCATCTTACGCGGCGCCGCGGACGCGCTCGGAGCCGAGAGCGCCCTCCCCCTGCAGGATCTCCTTGAGGAAGTAGCCGGTGTGGCTTCCGGGCGTCTCGGCGACCTGCTCCGGCGTTCCGGTCGCGATGACCGTTCCGCCGCCGGCGCCGCCCTCGGGACCCATGTCGATGATCCAGTCGGCCGACTTGATGACGTCGAGGTTGTGCTCGATCACGATGACCGTGTTGCCCTTGTCGAGCAACCCGTTCAGCACCAGGAGCAGCTTGCGGACGTCTTCGAAATGCAGGCCCGTCGTCGGCTCGTCGAGCACGTACACACTGCGGCCGTTCGACCGCCGCTGCAGCTCGGTCGCGAGCTTGACGCGCTGGGCCTCTCCACCGGAGAGCGTCGTGGCGCTCTGCCCCAGCCGGACGTACCCGAGCCCGACATCGACCAGCGTCTGCAGGTACCGGTGGATCGCCGAGATCGGGCGGAAGAACTCCGCCGCCTCGCTGATCGGCATGTCGAGCACCTCGGCGATGTTCTTGCCCTTGTAGTGCACGGTGAGGGTGTCGCGGTTGTAGCGCGCACCTCCGCACACCTCGCAGGCGACGTACACGTCGGGAAGGAAGTTCATCTCGATCTTGATGGTGCCGTCACCTGCGCACGCCTCGCAGCGGCCGCCCTTGACGTTGAAGCTGAACCGCCCGGGCAGATACCCGCGGGCCTTGGCCTCCGGCGTCTCGGCGAAGAGCGTGCGGATGCGGTCGAAGACTCCCGTGTACGTGGCCGGGTTGGAACGCGGCGTGCGCCCGATCGGGGCCTGGTCGACGTGCACGACCTTGTCGAGGTTCTCGAGTCCGGTCACCGTGCGGTGCTTGCCCGGCAGCTTGCGTGCGCCGTTGAGCTTGTTGGCCAGCACCCGGTAGAGGATGTCGTTGACGAGCGACGACTTGCCGGACCCGGATACGCCGGTGACTGCCACGAACGCCCCGAGCGGGAAGTCGACCGACACCTTCTTGAGGTTGTTCGCCTCCGCGTCCACGACCCGGATGACGCGCTTCTTGTCGATCTTCCTGCGCTTCTCGGGGATGGCGATCTCGCGCCGACCCGCCAGGTAGTCGCCCGTGAGGGAGTCGGTGTTGGCGAGCAGCTCGTCGTACGAACCCGAGTGCACGACATGACCGCCGTTAACACCCGCTCCCGGGCCGATGTCGACGATCCAGTCCGCCGTGCGGATCGTGTCTTCGTCATGCTCCACCACGATGAGGGTGTTGCCCAGGTCGCGCAGAGCGACGAGCGTGTCGATCAGCCGGCGGTTGTCGCGCTGGTGGAGGCCGATGCTCGGCTCGTCGAGCACGTACAGGACTCCCGTGAGCCCGGAGCCGATCTGCGTGGCCAGGCGGATGCGCTGCGCCTCCCCACCCGACAGAGTCGCCGCGGCACGCGCCAGGTCGAGGTAGTTGAGGCCGACCTGGATCAGGAAGTCGAGACGGATCTTGATCTCGCGCAGGACCTGCGCGCCGATCTTCTGCTCGCGCTCGGTGAGGTGCAGCTTCTCCATGAACGCGCGCGCGTCGGAGAGGCTGAGCAGCGAAGCGTCGGCGATCGATGCGCCGTGGACGAGGACCGCGAGCACCTCCGGCTTCAGCCGCTTGCCCTTGCAGACCGGGCACGGCACCTCGCGCAGGTACTCCGCCCACCGGGCGCGCTGCGTGTCGGTCTCGGCCTGGGCGTACTGACGCTCGATGTACGGCACCACGCCCTCGAAACCCGACGTGTAGGACATCTCGCGGCCGTAGCGGTTCTTCCACCGCACCTTGACCTCGAAGTTGTCGCCGTTCAGCACGGCTTCCTTGACGTTCTCCGGAAGCTTCTTCCACGGCGTCTTCAGCGAGAAGCCGAGATCGCGCGCGAGACCGTCGAGCAGCTTCTCGTAGTAGTTGAACAGGCCCTTGCCCTGGGTCGTCCACGGGACGATGACGCCCTCGGCGATGCTGAGCTCGTCGTCGCCGAGCAGCAGATCTTCATCGACCGACATGCGGGTGCCGAGGCCCGAGCACTCGGGGCAGGCCCCGAACGGCGCGTTGAACGAGAAGGTGCGGGGCTCGATCTCGGTGAGCTGGATAGGGTGACCGTTCGGGCACGACAGCTTCTCGCTGAAGGACTGCCAGGCGTCCGGCCCCTCCTGGTCGACGAAGTTGACCTGGACCAGGCCGTCGGTGAGGCGCAGCGCCGTCTCGAGGGAATCCGTGAGCCGGCCGAGGATGTCCGGACCGGCGACCAGGCGGTCGACGACGACCGCGATGTCGTGCTTGTACTGCTTCTTGAGGGTCGGCGGATCGCTGAGCTGCACCTGCTGACCGTCGACGAGCGCCCGTGAGTACCCGCTCGCGGCGAGCTCCTTGAAGAGGTCGACGAACTCGCCCTTCTTCTGGGACACGACCGGGCTGACCACCATGTAGCGGGTGCCGGCCTCGAGCTCCATGAGCTGATCGGCGATCTGCTGGACGGTCTGGCGCTGGATCTTCTCGCCGCACACCGGGCAGTGCGGCACGCCGATGCGCGCCCACAGCAGTCGCATGTAGTCGTAGATCTCGGTGATCGTGCCGACCGTGGAACGCGGGTTGCGGTTGGTGGACTTCTGGTCGATCGAGACGGCCGGGCTCAAGCCCTCGATGAAGTCGACGTCGGGACGGTCGACCTGGCCGAGGAACTGGCGGGCGTACGCGGACAGCGACTCCACATAGCGCCGCTGGCCTTCGGCGAAGATCGTGTCGAACGCGAGCGACGACTTGCCGGACCCGGAGAGGCCGGTGAACACGACAAGCGAGTCGCGCGGGATCTCGAGGTCGACGTTGTGCAGATTGTGCACGCGCGCGCCGCGCACGCTCAGGTGCGACCCCACGACTTTGCTCGGCTTGGCGAACGCCGACGCTCCGGCCCCCACGTCGTCACCGAAGTCGATGCCGTCGAAACCCGCACCCGCGCCCGTCTCCAGATCACTCTTTCCCAGACTGCTCACTCGTTCCATTCTCCGCTATTCCGCCGTCGTCCCGGTCGTCTGTTCGCCCACCGCGCACGCGCGCGGCGCCCCTTCGGGATGGTTCGAAGCTTTGTTCGACTCTAGCGTCTCGACACGGGATACGCGACCACGCGCGAGCGTACGCCGGACCTCCGACATTCGTACCTCCCCTGCACGGCTGCGCAGCGGTCTCCGTGCCCCCAGCCGCGGATCAGGCCGCGCATCGGGCCCCGGATCAGGCCCGGGGCCGCGCGAGGAGAAGCGAGGCCAGCAGGATGACCAGGCCGACGATCGCGCCGCCCGAGACCAGCGCGAGCCAGGGCGCCGCCGGGCGCGCGGTCAGCAGGAGCACGACCGCCGCCGCCTGGACCGGGAGCTGGATCAGAGCGAACCGCCGCAGCGACGGCAGCAGGACCGCCGGCTGGAGCCGCGCGGTGGACGGGACGACGAGCATCCACGCCGCGAGGACATGCAGAACGTGGACCGCGACGATCAGAGCGAGCAGTCTCGCGGTGAGCGTGCCGGGCTCGAGCAGGGTCGAGAAGGCGAGCAGGCCGATCAGCACCCAGGCCACTCGCCAGCGCGGGACCGCCACAGCCGCGCCCGTCAGCAGGACGGCCACCGCCGGCCACGGCCCGCTCGGCGCCGCGGTGACCGCGAGCGGAACGGCCACCGCGGCGAACGCCGCACGCAGCGACCAGGCCGGGACGGTGAATCCCAGGTCCGGCGGCGTCCGGCCTGGCGCGGTTCGGCCCGGCGCGGCAGAGGCACCGCCGTCGGCGCGCCCGGGCCGGCGGTTCACGGCCGCCTCCGCGGTGTCGCCAGCCGGCGGAGCACGACGTCGCGGTCCGGCGACGCCCAGACGAGCAGCTCCGCCCCCGCCGCCCGCAGCCGATCGAGCCGGAGCCCGCGTTCGAGGTCGACGACCCGCAGCGCGAGCCGCTCGCGTGCCGCGAGCTCGTCGACGCTCCGTGACGGGAGGACATCGACCGCGACCACCCGGTGCCCGGCGGCGCGCCAGGTGAGGGCCAGGCGGGTGGCCTGGTCGTCGAGGAAGGTCGACAGCACGAAGACGACGGCGCCCTGCGCCAATCGCGGCGCGCGGGCGCGTTCGGTAGCCGCGCCGTGCGCCGTGGTCAGTTCGATCGCGCGCAGCACCCGGTTCAGATGGCGCGCTCCCGCGCGCGGTGGAAGCGCGCGCCGTGCGTCGGACAGGTCGTCGAAGCCGACGCGGTCCGCAGCGGCGGCGTACGCGCCGGCCAGCGAGACCGCCGCCTCCCTCGCCAGGTCGAGCGATGTCACGCCCGGTCGAGGGTAGGCAGCGGCCCAGCCGGAGACGGCCCCCGGCACATCGTCGCGCGCGTCGACCACCAACTGCACGGCCGCATCCGACGTGGCCGTCGTCCTCCGGACGTACAGCTCGCCCGGCCGCTGGGCCAGACGCGCCGTCGCCTTCCAGTCGATTCGGCGCAGCCGGTCCCCCGGGCGGAACCGGTCGATGTCGCGGAACTCCCCGCCATCGCCGGGCCGCGCAGAGACGTGTCCGCCGGTCAGCCCCAGGAGGCGTGTCGGAAGCGGAAGGCTCCGCACCCGCCGGGCCGACGGGCGCACCACCCGCTCGGCCGCGATCGGCACCCCGGGGTCGCCGACCCAGGCGGCATCCTGCCCGATCCCGCGCGCGGCGATCGACAGAATGCGCTGCGGCCCCGAATGCGAGGCGGCCACCCGGAAACGGAGCCGCCGCGCGGACCCCGGGGTCACCACGGCGTCCTCCGGCTCGCGGTCGGCGCGCCGGATCCGCAGGTGGACGCCGTCGATGCGCCCGTCGGCCTCGACTTCTGCGTCGACCCGCACGCGGCCGACCTCGTCGTCCCCGCCGACGACCAGTCGGCCGCGAGCCGCGGCCGACTCGGGCCGGGAGGACCAGCCGGCCAGTGCCGACAGCAGCAGCGGCGCGGCGACGAGAAGGAGTTCGAGCCGGGACATCACGAACGCCGCGACCAGGCAGACCGTCGCGACGATCGCCGCAGCGGCGACCGCCGGGCTGAGCGACCAGCCGGAACCGCCCTCCGCCGCATCGGGACGTTCACGCGGTCCGGGCATGCGCGCCCGGGACCACAGCGACATCAGGGCGCCGTCTCCCGTTCCCGCACGCCGACGACCGGCGGACCGGGGACGCTGGAGACGACCTCACGGACGACCTGGGACGCGCTCGCCCCGCTCGTCCAGGCCTGCACGGTGAGCGTCAGGCGGTGCGCGAGCACCGGGACCGCGACACGTTTGACGTCGTCGGGGATGACGAAGTCGCGGCCGGCGAGCACGGCCAGCGCCCGCGCGACCAGCAGGAGCCCCTGCGATCCACGGGGCGACGCGCCCACCTCGACGGAGCGGTGCCGGCGGGTGGCGGCGGCCAGGGCGACGCAGTACGACGCGATGTCGGGATCGACGTCCACACTCTCGACCCCGGCCTGCATGGCCAGAAGCGTCCGGGCATCCGTGACCGGCTCGACGGTCGCGACCTCGTGCCGCCGCGCGATGCGGGCCAGCAGCACCCGTGTCTCGCCGTCGGGGTCGGGATAGCCGACACCGAGCCGGACCATGAAGCGGTCGAGCTGCGCCTCCGGGAGCGCGTACGTGCCCTCGGACTCGATCGGGTTCGCGGTCGCGACGACGTGGAACGGGCGAGGCAACGGGAAGCTCCGCCCCTCCACCGACACCTGCCCCTCGGCCATGGCCTCCAGCAGCGCCGACTGCGTCTTGGGCGACGTGCGGTTGATCTCGTCGGCGAGGAACAGGCCGGTGAACACGGGCCCGGGGCGGAACTCGAACTCGGCCGTCGACGGCACATAGACGAACGAGCCGGTGATATCGGACGGGAGCAGATCGGGCGTGCACTGGAGCCGGCGGAAGTCGAGCCCGACCGCGCTCGCGATGCTGCGCGCCGCCAGGGTCTTGCCCAGGCCGGGGACGTCCTCGAAGAGCACATGGCCGCCGGCCAGCACCGTGGCGAGCGCGATCAGCAGCGGCTCGTGCATCCCGACCACCACGCTCTCGACGCGTGAGAGGACCTCGGCTCCGAGCCGGGACACCTCGGTGACCGGAAGCGGGACGAGATCGTCGGCAGAGCCGACGGTGTCGGTCGTGGGGGCCGCCGCGGCGGGATCGGAGGTCATCTGGCTCCAGACGTGTCGTGGATTGGCTCGGGTGCATCCGGGCCGGTGCCATCGCCGGCCGTCGCGAGCTCCTCCAGCCGGGAGAGAGCCGCCGCGAAGTCGCGCGGGCGGGGGGCTGCTGCGCTGCCCTTGCGGAGCATGGCCGCGGTGTCGTCGCCCAGGAGGCGGGCGACATCCCCGGCGGAAGCCGGATCGTCCAGTGCGACGCCGCGGCGGTCGAGCACCTCGGCTGCGAGCCCGCGGAGCCGGCGGACCGCCTCCGGCGAGACCCGGCCTCCGCGCGCACCGAGCGACCACCCCAGCTGCACGACGTCTCTGCGCGCTCCGGGCCGCGGCTGCGGCGACGGCACCGGCCAGCTCACGTCCGCCTGCTCTCCGAGCACGGAGAGCACGGCACCGAGGGCGAACACCACCGCTCCGAGTCCGGCGGCGTGCGGCAGATCCATCCCGAAGAACCACGCCGAGACGCCCACGATCGCCGCGGCGAGCAGGCAGCCCACCGCGCGTCCGATCATCCGCGCCCGCGTCATCCGACCGTGCCGCCTGTCGCACCGGCACGGGGCACGGTCTCCTCGCCCCACGAAGCCCGGAGCTTCTCGATCGCGGCCCGCGCCGAATCGAGGTCGGCGGCCGTCACGGGCGCGTCGCTGAAACGCGCGCGCACGTAGAGGTCGAGGAGGTCACGCGCCGCATGGCGATCCGACCGCACCCGGGCCACGACCCGTCCGACGAACTCCCCGGGGGTCTCGGCCGGCAGACGGTGCACTCCGCTGTCGGACGCCCCCTCCTCCAGGCCGAGCCAGGCGCGCTCGATCGCATCGCGCGGCTCCCGCGCGTCGCCCAGCAGGTCGAGCGCGCGGTCGAGCCCCCGCCTCACGCGATCGGGTCGCGGCTGTTCGGGCGGATCGGGCGCTATCGCGCCCTCGACGGACTCCGCCAGATCGGGCTCGAGTCCGGCAGGAGCCGGGCTGAGCCGGCGTCGCAGGTAGCGCCAGAGCAGGGCGAGGACCACGATGACCGCGAGGATCACCAGCGCGTACGTCACCCAGGTCAGGTCGATCCGCGTCTCGCGCACGATGTCCCGCGGCGCGGGCGTCCCGCTCACCGGAGGCTCCTGGCGCTCCGGTCGGAGATCGGCGGCCGGTGGGGTGAACCGCAGGCCGGTGAAGGCCGGCTGCCCTTGGAATGCGAGTGCGACGCCGGCCAGCGCGAGCAGCAGACCGGCGGCGGCGACGATCCCCCGCCGCTGCCGTGTCCGTACCGCTTTCGAGTCCACTCTGCCACCGTAACGCCACCGCGACCCGAGCGCGCCGAGGACGCTCGATCCGCGGACGCGCGAGACTCGGGCGTTCGCGGGTGTGCAGGGCGTTCGGCCGTCAGCCCAGGTGGCCGGCCTTCTCCATCTGCCGCAGGTCGCGCTTGAGGTCGGAGAGCTCGTCGCGCAGTCGCGCCGCCAGCTCGAACTTCAGCTCGCCGGCAGCCGCGAGCATCTGATCGTTGAGGTCGGCGATCAACGACTCGAGCTCCGCCGCGCCCTGCGCGGCGATGCCGCCGTTGCGCAGGTTGGGGGTCGGGCTCTTGCGCCGCTGCTCGCGGCCCGCGAGCATGCGCGCCGTGTCGGCCTCCTCGCGAGCGAGCACATCGGTGATGTCGGCGATGCGCTTGCGGAGCGGCTGCGGGTCGATGCCGTTCGCGCGGTTGTACTCGATCTGGAGTTCCCGGCGTCGCTCGGTCTCCTCGATGGCGTTCTTCATCGAGTCGGTCAGCACGTCGGCATACATGTGCACCTCGCCCGAGACGTTGCGGGCCGCACGGCCGATCGTCTGGATGAGCGAGGTCGACGATCGCAGGAACCCCTCCTTGTCGGCGTCGAGGATCGCCACGAGCGAGACCTCCGGCAGGTCGAGACCCTCGCGCAGCAGGTTGATGCCCACGAGCACGTCGTAGACCCCGGCGCGCAGCTCGGTGAGGAGCTCGACACGACGAAGCGTATCGACATCGGAGTGCAGATAGCGGACCTTGACGCCGGCCTCCGCCAGGAAGTCCGTGAGCTCCTCGGCCATCTTCTTGGTGAGTGTGGTGACCAGGATGCGCTCGTCGCGCTCGACGCGGACCCGGATCTCCTCGAGCAGATCGTCGATCTGCCCCTTGGTCGGCTTGACCACGATCTGCGGGTCGACGAGACCGGTCGGGCGGATGATCTGCTCGACCACGCCGTCGGCCACGCTCATCTCGTACTGGCCCGGCGTCGCCGAGAGGTAGACGGTCTGGCCGACCCGGTCCTTGAACTCGTTCCACCGCAGCGGCCGGTTGTCGAGGGCGCTCGGCAGCCGGAAGCCGTGCTCGACGAGCGTGCGCTTGCGCGACGCGTCACCCTCGTACATCGCACCGATCTGCGGAACCGTCACGTGCGACTCGTCGATCACGACCAGGAAATCGTCGGGGAAATAGTCGAGCAGGCAGTTGGGCGCCTCGCCGGGCAGGCGGCCGTCGATGTGGCGCGAATAGTTCTCGATGCCCGAGCAGAAGCCGATCTGCTCCATCATCTCGAGGTCGAACTGGGTGCGCATGCGCAGTCGCTGCGCCTCCAGCAGCTTCCCCTCGCGCTCGAGCTCCTGGAGCCGCTCACGCAGCTCCTCCTGGATGGTGCCGATCGCGCGCTGCATCGTCGCGGGGCTGGCGGCGTAGTGCGTCGCGGGGAACACCGAGACGGCATCCATCTTCTGCAGCACCTCGCCGGTCAGCGGATGCAGCGAGTAGAGCGCCTCGATCTCGTCGCCGAACAGCTCCACGCGCACCGCGTGCTCCTCGTACATCGGGATGATCTCGATCGTGTCGCCGCGCACCCGGAACTTGCCGCGCGAGAAGTCCACATCGTTGCGCTCGTACTGCATCGCGACGAAACGGCGGATCAGAGCGTCGCGGCCCACGTTCTGACCGACCTGGAGGGCGACCATCGCCTCGAGGTACTCCTCGGCCGCACCGAGACCGTAGATGCACGACACCGTGGACACCACGACGACATCGCGGCGGCTGAGCAGGGAGTTGGTCGTCGAGTGCCGAAGGCGCTCGACCTCGGCGTTGACCGAGGAGTCCTTCTCGATGAAGGTGTCGGTCTGCGGGACGTAGGCCTCCGGCTGGTAATAGTCGTAGTACGACACGAAGTATTCGACCGCGTTGTTCGGGAGCAGCTCCCGGAACTCGTTGGCGAGCTGGGCGGCGAGCGTCTTGTTGTGCGCGAGCACGAGCGTCGGGCGCTGCACCTGTTCCACGAGCCAGGCGGTCGTCGCCGACTTGCCCGTTCCGGTCGCGCCGAGCAGCACGACATCGGTCTCGCCCGCGTTGATCCGGGCAGCGAGTTCTGCGATCGCCTTGGGCTGGTCTCCGCTGGGCGAGTACTCGCTGACGACCTCGAACGGACGAACGAGTCGGGTGGGTTGCATGACTCCAGTCTAGGAAGGACCACCGACAACGCGGCCGGCTCTCGCTGAGAGCGGAACCGGCCGGCGCGTTGTCAGGAGCGCAGGCTCTCCCACAGCTCGTCGACCTGTTCCCTGGTCCGCTCCAGGCTGCCGTCGGTGTCGATCACGACGTCGGCGACGGCCAGTCGCTGGTCGTCCGACGCCTGCGACCGGATGCGGCGCTCGGCTTCCTCCTGTGCCATCCCGCGCAGCCGCACGAGTCGCTCGATGCGCGTTTCCGCGGACGCGTGCGCGACCACCACCAGATCGAACGGGTACTCGTTGGCCGACTCCACGAGCAGCGGCACGTCGTAGACGACGATCGCGGCCGGGTCCGCCGCCGCTGCCGCCTCGAAGCGCGCGGTCGACGCGCTGAGGACGGCGGGATGGGTGATGCTGTTGAGCTTGTGGAGCGCCTCCACGTCGCCGAAGACGATCGCCCCGAGGGCCGGCCGGTCGAGGCGACCGTCCGGGGTGATGACGCCGGGGCCGAACGTGCGCTCGATCTCGGCCAGCGCGGGCGTGCCGGGTTCGACGACCTCGCGTGCGATGCGGTCGGCGTCCACCACGACGGCGCCGAGCTCGGCGAGACGGGAGGCGATGGTCGATTTTCCGGAGGCGATCCCGCCCGTGAGTCCGATCAGCTGCACCACCCCAGCCTAGCCATCGTCTGCACGGCGCCGAGGGGCACGTACGTTCGAGCGCTTAACGCCGGAACGGCCGGCCCCGAAGGGCCGGCCGTTCACGGCTGAGACGGGTCTCAGTTGTTGGAGCTGAGCTTCTCGCGCAGCGCCGCAAGGGACTCGTCGTCGGCGAGGGTGCCGCCCGAGCCCGAGTCGCTGGAGTACGACGAGGAACCGCTGTCGGCGGCCGCCTCCTCGATGCCCTTCGCGACCTGGCGCTTGTGAGCCTCCCAGCGAGCCTGGGCCGCAGCGTACTGCTGCTCCCACTCGTCGCGCTGGGTCTCGAAGCCTTCCTTCCACTCGTTCGTCTCCGGGTCGAAGCCCTCGGGGTACTTGTAGTTCCCCTGCTCGTCGTACTCGGTGACCATGCCGTAGAGGGCCGGGTCGAACTCGGTGCCTTCGGGGTCGACGCCCTCGTTCGCCTGCTTGAGCGACAGCGAGATGCGGCGGCGCTCCAGGTCGATGTCGATGACCTTGACGAAGACCTCTTCGCCGACCGACACGACCTGCTCCGCGAGCTCCACGTGCTTGCCGGAGAGCTCGGAGATGTGCACCAGGCCCTCGATGCCGTCCGCGACGCGGACGAACGCACCGAACGGAACCAGCTTCGTGACCTTGCCCGGGGCGACCTGACCGATCGCGTGGGTGCGGGCGAAGACCTGCCACGGGTCCTCCTGGGTCGCCTTGAGCGACAGCGAGACGCGCTCGCGGTCCAGGTCGACCTCGAGGATCTCGACGGTGACCTCCTGGCCGACCTCGACGACCTCCGAGGCGTGCTCGATGTGCTTCCAGGACAGCTCGGAGACGTGCACGAGGCCATCCACGCCGCCCAGGTCGACGAACGCGCCGAAGTTGACGATCGAGGAGACGACGCCCTTGCGGACCTGCCCCTTGTGCAGGTTGTTGAGGAACGTGGTGCGGGACTCCGACTGGGTCTGCTCCAGCAGCGCGCGGCGCGACAGGACCACGTTGTTGCGGTTCTTGTCGAGCTCGAGGATCTTCGCCTCGATCTCCTGGCCCAGGTAGGGGGTCAGGTCGCGAACGCGGCGCAGCTCGATGAGCGACGCCGGAAGGAAGCCGCGCAGGCCGATGTCGACGATCAGGCCGCCCTTGACGACCTCGATCACCGTACCGGTGACGACGCCGTCGGCCTCCTTGATCTTCTCGACATCGCCCCAGGCGCGCTCGTACTGCGCACGCTTCTTGGACAGGATGAGGCGACCCTCTTTGTCCTCCTTCTGGAGAACGAGCGCCTCGACGGTGTCGCCGACCTCGACGACCTCACTGGGGTCGACGTCGTGCTTGATGGAAAGCTCGCGCGAGGGGATGACACCCTCGGTCTTGTAGCCGACGTCGAGGAGGACCTCGTCGCGGTCGATCTTGACGACGGTGCCCTCGATGAGGTCTCCGTCGTTGAAGAACTTCAGCGTCTTTTCGACCGCGGCAAGAAAGTCCTCAGCAGACCCGATGTCGTTGACGGCGACCTGCTTCGGTGCCTTGTCGGTCGTTGCGGTTGTCATGTAGTGGATGCTCCGTAATGGACATAAATCAGGCCGAGCGCGAACCTTTGTGGGTGTCTTCCGCGAACGGCAGGCGGATGTGGATGTCACACAAGTGACGGTCTAGTCTACCGACTGCCCCGGGGATGCAGCAACTCGCGCTCGGCGACGATGTCGCGGAGCGCGGGCTCGAGCGTCGGATAGGCGAACGTGTACCCCGCTGCGAGCAGCCGCTCGGGAACCACCCACCTGCTCTTCAGCACCAACTCGGTCTCGGTGCGGATCGCCGCAGACCCGACCTCGAGCATCCACCGCGGCGCCGGGAGGCCGACCGGGACGCCCAGGACGCCACGCAGAGTGGACATCATCGTCCGGTTGTCGACCGGGCCCGGGGCGGCGATGTTCACCGGGCCGTCGAGTTCCGGTCGCGCCCGCAGGAACTCGATCGCCCCCAGGACGTCGCGGATGTGCACCCAGCTGAACCGCTGGCGGCCACCGCGGGCACGGAACTCGTGGAAGGTCCCCGCATTGCGCCGCGCGGTCGTCGCGAACCAGCGTCCGTCGAGCTGCGGGCCGCCCAGTCCGAAGCGCGCGAGGCGGATGAGCGGCACGAGCGCGGAGCCGTCGCCGAGCACGATCGCCATCCGGAGGGCGACCCGGCGCGTGCCGGGCAGTTCGCCGTCGAAGAACTCGGCCTCCCAGGCCCGCGCGACGTTCACCGAGAAGCCGCTGCCGAGCTCGCCGGCCGACTCGGTCATGGGGCGGTCTTCGGCGTGGCGGTAGATCGTCGCAGTGGAGGCGTTGAACCAGACCGGAGGCGGTGCGTCGGAGACCGCGACGGCCTCCCGGAGCGCTCGGGCGGTCGCGAGCCGCGAGCGGAAGATCTCGGCTCGGTTCGCGTCGCCGTAGCGGCAGTCGACGCTCTTGCCCGCGAGGTTGATGAGCACGTCGGCGCCGGTGACGGCGCGAAGCAGCGCAGGGCGGTCGTCCCAACGCGCGTCCGCGCCATCGCGTCCCACCAGCAGCACCGTCGACCCGGACGCACGGTAGTGCTCCGCCAGATAGTGCCCGATGAACCCGGACGCACCGGCGATGACGACCCGTTCGCTCACTCGCTCCCCCGTGTGATCTCGTAGCGGAACGTCCCCGCGTACTGGTACACCCTACCGATGAGCGGCAGGCGCACGATGACGGAGACCACCTGCGCATCGCGCTCGTCGTCGTAGCGCTCGGTCAGCGCGACGACGGGCGCCACGACGCGCGGGAGGACGACCCGCAGCCTCCCGGCACGGACGGCGACGCGGCGCGACACCAGGCGCAGCGCCCCGCCCACCACCTGCGCGGTGAACCATGCCTCCACCACGGCGGGCGAGCCCAGCCGGTCGACGATGAGGCCGCCGTCGACCCCGATCTCGTCGCGCATCGCGCGCGGTCGGCCGTTCAGCTCGAAGCTGCGGATCGCCCGCACGGCCGGGCCGCCGTCCGCGGACACGACCGGCACGTTCTGCACGGTGAAGGGAACAGCGCGCTCCCACACCGGGAACATCACGTGCGCCCGGCCGAGCAGGCCGAGGACCGGCCACAGCCAACGCCGGGGCGAGCCGACGATGTCGAACACGCCCCGGCCCCGGCCGGTCGCGCCGGTGGGGATGGCGTCGAAGTAGGCGTGCAGCCGCGGATGGAGCTCGTCGAACGCCGGGCCCAGCACGGCTCGGTACGGAGAGGTCATCGCGGCTGCGCGCGCGGCTTCGGCGTCGGCGCTCAGTCGAGCAGCGCCGACTTCAGCGTGTCGAGACCGACTCCGCCGATGTCGAGCGCCTTCTTGTGGAAGGCCTTGATGTCGAACGAGGCGCCCTCGCGGCGCGCGTACTCGTCGCGCAGCTGCTCCCAGATGCGCTGACCGATCTTGTACGACGGCGCCTGCCCGGGCCAGCCGAGGTAACGGTTCACCTCGAAGCGGACGAAGCCCTCGTTCATGTTCACGTTGTCGGCGAGGAACCCGAACGCGTAGTCGCCGGTCCACGGGCCGGAGCCGTCGGGCAGCTGCTTCTCCAGGTGCACACCGATGTCGAGCACGACGCGGGCCGCGCGCATGCGCTGGCCGTCGAGCATGCCGAGCCGGTCGGCCGGGTCGTCGAGGTAACCCAGCTGTTCCATCAGGCGCTCCGCATACAGCGCCCAGCCTTCGGCGTGACCCGACGTGCCGGCGATGCGTCGCCACGAGTTCAGCTGCGCCTTGTTGTACGTGGCCTGCGCGATCTGGAGGTGGTGGCCGGGGACGCCCTCGTGATACACCGTGGTCAACTCGCGCCAGGTGTCGAACTCGGTGACCCCCTCCGGCACGCTCCACCACATACGCCCCGCTCGCGCGAAGTCGTCGCTCGGTCCGGTGTAGTAGATGCCGCCTTCCTGCGTGGGGGCGATCATGCACTCCAGGCGACGGATCTCGACCGGGATGTCGAAGTGCGAGCGGCCGAGCTCCTCGATGGCCCGGTCGCTCGTCTCCTGCATCCACTTCTGCAGGGCGTCGGTGCCGTGCAGCTTGCGCGAGGCGTCACCGTCGAGGAACACGATCGCCTCGTGCACGGAGGCGCCCGGCTTGATCTCGTTCGCGATCGACTCCTGCTCGGCGACCATGCGCGCGAGCTCCTCGATGCCCCACTCGTAGGTCTCGTCGAGGTCGACGGTGGCTCCGAGGAAGTCGCGCGAGGCGAGTGCGTAGAGTTCACGGCCCACGGCGTCCTTCTCGGGCGCGTGGGAGGCCAGCTCGTCCTTCAGGAACGACGCGAGCTTCGCGTACGCGGCGGCGGACTCGGTGGCGCCCGCTGCGAGGTCGGCCTTCAGCGACGCCGGGAGTTCGGCGTCCCCCGCCTTGGCCGAGCCGGTGAACTCGAAGAAGAAGCCGGTGTCCGCGACCTGCTTGTTGGCCTGCGCGAGCACCTCCCGCACCTGGCGGATCGCCGGCACGTTGCCCGCGGCGATTCCGCTGCGGAGGGTTTCGATGTATCCGTCCATCGCTGCGGGCAGATTGTGCAGGCGCTTCGCGACGTTCGCCCAGTCGTCCTCGGTTTCGGTGGGGACGAGGTCGAAGATGTCGCGCAGCTCTTGAGCCGGCGAGGCGATCACATTGAGATCGCGCTGGCCGAAGCCGGCCTCGTGCTTCTCGATCGTGAGCTCCAGCTCGCGCGAGAGATCCATCTTGGTGACGCGGTCGATGTCGTCCACGGGCTCCGCCTGGCGGATCTTCGCGAGGGTCTCCCGCACAGCCGCAACGGACTGCTCGGCGCCGGACGGCGAATAGTCGGAGTACTCGCCCTCACGGCCGGGACGGCCGAGCCAGACGTGGTACTCGGGGTGGAGCTCCAACTGGGTGTCGACCCACTCGTCAGCGATCGTGTCGATCGGAGTGGGTTCGCGCTTCTCTGCGTTCGTCATGATCCGACCCTATCGAGGGCTGGAGCCGCCCGGCAGTCCACCCCGAGGTCGTCACCGAATGTCGCGGCGGCGCTACCCGCCCGCGCGTCAGTGGGCGGCGGCGTCCCAGTTCTGGCCGCGGCCGATCTGCACATCGAGCGGGACGCGGAGGTCGGCGGCGCCGGCCATCCGCGAGCGCACGATCGCCTCGAGAGCGTCCCATTCCCCCGGAGCGACCTCGAAGATGAGCTCGTCGTGCACCTGGAGCAGCATCCGGGACTGCAGGCCGCCGTCGATCAGGTCGCCGGCGATCCCGAGCATCGCGATCTTCATGATGTCGGCCGCCGAGCCCTGGATGGGCGCATTGAGCGCCTGGCGTTCGGCGTTCTCGCGCAGCACCCGGTTGGTGCTCGTGAGATCGGCGAACGGCCGGCGGCGCCCGAAGATCGTCTCGGTGTAGCCGTCGACCCGGGCGATCTCGACGACGCTGCGCAGGTAGTCGCGCACCGCGCCGAACCGCTCGAAGTAGCCGGCCATGAGGTCCCGCGCCTCCTTGGTCTCGATGCGCAGCTGCTTCGACAGACCGAAGGGGCTCAGACCGTAGGCGAGGCCGTACGACATCGCCTTGACCTTGGTGCGCATGAGGGGCGTGACGTCCTCCGGCGCGACACCGAACACGCGCGCGCCGACGAACCGGTGGAGGTCCTCCCCGGCGTTGAACGCCTCGATCAGGCCCGGGTCTTCGGACAGATGCGCCATGATCCGCATCTCGATCTGCGAGTAGTCCGCTGTCAGCAGCGTCTCGTAGTCGTCCGCGCTGCGGAAGGCCGAGCGGATCTCACGCCCCTCCTCGGTGCGGATCGGGATGTTCTGGAGATTCGGGTCGTTCGACGAGATTCGTCCGGTGCTGGTGCCGGTCTGGTCGTAGGTCGTGTGGATGCGATCGTCGGCGGTGATGGAACGCTCGAGCGTCTCGACGATCTGCTTGAGCTTGGTCGCGTCGCGGTGCTGCAGCAGCAGGTCGAGGAACGGGTGCGGGTTGCTCTCCTGGAGATCGGCGAGCGACTGCGCATCGGTCGAGTAGCCGGTCTTGGTCGAGCGCGTCTTCGGCATCCCGAGCTCGTCGAACAGCACCTGCTGGAGCTGTTTGGGCGAACCGAGGTTGAGCTCGTGGCCGACCTCCGCGTATGCGCGGGCCGCGTAGTCGTTGGCCTTGTCGGTGAGCTCGCCGCGCAGGCGGCCGAGCACGGCGCGGTCGACCGAGACGCCGGTCAGCTCCATCTCGGCGAGGACGGCGACCAGCGGCAGTTCGATGTCGTCGAGCACCCGGCGGGTGCCCTCGTCGAGGGCGATCATCTGGCCTTCTGCGACACGGCGGATGTACCAGGCCTCGGTCGCAGGGCTCACCGCGTCGTTGATCGGCACGAGCTGGTTGGGGTCGGAGACCGGCAGGGTCTCGCCGAGCACCTCGTAGACCTGCTCGGCCAGCGACTGCGGTGCGGCGCCGGGCTTGACCAGCCAGGAGGCGATGCGGGTGTCGAACGCGAGGCCGTCGACCACGAAGCCCGCGCGGCTCAGCGCTTTGAACTGCGGTTTGGCGTGGAAGAAGTACTTGGGAGCACTGCTCGCCATCCACTCCTCCAACGCGACGTAATCGCGGCGGCCGGCCGCCCACGGCACGTACACGGTGTCGTCGGCCGCCGCCAGGCCGAAGCCGGTGATGCCCGCCGGGCCGGTCTCCAGCTGGACAGCGACGGCCTGCCCGTCGGCGGAAGCCTTGACCAGCCAGTTGGCGAGCTCTTCGTCGACGAGGGTGCGCACGACGGGCGCGCTCACGGCGCCGGCGTCACCGTGCTCCAGGTTCGCCGCAGCGCCGTCGAGCATGCCCTCCTCTGCCGCGCTCTTCATGAGCCGGTCGAGCAGCGTCTTGAACTGAAGCCGGGCGAAGATGTCGCGAACGGCGTTCTCGTTGAGCGGCTTGCGCGCGAGGTCGGCCGGACCGACGTCGAGCTCGACGTCGTCGAGCAGCTTGTTGAGCCGGCGGTTGCGGAGGGCGTTCTCCTTCTGGTCGCGGAGGTTCTGGCCGACGACGCCCTTGATCTCATCCGCGTGCGCGACGATGTTCTCGACGGTGCCGTATTGCTGCACCCACTTGACCGCCGTCTTCTCGCCCACCTTGTCGATGCCGATCAGGTTGTCGCTGGTCTCGCCGACCAGCGCCGCGATCTCGGGGTACTGGTGCGGCTCGACGCCGTAGCGCTCGCGCACGGCTGCGGGGTCGTACACCTTGAGCTCGGAGACACCGCGGACGTTCGGGTAGAGCAGCGTCACGTCGTCGTTGACGAGCTGCAGGGTGTCGCGGTCGCCCGAGACGAGCAGCACTCGGTAGCCCTGCTCCCTGCCCTGGCGGGCGAGGGTGGCCAGGACGTCGTCCGCTTCGTAGTCCTCCTTGGCGATGGTGGTGATGTTCATCGCGTGGAGGGCCTCCTGCAGCAGCGGGATCTGCCCGACGAACTCCGACGGGGTCTCGCTGCGCGTGCCCTTGTACTCCGGGTATTCGCGCGTGCGGAAAGAGTAGCGGGAGATGTCGAAGGCGACGGCGAGGTGCGTCGGGCGCTGCTGCTGAAGCAGATTGATCAGCATCGCGATGAAGCCGTGGATGCCGTTGGTGTGCTGGCCCTCGCGGTTGACGAAACTGTCGACGGGCAACGCGTAGAAGGCCCGGAATGCCAGCGAATGGCCGTCGATGACGAGAAGGGTAGGCTTTTCGGAGTCTGACACCAGGCAAGCCTACAAGGGGCCGACGACACTCCCAGACGACGATCGACGACCCCATCCACCGCTCGAGAGAGGCCCCAGATGACCGAGGACGCGCTGGCGTACGTGAAGCAGCGGGGCCTCGGCGCGCTCGCCGACAAGATGGGCATCGAGATCGTCGAGTTCAGCGTCGAGCGCGCGGTCGCACGCATGCCCGTGCTCGGCAACACGCAGCCCGCGGACCTCCTGCACGGGGGTGCCTACGTCGTTCTCGGCGAGTCGCTCGGATCGATGTCGGCGAACCTCTACGCCGGCCAGGGCCGCCTGGCGGTCGGGATCGAGATCAACGCCTCCCACACCCGATCGGCGACGAGCGGCTACGTGACCGGTGTCTGCACGCCCATCCACCTCGGCCGCACGCTCACGACCCACGAGATCAGCGTCACCGACGACCAGGGGCGGCGGTGCTCGACGATCCGCATCACGAACCTGATCAAGGAGCTGTAGCGGGCAGCAGGTGCGGCGAATGCGGCGATAGAGGAGCTCTATCGCCACATTCGGCGCGAATCTCGATTACTTCTTGGGGGCGAGCTGCTCGATGATCGCCTGTGCGACATCGTGCATGGTGAGCCGGCGGTCCATCGACGCCTTCTGGATCCAGCGGAACGCGTCCGGCTCGCTCAGGCCCATCTTCTCGTTCAGCAGCCCCTTCGCGCGGTCGACCAGCTTGCGGGTCTCGAACCGCTGCACCATGTCGGAGACCTCGGCCTCCAGCGCGATGATCTGCTGGTAGCGGGCCAGGGCGATCTCGATCGCCGGCAGGAGGTCGTTGGGGGTGAACGGCTTGACGACGTACGCGAGCGCGCCGGCCTCGGTCGCGCGCTCCACGAGCTCCTTCTGGCTGAACGCGGTGAGCAGCACGACGGGCGCGATGTGGTTCTTCGAGAGGCGCTCGGCCGCCGAGATGCCGTCGAGCTGCGGCATCTTGACGTCCATGACGACCAGGTCGGGGCGCAGCTCGGTCGCGAGCGCGACCGCCGTCTCACCGTCTCCGGCCTCGCCGACGACCTCGAAACCGTTGTCGCGCAGGGTCTCGACGATGTCGAGCCGGATGAGCGACTCGTCCTCCGCGACGACGACGCGGCGGGGTGCGGTGGGGGTGGTCTCCTGGTCAGTCACGGGTAAAAGCCTACGGTATTGTTCAGGTGATGTTGTGCGCCGCTGTGGCGGAATGGCAGACGCGGAGCACTCAAAATGCTTTGTCCGGAAGGGCGTGTGGGTTCGAGTCCCACCAGCGGCACAACCGATTCAGGCGTTCCGGCGCAGGCGCAGGGCCAGCACCGGGCAGAGCGCGACAGCGTCTTCCGCCGCCTCGAGCTGGTCGTTGCGCACCGGGATGTCGGAGCGCGACGACGCGGGCACGCCGACAGCGAACGGATAGCCCCACTCGTCGCGGGCGATCGTGCCCTCCAGCAGTTCGGCGCAGAGCCCGCGGCCGTCGCAGCGCGTCCAGTCGACGTGGAGGCTGTGGTGCGCGCTCATCGGACACTCCGCGCGCAGTGCCCCTCGGCATGGGCGTGCACATCGCGGGCGAACACCCGCAGCGCACTGCGGACCAGGCGCGCCGCACCGTCGGGATGATGGCACGAACCCCGGCCGTCGACCGCCTCCGCCAGCCGAGCGGCTTCGGCGGCCGCCGCCGGGGCGAGCCGTCCTGCCGCGAGATCGGCGAAGCGGGAGGCCAGGGCGGGGAGCCCGAACCGACAGGGTCCGCACTGTCCCGCCGACGCCTCAGCGAGAGCGGCGACGATGTCGGCGGTGGCCGCGAGACCGCATCGCTGCGCACCGAGCACGTGGACGACCCCGGCGCCTGCGCGGTCGCCGGGCGCGGCGGTCGTCTCCGCCGCGGTGATCCACTGCCCGTGGTAGCCGCCCAGGAGCACAGCGGAGGCCAGCCGCGCTTCCCCGCCCGCCAGGGCGACCACCGCGGCGACGTCCAGGTCGGTCGCGACCTCGAAGACGCCCTCGGTTGCGACGTCGCCGGTGACGGTCACGAGGCGCGTGCCCGGTCGCGCCGGGTCGCCGACGCTGCGGAACCAGTCGCCGCCGTAGCGGTCGACGAGCGCGAGATGCGCGAGCGTCTCCACGTTGTGCACGAGCGTCGGGCGGCCGTCCACCCCCGACTCCGACAGCCGGCGCACGCGATCCACCGGCGCGGTGACGCCGTTCTGGATCGCGTTGACGACTGCGCTCGCCTCGCCCGCGATGAACCGGTCCTCGGCTGCGATCAGCTCGATGCCTCCGGCGTCGGAGCGCTCGGCGATCGCCGCAGAGACGGGCGCGACCGAGCGGCTGTCGAGGTAGAGGATGGTCCGCCGCGCGCCGAGCGCCGCGGAAGCGGTCAGGAGCCCGTCCAGCACCAGATGCGGCGCGTTGGCGAGGAGGACCGCGTCCTTCCAGCTCCACGGCTCGCCCTCCGAGCCGTTGCCGATGACGACGGGCGCACGACGTCCGGTCGTCGCCGCGAGCTTGAGGTAGGCGGGGAACGACGCACCGCCGCGTCCGGTCAGACCCGAACGCTCGAGCTCGCGCACCAGCTCGTCGACGCGCAGCCCGCGTCGCCCGCCGAAGGCCGCCAGGTGGGCGGCCGCCGACGCGGACCGCCCCGCCGCGAGCAATCGGGCGGACGACGCAGCCGACGCCGGAGCCGGCTGCCCCCCGCTCGCGTATTCGCCGACGATCACGGTCACGACGGCTCCCCGAGCCGCATGCGGGCGCTCGCGAGAAGTCCCGCGGACAGCCGCCGGAACGCCGCCGCCAGGACGATCAGCACACCTGCTCCCGCGAGCAGCGGCAGCCATACCGTCGCGTCGGCGGTCATTGCGGCACCCCCTCCGGATCCACCGGCCACCGGCCGGTCGTGACGATCGAGCCGTCGGTGCCGACCAGTCGGGCGTCCGCGCCCCGCTCACGCAGCCAGGAGGGTGAACGGCGCCCGCGCACGATCGCCGCGGTGCTCAACGTGTTCGCCCGCACGCAGTCGGAGGCGGCGACCGTCACCGTCCGCCAGACCTCCTCGGCCGGCAGTCCGAACCGCGGGTCGAGGATGTGGTGCCTCGCCCGACCATCGCTCCGCCAGCGCCGCTTCTGCGTGCTGGAGGTCGCGACACCCGCACCGTTCGGGACCGCGATCTGTTGTGCGGGGTCGCCGGGGAGATCCTGCACCAGGATCTCCCACAAGCGCCCGGAGCGACCGGCGGTCGCGAGGTCACCGCCGAGCTCGACCAGGACATCGGTTCCGGTCTCCCCGGCGATGCGCGCGGCGATCCTGTCGGCCGCGTGCGCCTTGGCCGTCGCACCGAGGTCGAGGCGGAGGTCGTCGGGAAGGCGGAGCACGCCTCCCGTCAGGGCCACGCGCGACCATCCCGGCCGACGCGTGGCCACGCTCGCCGTCACGCCGCCCGCCGTGCGGCCGTCGAGCGGGAGCGCCGCGAAGTCGCGGTCATAGCCGAGACGGTCGAGATCGCCGCCGAGAGTGGGATCGACGTCGCCGCCGGTGTCTGCCGCTGCGGCGAGCGCCACCGCCACGAACTCGGCGAGCAACGGACTCAGCTCGATCCCGTCGCCGCGGGTCGCCGCGTCGTTGACGCGGGAGAGCTCGCTGTCGGTGAAGCGGGAGCAGGCGGAGGTGATCGCCGCGAGTTCGGCGTCGGCGATCCGTCGGGCCTCCACGAGCGCGTCGGGCCGGTCTACGACGATGCGTGCCGTGACGCCCCACACGGCGAACTCGTCGCTCGCCTCCGCTCGGCGGGACGCGTGTTCACGAGCCGCTGGAGCGCCCACTGAAGCCACCTCCCTGGCTCTGCTGGATGCCGCTTCCGGCGCCGGTTCCGCTGTTGCTGTTGCTGCTCGTGCCGCCGTCGTCGGAGCCGGTCGAGCTGTTCGTGCTGCCGTCGTCGGATCCGCTCGAATTGGTCCCGGTTCCGCTCGAGGTCGCCCCCGCTGTCGTGGAGGTCGTCCCGGTGAACAGGAAGCCGGAGAGGATGCCGGTCACCGCGAGGCTCCCCACTCCGATCGCCGTGGTGATCCCGACCGCTGCGCGGCGTCCCGCCGATCGCGTGTCCATGTCGTGGCCCTCCGTCCGTTTCCTGCTGATTCCAGGGTGCGCGGGGATTCTTTCCGCATCCTTAATCCGGATGGGAAGCGGCTGACGGAAGGTTATGAATCGGCTATGACCGGCTGCGCGGATCAGATGCGAGCACCGACGACGGCCTGCGCGAAGCGGCGGACGCGCTCGCCGAGGCCGGCGATCTGGTCGTCGACGACGCGTTCGGCGTCGAAGCCGACGAACTGCGGCGGCGGCGTCCTGCGAACGTTCTCGGTGCACTCGAACGATCCGCAGACGAGGGCGCCGACCGTGTCGCCCTTGCGTCCTGCATCCCCCGCGCGGCGAGCCGACCAGAAATAGACATCGCGGAGAAGGTGCACGTCCTGGCACCAACCGCACATCGTGGGCAGGTGCGAGCGCATGGAGGCCTCGGACGCGCGCAGGACGATGCCGACGACAGCGTTGCCCGTCGGAATGACCACGTAACCGCGCTGCGGCAGCCGCGGATCGCGCCAGCCGAGGTATTCGCGCCGCGTCCAGTCGACTTCGTGCAGTCCGGGCGGCAGAGGAAGCTCCGCAGCGTCGGCGCGCGAGCAGTTCACGAACGACTCGCGGATCTCCTGAGGAGTCAGGCTCTCCATGTGCACCTCCTCGTCCCATGCTCGCACAGGTGCTTGACCTTGACCCCGGGGGCACGGCTTAGCCTCACGGCATGAGCACTCTCGCCAGCGTCACCGACGCCTCCTTCGCCTCCGACGTCCTCGATGCGGAGGGCACGACGCTCGTCGAGTTCTGGGCGCCCTGGTGCGGCCCGTGCCGAGCGGTCACGCCCGTCCTGGAGCGGATCGCCGCCGACCACCCCGACAGCATCCGCATCGTGCGGATCAACGCGGACGAGAACCCCCGGTCGTCCTCGGAGTATCGCGCCCTGTCGCTGCCGTTGATGAAGGTGTTCCGGGGCGGGGAGGTCGTGAAGACCATCGTGGGAGCCAAGCCGCTGCCCGCGATGGAGTTCGAGCTGGCCGGTTTCCTGGGTGACGCGCCGGTCAGGTGAGATGGTCGAAGGCGCCGCCGACCCATCCGATGTAGCGCTCGGCGGAACGCAGCACGGCCTCGCGGGCGTCGACGGGCACGACATTGCCCAGGTTGCCGTACATCCGGTCGAACGGCCGGTCGCACACCAGGTCGGCCACACGGCGCACCACCGCGGCCGACAACGGGATGTCGTTGGGGAAGCTGCGCTGAAAGGTCACCCACTTCTGCGACGGACCCGGGAAGACGGTGTCGCCGCTGAGGACGACGCCGCGATCCCAGTGCACGACCGCACTGCCGGGGAAGTGCCCGCCGATGGTGCGCAGCAGCACGCCGGGCAGCACCTCCTCCTCGCCGCTCCACACCTCGATGGCCGCATCCTCGCGCTGCACCCAGTGCCGGTCCGCCGCGTTGACCAGCACCGGCACGCCGCCGAGCATGCGCGACCAGGTCGTCTGCGCTCCGAACATGTGCGGGTGGCTGGTGGCGATCACCGCCGCCCCGCCGAGATCCTGCACGGCGGCTGCCGCCGCTTCGTCGACGTAGCCGGTGGGGTCCCAGAGCAGATTGCCGTCGGGGGTGCACAGCAGGAGGGCGCGCTGGCCGATGCCGACCTTGGGCTCGCTGCTCAGCCCGTACAGGTCCGGCTCCAGCGGCGTCACTGTCACGTGCTCGCCCTCCCGCTGCAACTGCTGCAGCGTGGTCCAGCGCTGACCGGTCGGCGGGACGTACTGTCGTTCGTCCTCGCAGATCGGGCAGGAGGGCGGTGGTGCCTCCCCCGCTGCGTTCACGATCGGTGTCGTCTCCACGGCGCACGTCGCGCACAACCAGTCGGCCATGAGGGTCACGCTACCCGCAGCGACGGTCTAGCGGCGCTGCGGCCTGGACCATTAGCGTGTGCGCCATGGCGAATCAACCCGTGCTCTTCATCCACGGTCTCTGGCTGCACGCCAGCAGCTGGCAGCCCTGGATCGACCTCTTCACGGCGGAGGGCTACGCCCCCGTCGCTCCCCTCTGGCCCGGCGAGAAGGACACCGTCGCCGAGACCCGCGAGCACCCCGACGACGTCGCGAACGTCGGCATCGACGAGGTGACCGTGCATTTCGCTCGGATCATCGAGGCGATGGACACGCCACCGGTCATCATCGGACACTCGTTCGGCGGCCTCGTCACCGAGAAGCTGATCGGGCAGGGCTACGGCAACGCCGGTGTCGCGATCGATCCGGCGCAGATCAAGGGCGTGCTGCCCCTGCCGTTCCGGCAGCTCAAGTCCTCGTTCCCCGTGCTCAGCAATCCGGCGAACATCCACAAGCCGATCGCGCTGACCGAGGAGCAGTTCCGATTCGGCTTCGCCAACCAGCTGACCGACGACGAAGCGAAGGAACTCTACGACCGCTGGACCGTCCCGTCGACCGTGCGTCCGATCTTCCAGGCCGCCGCGGCGAACTTCAGCGTGCACTCCCAGGCCGCCGTCGACACCAAGAACGAGGACCGCGGTCCGCTGCTGCTCATCGCGGGCGGCGAGGACAACACCGTCCCCGAGGTGACGGTGGATGCCAGCCTCAAGCAGTACCGCGACTCCAACGCCGTGACCGAGCTGATCACCTTCAAGGACCGCGGGCACTCGCTGGTGATCGACCACGGGTGGCGCGACGTCGCCACCGAGATCCTGGTGTGGCTCGGCCAGCAGGGACTCCAGGACTGATCGGCGCCGGAGGCGCCCGGCGCGGAATACCGGGCGCCTCCACCGCCTTGCCTCCATCGTGAAACGCATCGGCTTCCTCAGCTTCGGCCACTACCAGGCCGTCCCCGGCTCCGTCGTCCGCACGGCCGGCGACGCCCTCCTGCAGACGGTGGAGCTCGCCGTCGCCGCAGAGGAGGTGGGGGCCGACGGGGCGTTCGTGCGGGTGCACCACTTCGCACCCCAGCTGGCTTCGCCGTTCCCGCTGCTGGCGGCGATCGGCGCCCGAACCTCGCGCATCGAGATCGGCACCGGTGTCATCGATATGCGCTACGAGAACCCGCTCTCGATGGCCGAGGAGGCCGCGGCGGCCGACCTCATCAGCGGTGAGCGACTCCAACTCGGCGTGAGCCGGGGATCGCCGGAGACCGCACTGGCCGGCTACGAGTCGTTCGGGTACGTGCCGGGCGAAGGCGAGTCGGACGCCGATCTGGCCCGTCGGCACACCGCGATCTTCCGGGCCGCGATCTCCGGCGAGGCGATGGCGAACGCCGATCCGCGCATGACGGGGACCTCCGGCGGCTTGTCGATCGAGCCGCTGTCGCCGACGCTCCCCGAGCGGATCTGGTGGGGAGCCGGCACCCGGGCCACGGCCGAGTGGACGGCCGAACAGGGCATGAACCTGATGTCGTCGACCCTGCTCACCGAAGACACGGGTGTGCCGTTCGATCAGTTGCAGGCCGAGCAGATCCAGCGCTTCCGCGACACCTGGGCGCAGATGGGCTGGGAGCGCGAGCCCCGCGTCAGCGTGAGCCGCAGCATCATCCCCATCACCGACGAGGCGTCCTACCGCTACTTCGGCGCTCGCGCGCAGGTGGAGGGCCGCGACCAGGTCGGCCACCTCGACGGCGGTCTCGCGCGCTTCGGCCGTTCGTACATCGGCGAGCCGGGGAAGCTCGTCGCGGAGCTGGCCGCCGACGAAGCCGTCCGCATGGCGGACACCGTGCTGGTCACGGTGCCGAACCAGCTCGGAGTGGACTTCAACGCGCGGCTGTTGGAGGGCGTCGTCGCGGTCGGGCGGGAGTTGGGCTGGCGGGACTGACGCGGTTGCGTCGCCCGCCGGTCGTGTACCCCGAACGCGGCCCTGTCCCCCGTCGTTGGATATGAGAATATTGCATCGCGGCACACCCGAAGTCCGCGGCACAGGCCGAGACGGAATCGTCCGGTCCCATGGAAGGGGTGTGCTTTGCGAACTCGACGATCGAGTGCGGGGATTCTCGCGGCCGGAGCGGCGGTCCTGCTCGCTTCCGCCGGCCTCGGTGCCGCCGGCCTCGGTGCCGCCGCCGCGCCGACGGACGCCATGACACGTGCGGGCGCGTCCACCCCCTCGGCCATCACCGGGATGTGGGCCTGGGGCAATCCCATCGACCCGTCGGTGGATCCCCGCGGCGACGGCGAGCCGGCGTTCGAGCCGAAGGCGCTGGCCGCGTTCGCATCCGCGCACAGACTGCGCACCGTGTACCTGTCGGTGCCGTGGGCGGCCGATCAAGGCCCGTTCCCGTCCTGGCTGCGCTCCGCCGTCCGCGCCCTGCACGGCGCGGGCGTCACGACGGTGGCCGCCCTGGGAGGCGATCCCGCCTGGGCGCAGCAGCCCGACCTCGCCGCCACGTGGACCACGGCCGCGCTGAAGGCTGCCCCGTTCGACGCCATCCAGTTCGACGTCGAACCGTGGGTCGACGCCACCGACGATCAGCTGCCGGGGATCGTCGCGCAACTGGCGACCATGTATGACACGGCGGCGGTCGCGGCCGGTCGGGTGCCGGTGGGAGCGGACCTGCCCTGGTGGCTCGCCGCCAAGCCGGCCGGAGACGGATCCACGCTGTTCGACACGCTCCTCCCCCACCTGCGCTCGGTCGCGGTCGTTGCGTTCTCGGACCACGCCGCGAACGACGATGGCATCATCGCCCTCGCCCGGCCCGCGGCGACAGCCGCCGCGGCCGCGCGCCTCCCGTTCAGCATCGGCGTCGAGACCGACGACCCCGAGGTCGCGGGCGGCCCGGCCGCCACCTTCGGCGACGACACGCCGGCGGCACTGGAGGCGCAGACCGCCCTGGTGCGATCGGCGTTCGGCGGCACGCGCGGCTACTCGGGAGTGACGGTCGAGCATCTGCTCTCGTGGCAGGCGCTCCTGGCGCGCTGACCAGCGCTCAGCCGGCGGCGTCGGCGGCCGCGTAGAGCGCGGCGATGTCCAGCTTGCCCATCGTCATCATCGCGGCGTTCGCGCGCGCCGCACGGGCGCGATCCGGATCCTGCTGCAGTTCGAGCAGAGCGCGAGGAACGACCTGCCAGCTCAACCCCCAGCGGTCTGTGCACCACCCGCACGGCCCCGGCTCTCCGCCTCCCGAGATCAGGCCGTCCCAGAGCCGGTCGACCTCCTCCTGGTCCTCGCACAGCACCATGATGGAGGCCGCCTCGGTGAAGGAGTACAGCGGACCGCCGTCGAGGGCGAGGTACTCGACACCGCCGAGTTCGAACGTGACCAGCACGGTGCTTCCGTCGTCGCCCAGGCGGGCGACGCTGAGGATGCGGGAGCCGGGCACGAGCGAGACATAGTGGTTCGCCGCCGCCTCGGCCTGACCGTCGTACCAGAGGAATGTCCTGACCTTCTGCATGCGGGTCATGGTACGCCCGCCGACACGGCATGCAGCAGGCCCGCAGCCTCGTACAGTATTTTAGGTTCTGAGCCTGTCAAATCCGCAATTCTATTGCTCTCATCCGAATGGAGTCCCTCACGTGGTTTCCCCGAAACACGAAACCGACCCGCAACCGTCCGCTGGTGCCGGGAGCGTCAACCGCCGCACCATCGTCGGCGCCGCCGCGTGGGCCGCACCGGCCATCGCGCTCTCGGTCGCCTCACCCGCCGCGGCCGCCTCGCTCGGCACGATCACAGCATCCCCGCAGGCCATCGCAGCGGGTTCGACGAAGAGCTCCCAGCTCCAACTCAATCCGGCCGCCGACGACATCACCATCTCCCTCAGCGCGGAACCAGAGGGCATCGTCACCTTCCCCGCCGCAGTGACCACCTTCCCCGGCATCCGCGGGTCGGCATCGGTGCCCTTCTCGACGACCGCGACCGAAGCCCAGGTCGTGATGATCACGGCGGTCGCGCCGGGCTATACCCCCGTCACCTTCGCTCTCCCGATCGAAGCCGCCCCCGTGGTCGAGCCCGAGCCGACGCCGCCGGTCATCACCCTCGTGGACGCACCGGTATACGCGCTCTTCAACGGATCGGCACCCAACCGCTACCCCCTCGAGTTCGCCCTCAGCCCCGTGGCGAGCGGCGTCCCGATCACGCTGACACCGGTGCGAGGCACCAAGGGCGGCCTCGTCGGCATGGCCTCCCACGACCTCACCACCGACGCCTCAGGACACGCGAAGACCACGGTGGGCGCCATGTATGACGTCGACGACGCCGTGACCGTCCGCGCAACGGCCCCGGGCTACGAAACCCTCGAATTCGTCATCAACACCCTCGCGGCCGGATCCACCGAGCCGACGAATCCGGGCCAACCGGGGAGCGGTGGAACGAGCACGCACAAGGTCTACCGGGTATCCGTGACCGGACACGTCGCAGCACCGGCGTGGGATCAGTACGTCATCGGCGACAAGCCGATCGTCGTGACGCTGGGTATCACCCCGCGCGGCCCCGGCGTCCCGACGAAGGCCAACGTCGCCGGCTACCGGTGGGGTGGGGAGCCGAACGTGCTGCTTCTCTCGCCGGCGAACCTCGCCATCACGGAAGACACTCCCGGATCGTTCACGATCACGAAGCTGGCGGGCGCCCGATCCGGTCAGACCGCGACGTTCGTGTGGGGCAACTACACCACGGAGTTGAGCATCACCTTCACAGTGGCGTGAGGCGCGAACGCCATCCGTCCCTTCACGGGCGGATGGCGTTCCCTGCCACGTGGGCGCGTGACGTACGGGTAGCGTGTCACTGTGCTTCCCACGAGTTTCGTCGCGATCGGCGACAGCTTCACCGAGGGTGTCGGCGACGACCTCCCCGACGGCCGCCAGCGCGGCTGGGCCGACTTCGTCGCGCTCGGGCTCGCGCTGGCGGCCACCGGGCCGGTCCGCTACGCCAACCTGGCGATCCGCGGTCGCAAACTGATGCCGATCCTCACCGAGCAACTGGAGCCGGCCATCGCGCAGCAGCCGGACCTCATCAGCCTCAACGGCGGCGGCAACGACATCATGCGCCCGCGAGTGACGATCGACTCGGTCGCCCACCAGCTGGTCGGCGCCGCCGACCGGGTGGCCGCGTCGGGCAGCCGCATGCTGCTCCTCAGCGGCGCGAACCCGAGCAGGCACCTTCCGCTGGGCTCCCTGCTGCGCAAGCGCGGCGATGCGCTCGCGGTCGCCGTGCGCGACCTGCTGCCGCGTGAGGGCGTGCTCTTCGTGGACAACTGGGCCGACGAGCCGCTGGAGGACCTCCGGTACTGGTCGGCCGACCGCCTTCACCTGAACGCGCTCGGCCACGCCCGGGTCGCGAGCAACGTGCTCACGGCGCTCGACGTGCCCGTCCCCGCCGAGTGGGGCGTCGCCGAGGTGGCGGCCGCGCCGGCCGGCCGGCCGGCACGCCGTACCGCCGATTACTACCGGCGTTACGTCCTGCCCTGGATCGGCCGACGTCTGACGGGTCGCTCCTCAGGCGACGGCCGCACGGCGAAGATACCCGAACTCACGCCGGTCGATCCGGCCGCCTTCCGCCCGCTCTGATGGCCGCAGGAGACACGAACGCCCTCACCCGGCGTCCGAGGGGCACTGGGTGCCCCTCTCGAGCTCAATCGTTGTCGCCGCCCGTCGTGTCGATGCGGGTCGTGCGGGTGCCTCCGCCCCAGCGCCATTCGGCGACTTCGGGGATGTCCTCGCCGTGCTCGCGCGTGTACTGGCGAGCGCGCAACCGGGCGTCGACCAGCTCCTGGCGGAACTCAGCCTCCTTCGCGGCGAGCCCCGGCACCCGGTCGAGCACGTCGATCACCAGGTGGTAGCGATCGAGGTCGTTGAGCATGACCATGTCGAACGGCGTCGTGGTGGTGCCCTCCTCCTTGTAGCCGCGCACGTGCAGGTTGTCGTGCCCGGCCCTCCGGTAGGTCAGGCGGTGGATGAGCCACGGATAGCCGTGGTAGGCGAAGATCACCGGCTTGTCGACGGTGAACAGCGCGTCGTACTCGCGGTCGCTCAGCCCGTGCGGGTGCTCGCCCTCGCTCTGCAGTCGCATCAGATCGACGACATTCACCACGCGCACCGCGAGTCCCGGGAGCCTGCGGCGGAGGATGTCGGCGGCCGCGAGCACTTCCAGGGTCGGGATGTCTCCGGCGCAGCCGAGGACCACGTCCGGTTCCTCGCCCTCCCGTTCGGTGCCTGCCCAGTCGAAGATCCCGATGCCGCGTGTGCAGTGCGCGATGGCGTCGGCCATGTTCAGCCAGTTCGGCGCCGGTTGCTTACCCGCGACGACGACGTTCACGTAGTCGACGGAGCGCAGGCAGTGGTCGTAGGTCGACAGCAGGGTGTTGGCGTCGAACGGCAGGTAGACGCGCACCACGTCCGCCTTCTTGTTGACGACGTGATCGATGAAGCCCGGGTCCTGGTGGGACGCCCCGTTGTGGTCCTGGCGCCAGACGTGCGAACTGAGCAGATAGTTGAGGGAGGCCACCGGCCGCCGCCACTCGATGCGGCGTGACGTCTTGAGCCATTTCGCGTGCTGGTTGAACATCGAGTCGACGATGTGGATGAACGCCTCGTAGGAGGTGAGCACCCCGTGCCGGCCGGTCAGCAGATAGCCTTCGAGCCAGCCTTGGCACTGGTGTTCGCTGAGCACCTCCATCACCCGTCCGCTCGGCACCAGGTGATTGTCGGAATCGATCGGCCAGTACTCGGCGTTCCACTGCTTTCCGGTGACCTCGTAGACGTCCTGGAGACGGTTCGAGGCCGTCTCGTCGGGAGCGAACAGCCGGAAGTCGTCGGGATTCTCCGCCATGACATCCCGGAGCCAGCCGCCCAGAACGCGCGTCGCCTCCGCGACCGTCTCCCCCGGCGCCGGCACTTCGACGGCGTAATCACGGAAGTCGGGCAGGCGCAGATCGCGACGCAGCAGACCGCCGTTGGCGACCGGATTGGCGCTCATGCGGCGGGCGCCCTCGGGCGCGAGCGAGGCGACGAGCCGGACAGGCGCGCCCGATTCGTCGAAGAGCTCCTCCGGCCGGTAAGAGAGCAGCCAGTTCTCGAGCAGCCGTGTGTGCGCCTCGGTGTCGCGGGCGTCGGCCAGCGGCACCTGGTGCGAGCGCCAGTTGTTCTCGGCGGGATGGCCGTCGATCTCGGGCGGACACGTCCAGCCCTTGGGGGTGCGGAGGATGAGCATGGGCCAGGCCGGGCGGTCGACGAGGTCGCCGGCGGCCGCGGCTGCCTTGATCTCGGCGATGCGGTCGAGGATCTCGTCCAGCGTCGACGCCATGCGCTCGTGCACGTTGCGCGGGTCCTCGCCGTCGAAGCCTCCGGAGACGAGATACGGGGTGTAGCCGTAGCCGCGCATGAGGTCGAACAGCTCGCTCTCCGGGATACGCGCCAGGACGGTCGGGTTGGCGATCTTGTAACCGTTGAGATGCAGGATCGGCAGCACCGCACCGTCCGTCTTCGGGTTGAGGAACTTATTGGAGTGCCACGCGGTTGCGAGCGGACCGGTCTCCGCTTCGCCGTCGCCGACCACGGCAGCGACCAGCAGGCCCGGATGGTCGAAGGCGGCGCCGTAGGCGTGCGAGAGCGCATAGCCGAGCTCGCCGCCCTCGTGGATGCTGCCCGGCGTCTCGGGGGCCGCGTGCGACGGGATGCCACCGGGAAAGGAGAATTGCCGGAACAATCGGCGCAGGCCGTCCTCGCTGCGGTCGATCGTGCTGTAGATCTCGCTGTAGGTGCCGTCGAGGTAGGCGCCGGCCACCACACCGGGGCCGCCGTGGCCGGGCCCGGCCACGAACAGCGTGTCGAGGTCGCGCTGCCGGATGGCCCGGTTGAGGTGCGCGTAGACGAAGTTGAGGCCTGGGGTCGTCCCCCAATGCCCGAGGAGGCGCGGCTTGATGTCGTCCCGCGAGAGCGGGCGTCGCAGCAACGGGTTGTCGAGCAGGTAGATCTGGCCGACGGACAGATAGTTCGCCGCGCGCCACCAGGCGTCCAGTTGATCGAGTTCGGTGTCGGAGAGGGTGGCCGTGGACTGGTCGTTCGTGGTCTCGCTCACGCGGGCATCCTACGAGCGGGCCGCCCGGATTGATAGAGAGCAGATGTCGGGCGCGGGCGGTAGGTTCGACTCATGACGGACGCGGTGGTCACGCAATCGGTCGATGCGTCGACGTGGAACGAGTTGGAGACGGTCTTCGGCACCAAGGGCGACGCGTCGAGCTGCTGGTGCCAATGGTTCAAACTGAGCCGCGCCGACTGGGATGCGGCCACGCGCGACCAGACCAGGGCGCTGCTGCACGATCAGGTACAGACCGGCTCGCCCGGAGTGATCGCGCGCATCGGCGAGGAGCCTATCGGCTGGGCGGCTGTCGAGCCGTTCTCGGCGTACCCGGCGCTGGCCCGTTCGCCGATCACCCGACGTCGCGAGGGCGATCCCGACGTCTCGGAGGTGTGGGCGGTGACGTGCTTCGTGGTCCGGCTGGAGTACCGCCGACAGGGCGTCGCCCGGGCGCTGCTCGCCGGTGCGCTCGACCACGCCCGCGCGCGCGGCGCCAGGGTCATCGAGGGCTACCCGGTCGATCCCGAGGTGCGGCCCTCGCTCTCGGCGGCCGAGCGCTACCACGGCACCGTGTCGCTGTTCCGCGACGGCGGGTTCGAGGTGGTACGCCGCCCCAGTGCGACGCGCGCGGTGATGCGCCGCGAGCTGCGGAGCGGGACTGCCGTGGCCGTGCACAGGCCCTAAGCTCGATCGGGTGAGTTCGCAGCGCAATCGGGTCGTCGTCGGCGCCGGCACCCAGATCGCCACCGAGGTCAGCATCAACTTCGGCTCCTCGGTCGCCGGGCTGCTCATCCCGGTCGTCGGCTCGCTCGTGGTGGTCGCCGTGCGCCAGGTCGTGACCGCGGTATGCATCCTGCCGTTCTACCGACCGCGACGCGCAGAGCTCACGTGGCGTCGGCTGTGGCCCGCGCTGGCTCTCGGTGTCGTCCTCGCCGCGATGAATCTGAGCTTCTACGAGGCGGTGGGCCGACTCGGCCTCGGGATGGCCGCCACGATCGAGTTCCTCGGCCCCTTCGCCCTCGCGCTGGCGGGCTCGCGCCGGCTCCTGGACGCCGGCTGCGCGGTCGCAGCGGCCGCGGGGGTGCTCCTGCTCACGGCGACCGAGGGTGCGATCGACCCGGTCGGCGTCGTGCTCGCACTCACCGCCGCCGCGTCGTGGGCAGCGTACATCCTGCTGACCCGCAGGGTCGCGACCCGGCTGCCCGGTCTCGAAGGGCTGAGCGTGGCGAGCATCGTCGCCACCGCCCTCACGGTTCCGCTCGCGCTCGTCGTCGTCGACTATGCGCGCATCGACTGGAGGGTGGCCGGCCTCCTGCTCGCCGCCGGGATCCTGTCCTCCGCCGTCCCATACAGCCTGGACACGTTCATCCTGCGTCGGATCACCCCGCGGCTGTACGCGGTGATCACATCGTTCGGGCCCGTGATCGCGACCCTGTTCGGCGTCCTCGTGCTCGGCGAGCACTTCGAGCCGGTGCAGCTCGCCGGCATCGCCCTCGTCTGCGTCGCCGCGGGCGTCACCATCGCCACGCAACGCGAGCGCCCGCGCTCCCCGCTCGAGGCGACCGCCGAGACCATCCCCTAGCCGCGCCGCGACATTCGTCACGAATGTCGCGATTCGTGCCACGAAAGTCGACATTCGTGACGAATGTCGACCGCATCAGGAGAGGATGTCTTTGCTGAGGAAGCGCCCGATGGCCAGGGCACCGAAGACGGCGACATAGCCGGCCTGCAGCACCGCGTTCGAGACGAAGGAGTCCCACACCAGCGGGGCGCGGAGGAAGTCGGCGAAGCCCAGCCAGTAGTGGCTGAACAGCCACGGGTGCAGGGCATCGAGCTGCGGCAGCTGATCGAGCACCTGCGACACCACCGCCAGCACCGCGGTCGCGGCCATCGCCCCCACCGGCACGTCGGTCAGCGTCGACAGGAACAGACCGATCGCGCACATCCCGAGCAGCGACACGACGATGTAGAGCGCGATCAGCAGGAGCCTCAGCGCAGCATCGCCCACGCTCACGACGCTGCCCGAGAGCAGGGTCACCGGCCCGATCGGGAACAGGATCGCGCCGATGACGGCGCCGGCGACGGCGACCGTCAACGCGGCTGCGATGCAGAAGGCCGCACATCCGGCGTACTTGACGGCGAGCAGCCGAAGCCGACCGGCCGGCGCGATGACGAGGTAGCGCAGCGTGCCGTGGCTCGCCTCGCCCGCGATGGTGTCACCGGCGACCACCCCGATCGTGAGCGGAAGGAACAGCGGGACGCACACGACGAGCGCCGTGAACGCGACGAACAGGCCGTTGCCGGTGATCTGATCGAGGAACGCGGGGCCGCGACCGCGACCGGTCACGCGCACCGCGACGGCGATCAGGACCGGGACCGCGGCCAGGGCGGCGAGCATCGCCCACGTGCGCCAGCGCCGGAAGAGCACCGACAGCTCGGACCACAACAGCGACCATCCGGCAGAGGGCCGCTCCCGCCGGGCGGTCACCGAGTCCCGCGCTGTCGCCGCCGCCGGATGCTCCAGCGGCACCGCCTCACTGCTCGACATCGAAGCCCTCCCCCGTCAGCTCCACGAACCGTTCCTCGAGGCTGGACGCGCGCACTGAGAAGCCGCGCAGCCGCACCCCCGCGCCGACCAGAGCCGACGCGAGCTCCTCCGCGAGGGGCGCGTCGCCGCCGAGCCCGGCCTCCACGCCGTCGCCGACGGCCTCGGGAGCGAGACCCAGCCGGGCGAGGACTTCCGCGGCGATGCCCTGGTCCGGCGTCGTCACGGTGACCCGCGGGCCGGACGCACCGCGCAAGTCGTCGAGCGACCCCTGTGCGACCAGCCTGCCCGCCCGCATGATCGCCGCGTGCGAGCAGATCTGCTCGATCTCGGCGAGCAGGTGACTGGAGACGAAGACCGTCGTCCCCTCGTCCGCGAGCGACCGGACGAGGTTGCGCACCTCCCGGGTGCCCTGCGGGTCGAGGCCGTTCGTCGGCTCGTCGAGTACGAGGAGATCGCGATCGGTGAGGAGCGCGCCCGCGATGCCGAGCCGTTGCTTCATGCCGAGCGAGTAGGCACGCACGTGCTTGCCCGCCGCGTGCGACAGGCCGACGCGCTCGAGAGCGGCCTCCACGCGGGCCGCGCGGGTGGCGCCGGGGGCATAGCGGTCGGCGGTGTCGCGGCGCACCAGGTTGGCCGCCCCGGAGAGGTAGGGGGCGAACGACGGCCCCTCCACCAGCGCCCCCACCCGAGGCAGCACGGACGCGCCACGGTCGGGCATCGCTTCACCGAGCACCGAGATCGAACCGGCCGACGGGGATATCAACCCGAGCAGCATCCGGATCGTGGTCGTCTTGCCCGACCCGTTCGGTCCGAGGAATCCGAACACGGAACCCCGCGGCACGGAGAGGCTGAGGTCGTCGACCACGGCGCGCCCGCGGAACCGCTTCGTGAGTCCGCTGGTCGCGATCGCGGCCTCGCTCACCGTGCGGCGGACTGCAGCGCGGAGACCGGAACGGAGCCGGCGAGAACGCGCCCGTCGGCGGTGACGAGCACCGAGAGCAGCGTGGTCGAGAGAGCGCGCCCGCCGTCGACCGGCTGCGTCAGCTCACCGACGAGCGGGTCGGCGAGGGCCCGAGCGGGCACCGTGCCTGCCGGGAGGCTCACGATCGTCGCCCAGCCGGTGCCGGTCATCGTGGGCTTCGGGTGTGCGGTGCGGTCGGCGCGCTCACCCGGCTTGGGCGAGCGCTCGACCACGGTCGCCCCCTTCGGCGGCGTGAACGAGAAGACGCTCGCATCGGGCGCTCCCGGGCTGAACGACCTGAAACCGGCCTCGAAAGCAGGAGAGGACGCCCCGCGCGCCGTCACCTGGACGCGCAGCGGGAGTCCGGTCTGGCCGTCGACCGCGATGGCGACCGAGCCCACCAGGGTGGCGTCGGTCCGTGGCGTCAGCACCAGGTCGTACGCGTCGCGGCCGGCGACCTTCGTGTTCGCGCCGAGGGAGACCGCGGTGGTCGGGTCGACGGCGGCGAGGAAACGCTGAGCGAGCGCTTGCGGAGTGGTGGCGGTCGGGTCAGGAGCGGCCGCGTCAGGACCGGTCGTATCAGGGGCGGCGGTCGGCGTGCCGTCCCTGTGCGCGGGCACCGTGAGGTGCGTCACCGACTCGTCGGACGACTGATACAGCCAGACGTCGGAGCCATTGCGGATCGCGTCGCGCTCGGCGAGCTGGTCGAGCACCTGGACCCGCACCTTCGTCGGCCCGTCCACGTACACCTTGGCCATGTGGTCGCCCATCAACAACTCGAGCGTGCTCGCGACGGAGTCGCCGGCGCTGGAACCGCCGGTCGACTTCGGCAGGCTGGGCAGCCCCAGGTCAGAGCTCTGCTCGACCGTTCCCGAGAACGCCTTCGTATCGCTCGACGCGACGAGCCGGAGGACGTCCTCCGGCGACTTGACGGGGAGGTCGGCCGCCCCCGCTGCGAGCGGGACGGCGATCGCTCCCGCGGCGATCGCGACGGGGACGACGATGGCGGGCAGCCAGCGGACCAGACGGTGCTTCATAGTGCCGAGGATACGCTGGGGACACCCGCGCCGACCCTCCGGATTCCATGGGAGAACACGAAATCATCCCCTGGTATGACCTCGGCTGGGAGCCCTCCGTACGAACCCTCCTGGCACGCAGAAGGCCCCGCCGAAGCGGGGCCTCCCTCATCCGTCGCTACAGGACGTCGCCGACCCTGTGGACGCGGATGTCGTTCGTGGTTCCGGGGATCCCGGGAGGGGAGCCGGAGATGATGATCACCTTGTCGCCGTCGACGGCGCGACCGGTGGACTTGAGCGCCTCGTCGACCTGGGCGACCATCTGGTCGGTGTGCGTGACACGGCCGACCACGAAGGACTCCACGCCCCAGAACAGCGACATGCGGCGGCGCACCGACTCCTCCGGCGTGAAGGCCAGGATCGGGATCTTGTTGCGCAGGCGGGCCATGCGGCGGGCCGACTCGCCCGACTCGGTGAAGACGCAGAGGAACTTCGCCTCGACGAAGTCGGCGACCTCCGTCGCGGCCAGGGTGATCGCTCCCGACTGGGTGCGGGGGCGCGTGCCGAGCGGCTGGATGCGGTCGAGCCCGTGCTCCTCGGTGGAGGTCACAATACGGGCCATGGTCGCGACCGTGATCGCCGGGTACTCGCCGACGCTGGTCTCGCCGGAGAGCATCACGGCGTCGGCGCCGTCGAGAACGGCGTTGGCGACGTCGGAGGTCTCTGCACGGGTCGGGACCGGGCTGGAGATCATCGACTCGAGCATCTGGGTCGCGACGATGACCGGCTTGGCCGCGCGGCGGGCGAGCTCGACAGCGCGCTTCTGCACGATCGGCACGGCCTCCAGCGGCAGCTCGACGCCGAGGTCGCCTCGGGCGACCATGATGGCGTCGAACGCCTCGATGATCTCCTCCAGCGCCTCCACGGCCTGCGGCTTCTCGATCTTGGCCACGACGGGGACCTTGCGGCCCTCCTCGGCCATGATCTCGTGCACGCGCTCGATGTCGATCGCGTTGCGCACGAACGAGAGCGCGATGATGTCCGCCCCGAGCTTGAGGCCCCAGCGCAGGTCCGCCTCGTCCTTCTCGGACAGCGCGGGCACGTTGACGGCGACGCCCGGCAGGTTGATGCCCTTGTTGTTGGAGACCGGACCGGCGACGACGACCTCCGTCGTCACGACGTTGCCCTCGACCTCGACGACGCGCACGCGCACCTTGCCGTCGTCGATCAGCAGGTAGTCGCCCGGCCTTACGTCCTGCGGCAGGCCCTTGAACGTGGTCGAGGAGATCTCCTTGGTGCCGATGATGTCATCGGTGGTGATCTTGAAGATATCGCCCTCGGCGAGCTCGTAGGGGCCGGCTTCGAACTTGCCGAGACGGATCTTGGGGCCCTGGAGGTCGACCAGGACGGCGACCGGCTTGCCCGCGTCCTCGGCGGCCTTGCGCACGTTGGCGTAGACCCCCTCGTGCACGTCGTAGCTGCCGTGGCTCAGATTCATCCTCGCCACGTCCACACCCGCGTCGATGATCGCGCGGATGTTGTCGTAACTGGAGGTCGCCGGACCGAGGGTCGCGACGATTTTCGCCCTTCTCATGGGTTTTTCAATGCTCCGTGATTCTCGCGCCCCTGACGGCGCGTTCTCGTGATGGAGGGGATCAGACGAGGATGCCCCGGTCGGTGGGACGGACCGGCGACGGCAACTGCGTCTCCCCTTCAAGATACCGGTCGACGGCGGCTGCCGCTGCCCGGCCCTCTGCGATGGCCCAGACGATGAGCGACTGACCGCGGCCTGCGTCGCCCGCGACGAACACGCCGGCCTCGCTGGTCTGGTAGCCGCCGTCACGGGCCACATTACCCCGGTCGTCGAACGGGAGGCCGAGCTGACCGCTCAGGCCGTCCTGCTCCGGACCGGTGAATCCGAGTGCGAGCAGCACCAGGTCGGCCGGGATCTCGCGCTCGGTTCCGGCTTTCGGCACACGTCGGCCGTCGAGGTATTCGGTCTCGGCGACGCGCAGTGCCCGGACCTCGCCGAACTCGTTCGCGAGGAACTCGACGGTCGATGCGAGGTACTCGCGTGCACCGCCCTCTTCGTGCGCGCTCTGCACCTCGAACAGCGTCGGGGTCATCGGCCACGGCTGGTGCGGCGGGCGCTCCGACGGAGGCTGCTTGCCGATCGCGAGGTTGGTCACGCTCGCGGCGCCCTGGCGGTGCGCCGTGCCGATGCAGTCGGCGCCCGTGTCGCCGCCGCCGAGGACGACCACGTGCTTGCCGTCCGCGGTGATCTGATCGGCGATCTGGTCGCCGGCGCCCGCCTTGTTCTGCTGGACGAGGTACTCCATCGCGAAGTGCACACCCGCGAGGTCTCGACCCGGGATCGGGAGGTCGCGCGGCACCATCGCACCGGTCGCCACCACCACGGCGTCGTAGCGCGCGCGGAGGTCGTCCCACGCGATGTCGACGCCGATGTTGACGCCGGCGCGGAACCGCGTGCCCTCGGCCATCATCTGGTTCAGACGCGCCTCAAGGTGCTTCTTCTCCATCTTGAAGTCCGGGATGCCGTAGCGCAGCAGGCCGCCGATGCGGTCGTCACGCTCGTACACGGCGACCGTGTGACCGGCGCGGGTCAGCTGCTGGGCGGCGGCGAGGCCCGCAGGGCCGGAACCGACGACCGCGACGGTCTTGCCGGTGAGCCGCTCCGGGGGATGCGGCTGCACCCAGCCGTTCTGCCAGGCCTGGTCGATGATCGACACCTCGACCTGCTTGATCGTCACCGCAGGCTGGTTGATGCCGAGCACGCACGACGACTCGCACGGCGCCGGGCACAGCCGCCCGGTGAACTCGGGGAAGTTGTTGGTCGCGTGCAGGCGCTCGATGGCCTGGCGGCCCTCCCCGCGCCACATCAGGTCGTTCCACTCCGGGATCAGGTTGCCGAGGGGGCAGCCCTGGTGGCAGAACGGCACGCCGCAGTCCATGCACCGGCCGGCCTGGCGGCGCAGCTGGGCGGGGTCGCCCGCCTCGTAGACCTCTTTCCAGTCCATGAGCCGGACCGAGACCGGTCGGCGCTTGGGGAGCTCGCGCTCCGTCGTCTTCAAGAAACCCTTGGGATCAGCCACCGGTCACCTCCAGAATCCGGTTCCACACAATGTCGCCGTCGGGGTCGAGACCCTCGTCGACGGCCTCCTGCCGCATCTGCAGCACGGCCGCGTAGTCGCGCGGGAGCACCTTGACGAACTTCGCGACGGTGTCGTCGAAGTCCGCGAGCATCCGGTCGGCCAGGGCCGAGCCGGTCTCAGCTCGATGCTGCTCCAGCAGATCGCGAACGATCTCGATGTCGGCGCTGCCGAGCGGGAGGAGTTCCAGCTCCCCGCTGGCGAGCGCCTCGCGGTTGACGCGCTCGTCCTTCAGCTCGTACACGTACGCGGTTCCACCCGACATGCCGGCGCCCAGGTTGCGCCCGGTGCCGCCCAGGATGACCGCGAGGCCTCCCGTCATGTACTCGAGCGCGTGGTCGCCGACGCCCTCCACGACCGCCGTCGCGCCGGAGTTGCGGACCAGGAAGCGCTCGCCCACGATGCCGCGGATGAACATGCTGCCCTGCGTCGCGCCGTAGCCGATCACGTTCCCGGCGATGACGTTCCGCTCGGCGGGGAAGACGCTGCCCTGCGGCGGCCGCACGATGATCTGGCCGCCCGAGAGCCCCTTGCCGACGTAGTCGTTGGAGTCGCCCTCCAGGCGCAGTGTGATGCCGGCCGGGAGGAATGCACCGAGCGACTGGCCGGCGGAACCGGTGAGCGTGATGTCGATGGTGCCGGTGGGCAGGCCGTTCTCGCCGTGGCGCACGGTCACCTCGTGGCCGAGCATGGTGCCGACCGCCCGCTCGGTGTTCCGGATGGGCAGGGACAGCGAGAGCGTGGCACCGTTCGCCCCGGGGTGCTCCGCGGAGAGCACGTCGTGCGCCGCCTGGATGAGCTGGTTGTCGAAGTGCTCGTCCAGCTCGTGGTCCTGTGCGCGGCCGTTCTTGCGTGGCGCGCTCTCCGGGAACTCCGGACCGCGCAGGATCGGGGTCAGGTCCATGCCCGACGCCTTCCAGTGCTCGATGGCACGGTCGGCGTCGAGCAGCTCGGCGTGGCCGATCGCCTCGTCGAGACTGCGGAAGCCGAGTTCGGCGAGGTACTCGCGCACCTCCTGGGCGATGAACTCGAAGAAGTTCACGACGAACTCCGGCTTGCCCGAGAACCGGGAGCGCAGCTCCGGGTTCTGCGTGGCGACGCCCACCGGGCAGGTGTCGAGGTGGCACACGCGCATCATGATGCAGCCGGAGACGACGAGCGGGGCGGTCGCGAAGCCGAACTCCTCCGCGCCGAGCAGGGCACCGACGATCACGTCGCGGCCGGTCTTCAGCTGGCCGTCGACCTGCACGACGACGCGCTCGCGCATGCCGTTGAGCATGAGTGTCTGCTGCGTCTCGGCGAGGCCGAGCTCCCACGGCGTGCCCGCGTGCTTGAGCGAGTTGACCGGGGAGGCGCCGGTTCCGCCGTCGTGGCCGGAGACCAGGATGACGTCGGCGAGGGCCTTGGCCGTTCCGGCCGCGACCGCGCCGATGCCCGATTCGCTCACGAGCTTGACGTGCACCCGCGCCTGCGGGTTGGCACGCTTCAGGTCGAAGATCAACTGCTTGAGATCCTCGATCGAGTAGATGTCGTGGTGCGGCGGCGGCGAGATGAGACCGACGCCGGCGGTCGCGTGCCGGGTGCGGGCGACCCACGGGTAGACCTTCGTGGGCGGCAGCTGACCGCCCTCGCCGGGCTTCGCGCCCTGGGCGAGCTTGATCTGGATATCGTCGGCGTGCGTCAGATACATGGACGTGACACCGAACCGGCCGGAGGCGACCTGCTTGATCGCGCTGCGGCGCTCCGGGTCGAGCAGACGGTCGAGGTCCTCGCCGCCCTCCCCGGTGTTGGACTTGGCGCCCAGCCGGTTCATCGCGATCGCAAGCGTCTCGTGCGCCTCCTTGGAGATCGAGCCGTAGCTCATCGCGCCGGTGGAGAACCGCTTGACGATCGACTCGACCGGCTCGACCTCGTCGATCGGCACGGCGGGACGCGTGCCGGTCTTGAGCGCGAACATGCCGCGCAGCGTCATGAGCGACTCGGCCTGGTCGTCCACCAGCTTGGTGTACTCGCGGAAGATGTCGTAGCGGCGTGTGCGCGTGGAGTGCTGCAGCCGGAAGACGGTCTCCGGGTTGAACAGGTGCGGGGCGCCGTCGCGACGCCACTGGTACTCGCCGCCTGTCGCAAGACGCTCGTGGGCGACGATGGCGCCCTCCGCCGGATACGCGCTGCTGTGCCGAGCGAGGTTCTCGGCCGCGATCACCTCGATGCCGATGCCGCCGAGCTTGCTCGTCGTGCCGGTGAAGTACTCGTCGACGAACTCCTGGCTGAGGCCGACGGCCTCGAACGCCTGGGCGCCGGCGTACGACGACACCGTCGAGATGCCCATCTTGGACATGATCTTGAGGACGCCCTTGCCGAGAGCCTTGATCACGTTCTTGACGGCCTTCTCGGGCGAGACGGAGGTGATCATCCCGCTGCGAACCAACTCCTCGCAGGTCTCCATCGCAAGGTAGGGGTTGATCGCCGACGCGCCGTAACCGATGAGCAGCGCGACGTGGTGCACTTCACGCACGTCGCCTGCCTCCACGATCAGGCCCACCTTCATGCGGTTCTCCGCGCGGATCAGGTGATGGTGCACGGCGGCCAGCATGAGGAGCGACGGGATCGGCGCCAGGTCTTTGGTGGAGTCGCGGTCGCTCAGGACGATGAACTGCGCTCCGGCCTCGATGGCCTCGTCGACCTCGTCGCACATCTCCGCCAGCCGGCGCTTCAGCGCGTCGGGACCGGCCTCGAAGCGGTACAGACCGCGCACGGTCGTCGTGAGCCTGCTGCCGGGCCGCGGGTCGATGTGCTGGATCTTCGCGAGCTCGTCGTTGTCGATGACCGGGAAGTCCAGGACGACCTGGCGGGCGTGCTCCGGTCCGGCCGTGAGCAGGTTGCGCTCGGGGCCGAGGCCGAGCTTCATGGTCGTGACGACCTCTTCGCGGATGGAGTCCAACGGCGGGTTGGTGACCTGCGCGAACTGCTGCGTGAAGTAGTCGAACAGCAGCCGCGGGCGCTCCGAGAGCACGGCGACGGGCGTGTCCGAGCCCATCGCGCCGAGCGGCTCCGCGCCGTTCGTGGCCATCGGCTTAAGGAGGATGCGGACCTCCTCCTCCGTGTAGCCGAAGGTGCGCTGGCGGCGCGTGATGGAGGCCGGGGTGTGCACGATGTGCTCGCGCTCCGGCAGGTCTTTGAGGTTGATGCGGCCCTCGTCGAGCCACTCGCCGTACGGCGCACCGGCGGCGAGCTCCGATTTGATCTCGTCGTCTTCGATGAGTCGCCCGGCGACGGTGTCGACCAGGAACATGCGGCCGGGACGCAGCCGGCCCTTGCGGACGACCCTGCTGGGCTCGATGTCGAGCACACCGATCTCCGAGGCGAGCACCACGAGGCCGTCGTTGGTCACGACGTACCGGCCGGGGCGCAGACCGTTGCGGTCCAGGGTCGCGCCCACGAGGGAGCCGTCGGTGAAGACGATGGCGGCGGGCCCGTCCCACGGCTCCATGAGCATCGAGTGGTACTCGTAGAAGTCGCGGCGGACCGGGTCGATCTCGGTCTGGTTCTCCCACGCCTCCGGGACCATCATCATCACCGCGTGCGGCAGCGAGCGGCCGGTGAGCGAGATGAGCTCCACGACCTCGTCGAACGACGCGGAGTCGGACGCCCCGGGCGTCACGATCGGGAGGACGGGAGCCAGGTCGCCGAGGAGCTCGCTCTCGAGCTGCGACTGACGCGCGCGCATCCAGTTGCGGTTGCCCTGCACCGTGTTGATCTCGCCGTTGTGGGCGATCATCCGGAACGGCTGCGCGAGCGGCCAGGACGGGAAGGTGTTGGTCGAGTAGCGCGAGTGCACCAGGGCCAGCTTGGAGGCGAACCGCTGGTCGGAGAGGTCGGGGTAGAACGGCTCCAGTTGGAGGGTCGTCACCATCCCCTTGTAGACCATCGTGCGGCTCGACAGCGACGAGAAGTAGAGGTCGAGCTCGCGCTCCGCGCGCTTGCGCAGGAAGAACGTGAGGCGGTCGAGAGCGATCCCGCCGAGCGGCTCCCCGCGCTCGTCGAGGCGCGTGCTCGACACGAACAGCTGCTCGATGACCGGCATCGCCGCGCGCGCCAGGTTGCCGAGCTCGTCCGGGCGCACCGGCACCGGGCGCCAGCCCAGAACGGTCAGGTCGTGCTCCCCCGCGATCTGCGCGATGGCGGACTTGATCCGCTCGCGCTCGTCGGCGTCCGCCGGGAGGAACGCGTTGCCGACGGCGAAGCGACCCGCGCCCGGCAGGTCGAAGCCGGAGACGGCGCGCAGGAAGGCGTCGGGGACCTGGGTGATGATGCCGGCGCCGTCGCCCGTTCCGGCGTCGGAGCCGACCGCGCCGCGGTGCTCCAGGTGTCGCAGCGCTTCGAGCGCCGCGTCGATGATGTCGTGCCCGGCGGTTCCGCGCAGCGTCGCGACCATGGCGAGGCCACAGGCGTCCTTCTCGGACGCGGGGTCGTAGAGACCCTGCTTGCCGGGAACCATGCTGAACCGGGTATGGGGAGGCGTGAGCGCCATATGTCGACCGTCCTCACAGTGTCGTGGATGTGGGGATTGGAGTGCGGGGACGCCTTCGGCCCGTTGCTGGGAGGATTCCGCCGCTGTTGCGCCGGGCTTGTGTGCGGCCCGGGACGTCCGTGCGGTCAGATGATGGTTACGGGATCGCCTCGACGGGTGTGTGCCTTGACGGGTGTGTGAGAATGCCGCGTTGTCATGAGCCGACGGAGGTCATCCGTTCGACGGGCTTGTGGCCTTGGCTCCTGCGGACGCGGTGGGCTCCCCGTCGCCATCGACGAAGTCCTCGTCATCCGAGTCCGTGTCGTCAGAGTCTACCTCAGCATCCGGGCGAACCCATTCACGACCCGGAGCGTAGACGCTGGGCTCCAGCCCGGGGTGGCGCCGGGACTGCACGATGAAGAGCACGATGCCCACCACGACGGCCGCGAAGGCGGCCCACACGTTGCTCTGGATGCCGAGGAACGAGAACTCGCTCGGGTCGATGCGGATCGACTCCAGGTACGACCGGCCCAGGCCGTACCAGACGAGGTAGACGGCAAGCGACTTGCCCCACTGCAGACGGAACTTCCGCTCGAGGAACAGGATGACGACGACGCCGATGACGTTCCAGATGATCTCGTAGAGGAACAGCGGCTGGAACAGCGTGTTGTCGGGCAGTCCGACCGGGATCGCCTTGTTGCCCGCGTCGATCTGCAGGCCCCAGGGCAGGTTGGTCGGCAGTCCGAACAGCTCCTGGTTGAAGTAGTTGCCCAGTCGGCCGATCGCCTGAGCGAGCAGCAGCGCGGGAGCCAGGGCGTCTGCGACGCTCCAGAACCGCAGGCCGCTGATGCGGCAGGCGATCCAGATGCCGACGGCGCCGCCGATCAGCGAGCCGAAGATGGCGTTGCCGCCCTCCCAGATCGCGAACACGTTCCAGAGGTTCGCGCCCGGGTAGAAGTAGTCGGTCGGATGGGTGAACACGTGGTAGAGCCGCGCACCGATGATGCCGAGGACGACGGCCCAGAGCAGGATGTCGAGGATCACCCCCGGCTCCGCACCGCGCTTGGTGAGGCGGCGGGAGGTCCAGAGGGCCGCGACCACGATGCCGATCAGGATCATGATGGCGTAGGTCTGGATGCGCCAGTGCAGGCCGAAGATGTCGATCGGGATCTGCTGCCACTCGGGCCCCGGGCTCGGGATGCTGGCAACCCAGCTGCTCATCGTCGCGACCACGCGATGACTACCTTTCGTGTCCTTTGGAGTCCGGCGCCGAGCGGCGCACGGCCTCCAGTCTAGATGCAGGTCTGCGATGCCACCGACCCGCGGGAAGCGGCGAAGCGCCGGCGTCAGGCAGAGGCGCCTTGCCGGGCCGTACCCGCCGCGAGCTCGGCCGCGACGCGGCCGGCCCGGGCGACCCCGCCGTCGGCGAGGGCCTTGACGAGCGCGGATCCGACGATCGCTCCGTCGGCGTATTCGAGCACCTCCGCGACCTGGGCCGCGCTGGAGATCCCGAGCCCGACGCACGTGCTCGTCGCACCCGCGTCGCGCAGCCGTGCGACCAGCGTGCGCGCAGCGGTGTCCACGTCGCTGCGGGCGCCGGTGATGCCCATCGTGGAGACCGCGTAGACGAAGCCGCGGCTGTTCGCGATGGTCGAGCGGAGGCGCTCATCCGTCGAGGACGGCGCGGCGAGGAACACCCGGTCGAGGCCGGTGCGATCGGAGGCCGCGAGCCAGTCCGCGCCCTCGTCGGGGATGAGGTCGGGGGTGATGAGCCCGGCGCCGCCCGCCGCGAGCAGATCGTCGGCGAAGCGGTCGACTCCGTACTGCAGTACGGGGTTCCAGTAGGTCATGACCAGAACCGGGATGTCGACGCGCTCGGTGATCTCGCGCACCGCGGTGAAGCCGTCGCGCAGGCGGAATCCGTTCGAGAGCGCCTGTTGCGTCGCAGCCTGGATGACCGCGCCGTCCATCACCGGATCGGAGTAGGGCAGGCCCAGCTCGATGACGTCGACCCCGTTCTCGGCGAGGGCGACGGCGGCGTCGATGCTGGTCTGCAGGTCGGGGAAGCCCGCCGGCAGATAGCCGATGAGCGCGCCGCCCGCCTCGGCGTTCCGACGCGCGATGGTGTCTGCCACGCGGCTCACGACTGCACGGCTCCTTCGTCGATCAGGCCGAAGTAGCGTCCGGCGGTCTCCATGTCTTTGTCGCCGCGGCCGCTGAGGTTCACGAGCACGATGCCCTCGGGGCCGATCTCCTTGCCGAGCTCGAGCGCGCCGGCCAGGGCGTGCGCCGACTCGATGGCCGGGATGATCCCCTCGGTGCGGCTGAGCAGGCGCAACGCCTCCATGGCGTCGGCGTCGGACACCGGACGATACTCGGCACGGCCGATCTTCGCCAGCCAGGCGTGCTCCGGGCCGACTCCCGGATAGTCGAGGCCGGCCGAGATCGAGTGCGACTCGATCGTCTGCCCGTCCTCGTCCTGGAGCAGCATGCTGCGCGCACCGTGCAGGACGCCCGGTCGCCCCTTGGTGATGGTCGCGGCGTGTCGGGGAGTCTCCGCCCCCTCGCCACCGGCCTCGAAGCCGACCAGGCGCACGTCTTCGTCGTCGAGGAAGGCGTGGAAGATCCCCATGGCGTTGGAGCCGCCGCCGACGCACGCCGCGACGGCGTCGGGAAGCCGGCCCGTGAGTGCGAGGACCTGCTCGCGGGCCTCCTCGCCGATGATCTTCTGGAGGTCGCGCACCATCTCGGGGAACGGGTGCGGACCTGCGACCGTGCCGAAGATGTAGTTGGTGTCCTCGACGTTGGTGACCCAGTCGCGCATCGCGTCGTTGATCGCGTCCTTGAGGGTGCGCGATCCGGTCTTCACGGCCACGACCTCGGCGCCGAGCAGCCGCATGCGTGCGACGTTCAGCGCTTGGCGCTCGGTGTCGACCTCGCCCATGTAGATCGTGCACTCGAGGCCGAAGAGCGCGGCGGCGGTCGCCGTCGCGACGCCGTGCTGGCCCGCACCGGTCTCGGCGATGACGCGGGTCTTGCCGATGCGCTTGGTGAGGATGGCCTGGCCGAGCACGTTGTTGATCTTGTGCGAGCCGGTGTGGTTCAGGTCCTCGCGCTTGAGGATGACCCGGGCGCCCCCGGCATGCCGTGCGAAGCGCGGCACCTCGGTGATGATGCTCGGGCGTCCGGTGTAGCTGCGGTGCAACTCGTCGAGCTCCGCGCGGAACGCGGGGTCGGCTTTGGCCTCCTCCCACGCCACGGTGAGCTCGTCGAGGGCGGCGACGAGCGACTCGGGCACGAAACGCCCGCCGAACTCGCCGAAGTAGGGTCCGTGTTCAGAACGAAGGGACATCAGTCTCCCAGGAACTCGCCGAGCGTGGCGATCGGGTCGCTCGTGACGAGCGCCTCGCCGACGAGCACGACATCCGCGCCCGCCGCTCGGTAATGCGCGACATCGTCGGCCGACTTCACAGCCGACTCCGCCACGCGGATGACGCCGGACGGGTAACGGTCGGCCAGGCGGCCGAACAGGTCCCGGTCCAGCTCGAACGTCGAGAGGTTGCGCGCGTTCACGCCCACCAGCGTCGCACCGGTGTCGAACGCGCGACTCAGCTCGTCCTCGGTGTGCGCCTCGACCAGGGCGGTCATGCCCAGCTCCGAGATGAGGCCGTGCAGCTCCACCAGGCGGTCCTGGTCGAGCGCGGCGACGATCAGCAGCACCAGGTCGGCGCCCGCTGCGCGAGCCTCGAACACCTGGTACGGGTCGGCGACGAACTCCTTGCGGAGCACGGGCAGCGACACGGCGGCGCGCACGGCCTCCAGGTCGGCGAGCGAACCCTTGAAGCGGCGTTCCTCGGTGAGGACGCTGATCGCGCTCGCCCCGCCCCTCTCGTAGAGCGCTGCGAGTGCGGCGGGATCGGGGATCGTCGCGAGATCGCCGCGCGACGGGCTCGCGCGCTTGACTTCGGCGATGATCCTCACCCGCTCGGCCGGCGCAAGAGCCGCCACCGCGTCGATGGCCGGCTCGCGGGCTGCCGCAGCGGCTTCGACCACCGCGAGCGGACGCTCGGCGCGTCTCCGGTCCGCATCCTCGAGCGCGCCGGCGACGAGGTCGGCGAGCACGGGTTAGTGGCCCTTCGGCTGGTACTTGGAGCCGCCCACTCCGTAGCCCGCGCGCTTCATGATCCAGCCGACGATCAGACCGATCACGGCGAGACCAGCCGACAGCCAGACGATGATCGGAGCGTCGAAGAAGAAGGCGACGGCTCCGATCGCGAAGGCGATCAGCATGATGATCACGGCCGTCCACGCCGCGGGCGAATGACCGTGGCCTGGGTCGACTGACTCGGTGCTCATGGGACTCCTGCACGTCGGGTGCGCCGCTCCGGCCCGCTCGGCCTCGACCGGTCGGGCAGGGATGGCGCACGATTTGTGGATCGCGACCAGTCTAGTGGCTCAGCGCGTGGGATCGTCGCCGCGGCTCAGCTCGTCCCAGCTGTCGATCGCGGTGTCGCGGTCGAGCGCGGTGGGTTCGTCAGGCGCGTCGCCGTCGGCCGTCGCGCGGGCCTCCGCGTCGTCACCGGCGGCGCCTGGCGCCGGCTCCTCGAGGCGGTCGTCGGACGCCAGCTCCGCGATCGCATCCTCGGCCGATCGGCCGTCCTCCCCGGCGAATCGCGCCTGGTAGCGCCGGGACGGGCCGGGCCACGCGCGCACGAAGACGATAGCGGCGATGGCCGCGATCACGACGAGCACCCCGCCGACGACGGCCGGCCAGGGCCAGAACTCCGTGGCCGTGCTGTCGACGAGCCTGCGCAGCGAGGCCTCCCCCGCGACGCCCGTCGCCGAGGTGATCGAGCCGCTCGCCGCCCGCAGCGGATCGGCCACCACGGCAAGAGCCGAGTAGACGATCGAGACACCCAGAAGAACGCCCAGGATCGACAGGACCACGCGGAAGGCCGGTCCCGCTATCGCGAGCGCCGCTGTCAACGCCAGCCCGGCCAGCGAGAGCGCCGTGAGAGCGGGTGCGGCGGCCGAACCGGCCACCGTGACCGTCTCGGCGTGGTTCGCGACGTCTTTGACATGGATCTCGAACCAGGTCTGCGTCGCCGAGAGCAGTCCGAGCCCGCTGCCGACGACGAGGGCGAGGAGCGTCAGATACTTGACACGGCGGTTCTCAGTCCGCACCCTGCACCCGTCTCATCCCGTTCGCGACCGCGACCGCGCGAAGCGGCGCCGCCGCCTTGTTCCGCGACTCCTGGAACTCCAGAAGCGGCACGGAGTCGGCTACGAGGCCGCCCCCCGCCTGGACCCGCGCGACTCCGCCCATGATGGTCGCCGTGCGGATCGCGATGGCCAGATCCGCGTCGCCCGCGAAGTCGAAGTACCCGATCACTCCCCCGTAGACGCCGCGCTGAGCCGGTTCGAGCTCGTCGATGATCCGCAGCGCCATCGGCTTCGGAGCGCCGGAGAGCGTGCCGGCGGGGAACGTCGCGCGGAAGACATCGATCGCACCCGCATCCGGGAGCAGGTCGCCCTCCACCGACGAGACGATGTGCATGATGTGGCTGAACCGTTCGACCCGCATGAACTCGGTCACCTCGACGCTGCCCGCCGAACAGACCTTGAGCAGGTCGTTGCGTGCGAGGTCGACGAGCATGAGGTGCTCGGCGCGCTCCTTGTCGTCGGCCAGCAGCGAAGCCTCCAGATCCAGATCCTCTTCCGGCGTCGCACCGCGCGGGCGCGAACCGGCGATGGGATGCGTGAACGCCCGACCCTCCTGCACCTTCACCAGCGCCTCGGGCGAGGAGCCCACGATCTGGTACGGCTCGCCGTCCGGGCGTTCCAGGGACAGCAGGTACATGTAAGGGCTCGGGTTCAGCGAACGCAGCACCCGGTAGACGTCGAGGGCGGAGGCGGTGCATTCGAGCTCGAAGCGCTGCGAGATGACCACCTGGAAGATGTCGCCGTCGACGATCCGCTCCTTGGCGGTCTCGACCGACGCCAGGAAGTCCTCCTCCCGGGTGCGCGAAACAGGCCGCCCGGTCGCGGCGAGGTCGACGTCGGCCAGCCAGGCCTCCGACGGCTGCGCCAGTTCGGTCTGCATGCGGTCGAGTCGCTCCTGCGCGTCCTCCCACAGCGAGTCGGCGTCGTGCTCACCGTCGGCGAGTGCGTTGGCGATGAGCTTGACCGTGCCGGACCGGTGGTCGATCACGACCAGGTCGGCGACGAACGCCATGGCCTGGCCGGGCACGTCGTAATCGGCCGGCGGCCGCTGCGGCAGCCGCTCCAGCTGGCGCACGGCCTCCCAGCCGATGAAGCCCACCAGACCGCCGGTCAACGGCGGCAGACCCGGGATGCGCGGGGTGCTCCACCGCTCGTGCAGGGCCGCGAGGGCGTCGAGCGGCCGGCCGGCCGCCTCCGCACCGAGCGCGCGCCGCGCCGAGAGCCCGTAGTCGAGCCAGCGCACGTCGTCGCCGTCCTGGGTCAGCATCCCGAACGAGGCCGCGCCGACGAACGAGAACCGCGACCAGATGCCGCCCTGCTCCGCGGACTCCAGCAGGAACGTGCCCGGCCGCCCCGCCGCGAGCTTGCGATAGATTCCGACGGGCGTCTCCCCGTCGGCGAAGAGCTCCCGGACGACCGGGACCACCCGGTGCTCGGCGGCCAGGGCGCCGAACTCCTCCCGCCCTGTCGTGCCGCCCGCTGTCGCGATCACAGGTCGGACCCCATCTCGGCCGCGAGGCGCGCGCCCTCGGAATCGGCCACCACGGGCTCCAGCACGTCCGCGTCGAAGCACGTGCGCGTGCCGGTGTGACAGGCCGCCCCGATCTGCTCGACCGTCACCAGCAGCGTGTCGCCGTCGCAGTCCAGCGCGGCACCCTTGACGTACTGCACGTGGCCGGAGGTGTCTCCCTTGCGCCAGTACTCCCGCCGCGAGCGCGACCAGAACGTGACTCGGCCCTCGGTGAGCGTGCGGCGCACGGCCTCGGCGTCCATCCAGCCCATCATGAGAACCTCGCGCGAGTCCCACTGCTGGATGACGGCGGGGACCAGCCCGGCGTCACTGAACCGGATCCGGCCGATCACCTCGTCGGCGGCGGTCATGAGCGCACCTCCAGACCTGCTTCGCGCAGCTCGTTCTTCACATCATCGATGGTCATCTCACCCGAGTGGAACACGCTCGCCGCCAGCACCGCGTCGGCGCCCGCGTCGATCGCGGGCACGAAGTCGGTGACGGAGCCCGCGCCGCCCGAGGCGATGACCGGCACTCGGCTGATCGCGCGCATCTCACGGATGAGCTCCAGGTCGAAGCCTTCTTTGGTGCCGTCGGCGTCGATCGAGTTCACCAGGAGCTCCCCCGCTCCCAGCTCGATCGCGCGCTGCGCCCACTCGAGCGCGTCGATACCGGTCTCGGTCCGGCCGCCGTGCGTGGTGACCACGAAGCCGGACGGGGTGCCGGCGGAACGCTTGACGTCGAGGGACAGCACGAGGACCTGCGCGCCGAACCGTCCGGCGATCTCCGCCACCAGCTCGGGTCGGGCGATCGCGGCCGAGTTGACGCCCACCTTGTCCGCGCCGCTGCCCAGCAGCTTCGCGACGTCTTCCGGACTGCGCACCCCGCCGCCGACGGTCAACGGGATGAAGACCTGCTCCGCCGTCGCGCGCACCACGTCGTAGGTCGTCGACCGGTCGTCGACCGTCGCCGTCACATCGAGGAACGTCAGTTCGTCCGCGCCCTGCTCGAAGTACCGGCGGGCCAGCTCGACCGGGTCGCCCTGATCGCGGAGGTTCTGGAAGTTGACTCCCTTGACGACGCGTCCGGCGGCCACGTCGAGACACGGGATGACCCGGACCGCGACGCTCATCAGATCCGCGCCGCGTGGATCGGGGTGACCAGGATCGCGCGCGCCCCCAGCTCGTAGAGGTCGTCCATCACCTGGTTGGTGCTGTCACTCTTGATCATCACCCGGACCGCCACCCAGTCGGGTTCGCCCAGAGGCGACACGGTGGGCGACTCGACGCCCGGGGTCAGCGCGACGGCCCGCTCGAGCAGCGCGACGGGGAGGTTGTAGTCGACCAGCACGTACTGCCGGGCCACCATGACGCCCTGCAGGCGGCGCAGGAGCGTGTCGACACCGGTCGCCGGGGACGGCGACGACACCAGCACGGCCTCCGACTCGAGGATCACCGGTCCGAAGATCTCCAGACCCTGCTTGCGCAGCGTGGAGCCCGTCTCGACGACGTCGGCCACCGCATCCGCCACACCCAGTCGCACCGCGGACTCCACGGCGCCGTCGAGCTTGATCAGCGCCGCGTCCACGCCGTTGTCGGCGAGGAACTGCCCCACCAGCCCCGGGTAGCTCGTTGCGACGCGTTTGCCTTCGAGGTCGGCGAGGTCGGTGCACGCCCCGGCCGGCCCCGCGAATCGGAACGTCGAGGCGGCGAAGTCGAGCGCGGCGATCTCGGCGGCGGGCGAACCGGAGTCGATCAGCAGGTCGCGGCCGGTGATCCCCACGTCGAGCGCGCCGGAGCCGACATAGGTCGCGATGTCGCGGGGGCGGAGGTAGAAGAACTCCACGCCGTTGCGCGGGTCGGCGACGATGAGCTCCTTGGGGTCGCGGCGACCGTGGTAGCCGGCCTCATGGAGCATCTGCGCCGCAGTCTCGGAAAGGGAGCCCTTGTTGGGGACGGCGATCTTCAGCATGCGTTGTGGCTTTCGTGACGTGACGGACGGAGGCACTGATCTGCGGACCGGTGACGGTCGTCAGAGATGTCGGTACACGTCGGCCGGAGTGAGGCCCTTGGCGATGAGCAGCACCTGCAGGTGGTACAGCAGCTGCGAGATCTCCTCGGCGGCGGCTTCGTCGGATTCGTATTCCGCGGCCATCCAGACTTCGGCGGCCTCCTCCACGATCTTCTTTCCGATGGCGTGCACGCCCGCGTCCAGCTCGCGAACCGTCCCGGAGCCTTCCGGGCGGGTCTCGGCCTTCTCGCTGAGCTCGGCGAAGAGGTCGTCGAAGGTTTTCACCGTTACAGCGTACTAGTCGCCGAGCAGCGCCTGCTGACGCGCCTCCGACGGCCCGGCGGCCAGCGCGCGCCGATGTGCTAATGTCGGCAGGTCTCATCTGACATATTCCATTCGACAAGGAGGTCCCAATGGAACCGATTCGCCGCCGATTCTGGCCGCTGGTGCTCTGCTGGGTGATCGTCGCCCTCGACGGCTTCGACCTGGTGGTGCTCGGCACGGTCATCCCCACGCTTCTCAGCACCCGCGAGCTGGGCTTCGACGCCCCTGCTGCGACCGCCGTCGCGACCGTCGGCCTGGTGGGCGTCGGAGTCGGCGCCCTCACCGTGGGGCCGCTGGCCGACCGCTACGGCCGACGGCTGTGCCTGCTGCTCTGCGTGACCGTCTTCTCCGTGCTCACGCTCGCCATCGTCATCGCGCCGAACCTCTTCGTGTTCGGGCTCCTGCGCGTGCTGGCGGGGCTGGCGCTGGGCGCCTGCCTGCCCGTCACCATCGCGTACGTCACCGATCTGATGCCGCGCGAGCGCGCGGGCAGAGCGACCACGCTGACGATGACCGGCTATCATGCCGGCGCGGTGCTGACCGCGCTTCTCGCGCTCGCGGTGATCCCCGACTGGCGCCTGCTGTTCGCGATCGGCGGCGTAGCCGGGCTGGTCACCGTCCCGCTCATCCGGCTCGCGCTGCCGGAGGAACGGCGCGGCCGTCAGGGCGAGGAGCGACCGACCGTGCGCCGGCTGGTGGAGCGCCGCTACCTGACCATCAGCATCGGCGTGTGGGCGGCCTCCTTCATGGGTCTGCTGCTGGTCTACGGACTCAACACGTGGCTCCCCCAGCTGATGCGCGACGCCGGCTACGGCTCCACCGACTCGCTCGGCCTGCTGCTGGTCCTGAACGCGGGTGCGGTCACCGGCCTGGTCCTCGCGGGGGTCGTCGCCGACCGCTCCGGGACCAAGCGGGTGGCGATGGCCTGGTTCGCGCTGTCCGCTGTGCTGCTCGCGTTCCTCAGCATCCGGCTGGAGGACGTCGCGATGCTCTACGTCGCGGTCTTCGTCACCGGCGTCTTCGTGTTCTCCGCGCAGGTGCTCGTGTATGCCTTCGTCACGCAGCTGTACCCGCCGGAGATCCGGAGTACGGCGCTCGGCTTCGCCGCGGGCATCGGGCGGCTCGGCGCGATCGTCGGGCCCGCGATCACCGGGACACTCGTCTCGCTCGGCTTCGCCTACCCCGGCGGGTTCTACGTCTTCGCCGCGACCGCGCTGCTCGCGGTCGGTGCGCTCGCGATCATCCCCTCCCGGACACGGGCGAAGGCCGAGACCGCGGACGATCCCGTCATCGCGGCGCGGTGAGTCCGGCCGACGAGATCAGCCGAGGAGGTCAGGGGCGGACACCCACTAGTGCCCGTGGCCGGCCGCCGCGGCCCGCAGGGCGGCGATCCGCTCGGCCGGCTCGCCCCGGAAGACGCTGGAGCCCGCGACGAAGGTGTCGGCGCCGTTCTCTGCCGCGGTGACGATCGTCTCCTCCGTGATGCCGCCGTCGACCTGCAGCCAGACATCGAGCCCGCGCGCCGCGACGGCGTCGCGCAGCGATCGCAGCTTCGGCATCGTCTCGACCATGAACGACTGACCGCCGAAACCCGGTTCGACCGTCATGACCAGGACCTGATCGAACTCGGGGAGCAACTCGAGATAGCCTTCGGCGGACGTGCCGGGCTTGAGCGCGATCCCGGCTCGCGCTCCGATCGCCCGCAACCGCCGCGCGAGCGCGACGGGGTCGGCCGCCGCCTCCGCATGGAACGTCACCGAGTGCGCCCCGAGCTCGGCGTACCCCGGCGCCCACCGGTCCGGATCATCGATCATGAGATGCACGTCGAGCGGGATCGGACTGACGTCCTGGATGCGGCCCACCATCTGCGGGCCGAAGGTCAGATTGGGGACGAAGTGGTTGTCCATGACATCGACGTGCACGAGGTCGGCCGCGGCGATGCTCCGGATGTCCCGCTCCAGGTTCACGAAGTCGGCCGCCAGGATGCTCGGGTTGATACGCGTCGCCATGTCCCCAGCCTATTGGGCGGCCCGGCACCGGGGCGGCCGGATGGTCGGTGCGGCTGCGCTAGTGGGCGTCCGCCTTCACGAGCACGGCGATGAACATCGCGTCGGTGAGGTGACGGTGCGGCCAGAGCTGCACCAGCTGCGGATCGCCCGCCAGATCGAGCCGCTCGCTCGCGACCGACTGCACGATGTCGGCGCTCTCGCCGGAACTCAGCACTCCTCGATGCCGATCGAGGGCATCCGCGACGACGGAGCGCGTCTCGGCCACGTGCGGCGAGCAGGTCACATAGACGAGCAGGCCTCCCGGCTTCAGCGCCGCCACGGCCGAATCGACCAGGCGCGCCTGGAGCGCGGTCAGCTCCGCGACGTCCCGTGGGGTCTTGCGCCAGCGCGCCTCCGGTCGGCGCCGCAGAGCGCCGAGGCCGGTGCAGGGCGCGTCGAGCAGGATGCGGTCGAACGCCTCCGGCTCGCTGCGGCCGACCTCGGTTCCGTCGCGCTCCCACACTGTCACGTCCAGCGGGACGGCGGCGAGGGCCCGGCGCACGAGCTCGGCCCGGGCCGGCACCACCTCGTTGGCGACGAGCGAGGCTCCCCCTGCCAGCGCCTCCGCCGCGAGCAAGGCGGCCTTGCCGCCCGGGCCCGCGCACAGATCGAGCCAGCGTTCGCCCTGCTCCACCGGTCGGGCGCGCGTCAGCGCGAGCGCTGCGAGCTGGGACCCCTCGTCCTGAACGCGAAGCCGGCCTTCCGCGGCGGTCACGAGACCCTGCGGGTCACCGCCGCCCGCGGTGAAGCCGACCGGCGAGAAGCGGTCCGGTCGCGCCTCGCTCGGCGGCTCGGTGAGACCCGGCAATGCCACCATGTTGACGCGGGGCGCGGTGTTGTCGGCCTCCAGCAGGGCCTCCAGTTCGTCACCGCGTCCCTCGGCCTCGAGGGACCGGTGGAAGGCCCGGACGATCCACGCCGGGTGGGAGGTGAGGGCGGCGAACCGCTCGTCCTCGTTCTTCGCGTCGGCCAGCACGCGCTCGCGCCACTCCTCAGGCGTCGAGCGGCCGATCTCGCGCAGCACGCCGTTGACGAAGCCGGTGCCCGAGCGGCTGCCGACCTGCCGTGCGAGCGCGACGGCCTCGTTGACCGCGGCGTGCGACGGCACGCGCGTCGATAGAAGCTGGTGGGCTCCGAGCCGCAGCACGTCGAGCAGCGGAGGATCGATCCGGTCGACGGGGCGCCCCGCCGCACGAACGATCACCCGGTCGTAATACCCCTGCATCCGCAGGGTGCCGTAGGTCAGCTCCGTGGCGAGGGCCGCATCGGCCGGGGACAGGCCGGCGCGCGCGATGCGACCGGGAAGCAGGAGGTTGGCGTAGGCGTCGGACTCCCGGACCGCCGAGATCACGTCGTACGCGACGCGCCGGGACGGCTGGACCCTGGTGCGGTCGTTCACGAGAGCACCGCCGATCCCCCGGCGCCGCGCCACCAGTCGGCGGCGGCCATCGCCCGCTTGCCCGCCGGCTGCACGGTGATGAGCTCGAGCGGCGTGGTTCCCGTGCCCACCTCGATCCGTCCGTGGGTCTCCGCGACCACCCCGGGCGGAAGGGACAGGCCGTCGGCCGGACGGGCGGCGTGCACCTTGAAGCGCTCGCCGTCGAGCAGCACCCAGGCGCCCGGCTCGGGCGTCACGCCGCGCAGCCGGGCGAAGACCTCATCGACCGGCAGAGTCAGGTCCAGGTGCGCATCGTCGATCGTGAGCTTGGGCGCGAGCACCGGATCCCCGGTCTGCGGCACCGCGACGGCTGTGCCGTCCGCGATGTCCGACACGGTCTCGGCGAGCAGCTCCGCCCCGTCCCGGGCGAGCGATTCGAGGAGCGCGCCGGCGGTCGCATCGGCTGGGATCGGCCGGCGGAGCTGTGCGAAGACATCACCGGCGTCGAGCGCGGCGACCAGCTGGAACACGGCGGCGCCGGTCTCGGTGTCGCCGGCCATCACCGCGCGCTGGACGGGCGCGGCGCCGCGCCAGCGCGGCAGCAGGGAGAAATGCAGGTTCACCCAGCCCAGCCGGGGCGTGGACAGCAGCGGCTCGCGGACCAGTCCGCCGTACGCGACGATCACACCCAGATCGGGCTCGAGATCGGCGACTTGACGGGTGACTTCGTCTCCCAGCCGGTTGGCTTTGATGACCGCGAGGCCGAGACCGGCCGCCGCCTCGGCGACGGGCGACGGAGTCAGCACCCGTTTGCGCCCGAGCGGCGCGTCCTCCCGGGTGATGACGGCCGCGAGCTCGAATCGCTCGGCGAGGGCGGTGAGTGAGGGGACGGCGACGGCGGGCGTGCCGGCGAAGACGAGTCGCATAGCAAGGTTCTTTCGGTCTGGTCAGCGTCCGAGTCTACCCGCGCGGAGGATCGCCCGCGCGTGACGAGGAGCGACCGCGATCAGAGGATCTCCGGGTCGTCGAAGCGGACCCGGAGAGCCGGCGCCGGCCGGTAGCCCGCGCGCCCGGCTGGTGCCCGGCGTCGCTGGGTCGCGTTGCGCACGACCGCCGCGCGCACGGCCGCCGCGACCTCGGCACCGCGGGAGTACTCGAACCGGAGGATCGCACGCACCGCCTTCTCGTCCACTTCAGCCGGGCCGAGCACGTCGATCAGGATGCCGGGGTCGACGGCCTCCAGCACCGCGCGCACAGCGGACTCGGCACCGGTGACGGACGCGAGTCGCACAGCGGGCGGGAAGCGCAGCTGACGCCGGTCGGCCAGTTCTTCGCGGGCGAAATCGACCAGCCGGTCGGTGGCGAAATCACGCGCGAGGTCTCCGGACACACCGACGAGCAGCGTCGGCGCTCCGGGGGCCGCCAGCACCGCAGCGCTGGTCCACCAGCGCAGGCAGTCCTCGGCGACGTGCAGCGTCTCCCGTGCGAGCATCCGCTCGCCGTCGAGTAGGAGGACTGCCTGGTACCCGCCCTCCGCGATGGGCTCGGCGCCACGGGTGGCGACGACCAGCGCGGGCGACGCAGCGACCCGCAGCACCGGATGGTCGCCGTCCGCCAGGATCACCCGGGTGCCGGGGAACGCGCGGCCCAGTTCCTCCGCCGTACGGCCGGAGCCCGGCGTGACCGTCCGCAGCTTCGTGTGCTCGCAGCGCGTGCAGCGCCACCCGGTGGCCAGGGCCCCGCACCACCCGCACGACGCCGTCGCACCCGCACGGCGCTGGCCGAGCGGACCCGTGCACTTCGCGCACCGGGCGGCCTGGCCGCAGTGGGCGCACGCCAGCACCGGCCGATAGCCCGGCCGGGCGACCTGCACGAGCACCGGACCGCGCGGTCTGCCGTTCTCGCCGCTGAGTGCCTCCTGCGCCGCACGCCAGGCGGACGACGGGATGCGCGCCGCCCGCGCCGCCGGTTCGGACGCGCTCTGGTTGGCCGTCAGCACGACCTTCGGCGAATACGCCCGCTCGGGTCCGACGTCATGCAGCCAGCCGAGCTCCACCAGACGCTGAGCCTCCACGCTCCGTACCAGGCCGCTCAGGACGAGCGCACAGCCCTCCAGTTCCTGACGGACCAGCGCGGCGTCCCGGGCGTGGACGTACGGGCTCAGCGGCTCCGCGAGCAGGGGATCGCTGTCCTCCCAGACCACGATGAGGCCCAGGCGGCGTGCGGGGGCATAGACGACTGAACGGTTCCCGATGACGATCCGCGCGCCCGAGAGCGCCGCCAGGAAGCCCTTGTAGCGATCCGGATTCGACTGGGAGGCGTCGGCGCGGACGACCGCCTCAGCCGGGGCGATCGCCCCGAGGGCCGCCGCCAGTTGGTCGAGATCGCGGTGATCGGGGACGGCGACGATCGCGGTGCTTCCCTGCCTCCAGGTCGCCATGGCGAGTGCCGCGAGGGTCACCGCCCACTCGCCCACCCAGGTTCCGTCGGGGAGTCGGCTGAGGCGCGGGATGGGGCGCAGTGCGAGCCGCTCCCCCGCCGCGATCGCGGCCTCCAGCACACCGCTCCGATAGCCGCGCACCGGGAAGGCCGGCACCGCGGACGCTGCGCCTGCCGCGTGCCCCGCATGCTCCGGAGGAACGGATGCGGCGTCGCCGGACGGCTGCTGCGAGGCGAGCCAGGCCTTCTCGACGCGCACCATGCGTGCGGGCACCGCGAGGCGCAGGATGTCGCTGGCCGTGCCCGCACTGCGGTCGGCGAGGCGACGGGCGAGCCTCCAGACCGGGTCGGTCAGCACGGGAACGGGCGACACGACCGCCTCGATCGGGCTCAGGCTGCCGGAGAAGGCCGCATCCGGCTCGGCGAGCTCCACGACGAACCCGTCGGCCACCCTGCCCGCCGAACGGAGCGGGACGCGCACACGGACTCCCGGTGCCACCTGCCCTGACAGCTCTTCCGGCACGCGGTAGTCGAACAGGTGGTCGAGCTGCGGCAGCGGCGAGTCGAGGACGACGCGGGCGACCGGCGCGGCCGCCTCCACGTCAGAGCCCTGCGGCGGAACGCAGGTCGTCGACGCGGTCCAGCCGCTCCCAGGTGAAGTCGGGGAGATCGCGGCCGAAGTGGCCGTAGGTCGCCGTCTGCGCGTAGATCGGCCGGAGCAGGTCGAGGTCGCGCACGATCGCGGCGGGGCGGAGGTCGAAGACCTCGCGAATCGCGCGGATGATGCGCTCGTCGGGAACCGTGCCGGTGCCGAACGACTCCACGTACAGGCCGACGGGGGCCGCCTTGCCGATCGCGTACGCCACCTGCACCTCGAGACGGTCGGCGAGACCCGCGGCGACCGCGTTCTTGGCGACCCAGCGCATGGCGTAGGCCGCCGAGCGGTCGACCTTCGACGGGTCTTTGCCCGAGAAGGCGCCTCCGCCGTGCCGGCTCGCGCCGCCGTACGTGTCGACGATGATCTTGCGGCCGGTGAGCCCGGCGTCGCCCTTGGGACCGCCGATCTCGAAGCGGCCGGTCGGGTTGATGAGCGTGCGGATGTGCGCGGTCTCGAGGCCGGCTGCGTGCATCACCGGGGCGATGACCTCTTCGACCACCTCGGCCTGGAGCTGCTCGCTGGACACGCGCGGCGCGTGCTGGGTGGACAGGACGACGGTCTCGACCGAGCGCGGCGTGTAGCCCTCGTAGCCGATCGTCACCTGGGTCTTGCCGTCGGGGCGGAGGTAGTCGAGCGTGCCGTCTTTGCGGACGGCGGCGAGTCGCTCGGCCAGCCGGTGCGCCAACCAGATCGGCAGCGGCATGTATTGCGGGGTCTCCGTCGTCGCGAAGCCGAACATGATGCCCTGGTCGCCGGCGCCCTGGCGATCGAGATGGTCGACGCTCTGCTCGGCACGCGTCTCGAGAGCGTTGTCGACGCCCTGCGCGATGTCGGGAGACTGGGCGCCGATCGAGACCGAGACACCGCACTGGGTGCCGTCGAAACTCACGTCCGACGAGTCGTAGCCGATCTCGACGATCTTCTCGCGAACCAGGGCCGGGATCTCCACGTAGCCGTTGGTCGTCACCTCGCCCGCGACGTGCACCAGCCCGGTCGTGACCAGGGTCTCCACGGCCACCCGGCTGCTCGGGTCGACGGCGATCAGTGCGTCGAGGATGCTGTCGGAGATCTGGTCGCAGATCTTGTCCGGGTGACCCTCGGTGACCGACTCGGACGTGAAAAGGCGCAGATCTGCCATTGTTCTCCTTGATCGCGGGGACGAGGGCGGTGCCCGGGATGCCGTGTCCTCGACGTCGACTAGACGACGACGTCGAGAATACGGTCGGCCACCGACAGCTTGCTCCCCGAGGCCTCCATCACTATATCGCCGCCCTTGCGCAGCACCACGACCTCGTTGCTCTCCGTTGCGAACCCCTGCTCCCAGCCCACCTGGTTGAGCACGAGGAAGTCGCTGCCCTTGGCCGCGAGCTTGGTGCGGCCGAGCTCGATCAGCGTCGAGGGGTCGGGCTCGGTCTCCGCCGCGAACCCCACGACGACCTGGCCCTCCGGGCGGTTGGCCGAGAGGCCGGCGAGGATGTCGGGGTTGGCGACCAGCTCGATGCTCAGGGTCTCGCCCGCCTCGGACTTCTTGATCTTGGCGTCGCGCGTCACAGCGGGCCGGTAGTCGGCGACCGCCGCCGTCATCACCACGATGTCGGCCGATCTCGCCGCTTCGGTCACGGCCTCCTGCAGCTCGAGCGCGGTCTGCACCTCGACCAGTTCGACGCCCTCGGGAGGGTCGACTTCGAGGTGCGCGGCGATCAGCATCACGTCGGCGCCGCGGGCCTGCGCAGCGGCGGCCACGGCGACGCCCTGGCGTCCGCTCGAACGGTTGCCGAGGAATCGGACCGGGTCCAGCGGCTCGCGTGTGCCACCCGCCGTGACGACGATGCGCTTGCCCGCCAGATCGACACCCCCGCGCGGAAGGCGGGAGGCGTCGTTCGCACGCCGCCGCTCGGAGAGCACGACGACGTCGGCGACCGGCTCGGGCACCGCGGCGACCGCGAGCCGCGGCGAGATCCCCGCCGCGCGCAGCGCCGCCCGCACGATCACGTCGGGCTCTTCCATTCGGCCGGGCCCGGAGTCGGCGCCCGTGAGCTGACCGGAGGCCGGCCCGACCACCGTGACGCCGCGGCTGCGCAGGGTGGCGACGTTGGCCACCGTGGCCGGATTGCGCCACATCTCGGTGTGCATCGCCGGCGCGACGACCAGCGGCGCCGTCGATGCGAGCACGGTGTTGCCGAGCAGATCGTCGGCGAGGCCGGCGGCCAGCTTGGCCAGCGTGTTGGCCGTGGCGGGCGCGATGACGATGAGGTCGGCCGATTGGCCGATGGCCACGTGCCGCACCTCGGCGACGCCCTCGTAGAGGTCGGTCGCCACGGGGTTGCGGCTGATCGCCTCGAGCGTCGGGCGCCCGACGAACCGCAGGGCGGCCTCCGTCGCGACGACGTGGACCGAGTGGCCCTCGAGCACCAGGGCGCGGATCACGCCGACGGCCTTATACGCGGCGATGCCGCCGGTCACTCCGACGACGATGGTCAATCGTGGGCTCACGGCGGCATCTCCTATCGGCCGGATGTCCGGCTGCGATCGTGCGGCTGCTCTGGGCGCGCTGGCCTTCGGCGCTGTCTCCGAAGCGCCGGGTCAGCGGCTCTCGGCCTGCGGGAACTCGGTCGTCCGGGTCACTCCGCGGCGATCGGCTTGATGACGAGCTTGTCCTCGTTGATCTCGTGCAGCGCGACCGAGAGCGGCTTGTCGTCGACCGACGAGTCGACCAGCGGGCCGACGTTGTCGAACAGGCTGCCCTCGTGGAGGTCGGCGTAGTAGTCGTTGATCTGACGCGCGCGCTTGGACGCGAAGATGACGAGCGCGTACTTGGACTCGACACGAGCCAGGAGGTCGTCGATGGGCGGGTCGATGATGCCGTTGTTGGTGGTTGCCATGCGGAAACCCTCTCTTTCGTGCGTCCACTCCTCGGCACGAGGCGCGGAAGACTGGTGGGTGAGCGCCTGGTGCGGCGCGACACGGTTCGGTCTGAGACTGGCGGTCTACGGGCGCGACGGCGCCGCGCGGACATTCATCAAGTCTACGACCTCGCGAGCGGCATCGGCGACCGTGTGGTTGACCACCCGGTAGTCGAACTCGTCCTGAGCGGCCAGCTCGACCTTGGCGGTCTCCAGCCGGCGCTGCTGCTCCGTCGCGTCCTCGGTGCCGCGGCCGATGAGCCGCCGCACCAGCTCCTCCCACGTCGGCGGAAGCAGGAAGATCAGCCGCGCTTCCGGCATCGACTCGCGCACCTGCCTGGCCCCCTGGAGGTCGATCTCCAGCAGCACGCTCCTGCCCTGTTCCAGCGCGTCCTCGATCGGGGCACGCGGCGTGCCGTAGCGGTAGGCGTTGTGCACGGTCGCGTGCTCCAGCAGCTCGCCCTCGGCGATCATGCGATCGAACTCGGCGTCGTCGACGAAGTAGTAGTTGACGCCGTCGACCTCGCCGGGGCGCGGCGCGCGCGTGGTGGCCGACACCGAGAGGAGGACGTCCGGGTAGTTCTCGCGGATGTACGTCGAGACCGTGCCCTTGCCGACGGCGGTCGGACCGGCGAGGACGACCAGCTGGTTGCGCCGCCGGCCGGCGCGGTTCTCCCGCTCGATCAGGAACTCCCGCAGCTTGAGACGCTGATGGCGGCCGAGACCGCCGAGACGCTTGGCCGGCGAGATCGCCAGCCTCTGCAACGCCTCCTGCATCTTGGTCGTCCCGATCGCCGGCACGCTGAGCAGGAACTCCGTGACGCGCAGCCGCCCCTCGACCCCGTCGGGGGCCGCGGTCGCGCGGTCGAGGATCACGAGCGGGGACACCTCGCGGGCGGCGATCGCGTTCTTCACGGCCGCGCGCGCCCGACGCGCCGCCACCGCCGCGGCCGAGGCGGCCGCCCGGTCGACCTCCGGAGGCGCCGGGCGGCGGGACGCCGTGTGCTCGGCAGCCGATTCAGCCATGGCCGGCGAGCACCTCCTCGGCGCGGCGCTCGATCGCGCCCGCCAGACCGTCGGGGCCCGCACCCAGGAGGCCGCGGGATTCGCTGACGATCACACCGGGCGCGAACGACCCGAACAGCCGGGCCATGTCTTCGACTCGTGCGCCCTGGTGGCCGAAGCCGGGGGCGAGCACCGGGAAGGCCGGCTGGACGGAGACGGCCGTGTCGATGCCGTAGTCGCCCAGCGCGACCGTGGCGCCGAGCACCAGGCCGACGGTGCCGAAGGGATGCGGAGGCTGCTCCTGATTGAACGCGTGCACGTCTTCGATGATCGCACGGGCGACGCTCGCGCCGGCGTGCGCGCCCGAGTGGACCAGGGCCTGCTGCAGCTCCGCCGCCTCAGGGTTGGAGGTCGCGGCCAACACGAACAGCCCCTTGCCGGTGCGCTCGGCCAGGCTCATCGGCTCGGCGAGCGACCCGACTCCCTGGAAGGCGGCGACGGTGAGGGCGTCGGCCTCCAGCGGCGACCCGGGCGTCAGCCACGCCTCGCCGTAGGCCGCGACGCTCGTGCCGATGTCTCCGCGTTTCGCGTCGGCGATCACCAGCAGCCCCGCTGCACGGGCCTCGCGGATGACCTCTTCGAGCACCGCGTAGCCCGCGGACCCGAAGCGCTCGAAGAACGCGACCTGCGGCTTGACGATGCCGGCGCGGCCTGCGGCCGCCTCGACGACGCGCAGACCGAATTCGCGCAGTCCGGCGGCCGAGGCCGGAAGGCCCCACTCGCCCAGGAGATGCCGGTGCGGATCGATCCCCACGCACAGTCGGCCGCGCTCGGCGAACACGCCGGAAAGGCGGTCGCCGAACGACGGCGCTGCGGTCGTGCGGTCGGTCACGCGCGCGCGGCCCTCTGCACGGCGTACTCCTGCAAAGACGTCACCTCGAAGCCCTCGCGCACCGCGTCGAGCGACGCCACGGCCGCGCTCAGCTCGGCGATCGTGGTGAAGAGCGGCTTGTCGCCCGCCACCGCCGCCGCTCGGATCTCGTAGCCGTCGGCGCGCGCCGAGCGACCGCTCGGCGTGTTGATCACGACGTCCACCTCGTTGCGCGTGATGAGCCCCACGACCGAGTCCTCCTCGGGCGCCTCGCTGAACTTGCGGACGACGCGCGCGGCGATCCCGTTGCGGTTGAGCACCTCGGCGGTGCCCTCGGTGGCGACGATGTCGTAGCCGAGCTGCTTGAGCCGCAGCACCGGCAGCACGATCGCGCGCTTGTCGCGATCGGAGACCGACACGAACACGGTGCCCGCCAGCGGCATGCCGCCGTACGCCGCGGCCTGGCTCTTCGCGAACGCGGTCGGGAAGTCGCGGTCGATGCCCATGACCTCACCGGTGGAGCGCATCTCCGGGCCGAGCACCGAGTCGACGATCTTGCCTTCGCGCGTGCGGAAGCGTTTGAACGGGAGCACCGCCTCCTTGACGGCGACCGGCGAGTCCATCGGGATCACCGAACCGTCGGTCTCGGGCAGGAGTCCTTCGGCGATCAGGCCCGTGATCGTGTCGCCGACCATGATCCGCGAGGCCGCCTTGGCGAGCGGGATGCCGAGCGCCTTCGAGACGAAGGGCACCGTCCGCGAGGCGCGCGGGTTGGCCTCCAGCACGTAGAGAACGCCCGCGCCGATCGCGAACTGCACGTTGAGCAGGCCGCGAACGCCGATGCCTTCGGCGATCTTCTGCGTCGCCTCGCGCACGCGGTCGATCTCGCGACGGCCGAGAGTGATCGGAGGCAACGTGCAGCTGGAGTCGCCGGAATGGATACCGGCCTCCTCGATGTGCTCCATGACGCCGCCGATGTAGAGCCTCTCGCCGTCGAAGAGGGCATCGACGTCGATCTCGATCGCGTCGTCGAGGAAGCGGTCGACCAGCAGCGGGTGCGCCGGGCCCACGATCCCCTGACCGGCGACGCGGTCGAAGTAGTCCGCGAGCGAGGCCGTGTCGTAGACGATCTCCATGCCGCGGCCGCCGAGCACGAAGCTCGGCCGCACCAGCACCGGGTAGCCGATCTGCTCCGCCGCGTGCGCGGCGCTCGGGAAGTCGATCGCCGTGCCGTTGCGCGGCGCCAGCAGCCCGGCGTTCTCCAGGATCTCGGCGAACAGACCGCGCTCCTCCGCGAGGTCGATCGCCTCCGGCGTCGTGCCCAGGATGGGGACGCCCGCGGCCTCGAGGCCCTTCGCCAGGCCGAGCGCCGTCTGGCCGCCCAGCTGGACGACGACACCGACCAGCTCACCGGACTGCGACTCCGCGTGGATGACCTCCAGCACATCCTCGAGCGTCAGCGGCTCGAAGTACAGGCGGTCGGAGGTGTCATAGTCGGTCGACACGGTCTCCGGGTTGCAGTTGATCATGATGGTCTCGAACCCGGCGTCGTGCAGGGCGAAGGAGGCGTGCACGCACGAGTAGTCGAACTCCACGCCCTGGCCGATGCGGTTCGGGCCGGAGCCGAGGATGACGACCTTGCGGGCGTCGCTCGGCGCGACCTCGGTCTCCTCGTCGTAGCTCGAGTAGTGGTACGGCGTCAGCGCGGGGAACTCGCCTGCGCAGGTGTCGACCGTCTTGTACACCGGGCGCACACCGAGAATGTGCCGCACTTCGCGGACATCGGCCTCGCCGAAGCCGCGCAGCTCGCCGATCTGGGCGTCGGAGAAACCGTGGTCCTTGGCGTACCGCAGCGTGTCGGTGTCGAGCGTCTCGGCGGCCCTGATCTGCTCGGCCACTTCGTTGATGAGGACGATCTGGTCGATGAACCACGGGTCGATCTTGGTGGCCTCGAAGACCTGCTCCGGCGTCGCGCCCGAGCGCAGGGCCTGCTGCACGTCGACGATCCGGCCGTCGGTGGGCGTGGCGATCGACTCCAGCAGCTCCTCCACCGAGCGCGGCTCGGGACCCCAATGGAACGACGATCCCCGCTTCTCCAGCGAGCGGAGCGCTTTCTGCAACGCGCTCGTGAAGCTGCGGCCGATCGCCATGGCCTCGCCGACCGACTTCATGGTCGTGGTCAGCGTCGGGTCGGCGGCCGGGAACTTCTCGAACGCGAATCGCGGAACCTTGACGACGACGTAGTCCAGCGTCGGCTCGAAGCTCGCCGGCGTGACCTGGGTGATGTCGTTGGGGATCTCGTCGAGGCGGTAGCCGATCGCGAGCTTGGCCGCGATCTTGGCGATCGGGAAACCGGTCGCCTTGGAGGCCAGCGCCGACGAGCGGGAGACGCGCGGGTTCATCTCGATGACGATGATGCGGCCGTTCTCGGGGTTGACCGCGAACTGGATGTTGCAGCCGCCGGTGTCGACGCCCACCGCGCGGATGATGTCGATGCCGATGTCGCGCAGCTTCTGGTATTCGCGGTCGGTGAGGGTGAGCGCCGGCGCGACCGTGATCGAGTCGCCGGTGTGCACGCCGACCGGGTCGACGTTCTCGATCGAGCAGACGACCACCGTGTTGTCGGAGGCGTCGCGCATCAACTCGAGCTCGTACTCCTTCCAGCCCAGGATGGACTCCTCGAGGAGCACCTCGCTGGTCGGGCTCTGGTGGATGCCGTCGCCGGCGATGCGGCGCAGGTCCTCCGGGGTGTGGGCGAAGCCCGACCCGAGACCGCCCATGGTGAAGGAGGGGCGCACGACCAGCGGGTAGCCGAGGTCCTCCGCGTACTCCAGCGCCTCCTCCACGGTGTGCGCGATGTGGGAGCGTGCCACCTCGGCGCCGGCCTCGACGACCAGGTCTTTGAAGATCTGGCGGTCCTCGCCCTTGCGGATGGCCTCGAACTTGGCGCCGATCAGCTCGACGCCGTACTTCTCGAGGATGCCGTGCTCATGCAGCTGCATGGCGGCGTTCAGCGCGGTCTGACCTCCCAGGGTGGGCAGGATGGCGTCCGGCTTCTCCTTGGCGATGATGGTCTCGATGACCTCCCACGTGATCGGCTCGACGTAGGTCGCGTCGGCGAAATCGGGGTCGGTCATGATCGTGGCCGGGTTCGAGTTGACCAGGATGACGCGCACGCCCTCCTGCTTGAGCACCCGGCACGCCTGGGTGCCGGAGTAGTCGAACTCGCAGGCCTGGCCGATGACGATCGGTCCGGATCCGATGACCAGGACGGAGTGGATGTCGTCGCGTTTGGGCATCAGTCGTTGCCTTCCTGGGTCGTGTCGTCGTGCGATGCGGCCTCGCGGGCGTGGATCATCTCGAGGAACCGGTCGAAGAGGTAGTTGGCGTCGTGCGGGCCGGCGGCGGCCTCCGGGTGGTACTGCACGCTGAAGGCGTTGATGTCGAGGCAGTTCAGCCCCTCGACGACCTGGTCGTTGAGGCTGAAGTGGCTGACCTCCACCGCGCCGAAGCCGGCCGGCGAGTCGAAGGTCCCGTCGATTGGCGCCTTCACGGCGAAGCCGTGGTTCTGCGCCGTGATCTCGACCCGGCCCGTGCGCTTGTCGAGCACCGGCTGGTTGATGCCGCGGTGGCCGAACGGCAGCTTGTAGGTGGTGAGCCCGAGCGCGCGGCCGAGCAGCTGGTTGCCGAAGCAGATGCCGAAGTACGGCAGCCCGGCACGCAGTGTCTCCTGGAGGAGGGCGACGTGCTTGTCGGAGGCCTGCGGGTCTCCGGGGCCGTTCGAGAAGAACAGCGCCGACGGATTCAGGCTGAGCACGTGCTCGGCCGTGACCTGCTGCGGGAGGACGTGCACGTCGAGGCCGCGGGCCGCGAGGTTCTCGAGGGTCGACTTCTTGACGCCGAGATCGAGCACGGCGACCGAGCCGATGCGCTCGCCGACCGCCGGCATCGTGTAGGGCTCGACCGTGGAGACCTCCGCCGAGAGGTTCCGGCCGGACATTTTCGCGCCCGAGAGGACGAGCTCCAGCTGCTCCGAGTCGCTCAGCCCGAAGTCGTCGCCGGAGAAGATCCCGGCACGCATCGCGCCCGCCGACCGGATGTGCCGGGTGACCGCCCGGGTGTCGATGCCGCTGATGCCCACGACGCCCTGCTCGACGAGGTCGTCGTCGAGGCTGCGCTGGGCGCGGAAGCTGGAGACCACGCGGCTGGGCTCGCGGACGACGAAGCCGTCCACCCAGATGCGACGCGACTCCATGTCCTCGTCGTTGGTGCCGGTGTTGCCGATGTGGGGCGCCGTCATCAAGACGATCTGCCCCGCGTACGACGGGTCGGTCAGGGTCTCCTGATAGCCGGTCATGCCGGTCGCGAAGACCGCCTCGCCGAGTGTGCGGCCACGGGCGCCGTACGCCCTGCCCACATAGCGCTTCCCGTCTTCGAGGACGAGGACGGCGGGTTCTGCTGCGGCCACGTCACACCTCCCTTTCGGTGCTGTCGCCCGGCGTGCTGGCCGCCGGGATGATGTCGTCGACAGCCGCGGTCAACCGACCGCGGCCGGCCGGGTCCACGACCCGGAAGTAGCTGTCGGCGGCCACGCCGCCGCTGGTGGTCCAGCAGAGGCGGACCAGGCCGTCGCGCTCCACGACCCGGTCGATCGCGACCGTGGAGGCACCGACGCCGGTGAGCGAGGCGGCGGGGATGAACACGGGGTCTTCCCCGGTCACCCGCAGTTGCACGCCGTCGGACGAGACGTCGACCGTGCCGCGCCCCCGGTAGGCGAGCCCCGGCAGCGCCAGACGCTCGAGCGGCTCGCCCGCCTTGGTCGTCGCGACGTAGAGCACCTCGGAGGACGCGGTCGCGGCCGAGAGGCTCTGCGGCGCCGGATAGCCGCCACCTGCCGGTGCGTCGCGTCGCACCCGGCGGCGCCAGCCGACGATCGCGAGCGCGAGCACCACGATGACGACGAGCAGGATACCGATCGTGGGCAGGAGCTTATCCACGGGCCACCCCCAGCTCCTCGACGACGACGCCGTCGAGGACCGTCGCGTACCCGCGGTGGAACGTGGCGTGGACGCGTCCGGGGAGCGTCATCGACAGGTACGGGGAGTTCACGCCCTTGCCGGCGAGGTCGCCGGTGGAGAACGCACGCGACGCGGCCGGGTCGTACAGGAAGAGCTCTGCGGGGGCTCCCGCCTCGAGCGGGAGGCCGTGGCCGCGCAGGCGGCCGATGCGCGCCGGAGCCGACGAGAGCACGCGCGCGATGTCGGTCCACCCGAGCAGGCCGGTGTCGACGACGGAGGCCTGGACGACCGAGAGGGCGGACTCCAGCCCCACCATGCCGAACGCGGCCGCATCCCACTCGCAGTCCTTCGACTCCACCGGGTGCGGAGCGTGGTCGGTCGCGACGATGTCGATGGTTCCGTCGGCGAGACCGGCGCGCAGCGCTTCGACATCCTCCGCGCGGCGCAGCGGCGGATTCACCTTGTACCGGGCGTCGTAGCCCGACGCCAGCTCCTCCGTCAGCAGGAGGTGGTGCGGGGTGACCTCGGCCGTGACGTCGACGCCGCGGGCCTTTGCCCAGCGGATGACGTCCACCGAGCCGGCGGTGGAGACGTGGCAGACGTGCAGGCGCGAGCCGACGTGCTCGGCGAGGAGCACATCGCGGGCGATGATCGACTCTTCCGCGACCGCCGGCCACCCGGCGAGACCGAGCTCTCCGGACAGCGCGCCCTCGTTCATCTGCGCGCCCTCGGTGAGCCGCGGCTCCTGGGCGTGCTGGGCGATGACGCCGCCGAACGCCTTGACGTACTCCAGCGCGCGGCGCATCAGCAGCGGGTCGGAGACGCACTTGCCGTCGTCCGAGAACACGCGCACTCCGGCTCGCGAGTCGGCCATGGCGCCCAACTCGGCGAGCCGCTCCCCCGCCAGGCCGACGGTCACCGCACCGATCGGCTGCACGGTGGCGTACCCGGCGGCCTCGCCGAGGCTGAGCACCTGCTCCACCACCCCGGCGGTATCGGCGACCGGGGAGGTGTTCGCCATCGGGAAGACCGCGGTGAAGCCTCCCGCCGCCGCGGCGCGTGTGCCCGTCAGGACGGTCTCGCTCTGCTCGTAGCCGGGCTCGCGCAGATGCGTGTGCAGGTCGACCAGACCCGGCAGCGCGATCAGACCGTCGGCATCGATCACCGTGGCGCCGACGGAAGCCGCATCGGAGCCGGTCGCGGCGATCCGGCCGTCGGCGAGCAGGAGGTCGGTGCGCGTGCCATCGGCCAGGGAGGCGCCCCGGATCAGATATCTCTCGGTCATCACCCTGTCGCTCTCGTCCACACCGTCGCTCATCGCACACCGCCGTTCGCCGGTGGCTCCTCATTCGTCTTCTGGCCGTCGCGGTCGCCACCGGACAGCAGCAGGTACAGCGCCGCCATTCGCACGGACACACCGTTGGCGACCTGCTCCCGCACCGTCGACCGCGGCGAGTCGGCGGCGGCCGCCGAGATCTCCAGCCCGCGGTTCATCGGTCCGGGATGCATGACAATGCTATCCGGCCGCAGCCGGCCGAGCCGCTCCTCGTCGAGCCCCCAGCGCCGGGCGTACTCGCGCTCCGTCGGGAAGTACGCGGCGTGCATGCGCTCGCCCTGGATGCGGAGCATCATCACGACATCCGGCTCGGCGTCGAGCGCGCGGTCGAGGTCGTAGCCGATCGTCGCCGGCCAGCTCGACACGTCCACCGGAAGCAGCGTGGGCGGAGCGACGAGGCTCACGTGCGCACCGAGGGTCCGCAGCAGCCACACGTTGGAGCGTGCCACCCGCGAGTGCAGGATGTCGCCGACGATCGTCACCGTCACGCCGTCGAGGTCCTTGCCCCGCGACGCGCCGCCGTGCAGCCGGCGCCGCATGGTGAAGGCGTCGAGCAGCGCCTGCGTCGGATGCTCGTGCATCCCGTCACCCGCGTTCAGCACGCCGGCGTCGATCCAGCCGCTGGTCGCGAGCGTCTGCGGCGCCCCGGACGCGCTGTGCCGCACCACGACCGCGTCCGCGCCCATCGCCGCGAGCGTCTGGGCGGTGTCTTTCAGGCTCTCGCCCTTCGACACGCTCGAGCCTTTGGCGGAGAAGTTGATCACGTCCGCCGAGAGCCGCTTGGCGGCGGCCTCGAACGAGATGCGCGTGCGGGTGGAATCCTCGAAGAAGAGGTTCACGACCGTCTTGCCACGCAGCGTCGGCAGCTTCTTGACCTCCCGGTCCTGCACGTCCGCCATGTCCTCTGCCACGTCGAGCAGTGCGATGGCGTCGTCGCGAGACAGGGTCTTGGTGCTGAGCAGGTGCCTCACGCGCCGGCCTCCTCGATCGTCACCGATTCCTCCCCGTCGATCTCGTCCAGCCGCACGTAGATGCGCTCCGCCGCCGCCGACGGCAGGTTCTTGCCGACGAAGTCGGCGCGGATGGGGAGCTCGCGGTGTCCCCGGTCCACCAGCACCGCGAGGCGGACGGCCCGCGGCCTCCCCAGGTCGCTGAGCGCGTCGAGCGCCGCCCGGATCGTGCGGCCCGAGAACAGCACGTCGTCCACGAGCACGACCGTCCGGCCGTCGATCGGGCCCGGCAACGAGGTCGGCTGCGGGGCTCGCGTGGGATGCCGCGACAGGTCGTCGCGGTACATCGTCACATCGAGCGAGCCGACGATCTCGTCGGGAGAAGCGACCGACTGCGGCTCGATGCGCTGGATGTTCTCGGCGATCCGCCGGGCGAGCACGACGCCGCGCGTCGGGATCCCGAGGACCACCAGATCGTTCGTACCCCGGTTGGACTCCAGGATCTCGTGGGAGATCCGAGTCAACGCCCGGGCGATGTCAGCCTGCTGCAGCACAGTGCGCGCTGTCACGCCGACCTCCTTCCCCGCCTCACAGGACGGCTGTTAAAGGATGCCAATTGAGTCGAGCCTAGCAGGAGCTGCGCCGCTCAGCGCCCGAGGAAGCTCGCGAACTCCTTCTCGTCGCTGATCGACCCGGTGTACTGCTTGCCGTTCAGCAGCACGGTCGGCGTGCCCTGGATGGTGTCGAGCACCTTCTTGCCGTCGACCGTGATCGGACCCGACTGCGAGTGCGCGGTGTTCGCCTGTGCCCACGCCTGATACGGCCCGCTGCGGTCGATGCAACCTGAGATGTCGGAGATGCCGAGGTCGTCGGCACGCTTGGCCAGCTCTTTGTCGGTCAGCCCGTTGGAGTTCTCTTCGGGCTGGTTCGTGAAGAGCGCCTGATAGTAGTCGAGAACACGGTTGGGGTCGTGCACGCCGACGCACACCAGCGCCGCGGCCGCGCGCGTGGAGTAGCCGGTGCCGTTCGACGCGCGGTCGAGGAAGGTCAGCGGGTGCAGGCGCAGTGTGATCGCGCCGTCCCGGACGGCGTTCGACAGCGTCTCGCCGTTCGTCTTCTCGAAGGCGCCGCACACCGGGCACATCGCATCGAACCAGATGTCCACCTTCTTCGAGCCGGTGCCGGCCGCGACGACGCCGCCGTCGAAATCGACGGCGCCGTCTGTGCCCGTCGGCGGTTTCGCCGTCGCGACGGGCACGTTCGAGTTGCCGCCGAGGAGCGAGCAGGACGCGACGCCCGCTGTCACTGCGACCGCGAGCGAGGCGGCCGCGACGATCCGCGCGAACCTGCTCCGCGTCCTCATGCGCGCTGCGGGCGGTTCTGCGCGATCTTGGCGAGCAGTCCGTTCACGAAGCCGGCCGAGTCGTCCGTCGAGAGCACGGTCGCCGCCTCCACGGCCTCCGAGATCGCGACACCGTCGGGAACCTCGTCGTTGAACAGCAACTCCCAGACGCCGATGCGCAGGATCGCGCGATCGACAGCCGGCATCCGGGCAAGGGTCCAGCCCTGCGCGTACGTCTCGATCTGCTCGTCGATCTCGTCCTGGTGGTCGATCACGCCGTCGACGATCTCCCGCGCGTACAGCCACGACGCCTCGCGCGTAGGCTCGTTCGCGGCACGCTCCGCCTCGGCGGCCAGCGCCTGCGGCAGCGTCAACTGCCGCAGGTCGGCGCTGAACAGCACGTCGAGCGCGCGCTTGCGCGCCTTGGTCCTCGCGCTCACTAGTCGTTGACGCGGCCGAGGTAGTCGCCGCTGCGGGTGTCGACCTTGACCTTGGTGCCGGTCTCGAGGAACAGCGGGACCTGGATCTGGTAGCCGGTCTCGACGGTCGCCGGCTTGGTGCCGCCGGTCGAGCGGTCGCCCTGGAGGCCCGGCTCAGTGTAGGTGATCTCGAGAACGACCGACGCCGGCAGCTCGACGTAGAGCGGCGAGCCCTCGTGCAGCGCGACCGTGACGTTCTGGTTCTCGAGCATGAAGTTGGCGGCGTCGCCGACGACCGGGCCGGGAATGGTGATCTGGTCGTAGTCGCTGGTGTCCATGAACACGAAGTCCGCGCCGTCCTGGTACAGGTACTGGTAGTCACGGCGGTCGACGTTGGTGATCTCGATCTTCGCACCGGCGTTGTAGGTGCGGTCGACCGTCTTGCCGGTGGTGACGTTCTTCAGCTTCGTGCGGACGAACGCTCCACCCTTGCCCGGCTTGACATGCTGGAACTCGATGACGCTCCAGAGCTGTCCGTCGATGTTGAGGACGATGCCGTTCTTGATGTCAGCGGTCGATGCCATGCGCGAGTTCCATTCGGTTTGCGGAAGATTCGGGTGGATGCGGCGCTCGGCACCGTCCACGGAGGGCTCGGCGTGCGGAGCCCCACAAGATTCTAGACGTCAGCGCGCGTTTCGGCGAATGAAGGCCAGTGCCAGCCGGTACGACTCGAACCCGAACCCGGCGATCACGCCCGTCGACACCGCGCTGATGACGCTCGTGTGCCGGAACTCCTCCCGGGCGTGCGGGTTCGACAGGTGCACCTCGACGACCGTGCCTCCGGCCTTCGTCACCAGGGAGACCGCGTCGCGCAGCGCATACGAGTAGTGCGTCCAGGCACCGGCGTTGAGGATGACCGGCGTGCCCGCGTCGGCCGCCTCGTACAGCCAGCCGAGCAACTCGCCCTCGGTGTCGGTCTGGCGGAGGTCGACGTCCAGTTCCGGAGCGTCCGCCTGCAGCACCGTCCGCAGGTCGTCGAGGCTGCCGGCACCGTAGACGTCGGGCTCGCGCGTACCGAGCCGGCCGAGATTGGGTCCATTGAGGACGAGGACGGATGCCATGCCGTTCACCCTACCGATGCGTGGCGATCGGCGTGCGGACGGACGCGCGCAACGGCCACGCCGGGCCCGGCCTCCCACCGCTCGTGCACCGCGGCCATCAGGAGCCGATCTCCTGATACGCCGCGAAGAGCAGGCTCTGGTCGGGGCCCGCGAGGATCGTCGGCCGGGCGAGATCGTCGAGGACGATGAACCGCAACAGGCTCCCCCGCGCCTTCTTGTCGCGCTGCATGGTCGCCAGCAGCGTCTGCCACCGGCCCGCCGGATACGTCGTCGGAAGCGTGAGCGACTCCAGGATCCGGCGATGCCGCTCCACGACCTCATCGCTCAGCCGCCCGCTCAGCCGCGCGAGCTCGGCGGCGAACACCATGCCGACCGACACCGCTGCACCGTGCCGCCACTGGTAGCGCTCCGCGTGCTCGATCGCGTGGCCGAGGGTGTGCCCGTAGTTGAGGATCTCGCGCAGGCCCTGCTCCGTGAAGTCCTCCCCGACCACGCGGGCCTTGATGCCGACCGAGAGCTCGATGAGCCGGCGGAACTCCGGCGACTCGGGGTCGGTCGCGACGTCGACGTCACGCTCGATGATGTCCAGGATCTCCGGCTCGGCGATGAAGCCGTACTTGACGACCTCGGCGAAGCCGGCGAGCAGCTCGTTGCGCCCGAGGGAGGTCAGCGTGTCCAGGTCGCAGACCACTGCGGCCGGCGCGTAGAAGGCGCCGACGAGGTTCTTGCCCTCCGCGGTGTTGATGCCGGTCTTGCCGCCGACAGCGGCATCCACCATGCCCAGCAGCGTGGTCGGCACCTGGACGAGCCGCACGCCGCGCAGCCAGGTGGCCGCAACGAACCCGGCCAGATCGGTCACCGCGCCGCCACCGAAGCCGATCACCGCGTCCGAGCGCGTGAAATCCGCCTGGCCCATGATTCCCCAGAGGAAGGAGGCGACCTCGACGCGCTTCGCTGCCTCGGCGTCCGGCACCTCGGCGAGCAGAACCTCGTACCGGCCGATCAGCGACTCGCGGAGTTCGGCCGCTGCGGCGCCCAGCGTCGGAGGATGCACGACGAGCACCTTGCTCACACCCGGACCGAGGTGCTGGGCGAGCCCGAACCGCAGGCCTCTGCCGATGACGACCGGGTACTGCTCGGCTCCGGCGACGAGGATCTCGGTGGGCTGGTCAGTCATGGGGCTCCTTCTTCGAGGCAGGGTCTTCGATCCAGCGTGCGATCTCATCCACGATGGCGTCGATCGGCCGGGAGGACGTGTCCGCCGTGTAGTCCGCCAGCGACTCGTACAGCGGCCGCCTCGCCTCCACGAGCCGCTTCCACGACTCGACGTCCGTCACGAGAGGCCGCCTGCCGCTCGTGATCCGCGAGGCGATCACCGCGGGCTGCACGGTCAGCAGTACGACGCGCGTCGCCGCCAGGTCATGCCGGGTATCGGGGTCGAGCACGGCCCCGCCACCCAGTGAGACGACGCCGGGTCGCGCCACCGCCTCGGCGACGGCGGCGCGCTCCAGCCTGCGGAAATACGGTTCGCCGTGCTGCGCGAAGATCTCCGCGATCGCGCCGTGCTCCGCTGTCACGACCGCGTCGGTGTCGACGAACGGGAGGTCGAGTCGCCTGGCAAGGCGCTTGCCCAGCCGCGACTTGCCGGCGGCCGGAGGACCGATGAGAACGATCGTCACGGTCGCTCAGGCGTAGGGCGCGCTGACGCGCTCCGTCGACAGGTTGTCGGGGATCGCGTCGAGGTAGCCGCGCAGATTGCGGGCCGTCTCGGCCACCGAGTCTCCCCCGAACTTCTCCAGCACTGCGTTGGCGAGCACCAACGCGACCATCGCCTCGGCGACGACACCCGCGGCCGGCACCGCGCAGACGTCGGAACGCTGGTGGTGGGCCGGTGCCGCCTCGCTCGTCGAGACGTCGATCGTGCGGAGCGCGTGCGGAACCGTCGCGATCGGCTTCATGCCGGCGCGGACCCGCAGCACGCCTCCGGTGCTCATTCCACCCTCGGTGCCGCCTGCGCGGTCGCTCGTGCGCACGATGGTGCCGTCTTCGGCGACCAGTTCGTCGTGCGCCTGCGAGCCGCGACGCGTGGTCGTGAGGAAGCCGTCGCCGACCTCCACCCCCTTGATGGCCTGGATGCCCATGAGCGCCGCCGCGAGCTGGCCGTCGAGCCGGCGGTCCCAGTGCACGTGGGAGCCGAGCCCCGGCGGAAGGCCGTAGGCCAGCACCTCCACGACGCCGCCGAGGGTGTCCCCGTCCTTGTGGGCGTCGTCCACCTCCGCCACCATCCGCTCGGAGGTCGCGGGGTGGAAGCAGCGCAACGGGTCGGCGTCGAGCGTCGCGACGTCGGCCGGGGTGGGCAGCGGGGCGTCCTCCGGAACCCGCACGGGGCCGATCGAGAGCGTGTGACTGACCAGGGTGATGCCGAGCTCGGCGAGGAACGACCGGGCCACCGCGCCGAGCGCGACCCGGGCGGCGGTCTCGCGCGCGCTCGCGCGCTCCAGCACGGGACGCGCTTCGTCGAAGCCGTACTTCTGCATTCCGACGAGGTCGGCATGCCCGGGACGCGGGCGGGTCAGAGCGGCGCCGCGACCGGTCGCGAGCTTCTCGGGCGCGACCGGCTCCGCGCTCATCACGTCGACCCACTTGGGCCACTCGGTGTTGCCGATCCGCAGCGCGATGGGGCTGCCGAGGCTCAGCCCGTGGCGGACGCCGCCCGAGAAGTCCAGAGCGTCCTGCTCGAACTTCATCCGCGCCCCACGCCCATAACCGAGCTTGCGGCGGGCGAGGTCGGCGCGGACCGCGTCCAGCGAGACGGGAACTCCGGCGGGGAGGCCCTCCAGGACGGCGATGAGTTCGGGGCCGTGGGATTCCCCGGCCGTGAGCCAACGAAGCATGCTTCGATTCTGGCACAGCGGCGAAGGCGCGCTTCGCGCCGTTACGCCCGGGCTCCACCGATCATCCGGGTCAGGTGGACGAGCCCGCGGTCGGGCCGAGCCGTCACTCCGGCTCTGCGGCCTCCGAGCCGTCGCCGACCGGAGCGCCCTGCGCGTCGATCCCGACCGCGGCGAGCATCGCCTCCAGGACCACGGCCTCGTCGGGCAACGGCTGCAGCGGGTCGCCGGAGACGAAGATCCGCACCTGCAACAGCGCCTGGTGCGTCAGCATCGCGAGCCCGGAGACGACTCTCCCGCCGACCAGCTGCCAGGACCGGCCCAACGGGCTCGGCCACGGGTCGTAGGCGACGTCGAGCAGCACAGCCCTGCGTCGGGTCGAGTCGGTGTAGACCGCCGCCGTGACCGCGCCGCCCGGAAGCGTGCTGATGAGGAGCTCGGGCACGTCGAGCGAGCGGTCGGCCTGGGCGAACGAGCGGATCCGGACCATCAGGCCGAGTTCGTGGGCCAGCGGCTCCAGCCAGAGGCTCTTCTGGAGGTCTCGCACGTGCACGTCGACCCGCTCCGCCCCGAGTTCCGCTGCGGCGACCAGCGCAGACGCGGCCGTCGCTCCTCCACCGAGTACGTGGACGTAACGCGCACTCTCCAGCCCCGCTGCGCCGAGAGCACGGACGATGCCGGCCACATCGGTGTTGAATCCGCTGATCGCGTCGCCGTCGAGCAGCACCGTGTTGACGACGCCGGTCTGCTCGGCGACGCGGTCCACCGACGACAGCAGAGGGACGACCGTCTGCTTGAGCGGCATCGTGAGCGAGAGGCCGCGCCACTCCGGGCCCAGACCGTCGATGAAGTCGGCCAACCGGTCCTCGGCCACGTCGACCGGCTCATACGACCACGGCAGACCGAGCGCGTCGTAGGCGGCGCGATGCAGTACCGGAGACTGGGAATGGCCGATCGGCGAGCCCAGGACGGCCAGGCGGCGCGCAGGACGGGTCGGGACGGGCGCTTCGATGCCTGGCGGTTCGTCGGCGTTCGGCGCGTCGGCCTCGGAGTCGTCGGCATCGGACTCGTCGGCATCGGACTCATCGTCGAGCGGCTCTTCGCTGTCCGCCGCCTCCTCGGCCGCCGCGATCGCAGCCTCCTCCGCCTCGGCTTCGCGCTCGGCGTCGACGAGTGCGGCGATCTGCGCCTCGGCGGAGGCTTCGGACACGCCGTCCTCGACCGAGACGTCGTCGGCCAGGGTCTCCTCGACCGCGGCTTCTCCGTGCTCTTCGATCACGGCTTCGCCGGCGGTCCGCTTCTGCGCGGGCTTGCGGCTCGCCGCGGTGCTCTTCGCGGACGACCTGGTCTTCGGATCGTCACTCATAGCCGGGGTTGTCCTTCATCCACTGCTGCCACTTCTCGACCGCCGCCTCGTGCTCCGCCTCCGTCGTGGAGAAGATCGTCTCGCCGGTCTTGAGGTTCCAGGTGACGAAGAACATCCACGGTCCGTCCGCCGGGTGCACGACCGCGTTGATCGCCAGATCGCCCGGGTTCGAGATCGGTCCCACCGGCAGCCCCGGATGCACGTAGGTGTTGTACGGGTTCGATGCATCCGCGCGCTCGGCGTCAGTGGTCTCCACCCGGTGCGTGTTGCCGGTGCCGTAGGCGACCGTCGCGTCCGACTGCAGATCCCAGCCCTGGGCGAGCCGGTTGAGGAACACGCGCGCGACCTTCGGGTAGTCGTCCTTCAGCCCGGCTTCGCGTTGCACGATCGACGCGAGCAGCACCGTGTTCCACCGGTCGGCCGGAGCCACGCCGGCCTCATCGAGCGACTGGAACGACCGATCGACCATGGTCTTGACCACATCGTGCGCCGATGCTCCGGGCGGGAACGTGTAGGTCGCCGGAAAGAGGAAGCCCTCCAGCGAGGTCGCCTGCGACGGCAGGCCGTACTCCGCCGGGTTGGCCGCCGCCTGCTGGAGCTCGGCCAACGGGATCTTCGTCGCGTCCGACACGGTCTGCAGAGCGTCCTTCTCCGCCGTCCCCTCCGGGATGACGGCGGTGTTCTGCATGCGGTTGGCGGGATCCTGCAGGGCGGTGAGGGCCGCCTGAGCACTCATCCCCTTGGCCAGTTTGAACACCCCGGGCTGGAACTCGACCTCGGGATGCTGGCGGAGCAGCAGTGAATAGAACGCGTCGTAGCTTTTGGTGACGCCGGCCTTCTGCAGGTTGGTCGCGATCGAGGATCCGGTGTCGCCCGACTTGATCGTGAACGCCACCTGACCGGTGCCGGAGCCGGTGTAGTCGTTATCGACCGGGGACAGGGCCGTGATGAGCTTGGCGACCTGCGGCTGGAACGCCGCATAGGCGCCCCCGGCCAGACCGCCGAGGACAGCCACGATGACGACGGTGACGACGAGCGGCTTCACCCAGCGCCGCTTGCGCTTGGGCGGTTTGTCGTCCGACAGGTACTTCTGCTGCCGCCACGCGAGCGGGTGCTCGCGCTCGCTGCCTCCGACCTCACCGCGGTCATCGGACAGTGGCGAGAAGATCGCGTGCGCAGGGTCCTCGAACCGCCCGTGCTCCGTGCCGGATGCGCCGTGCGCCGCCTCGTGCCGGGAGGCCGCGCCGACGACCTCGCGGGCCGTCGGTGCGTCCCGGTCGCCGTCGACGGGGATCGGACCGGTCACAACAGCGTCGAAGTCGAGCCCGGCGAGCGTCTGCCGGTGGGCGGAGGTCTCGGCGGGCGGCGGGGTCCACGGCCCCGGGGTGTGCGGGTGGCGCTCGTCGGCCGGCTGAGGTGCAGGTCCCGAGGCCTCCGGAGCTCCCGTGGGCTGCTTGGCCTCCTGAGCTCCCAGTGCCTCCTGAGCTCCCAGTGCCTCCTGAGCTCCCAGCGCCTCCTGAGCCGCCCTGGCCTCTCGGGCCTCTCGGCGTGTCAGAGGCTGCCGGTTCACGGCGGGGAAGGCAGGGGGTTCCGGCTTCTCCTGCGGGTTCTGCGACAAACTAGGGTCCAATGCTCGGTTCGACGGGACGGCCCGGCGGACGGCCAGAAGCGCGCTCCGCGTCGAGGGCGTGCTGCAAAATTATCGTGGCGGCCACCTGATCCACCACCGGACGCGCGCTTTTGGAGTTCTTGCCCGACGCTCGCAGGGCCGAGTGGGCCGAAACGGTCGAGAGCCGCTCGTCCACGAGACGAACGGGAGTCTCGACCTCGGCTTCGAGCGCTTCCGCGAACGAGACGGCGTCCGCCGTCGAAGCAGTGTGCGCACCCGAGAGCGCCAGAGGTAACCCGACGATAATCTCGAAAACTCCGAGTTCGGTCACAATGTCCGCGATCCTGCGGCGATCCGCAGCGTCTTCGGAGCGTGAGACCGTCTCCAGCGGCGTCGCCAGCATCCCGTGCGGGTCCGACCGGCTCACACCGATCCGGACCTTGCCGACGTCGATGCCGAGGCGGACTCCGCTGCGCACGCGTCAGCCGATCGCCGAGACCACGGCGGACAGCGCGGCGGGGATCGCCTCGGAATCCGTGCCACCACCCTGTGCGAGGTCGGCCTTGCCGCCGCCTCCTCCGCCGAGCACCCCGGCGGCGGTCTTGGCCAGAGCGCCGGCATTCACCCCGGCATCGCGCGCGGCCTGGTTGGTGGCCACGATGACGACGGGCTTGCCCGCGGCACGGGCGGCCAGCGCGACCGTCGCCGGCTCCGAGCCCAGACGCTCGCGCACCGTCGTCACCAGCAGGCGCAGGTCGTCCGCCGAATTGAGCGTCCCCGCGTCCTCCGCGACCACCGCGACGGCGCCGCGCCGCGTGGCCGACTCCAGCAGGGCCGGAACCTTGTCGAGCACCGCGCGCGCTTCGAACGCTTGGATGCGCTTCTCAGCGGCCTTGAGGCTCGCCATCAGGTCGGCGATCTTCTCGGGGAGCTGCTCGCGCGGGGTCTTCAACGCGCCGGACAGCTGGGAGACGATCGTCCGCTCGACCGCGAGGTCTTGGAACGCCTCCAAGCCGACCAGCGACTCGACCCGCCGGTTGGTCGAGCCGACCGACGACTCGCTGATCAGGTTGATCATCCCGATCTCGGCGCTGGTGGACACGTGGGTGCCCGCGCAGAGTTCGCGGGACCAGGGACCGCCGATGTCGACGACGCGGACGACGTCGCCGTACTTCTCGCCGAAGAGCGCCATCGCCCCGAGCGCTTTCGCCTCGGCGAGCGGGAGCTCCCGGGTCGTGACCTGCAGGTTGTCCCGGATCGCGTTGTTCGAGATCTCCTCGATCTCGCTGCGCGTCTCCGCGGACAGCGCCTGGTTCCACGAGAAGTCGAGGCGCAGGTAGCCGGCCTTGTTGAACGAGCCCGACTGGTGGGCGTTCGGGCCGAGCACCTGCCGCAGGGCGGCATGGATGATGTGCGTGCCCGAGTGCGCCTGCGTCGCCCCGCGCCGGTACTGCGCGTCGACCAGGCTGGTCGCGGGCGCGCCGACGCCGACCTCGCCGCTGCGCACGAGGACCTTGTGGCTGATGAGACCCTTGACCGGCTTCTGCACGTCGAGCACGTCGAGCTCGTAGCCCGGGCCGACGATCGTGCCGGCGTCGGCGCTCTGGCCGCCGGACTCCGCGTAAAGCGAGGTCGCGCCCAGGATGACCTCGGCGACCTGCCCCTCGCGCGCTGCGTTCACCGACTGACCGTCGACGATCAGTCCGAGCACGCTCGACTCGGTCTCGAGGTCGGTGTAGCCGGTGAAGACGGTCTCGCCCTGCGCACGGAACGCGCTGTACACCGAGAGGTCGGCCAGCGCGGTCTTCTTCGCCTTGGCGTCGGCCTTCGCGCGAGCGCGCTGATCGGCCATCAACGTGTCGAACGCCGTGCGGTCGACGCTGAGCCCCGCCTCCTCGGCCATCTCCAGGGTCAGGTCGATCGGGAAGCCGTACGTGTCGTGCAGCAGGAAGGCCGTGTCGCCCGCGAGCCGGGTGCTCCCCGCCTTGCGGGTGTTCGCCACCGCCGTGTCGAGGATGCTGGTGCCGGCAGCGAGCGTGCGGAGGAAGGTCTCCTCCTCCGCGTACGCGAGCTGGGAGGTGCGGGCGAACTCGGCCTCGACCTCCGGGTACGCCGCCTTCATCGCGTCGCGCGAGGCGGGGAACAGCTCGGGGAAGGTCGCCGTCTCGACGCCGAGGAGACGCATCGCGCGCACGGTGCGGCGCAGCAGCCGGCGCAGGACGTAGCCACGGCCCTCGTTCGACGGCGTCACGCCGTCGGTCATCAGCATGAGCGCACTGCGCACGTGGTCGGCGACGACGCGCAGCCGCACGTCATCCTCGTGCGCCTCGTTGCCGTAGGGCTTGCCCGCGAGCTCCGCGGCTCGATCGAGCACCGGGCGCACCTGGTCGATCTCGTACATGTTGTCGACGCCCTGCTTGATGAACGCGACGCGCTCGAGTCCGAGGCCCGTGTCGATGTTCTTCTTGGGAAGGTCGCCGAGGATGTCGAAGTCCTTCTTGCCGGTCCCCTCGCCGCGCAGATACTGCATGAAGACGAGGTTCCAGATCTCGACGTACCGGTCGTCGTCTGTCGCGGGGCCGCCGTCGACGCCGTAGGCCGGGCCGCGGTCGAAGAAGATCTCGGAACAGGGCCCCGCCGGGCCCGGTTGGCCGGTCGACCAGTAGTTGGTGTCTTTGCCGAGGCCCTGGATGCGCTCGGCCGGCAGCCCAGCCACGCGGCTCCAGATCTCGCGCGCCTCGTCGTCCTCCTCGTAGACCGTGACCCAGAGGTCCGCGGGATCGAAGCCGAGGCCGCCCTCGTGCTCGGACGAGGTCAGCAGCTCCCAGGCGAAGGTGATCGCCTGCTCCTTGAAGTAGTCGCCGAAGGAGAAGTTGCCGCACATCTGGAAGAAGGTGCCGTGCCGCGGGGTCTTGCCGACCTCCTCGATGTCGAGGGTGCGGATGCACTTCTGCACGCTCGTGGCGCGCGGGAAGGGAGCCGGGACGACCCCGGTGAGGTAGGGAACGAAGGGCACCATCCCGGCCACCGTGAACAGCAGCGACGGGTCGTCGCTGACGAGCGAGGCGGAGGGGACGACGGTGTGACCGCGCGTGGCGAAGAAGTCGAGCCAGCGGCGGTGGATTTCAGCAGTCTGCATGGGTTCCGGTCATTCGAGGCGGTGCGGTCGTTCGAGGGAGGCGGGAGGAGAGGGCGGGGATCAGTCGCCGTCGATGGCCGAGCGGATCTCGGCCTCGCGCTGGCGATAACCGTCCGAGACGGCCTCCCCGAAGTCGCGCGCCTTCTTGTCGAGCGTGCCGAAGAACTCGCGACCCTTGGGGGTCTCGTTGACCTTGTGGGCGACGACGAAGCCGACGGCGACGCCGATCAGGAGCCACAGGAAACTCTTCATTGCAGGATCTTCCCTCCGTGGATGCGTGCGTGGGCGCACTCGCGCAAGTCTAGTCCGCCTTGCGGCGGGAACGGCCGGTCGCTCCGGGCACCCGGAAGGCCGCGCGCACGGCGGCACTGAACCCGGCCAGCTTGATCAGCGGCCCGCCCACGGTCGCGGCGAAGAGCGCCACGAGCGCCGACACATTGCCGGTGACATCGGCCACGTTCTTCGTGATGACGTCGACCCGCGCGAGCTGCTTGTTGGTCTCCTGGAGAGTGGTGGCCGTCTCGTCGAGGATCGGCGTGATGCCGTCGCTGGCCTCCTTGATGGCATCCCGCGTGGAGTCGAGGACGCGCCCCAGCTTGAGCAACGGGACCGCGATGAACGCGACCAGGACGGCGAAGACCCCCGCCGCGATCAGACCAGCGATGTCGCCTCCAGACATGTCGGCTCCCTCCATTCCGAGACGGGCATACATGCCAGCGTATCGGGAACCGCGCGGACGGGAACCCCGCATCCGGACGATGCGGCGCGAAGCGCGCTCGAGCGACTGAAGCAGAACGGGGCCGTGGCCGAAGCCACGACCCCGTTCCGGGACTCTGTCTCGAGTTCGGCTGCCTCAGCGGGCGGCGTAGTACTCGACGACCAGCTGGACCTCGCACGTGACGGGGACCTCGACGCGCTTCGGGCGACGCACGAGGCGGGCCTGCAGCTTGTCGATCTCGACGTCGAGGTAGGCCGGGACCTTGGGCAGGACGTCGACGTGTCCGCCGGCGGCCGCGACCTGGAAGGGCTCGGTGCCCTCGGAGCGGGCCTTGACGTGGATGAGCTGACCCGGCTTCACGCGGAACGACGGGCGGTCCACGATCTTGCCGTCGACCAGGATGTGGCGGTGCACCACGAACTGGCGGGCCTGCGAGATGGTGCGGGCGAAGCCGGCGCGGAGCACGAGGGCGTCGAGACGCATCTCGAGGAGCTCCACCAGGTTCTCACCGGTCAGGCCCTGGGTGCGACGCGCCTCTTCGAACGCGATGCGGATCTGCTTCTCGCGGATGCCGTACTGGGCGCGAAGACGCTGCTTCTCGCGCAGACGCACGGCGTAGTCGGAGTCGGCCTTGCGCTTGGTGCGGCCGTGCTCACCCGGGGCGTACGGGCGCTTCTCCATGTAGCGGGCCGCCTTCGGGGTCAGGGCGATGCCCAGGGCGCGCGACTCGCGGGTCTTGCTGCGGGAACGTGAAGACACGGTTTCCTTTCGGTTTTCTCTCTACGAAATGTTGGTCGCAGAGCGCACAGGGGCGCACTGCGCAGGGTTTTTCACCTGCAAGAGAGAGGGATTCACGCCAGGGACGCCCGGCTACAGGGCTGGTCCCGTCGAAGACGTGTGTCGGGCAGCCGCACCCTGAACACGCTTCTAGGCCCGTCGATTCTAGCAGATCGCGGTCAGCGCCCGCGCACGATGCGGCGCAGCTTCGCCAGCCGTGCCGCGACGTCGCGCTCGTTACCGTGTTCGGTCGGCGTGTAATAGGTGGTCTCGCGCAATTCGTCGGGCAGATACTGCTGCTCGAGAACGCCGAGCGCGTCGTCGTGGGGGTATTTGTAGCCCTTGCCGTGACCGAGCCGCTTGGCACCCGGGTAGTGCGCATCGCGCAGGTGCTTGGGGACGCGGCCGATCTTGCCGGCGCGCACGTCGGCGATGGCGGCGTCCAACGCCATGTAGGCGGCGTTCGACTTGGGGGCGGTTGCGAGATGGACGACCGCTTGCGCGAGCGGGATGCGACCCTCCGGCATGCCGATGTACTGCACGGCGTCGGCGGCGGCGATCGCGACGACGAGCGCCTGCGGATCGGCCATCCCGATGTCTTCCGAAGCCGAGACGATGATTCTGCGGGCGATGAATCGCGGGTCCTCCCCCGCCTCGATCATCCGCGCGAGATAGTGCAGAGCGGCGTCGACGTCGGACCCTCGGACGGACTTGATGAACGCGCTGATGACGTCGTAGTGCTCGTCGCCGTTGCGGTCGTAGCGCAGCAGCGCGCGGTCGACCGCCTGGGCCACGAGCTCCGCCGTGATGACGGGCTTCTTCTTGGAGGTCGCGGGCGTCGCCGACGCGGCGGAGACCGACGCGGCCTCCAGAGCGGTGAGAGCGCGGCGGGCGTCGCCGGACGCGAGCCGGATGAGCGCGGCGCGCGCCTCGTCGTCGAGGGTGTACTTGCCGGCCAGGCCGCGGTCGTCGGCGACGGCCCGGTCGATCACGACGCCCAGGTCGTCGTCGCTCAGCGTCTCGAGCGTCAGCAGGAGCGAACGCGAGAGCAGCGGAGAGATCACCGAGAAGGACGGGTTCTCGGTGGTCGCGGCGACGAGGATGACCCAGCCGTTCTCCACTCCGGGGAGCAAGGCGTCTTGCTGCGCCTTGGTGAACCGGTGGATCTCGTCGAGGAACAGCACGGTCGAGACGCCGTAGAGGTCGCGCGTGGAGAGCGCCTCCTCCATCACCAGGCGAACGTCCTTCACCCCGGCGGTGACAGCGGAGAGCTCGACGAACCGGCGCCCCGAGGAGTGGGCGATGGCCTGCGCGAGGGTCGTCTTGCCCGTTCCGGGAGGGCCCCACAGGATGACGGAGACAGAGCCGGACTGGCCCTCCTTGTCGGTCGCCAGGGCGACGAGGGGCGAACCGGGGCGGAGCAGGTGGCGCTGACCGGCGACCTCGTCGAGCGACTTCGGCCGCATGCGCACGGCGAGAGGCGTCGCTCCCGTCCGGAGCCCAGGTTGCACGTCGACCACCCGACAAGATTAGTCGCAGCCGCTGACATGGGGCCGGTCGGGCGGGTTTGGGAGCTCATAGCCGCGACGGATAAGGTTCGTGCAGCATCCCATCGGCTCGATGGCAGACCATCCCCCGCTCGACGGCGCCCCCGGAGGACAGACGTGGCACCCAGCAAGCAGAACGACCGCGACGCACGCCAGGCCCGCGAACGCCTGCGCGCCTACCAGGCGCGCCAGACCGTTCACGAAGAGAAGGTGAAGCGCCGCAAGCGCGACAACTGGATCGGCGGGATCGCGGTGATCGTGATCGTCGCGCTGGCGATCGGGACGCAGTTGCTCTTCTTCTCGAAGCCGGCGGCGACCAGCGCGTCCGCCTCGCCGTCCCCCTCCGCCTCGACGGCGGCGGGAGTCCCGTCGAAGTCGATCGCCGAGGGACGCACGTGGACGGGCGATCTCACGATCAACGGGATCAAGCTCGGCGTCTCGCTGGACGGCGCCGCGGCACCACAGGCCGTCTCGTCGACGATCTCGCTCGTGCGGAAGAAGTTCTACGACGGCCTCACCTGCCACCGGCTCACCAACGGCGGCTTCTACGTGCTGCAGTGCGGCGACCCCAAGGGCGACGGCTCCGGCGGCCCCGGCTACTCGTACGGCCCGATCGAGAACGCGCCGAAGGACGACAAGTACCCGGCCGGCACCATCGCCATGGCGCGTCAGGGCGGCAACGCCGACAGCCAGGGCAGCCAGTTCTTCATCGTCTACAAAGACACCACCATCCCGTCCGACGCGGCAGGCGGGTACACGGTCATCGGCACGATCACCAGCGGTCTGGACACTCTCGTGACGGATGTCGCCGACAAGGGCGTACAGGGCGGCGGCACCGACGGCAAGCCCGCCGTGACGACGAAGATCGACAGCTTCACGCTGCAGTGATCCTGCGTGTGCAATAGGCTGATTCCCAACGTGGCACGCAAGCAAGGTGAGGCTCTTGGCTACTTCTGAACAGCACCCCTGGGGTCGCGTCGACGAGACCGGCACCGTGTACGTCCGCGAGGGCGACGGCGAGCGTGCCGTCGGCGAGTACCCGGACGGCACGCCGGAGGAGGCGATCGCGTACTTCGAACGCAAGTACACCGACCTCGCCGGCCAGGTCGGCCTGCTGGAGCAGCGCGCCCGCCGCGGCGCCCCCGCCGCCGACGTCGCGAAGTCGGTCGCCAGCCTGCGCGCGTCGGTCGAGGGTGCCAATGCGGTCGGCGACCTCCCCTCGCTCCTCGCCCGCCTGGATGCACTCGGCGGCACCGTCGAAGAGCTCACCGAGCAGCAGAGCGCCGAGGCCAAGGCCGCGCTGGAGCGGGCCATCGCCGAGAGGAGCGCGATCGTCGAGCAAGCCGAAGCGCTCGCGGCGCAGGATCCCGCGCGCACGCAGTGGAAGCAGACCACCGCCGAGCTCGACGCCCTCTTCGCCAGCTGGCAGGCGCACCAGCACGACGGTCCGCGGCTCCCCAAGAACGAAGCCAACGAACTGTGGAAGCGCTTCCGCGCGGCGCGGTCGACCATCGAGCACAATCGCAAGGCCTTCTTCGCCGAGCTCGACAACCAGCACCGCGACGTGCGCTCCCGGAAGAACGCGCTCATCGAGCAGGCCGAGCGCCTCATCCCGCTCGGGGCCGACGGTGTTCCGGAGTACCGGAGGCTCCTCGACCAGTGGAAGCTCGCCGGCCGCGCGGGCAAGAAGAACGACGACGCCCTCTGGGCACGCTTCAAAGCCGCGGGTGACGCGATCTATTCCGCGAAGGCCGAGGTGGACGCCCGCGACAACGAGGAGTACCAGGCCAACCTCGAGCTCAAGCTCGCACTGCTCGACGAGGCGGAGCCCCTCCTGAACGAGAAGGATCGAGAGACCGCTCGCGCCAAGCTGCTCTCCATCCAAGAGCGCTGGGACGCCATCGGCCGTGTGCCGCGCGACCAGGTGAGACCGATCGAAGACCGGCTGCGCAAGGTCGAGTCGGCCGTGCGCCGCCTCGACGAGGAGCACTGGGAGCGCAACGATCCCGAGAAGAAGGCGCGCTCCGAGGGGCTGGCGAGCCAGCTCAACGCTGCGATCGCGAAGCTGGAGCAGGAGCTCGAGGAGGCCAAGGCCAGCGGCGACTCCGCCAAGGTCAAGGAGGCCCAGGAAGCGCTGGACGCCCGCAAGGTCTGGCTCGACGCTCTGGGCTGATCCGCTGTTCGGGTCGTACGGTCGCGATTCGCGACCGGCCGGGCGTTCACCTGTCGGTCCTCCACAGGACGACTCGCGGACGACGTCTCCACGGCTTCACGGAATCGCCCCGGTCGCGCGCTGTCCGGGCATCAGGCTGAGGGCATGACCACTGCATGCCCGCTCCTGTTCGACCGCACCGTCCTCCCGCTCGCCGAGCTGTTCTCGCTCGTGCTCGACGGCCAGCTCTACCGGGTCGGCGAGGCCTTCGCGGCGATCGACACGCCTGACACGCCGGCGTTGCGCGCTCAGGCGTTCGGCGCGCTTCGCCCCGGCCGGCTGGTCGCCGACCGGGGCACGGCCGCTTGGATCCACGGCACTCGCTCCACGCCTCCCCTGCAACCGCAAGTCTGCATCGACCGCAGGAGCCGAGGTCGGGTGCCCACCGGCTTCGACGCGCACCAGCACGCGCTCGGCCCGGCAGACACGCTCGACCTCGACGGGGTGTGGGTGACGACCCCGTTGCGCACCGCGATGGACCTCGTACTCACGCTCCCGGTCTTCGGCGCCGCGGAGGCACTCGAAGCGAGGCACCTGCTGGCGATCGCACGGGCCTCGCCCGAGGACCTGGCGGGCCGCCTGGCGAGCTCGCGTCGGCGCGGCGCCGCACGGGCGGTCATGCGCCTGGCCGGCATCGAGCGCGCGGAGCTACCAGGATCGGCCGAGTTCGCGGATCCGGCCGAGTTCGCGGAGCCCGCGTGAACCTCCTGAGGACGCGATCAGCCGCCGCTGACGCGATACACGTCGTAGACGCCGTCGATGCGCCGCACGGCATTGAGCACGCGGTCGAGATGCGTGGTGTCGCCCATCTCGAACACGAACCTGCTCAGAGCGAGTCGATCGCTCGAGGTGGTGACCGTTGCCGACAGGATGTTCACGTGATGCTCGGAGAGCACCCGCGTGACATCGGAGAGCAGCCCGGAGCGGTCGAGCGCCTCGACCTGGATCTGCACCAGGAACACGCTCTTCGAACTCGGCGCCCACTCCACATCGATCATGCGGTCGGGCTCCTGCAGCAGGGACTGCACGTTGTGACAGTTGGCCTGGTGCACCGAGACGCCCTGTCCGCGGGTCACGAAGCCGACGATCGGGTCGCCCGGAACAGGGGTGCAGCACTTCGCGAGCTTCACCAGGATGTCCGGAGCACCGCGCACGAGCACACCCGAGTCGCTGTTGCGCAACTGCCTCGCACGCCCCTTGACGGGGATCTCCAACTCGCCGTCGGACTCGACCTCGCTCTGCAGCGAAGCCACGATCTTCTCGATCACCGACTGCGTCGAGATGTGGCCTTCGCCGACGGAGGCGTAGAGCGATGAGACGTCGGGATGCTTCAGCGACGACGCGACCTCGACCAGCGCGTCCTGCGTCATCAGCTTCTGCAGAGGGAGGTTCTGCTTGCGCATCGCGCGCGCGATCGCGTCCTTGCCCTGCTCGATCGCCTCGTCTCGGCGCTCTTTGGTGAACCACTGGCGGATCTTGTTGCGCGCTCGGGGGCTTTTGACGAAGTTCAGCCAGTCCTGACTCGGACCGGAGTCGGGGTTCTTGGAGGTGAAGATCTCCACGACGTCACCCGTGGAGAGCGCGCTCTCCAGCGGCACCAGGCGACCGTTCACCTTGGCGCCCATGGTGCGGTGCCCCACCTCCGTGTGCACGGCATACGCGAAGTCCACCGGGGTCGCGCCCGCGGGGAGGCCGATGACGCGCCCCTTCGGGGTGAAGACGTAGACCTCCTTCGCACCGATCTCGAATCGGAGCGAATCGAGGAACTCCGAGGGGTCGGCCGTCTCGGCCTGCCAGTCGGAGATATGCGCGAGCCAAGCCAGGTCGGTGTCGACCTTGGCGGGGCCACCGGTGCTCTTGCCGGTGGTCTGCTCCTTGTACTTCCAGTGCGCTGCCACACCGAACTCCGCACGCTGGTGCATCTCCTCCGTGCGGATCTGGATCTCGACCGGGCGGCCCTGGGGCCCGATCACCGTGGTGTGCAGCGACTGATAGAGATTGAACTTCGGAGTCGCGATGTAGTCCTTGAACCGGCCCGGCATCGGCGTCCACCTGGCGTGGATCGAGCCGAGCACCGCGTAGCAGTCGCGCACCGTGTTCACGAGGACGCGGATGCCCACCAGGTCGTAGATGTCGTCGAACTCCCGCCCGCGCACGACCATCTTCTGGTAGATCGAGTAGTACTGCTTCGGTCGGCCCACGACCTTGCCGCGGATCTTCGCCGTCTTGAGGTCGTCGTTGATCGCGTCGATGACCTGCTGCACGAGACGCTCGCGCTCCGGGGTGCGCTGCTTCACCAGGCTCTCGATCTCGGCGTAGAGCTTGGGATAGAGCACGGCGAACGAGAGGTCCTCGAGCTCCCATTTGATCGTCTGGATACCGAGGCGGTGCGCCAGCGGGGCGTAGATCTCGAGGGTCTCGGTCGCCTTGCGGGTGGCGTTCGCGGCGGGCACGAAGCCCCAGGTGCGAGCGTTGTGCAGACGATCGGCGAGCTTGATGATGAGCACACGGATGTCCTTGGACATCGCCACGATCATCTTGCGGACGGTCTCGGCCTGCGCGCTGTCGCCGTACTTGACCTTGTCGAGCTTGGTGACACCGTCGACCAGCATCGCGATCTCGTCGCCGAACTGATCCCGCAGCTCGTCCAACGTGTAGCTGGTGTCTTCGACCGTGTCGTGAAGCAGCGCGGCCGCGATCGTCTTCGCGCCGATGCCGAGGTCGGCGATGATCTGGGCGACGGCGACGGGGTGCGTGATGTACGGCTCGCCCGACCGGCGCTTCTGGCCGTCGTGCGCCCGCTCGGCGACCGCGTAGGCGCGTTCGATGAGCGACAGGTCGGCCTTCGGATGGTGCATACGGACCGTGCGGATCAGGGTGTCGACCGCTCCGGCGGGCTGCGCGCGAGAGAAGATGCGGGGAACGAGGCGGCGCAGCGAAGCGGACTGCGGTGTCGAAGTGTCAACCATGCGCTCGCCTCCTCTCGTCCATTATGGCCGCTGATCCGGCCCGGACAGCGGCCCCCCGGACGCCTGCCAGGCGAGCATGCCGCCGGCGACGTTCGCCGCCGGGTAGTTCGCCTCCACGAGCGCGTCCGTCACCATGCGGGAGCGGGCCCCGCTGTGACAGATCACCAGGATCTGCGCGTCCTCCGGCAACTCGTGCTGGCGGTGGCCCAGTTCGGAGAGGGGGATGTGATGGGCAGTCGGCGCGTGACCGGCCTCCCACTCGTCCACCTCCCGAACGTCGAGCAACCACGCTGCTCCGGAGTCGATGAGCTCACGCGCGCGCGCGGCGCTCACCTCATCGTCCGACAGGTAGAAACCGCTCACGCGCCCCCGCTATTCCGCCGCTACCGGCTCGACCGCAGAGACGGTCGCCTTCGGACGTACCGAGAGCACCTTCTGGTCGTGCTTCTTGATCGCGGCTTCGCCCTCGCGGAACTGCGAGTACATCGGGGCCGCGAGGAAGATCGTCGAATACGTACCCACGATGATGCCGATGAGGAGCGCGAGCGAGATGTCGCGGAGTGTCGCCGCACCGAACGCATACGCGCCGATGAAGAGGATGGACGCGACCGGCAGCACCGCCACCACCGCGGTGTTGATCGATCGCACCAGCGTCTGGTTGACGGCGAGGTTCACCGCCTCCGGGAACGTCCGCCTGGTGAGATCCAGCTCCTCGCGGGTGTTCTCTCGCACCTTGTCGAAGACCACGACGGTGTCGTAGAGCGAGTAGCCGAGGATCGTCAGGAAACCGATCATCGTCGCGGGCGACACCTCGAAGCCGACGAGCGCATAGATTCCCGCCGTGATGATGAGGTCGTGGAACAGCGAGATGATCGCCGAAGCCGACATCTTCCACGTGCGGAAGTACAGTGCCATGGCGATGAAGGCCAGCAGGAGGAAGACGATCAGGCCCTGGATGGTCTGCTGGGTGACGTCCGCGCCCCACGAGGGACCGATGAAGGTCGAGGAGACCTCGGACGACGGGACCCCGTACGCCTTCGCCAGAGCGTCCCCGACCGCCTTGGTCTGGGTCTCGGACAACTGATCGGTCTGCACCTGGATCGCGTTGGTGCCGACGACGCTCACATGCGACACGGCGTTCGGCACCACGCCCTGCACGGCGCCTTGCGCCTTGGAGGTGTCGGTGCTCTGCACCTGGCTGATGAGGAACTGGGATCCACCGCGGAACTCGATCGAGAAGTTGAACCCGCCCTTGACGACCGGGATCAGGATCGAGATGACGACCATCACGATCGCGATGGAGTACCAGATCTTGCGCTTGCCGACGAAGTCGAACGAGCGGGCGCCGGTGTAGAGGTCGTTTCCGAACCGGGTGAGGCGGCTGGCCATCAGTTGTCCTTCCCCTCGGACGAGCGATCCGACGAGGTCGATGCGGAAGCGGAAGCGAGCTCGGCCGCCTTGCGCTCGGCGATCGTCTGGCGGCGGGCGGCCTCCCCGCTGCTGCGAGCCGCCTTGCCCGCGCCGACGGTCGCCGGGGTCGGTGTGCGGAAGCGCGCGGCACCGCGATACACGGCGCCCAGGGCGTCTGGATCGAGGCCCGACAGCGGGTGTCCGCTGCTGAAGAACCGGGTCTTCGCGAGCAGCTGCAGCGTCGGGTGCGTGAACAGCAGCACCACGATCACGTCGATGATCGTCGTGAGGCCGAGCGTGAACGCGAAGCCGCGGACGTTCGCCGCCGCGAGGATGTACAGGACGACCGCGGCGAGGAGGTTGGTCGCCTTGGACGCGTAGATCGTGCGTCGCGCGCGGCCCCAGCCGGCCTCGACTGCGGATTCGAGGCTCCGCCCATCCCGGAGCTCATCTCGTATTCGCTCGAAGTACACGATGAACGAGTCGGCCGTGAAGCCGATCGCCACGATCAGACCCGCGACGCCGGCCAGCGAGAGACGGTAGTCGTAGTGCCACGACAGCAGCGAGATCGTGAGCCAGGTGAGCGAACCGGCGACCACGAGCGAGAAGATCGTGACCAGGCCGAGAAGACGGTACTGGAAGAACGTGTAGATCGCGACCAGGATCAGACCGATCAGACCGGCGATCAGTCCGCTGATGAGCTGCGAGGTGCCCAGCGTGGCCGAGATGTCGTCCTGGCTCTGCACCTTGAAGCTGAACGGCAGCGCGCCGAACTTCAGCTGATCGGCGAGGGCCTTGGCACTGGCTTCCGTGAAGTTGCCCGAGATCTGCGGCTTGCCGTCGGTGATGACGGCGTTCGTCGTGGGCGCCGAGATGACCCGGCCATCGAGAACGATGGCGAACTGGTTCTGCGCGCCGGTCAGGCCGTTGAGCCGCGTGGTGACCTCGGCGAACTGCTTGGTGCCGGTGCTGTCGAAGACGATGTTGACCGCCCACTGACCGTTCGACACGCCCTGCGAGCTCTGCATGATGCCGGCGCTCGCGTCGGAGATGTTCTGGCCCTTGACCTCCACCGGGCCGAGCAGGTACTTGACCGTGTTGCCGTCGTCACACGTGATGAGCGGCTTGTCGGTCGGCGCGGCGCTGAGGTCTTTGTTCTTGTTGGCCGCGCAGTCGTACGCGTTGAACTGCGCCTGAAGCTCGGGCGTGACCCAGGCGAGGTCGCTGCCGTTCGTCGGCTTGGTGGACGGAGTCGACTGGAGGCCGGGGGCCGGGCTCGGAGCGGGGGTCGACTTGCCGTCGGCGCCCACGACCTCGTTGGTCGGGCCGCTCGTCGCGAGGACGGGGCGGAAATCGAGGCGCGCACTCGCCTTGACCCGGTCGAGCGTCTGCTGGTCGGGCTTGCCCGGCAGCGAGACCACGATGTTTCGCGAGCCCTCGGTGGAGATCTGCGCCTCGGAGACGCCCGAGGCGTCGATGCGCTGGCGGATGATCGACACCGCCTGGTCGAGCTGCTGCTGCTGCACGGTCTGGCCGTTCTCGACCTGCGGCGCGAGGATGATCTGCGTGCCGCCCTCCAAGTCGAGCGCGAGCTTGGGCAGCCACGTCGCGTTGCTGAAGAGGACGCCGGCCGCGAGGGTCCCGAGAAGGACCACCACGATGACGCCGAGCCACGTCAGCGAACGCCAGGCTTTTTTGACCGGGGTCGACTTTGCCACCTAGGAACTCAGCTTTCTACGAGCGAACCGCGCACCCTCTCGGCGCGCGGAGCACAGGGATGCTATCAGTCGTCGCTCTTGGCGCCGGGCTTCTTCGGCGCGTCGTCGATCCGCTCGCCGAACTCCGGCTCCGACGGCTCGACGGCGATCGCGTGATCCTCGTTGAGCTCCGGACCGGCGGCCTCGACGTCGGCGGTCTCGGCGGTCTTCGGCTCGACGACGCGGGCGAGCACCTGACGGTGCACCTTCACGACGTGGCCGGGGCTGGTCTCGATGAGCGCGGTGTTGTCGTCCTCGTCGACGGACAGCAGGGTGCCGTAGAGCCCGAAGTTGGTCATGACCTCGGCGCCTGGCACCATCTTCGAGCGCGTCTCCGCCTGCTCCTTCTGCCGCTTGCGGCTGTTGCGGAACATGAAGAACACGAGGGCCGCCAAGATGACGACCATCACAATGGTCAACGGGTCAATGGGCATGAAGTCTGCCGAACCTTCCGGTTAAGTCAAGGGGGTAGGCGAATGGCCAGCTTGAATTATAGGTCATCCATCAGGGACGGTTGCTGTGAGTGGCCCTGCTGCGGGCTGGGCATCCCGAAGTGCCGCCAGGCCGCGGGGGTCGCGACACGTCCGCGCGGGGTGCGCGAGAGCAGCCCGATGCGCACGAGGAAGGGCTCGACGACCGACTCGATGGTCTCCGCCTCTTCGCCCACCGACACCGCGAGGGTGTTCAGCCCCACCGGTCCACCGTCGAATCGCTCCAGGATCGCGTGCAGCACTGCGCGGTCGAGGCGGTCGAGGCCGAGAGCGTCGACGTCGTAGAGGTCGAGCGCGGAGCGCACCGCCTCGCGGTCGGCGCGGCGGCCGTGGACGAGCGCGTAGTCGCGCACGCGGCGCAGCAGCCGGTTGGCGATGCGCGGGGTCCCCCGGCAGCGCCCGGCGATCTCGGCGAGGGCCTCCCGGTCGATCTCGAACTCCAGCATGGTGGCCGCCCGCGAGAGCACCTGCGTCAGTTCGCTTTCGTCGTAGAACTCGAGGTGGGCGGTGAATCCGAATCGGTCGCGCAGCGGGTTCGGCAGCAGCCCGGAACGCGTCGTGGCTCCGACGAGGGTGAACGGCGCGAGCTCGAGCGGGATGGAGGTGGCGCCTGCGCCCTTGCCGACCATGATGTCGATCCGGAAGTCCTCCATGGCCAGGTAGAGCATCTCCTCGGCGGAGCGCGCCATGCGGTGGATCTCGTCGATGAAGAGCACCTCCCCCGGCGTCAGTGAGGACAGCAGCGCGGCGAGGTCGCCCGCGTGCTGGATCGCCGGCCCGCTGGAGAGCCGCAGGGGCCGCTCGCTCTCGTGAGCCACGATCATCGCAAGGGTCGTCTTGCCGAGCCCCGGAGGCCCGGCGAGAAGGATGTGGTCCGCTGTGCGATCCTGCATCTTGGCTGCCGTGAGCAGCAGCTGAAGCTGCCCGCGCACCTTCGCCTGGCCCACGAACTCCGACAGTGTGCGGGGACGCAGGGCGCCCTCGAACGCGAGCTCGGACTCGGACTCGAGCTCGGGGGCGGTGAGGTCGTCGCTCATCGTGCGGCGCCCCTCGCCGGACCCGCCGCTGCCGGGCCGAGCCGAGCGAGCGTGAGACGCAGGAGCGTCTGCACGGAATCACGCGCGCTTTCGTCCGTCTCGGCGACGACGTCGGCGACCGCCTCCGCCGCGACCTTCTCGGGCCAGCCGAGGCCCACCAGCGCCACGAGCACGCTGTCGGGAACCGCCGACGGCGCTCCCCCGGTCGGGACGGCACGCGCCGGCGCGCGGCGCGCGGCGGCCAGCTTGCCCGTGAGCGACACGACGATCAGCTTGGCGGTCTTGGGTCCGATGCCCGACACCTTGCGGAACGGGGCGTCGTCGTCCGCGGCGACCGCGTCGGCGACCTGCTCCGGGCTGAGCACGGACAGGACGCCGATCGCCGATTTCGGGCCGACTCCCGAAACGCCGTTGAGCAGTTCGAAGACCTGCAATTGCTCGAGGTCGGAGAAGCCGAAGAGTTGGAGAGCGTCTTCGCGCACGATCAGCGTCGTGTGGACGAACGCCTCCTCGCCGACGCGCAAGGACAGCACGTGGTCGGGGGTGAGCTGCACGGCGAAGCCGACGCCGCCCACCTCGATCACAGCGGTACCGCCGATCGCAGAGAGGACGGTGCCGCGGAGGGAGGAGATCACCTGGCAAGCCTACGGGGCGCCGCCGACGCCCGGGCGGAGCGCTCGGCGGCGCGCCATGCCGCCTGGGCGGGAGTCTGCGCCTCCCCGGTCGCCGCGGCGCCCGTCTCGGTTGAGCCGCGCCACGCGTGGCAGATCGCGATCGCGAGCGCGTCGGCCGCGTCGGCCGGCTTGGGGGCCTCGGCAAGCCCGAGGATGCGGGCGACCATCGCCTGCACCTGCCGCTTGTCGGCCGAGCCGTAGCCGGTGATCGCGGCTTTCACCTCGCTCGGCGTGTGCAGGGCGACGGGGAGGCCGCGACGGGCGGCGGAGTGCAGGGCGACACCGCTCACCTGGGCGACCCCCATGACGGTTCGGAGGTTGTGCTGGGCGAAGACCCGCTCGATGGCGACGACTTCGGGACGATGCTCGTCGAGGAGGGCGTCGAGGCCGGTGCCCACGGCGAGCAGCCGTTTCTCCAGCGGCATGTCCGCCGGAGTCCGGATGACCGTGACCTCCACCAGCGTCGCGCGGCGGTCGGGTCGCACGTCGACCACACCGACGCCGCAGCGCGTCAGACCCGGGTCGATGCCGAGCACCCGGATCGTCATCGCGGCGCCCCTTCTGTCGTGTTCGGACGGTCCGTCCCGCCGGGACTACTCGTCGTCTTCGAGCTGGGCCTGCACCTCGGGTGTGAGGTCGAGGTTGGTGTAGACGTTCTGCACGTCGTCGGAGTCCTCCAGCGCGTCGATGAGCCGGAACACCTTGCGTGCCACCTCGACGTCGGCCTCGACGTTCACCGTGGCCACGAACTCGGCGTCGGCCGAGTCGTAGTCGATGCCCGCCTCCTGCAGAGCCGTGCGCGCTGCGACGAGGTCGGTGGCCTCCGTCAGCACCTCGAAGCTCTCGCCGCGGTCGGTGACCTCCTCTGCACCGGCGTCGAGGACCGCCGAGAGCACGGCGTCCTCATCGACACCGTCGGCGTGCGGGACGACGATGACGCCCTTGCGGTGGAAGTTGTAGGCCACGCTCCCCGGGTCGGCCATGGTGCCGCCGTTGCGCGTCATCGCGGTGCGCACCTCGGCGGCGGCGCGGTTCTTGTTCTCGGTGAGGCACTCGATCAGTAGCGCGACGCCGCCCGGGCCGTAGCCCTCGTACATGATCGTGGTGTAGTCGATCGACTCGCCGGTCAGACCCGCACCGCGCTTGATGGCCCGATCGATGTTGTCGTTCGGGACGGAGGTCTTCTTCGCCTTCTGGACCGCGTCGACCAGGGTCGGGTTTCCCGAGAGGTCGGCGCCGCCGGTCTTGGCCGCCACCTCGATGTTCTTGATGAGCTTCGCGAACGACTTGGCGCGGCGGGCGTCGATGACCGCCTTCTTGTGCTTGGTCGTTGCCCACTTGGAATGCCCGGACACTGGTGCTCCCTCGAGTTGCGGTTGAACCTGTCCATAATAATGCCTCGGCTGCGACGGGCCCGAAGGCGACGGCGACGGAGCGTCGAGGCACCGGCTCCGGACGAGGCCGTGGCGCCCGAGGCGGACTACCGCATCGCGAGCGCCCGGTGCACCGACGCGACAGCGCTGGCACCCTCGCCTACCGCGGCGGCGATCCGTTTCATCGAGCCGTGCCTGACGTCTCCCGCCGCGAACACGCCGGAGATGCTCGTCTCGAACGGCAGCGGCCCGCGTCCGGCTCTCCGGGCAGGCGGGAGGTCGACGTCGGTGAGCAGGAACCCGCTGACGTCGACCGCCGCGCCGCTCAGCCACGATGCCCGCGGCTCGGCGCCGACGAAGCAGAACAGGGCTGCGGCGGCGAGCTGCTCGTGCTCCCCCGTCGCCGACGAGGTCAGCGTCACGGCCTCCAGTTGGTCGCCGCCGAGCAGACCGGTCACGTCCGACGACGGGTGCACCGTGATCCGCTCGTGCGAGAGCACCCGGTCGACCAGGTACGTCGACATCTTGGCGGCGATGTCCGGTCCGCGCACCACGAGCGCGACCTCGCTCCCCAGACTCGCGAGATACAGCGCGGCCTGCCCGGCCGAGTTCGCGCCGCCGACCACCACAGCCGGGCGTCCGGCGACGGTGCGCGCCTCGAGCTCCGTCGTGGCGAAGAAGATGCTCCCGCCCTCGAAGTCCGCCCAGCGGTCGAGCGGGAGGCGCCGGTACCGGGCACCGGTCGCGACCACGATCGCCCTGGCGCGGATGCTCTCGCCCTCCACCAGCGTCAGCTCATGGTCGCCCTCGGCCGCTGCGCGCGCCGCGACCTCGGCCGGAGCCGAGAGCCTGACTCCGAACTTGAGCGCCTGGACGAGGCCGAGCTCGGTGATCTCTCCACCGGAGACGCCGGACGGGAAGCCCAGGTAGTTCTCGATGCGGGAGTTCGCCGCCGCCTGGCCGCCCGGCGCGAGCGCGTCGACGACCAGCGTCGAGAGACCCTCCGACGCACCGTAGATCCCGGCCGCGAGACCGGCGGGCCCCGCGCCGACGACGACCAGGTCGAACTCGTCGCCATCCCGGTAGCGATAGGCGAGGCCCACCGCCTCGGCGAGCGCGAGCGGGGTCGCCTGCGCGATCACCGTGTCGCGGGCGACGACCAGCGGGAGGTCGAGATCCGCCTGGCCCGACGCCTCCAGCGCGTCGCGCCCCTGCTCGGTGCCGACGTCGTACCAACGGTGCGGCAGCTCCATCCGTCCGGCGTATCGCCGCAGCGCCAGCGCGGCGGCTGAACCTTCGGTGCCGAAGATCTGGGTGGTGCGGCCCGCGGCGGCCATCAGCAGCCGCCGCCGCGCCCGGAAGGCACCGAGCAGCGTCTCCGACAGCGCGCCGTCGTTCGACATCAGCTGTTTGAACACCGCGTTCGGGATGCGGCGAACGGTGCTGGGCTCCACGATCCGCGCGGTCAGCAGCGAGGCCTGCCCGGTGAGCATGCTCAGTTCGCCGAGGAACTCCCCCGCCTGCCATTCGGCGACGACGCGGGCCGGCGAGTCCGCCGTCGCCTCGCGCACGATGTCCACACGCCCCGACTCCATCACGAAGAAGTCGAGCTCGTCGTCGCCGGCGCGGAACAGGGTGTCGCCGACCGCGAACTCCTCGGACGCACCGAGCGCCAGCAGTCGCGCCAGCGCGTCGTGCTCGAGGACCGGGTTGGCGGCAGTGCCGACCGGGACCCGGAACGGCGGCCGCTCAGCGGGTGGCGTCGACACGCCGTGATCATAGAGGGCTGCGGGCGCGTCGCGCCAGAGCGTCAGCCCCGTGCTCGCACCTTCGCCAGGAAGTATGCGTGGAAGCGCGTGTCCCCGGTGATCTCGGGATGGAACGAGGTGCCGAGGAGTCCGCCCTGCTCGACCGCCACCACGCGGCCGTCCGGCACGCGCGCCAGCACGGACGCGCGCTCCCCCACGCTGTCGACGATCGGCGCGCGGATGAACACCGCGTGCACCGGCTCCTGACCCAGCTGCGGGATGTCGAGGTCGGTCTCGAAGGAATCGACCTGGGACCCGAAGGCGTTGCGGCGTACGGCGACGTCCAGGCCGCCGAGGCTCTGCTGGCCGGCGATCCCGTCGACGATCGTGTCGGCGAGCATGATCAGGCCGGCGCACGTGCCGTACACCGGGAGGCCTCCCGCGATCGCCGCCTTCAGGGGCTCGGCGAGGCCGAACGCCCGGGACAGCTTGTCCATGACGCTCGACTCGCCGCCGGGGATGACCAGGCCTGCGACCTGCTCGAGCTCCTCCGGACGGCGCACCGGCACCGCGTCGGCGCCCAGCCCGCGCAGGACCGCGATGTGTTCGCGGAAGTCGCCCTGCAAGGCGAGGACGCCGACGCGGAGGCCGGAGGCTCCGCCCGGCTCCGTGAGGGGATTACCAGCCACGCTCGGCGAGACGGTGCGGGGCGGCCAGGTCGGACACGTTGATGCCGACCATCGCCTCACCGAGACCGCGGGAAACCTCCGCGATGACCTTCGGGTCGTCGTAGAACGTGGTCGCCTTGACGATCGCGGCCGCGCGCTGCTCGGGATTGCCCGACTTGAAGATGCCGGACCCGACGAACACGCCGTCCGCGCCCAACTGCATCATCATCGCAGCGTCGGCGGGTGTGGCCACGCCGCCGGCGGTGAACAGCACAACGGGGAGCTTGCCGGTCTCGGCGATCTCGGCGACGAGCTCGTAGGGGGCCTGGAGGTCCTTCGCGGCGACGTACAGCTCGTCACGGCTCATCGACGTGAGGGCATTGATCTCCGACGTGATCTTGCGGATGTGCTTGGTGGCCTCCGACACGTCGCCGGTGCCGGCCTCGCCCTTGGAGCGGATCATCGCGGCGCCCTCGTTGATGCGGCGCAGCGCCTCGCCCAGGTTGGTGGCACCGCAGACGAACGGCACGGTGAACTTCCACTTGTCGATGTGGTTGACGTAGTCGGCGGGCGAGAGCACCTCGGACTCGTCGATGTAGTCGACGTCGAGCGCCTCCAGGACCTGCGCCTCGACGAAGTGGCCGATGCGGGCCTTCGCCATGACCGGGATGGACACCTCGGCGATGATCGCCTCGATGAGGTCAGGGTCGCTCATCCGGGCGACGCCGCCCTGGGCGCGGATGTCGGCGGGGACCCGCTCGAGCGCCATGACGGCGACGGCGCCGGCGTCCTCGGCGATGCGCGCCTGCTCGGGGGTGACGACGTCCATGATGACGCCGCCCTTCAGCATTTCGGCCAGGCCGCGCTTGACCCGGCTCGATCCGGTCGCGGTCGCCTGTTCTGTGTCTGTCATCGTCGCCCTCTCTGCGGTACAAACTCTGTTTTGGCCTATGCCGAACGATAGCATCCCCCTCGCGGCTCACTAGACTCGGAAAGCCAGGGGGTGGAATGGACGAACAGGTCATCACGGGAACGACGGCGGCGGAGATCGCCGCGAGCGTGCGTGCGCTCCACGAACGCGGGACGCTCCGCCGTGGCGACGCGCTGCCGCCGGTGCGCGAGCTGGCCGCCCGGCTGCGGGTCAACCGCAACACCGCCGTCGCGGCCTACCGGCTGCTCGCCCAGGCCGGGGTGGTGGTCGCCCGCGGCCGCGCAGGCACGGTCATCGCGGGCGTGGAGGCGGTCGCCCAGGAGGGCTTCGCCGCCGACAGCGTGCTCCGCGACATCGGGACGGGCAATCCCGACCCCCGTCGGATCCCCGACCTGTCCACCGCGCTCGCCCGTGCGGTCGGCCGGCCGGTGCTCTACGGCGAGCCGGTCATCGACCCCGCCCTGGAGGCCAGAGCCCTCTCCTGGGTGCGGGAAGACCTTCCGCTGCACGACATGCGGATCACGGTCACCAACGGCGCGGTCGACGCCGTCGAGCGACTGCTCGCGCAGGCGCTGCTGCGCGACGACGCGGTCGCGCTCGAGGACCCGTGCTTCCTGGCCAGCATCCACACCGTCCGGCACGGCGGCTACCGAGCCGTTCCCGTCCCGGTCGACGCCGAGGGGATGACGGTCGACGGGCTGGCCGCGGCGCTCGACGCCGGTGTGCGGGCGATCATCTGCACGCCGCGCGCTCAGAACCCGACGGGCGCGACCCTCTCCCCCGCCCGCGCGGCCGAGCTGCGCGCACTGCTCGCCGATCACCCCTACGTTCTCGTGATCGAGGACGACCACTTCTCCATGCTGTCGCAGCGGTCGTACGAGACCCTCATCGGTCCGGGCCACCAGCGGTTCGCGCTGGTGCGCTCGGTGTCGAAGTTCCTCGGTCCGGACATGTGCCTCGCGGTCGCGGCGACGGATCCGGAGACCGCCGAGCGGCTCGCTTTCCGGCTCAGCCCCGGCACGACCTGGGTCAGCCACATCCTGCAGCGACTCGTGCTCGCCCAGCTGAACGACGGGAGCGTGCTCGCCGAGGTCGCGGAGGCCGGCCACCACTACGCCGAGCGCAACGCCGACTTCGCCGCACGCCTGACCGAGCGCGGGCTGCCGACGGAGGCCGCCGACGGGCTCAACCTGTGGGTCGACCTCCCCGTCGAGGCACGCTCCGTCGCCGAGAGGCTGATGCGGCGCGGCTGGCTAGCCCGCACCGGCGACGAATTCGGGCTGGACGACCGGCGGCCGCCGTCGCACCACCTGCGGTTGACCGTGCACGACCTCACGCCGGACGAGAGCGAGCGGCTGCTCGACGATCTGGTCGACGTCGCGGTGCCCCGGGCGGATCGTCGACCGGCGGGATGAGAGGATCGGGGGATGAAGATCCTCTCGATCCAGTCCGCTGTCGCCTACGGTCACGTCGGCAACTCCGCCGCCGTCTTCCCTCTGCAGCGCATCGGCGTCGAGGTGCTCCCGGTGTACACCGTCACCTTCTCGAACCACACCGGGTACGGCGCCTGGCGCGGGCCGCTCATCTCTCCCGATGACGTCCGCGACGTGATCACCGGCATCGAGGAGCGCGGTGTCCTCCCCCACATCGACGCCGTCCTCTCCGGCTACCAGGGCAGCGAAGGCATCGGCCATGTGATCGTCGACGCGGTCGCCCGCGTCAAGGCGGCGAACCCGGACGCCGTGTACGCCTGCGATCCGGTCATGGGCAACGCGAAGTCCGGCTGCTTCGTGGCACCGGCCATCCCCGAACTCCTGCGTGATCGGGTCGTGCCGGTCGCCGACATCATCACGCCGAACCAGTTCGAGCTCGGCTACCTGACGGGCACCGAGCCCGGCGACCTGGAGTCCACCCTCGCCTCGGTCGATGCGGCCCGCGCGATGGGCCCGCGCACCGTCCTCGTGACGAGCGTCGAGCGCCCGGACCAGCCGGAGGACACGATCGAGATGCTCGCCGTGGACGACGCCGGCGCGTGGATCGTCCAGACGCCGCGGCTGCCGATGAAGGCGAACGGCTCCGGCGATGTGACGGCTGCGCTGTTCACCGCCCACTATGTCGCCTCCCGCGACGCGGCGAGCGCGCTGCGCAAGACGGTGTCGAGTGTGTACGACCTCCTCGACCGCACGCTGCAGTCGGGCGAGCGGGAGCTGCAGCTGGTCGAGTCGCAGGAGTTCTACGCGCACCCGCGCGAGCAGTTCGCCGTCACGCAGGTGCGCTGACCACTCGAGAGGTCTTACACACCGCTCTTCGGCCAGGCATCGGCCAGGGCGGTACGAACGTCACCGAGCAGCTGCGGGAGCGCCTTCGTGCGCGCGATGATCGGGAGGAAGTTCGCGTCCTGAGCCCAGCGCGGCACGATGTGCTGGTGAAGGTGTGCGGCGATTCCCGCGCCGGCGACGGCGCCCTGGTTCATCCCGATGTTGAAGCCGTCGCTCTTCGACACCTCGCGGATGACCCGCATCGCCGTCTGCGTCATGCTGCCGATCTCGGCGACCTCGTCGGCCGTCGCGTCGTCGTACAGCGCGACGTGGCGGTACGGGCACACCAGTAGGTGCCCGCTGTTGTACGGGAACAGGTTGAGCAGGGCGTAGGCGTGCTCGCCGCGCGCCACGATGAGGGCGTCCTCATCGCTCAACGCCGGCGCGACGCAGAACGGGCACCCGTCGTGGCCGGGGTCGCCCTGCTGGATGTAGACCATGCGGTGCGGCGTCCACAACCGCTGGAACTCGTCGGGCACACCCACGAGATACGAGGGATCGTCGACGCGGACGGGACCGTCGATCCCGTCCGCGTCGCCGTGGATCAGTCGAGCCATGCCGTGTCGACCAGCTCGTGGCTCCCGATGCTCGCGACGATCCGCTCGATCGCCTCGTCGACGGTCACGCCGTTGCGCTGCGTGCCGTCGCGGAAACGGAAGCTGACCGTGCGGGCCGACGCATCCTCTTCACCGACGATGAGCTGGAACGGCACCTTCGCCTTCGTGTGGGTGCGGATCTTCTTCTGCATGCGGTCGTCGGAGTGGTCGACCTCCGCACGCACCCCGCGCGCCCTCAACCGCGAGATCACGTCGTCCAGGAACGGCCCGTAGGCATCGGCCACCGGGATGCCCACGACCTGGACAGGAGACAGCCAGACCGGGAACGCACCCGCGTAGTGCTCCAGCAGGATCGCGAAGAAGCGCTCGATCGAGCCGAGCAGCGCGCGATGGATCATCGCCGGCTGCTTGCGGGTGCCGTCGGCCGCGTTGTACTCGAGTTCGAAGAGCTCCGGCTGGTTGAAGTCCAGCTGAACGGTCGACAGCTGCCAGGTGCGACCGATCGCGTCGCGGGCCTGCACCGAGATCTTCGGGCCGTAGAAAGCCGCTCCGCCCGGGTCGTCCACGAGCTCGAGGCCGGACTCGATGGCGACCTCGCGGAGGGTCTCCGTCGCGGTCTCCCAGCTCTCGTCACTGCCGACGTACTTCTCCGGGTCCTTGGTGGAGAGCTCGAGGTAGAAGTCGGTCAGGCCGTAGCCGCGGAGCGTCTCGAGCACGAACTCGAGCTGACGCGCGACCTCGTCCTTGATCTGGTCTTCCGTCACGTAGATGTGCGCGTCGTCCTGCGTGAGCCCGCGGACGCGGGTCAACCCGGACAGCGTGCCCGACTTCTCGTATCGGTAAACCGTGCCGAACTCCGACAGGCGCAGCGGGAGCTCGCGGTAGCTGCGGCCGCGCGCGCGGTAGATCAGGTTGTGCATGGGGCAGTTCATCGGCTTGAGGTAGTAGTCCTGCCCCTGCCGGGTGATGTTGCCGTCGGCGTCCCGCTCCTCGTCGAGGTGCATCGGGGGGAACATGCCCTCCTTGTACCAGTTGAGGTGCTGACTGGTCTCGAACAGGTGCGCCTTGGTGATGTGCGGCGTGTTCACGAGCTCGTAGCCGTTCGCGATCAGCCGATCGCGCATGTAGTCCTCGATCTCCTTGCGGATGATCCCGCCCTTGGGGTGGAACACCGCGAGTCCGGAGCCGATCTCGTCGGGGAAGGAGAACAGGTCGAGCTCCGCCCCGAGCTTGCGGTGGTCGCGCTTGGCGGCCTCCTCCATCCGGGTCTGGTAGGCGCGCAGCTCGTCTTTGGTCGGCCAGGCGGTGCCGTAGATGCGCTGCAGCTGCGGGTTCTTCTCGGAGCCGCGCCAGTAGGCCGCCGCGACACGGGTGAGCGCCCAGCCGTTGCCGATCATGCGGGTGTTCGGGAGGTGCGGGCCGCGGCAGAGGTCCTTCCAGACCGTCTCGCCAGTCTTGGGGTCGACGTTGTCGTAGATGGTCAGCTCGCCCGAGCCGACCTCCACGGACTCGTCGCCGCCTTCCGCCGCTCCGCCCTTCAGCCCGATCAGCTCGAGCTTGTACGGCTCCGCGGCGAGTTCGGCGCGCGCCTCGTCGTCGGTGACGACGCGACGCACGAAGCGCTGGCCGGCACGGACGATGCGCGACATCTCCTTGTCGAGCGCCTTGAGGTCCTCGGGAGTGAACGGCTCCGCGACGTCGAAGTCGTAGTAGAAGCCGTCGGTGATGGGCGGCCCGATGCCGAGCTTCGCCTCCGGGTTCACCGACTGCACGGCCTGCGCCAGAACGTGCGCGGTCGAGTGCCGCAGGATGTTCAGCCCGTCAGGCGAGTCGATCGTCACCGGCTCGACGGCGTCGGTGGTCGTGACGGTCGTCGCGAGGTCCTTCAGCTCACCGTTGACGCGCATCGCGACAACGGAACGGTCGGTGAAGAGCTCGAAGCCGTCGGCCACCTGTCCACTCCTAGAGTCGTATTCCAATGGGATGGGTCAACTCTAGTCGGCCGCCGGCGCTCGTCTGTCGCCGGTCATCGGACGTGCAGCAGCCGGAGCCGCGCCTCCACGCTGTCGAACGGGTCGCGAGGCAGGCGAGGGCACGAGACGTGCAGCGGCGCCGACGCTCGCACGGTGGCCGGACACATCGGCGGCGACACCCGGACACGGCCCGATGAGGTCCCCGACGGGTGGGAGACCACCGGGGGCGCCGAGTGGGGGGCTGACCGGTCGATGCCCTTGGGACACTTGAGACGCTCGCTGAGGACGTAGACACGGAGCGCGCTGCAACGACAAAACCCCCGGTTTTCCGGGGGTTTCTCTCGGTGGGCGATACTGGGATCGAACCAGTGACCTCTTCCGTGTCAGGGAAGCGCGCTACCGCTGCGCCAATCGCCCGAGCCTGAACGAATCAGGATCGAGGTGGATACGGGATTCGAACCCGTGTATACGGCTTTGCAGGCCGCTGCCTCGCCTCTCGGCCAATCCACCGAAGCCACAACACGGAAGAACCGTACCGTATTCGAGAGGCCCGGAATCCGAGGAAACCGGGCCGACTCGAGCGGATGACGAGACTCGAACTCGCGACCCTCACCTTGGCAAGGTGATGCGCTACCAACTGCGCTACATCCGCATTTCGCGCCCCGGTCTCCCGCGGCACTTGAATGACTTTAGCCGATCCCCGCTCCGATGACAAAACCAGGCGCGCCGTCCGGGTGTGTCGCGACGCGCAACGCCCGATAGGCCGCCCGATGTGCAATCGGGGGTCGCGGTCGGCTAGTATCGAGACTCGCAGCCGGAAGCGTCCGGCGGCAGCGACGGGCGATTGGCGCAGTTGGTAGCGCGCTTCCTTCACACGGAAGAGGTCATCAGTTCGAGTCTGGTATCGCCCACCACCTGAAGAAGGGCCTCCGATGATCGGAGGCCCTTCTTACGTTCCGTGACACCCGCGCTCGCGTCGGAGGCCGCCGTGCGGCAGCCTGTCCCAATGAGCTTCACGCCGGCACGCCCCCTGGAGCAGCTCTTCGCGTCCAGGTCGAGCATCAAATGGCGCCGGTACCCGGCCGACGTCCTGCCGGTGTTCGTAGCCGAGATGGACTTCGATGTGGAGCAGGCGATCCTTGATCGGGTGGCCGACACGCTGCGCAACTCCGACACGGGCTACCTCGACTCCGCCGGCCCGCTCGCGCCCGCGTTCGCCGATTTCGCCTGGAGCTCGTGGTCGTGGGGCGTCGACCCGGAATGGGTGCACCTGGCGACCGACGTCACGGTGGGCGTCGTGGAGACCCTGCGACTGGTGCTGCCGGAGTCGGGCGGCCGCGTCGTCCTGACGCCTCCGGTGTACCCGCCCTTCTTCGAGATGATCGAGGAGGCCGACGCGGTCGCCGTGACGGTGCCGCTGCGCGAGGACGCCGGCTGGGCGCTCGACCTCGACGCGCTGGAGGCCGCGTTCGCCTCCGGGGTGGACGCGATGCTGCTGTGCAATCCGCAGAACCCCACGGGACGATGTCACAGCCGCCGCACCCTGGAGGCGCTCGCGCGTCTCGCCGCCCGGTACGGCGTGTTCGTCGTCAGCGACGAAGTCCATGCCCCGCTCGCGCACCCGGGCACCCGCTTCATCCCGTTCGCACCCGTCGCCCGCGCCGCGGGCGCCCGCTCCGCCACCGTGACGTCCGCCAGCAAGGCGTGGAACCTCGCGGGCCTGAAGTGCGCAGTCATCGTCGCTGCCGAGCCTGCGACAGCCCGACTGCTCCACCGGCTGCCGGACGAGCTCGCGGCCCGCACGAGCATCCTCGGCCTGCACGCCAACGTCGCGGCGCTATCGTGTCTGCGCTGGCGTGACGGCCTGCTCGACCAGATCGTCGAGAACGTGCGGCTGCTGGAAACGGAGCTCGCCGTGCACGCGCCGGACGTCCAGCTCGTACACCCCGAAGCCGGCTATCTGGCCTGGCTCGACTTCCGTTCCACGGGCCTCGGCGACGACCCGGCCCGCACGCTCATCGACGTCGGCCGGGTGGCCCTCAACTCCGGGCTCGCGTTCGGCGAGCAAGGCAGGGGCTTCGCCCGCATCAACCTCGCCTGCGACCCGTCCACGGTCGTGGAGGCCGTGCAGCGCATCGCGCGCACCCTCGCCGCGGTCCACTCCCCCGCCCTCGCCGGCTGACGCCCGACTCGCCCTCGCCGGCTGACGCTGAACGGGGGTCGCAACACGCCGCGCCCGCCGGCGCGGAGCGGCGTGTTGCGACCCCACGTCGCGGGGCCGAGTCAGGCGTCGATCGCGTTCAGGGCCCGGTCGAGGTCATCGAGGAGGTCGCGGGGACTCTCCAGACCGACGGAGAGCCGGACCAGGCCGGGAGTGATCCCGGCCTCCAGCCGCTCGGCCTCGCTGAGTTTGGCGTGGATCGTGCTGCCGAGGTGGATCGCCAGCGTGCGGACGTCTCCGATGTGCGTCATCGGGGTGATCAGCTCCAGCGCGTCGAGGAAGCGGCGCGCGGCCGCCCTGCCGCCGGCGAGGTCGATCGAGACGATCGAGCCCGCGCCGCGCGGGAGATAGCGAAGGGCGAGTTCGCGATACGGATCGCCCTCGAGACCGGGATAGTGCACCCGGGCGACCTCGGGCCGCTCCTGCAGCCACTCCGCGACGGCCTGGGCGTTCTGCACGTGCCGGTCCATCCGCACCGACAGCGTCTCGATGCCGTGCAGCAGCAGGAACGTGCTGAGCGGCGGCACCGTCGGTCCGTACTCGAGCACGATCACCGCACGCAGATAGGCCAGGAGCGCAGCGCGGCCGTAGCGCTCGACGAACGACGCCACCCCGGGGCGCGGTGGCTCCGTCAGCTGCGGGAACCGGTCGGCGTGGGCCGACCAGTCGAAACGTCCCGCGTCGACCACCGCACCGCCGATCACCGAGCCGTGACCGGACAACCACTTGGAGGTCGAATGGATCACGATGTCCGCGCCGTCCTCGATCGGTCGCCACAGGTAGGGGGTGGGCACCGTGTTGTCGACCACGAGCGGAACGCCCCCGGCGTGCGCGACGGCGGCCAGGCGCGCGATGTCGACCACCTGGTTCAGCGGGTTCGGCAGAGTCTCCGTGTACACGGCCTTGGTGTTCGGGCGGAAACGCGCCGACCATTCCTCCTCGGAGGCGTCGTCGTCGACGTACTCGATGTCGATGCCCTGGCGCTTGAGGATGCCGCGGAACATCTCCTGGGTGCCCTCGTAGAGGGAGCGCGTGGCCAGCACGTGGTCGCCGGACGCGGCGAGCGCGTTGATCGCGGCGGCGATGGCGGCCTGGCCGCTCGAGACGACGACACCGTCGACTCCGCCCTCCAGGTCGGCGATGCGGCGGCCGGCCACCGCGTTGGTGGGGTTGTCGTTGCGCGAGTAGGCGCGGTAGGGGCTGCGGCCTGCGAACCGGTCCTCGCCGTCCTCGAAGTCGTCGAAGACGTACCCGGCGGTCTGATAGATGGGCGTGACGCGGGCGCGGGTCTGGGCGTCCACGATCGCTCCCGCATGGATCTGGCGGGTCTCGAAGTCCTGGGAGCGCGAACAGTCGTCAGGCATGCGGCCACTGTAGCGACGGGCAGGCTTCGGCGTGGCGGCGACCTTCACTGTTCGTCACGGAGCGTCGACCGAGGGCGGCGCCGCGCTGCGCCGCCCGGCTCGCGGACGGGGCCGGACTCAGCGCCAGCCGTACCGTTCCCGCAGAGCGGCGCGCACGGTGGCGTACCGGCGCACGTCCAGAGCGGCCCCCTCCCGCCGCATGCCGGTCGTGTGCACACGGAAGACCCGGTCGATCCGGGCGAAGCTCGGGCGGCCCTGGCCGTCCCACGGGCCCGAGCCGATCGCGACGTACTCCGGCCGCCCCGGGTGCGCCTGGCTGGTCAGGGCCACGGCGATCACGGAGTCTCCCGGCTCCGCGGCCACCACCAGTACCGGCCGGTCCTTCCCGCGCCCGTCGGCCTCCTCGAACGGGACCCACGTCCAGACGACCTCGCCGGGGTCGGGGTCGCCGTCGATCCGGGGGCTGTAGGAGGTGCGGAGGCCCGGAAGCCGGCTCGGATCGACCTCGCTCGTGGCGTCGACGCCGGTCCGGCCGGGTTCCGCACCGCTGAAGCCCCGCACTGCTCCGGACTGCGCCGGTCCCGACCGCGTGGGGGCGGCCGTCAGGCCACGGTGGTCAGCGCTCGTGGACGGCGCCGGGCGGAACAGTCTCGCGATCGCGTTCAGCAGTCGGCTCATTCCGAGCACGATAGCCGACGCGCGTGAGCCCCATCGTGTACCGGAGCGCGAGCGCGATGCAGAGCGCGATGAGGAACGATCCGATCAGCACGGAGAACCCCGCGATGCCCTGGGCGGTGAACAGGTCGAAGTTCCCGCTGTCCACCATCCCGCCGCCGTTGGAGAAGAGTCCGATGTACAGCAGGCCCACCATGCTCGCCACGGTGACGATCACGATCAGTGTCATCGAGGCGCCGAACCGGGCCCGTGCGGCGACGTCGACCATGGTCGCGCAGGCGAGGGCGGCGATGACGCCCAGCAGCAGCGACCAGCCGAGGGTCAGGACGCCCGACGCCGGAGTGATCGCCACGAGCCCGGAGAAGGCGCCGCACAACGCACTCGTCGTCGTGGGCCGCCTCAGCAGCACGCGGTCGACGACCATCCAGGCGAGGCACCCTCCGGCCGAGGCGAGAAAGGAGTTGACTGCGATGAGCCCCGTGTACGCGTCGACGGCGCCCTCGGATCCGGTGGTGAGGCCGAGCCAGCCGACCCAGACGAGTGTTCCGCCGATCGCGACGGCACCGAAGCTCCGCTCGCCCGGCCGGCGGTGCTCGCCGCGACCGCAGGCGAGGATCACCCCGGCTGCCGCGGCTCCGGCCGCGACCCCGATGGGGAGCGCCCCGCCGAAGTCGATGACACCCATCACGCCGGTCGCCCAGCCGTCGTCGAGTGCGAACACCGCGTACGCGACGGGATAGAGCACCAGCACCGACCAGAGCACGGTGAACACCAGCCACGCGCGCAGCGTGATCCGGGAGGCGACGGCGACCCCGACGATCGCCACCGACACCGAACAGGCGGCCAGGAGCGCGCCGGCGTGCGCCAGCGCGTAGAGCGAGCCGCCGCGGCCGCCCGCTGCACCGTGGGCGCCCGTCGCGCCGAAGCCGGTCGCGAGGTCCAGCGATGGCGTCCCCACGATGTGCGCGATCCACGGGGACCCGGCGAGTATCCCGTAGCCCCCGAGCACCCCGAGCAGGACGGTCGTCGCCGTCCCCGTCAGTGCGAACAGCAGGGCGCGGGAGGCCGCCGATCGCCCGTTCAGGCCGCCGACGAAGAACGCGAGCCCCGGAGGGATCAGCAGCGTGAGCGCTCCGCAGACGAACAGCAGCAGCGCGTCCACCTGCTCGCTCGTCGCGACCATCCCGCTCCTTCGCCAGTCTCGTGCAGGCAATACCCTAGCGGCCCGGCACGAGCACCGATGGTGCCGCGGGCGGATACGGCGGACGGGGTGCCGCCCGAAGGCGACACCCCGTCGACGTGCTGTTGAGCGGTCAGACCGTCTCGAGCGAGTAGCCCTCCTCGCCGTGCACCACGGTGTCGACACCGGCCAGCTCGTCCTCGTTCTTGATCCGGAAGCCCATGGTCTTCTGGATGACCCAGCCGATGGCGTAGGCCAGGACGAACGAGTAGATCAGGACGCTGAAGGCGCCGAGCGCCTGCACCCCGAGCTGCGACCAGCTGCCGCCGTACCAGAGGCTCGAGAACGGCTTGGAGGCGTCGCCGTCCACGTGGGTGAACCCGAAGAAGCCGATCCAGAGCGTTCCGACGACACCGCCGATGAGGTGGATGCCCACCACGTCCAGCGAGTCGTCGAAGCCGAGCTTGAACTTCAGGTCGATGGCGACGGCGCAGATGGCGCCGGCGACCAGGCCGAGCAGGATCGCGAAGCCCGGGGTCAGGATGTTACAGGCCGGGGTGATCGCGACCAGACCGGCGACCGCACCGGATGCGGCGCCGATGGAGGTGGGCTTGCCGTCCTTGATCTTCTCGACGATCAGCCAGCCGATGGTCGCGGCGGCCGGAGCGGCCAGCGTGTTGATCCAGGCGATGGCCGCGACACCGTCCACCGCGGCCTCGGAGCCCGCGTTGAAGCCGAACCAGCCGAACCACAGCAGCGCCGCGCCGAGAAGGGTCAGCGGCACGTTGTGCGGCTTGCTCATGCCCTTCGAGAAGCCGACGCGCTTGCCGAGCACCAGGGCGAGGGCGAGGCCCGCGGCACCGGCGTTGATGTGCACCGCGGTGCCGCCGGCGAAGTCGTTCACGTGCAGGACGGAGGCGATCCAGCCGTCCTGGAGGTTGAACACCCAGTACGCGACCGGGAAGTAGACGACCGTCACCCAGATGCCCGCGAAGACCATCCACGCGCCGAACTTCGCCCGGTCGGCGATGGCGCCGGAGATCAGGGCGACGGTGATGATCGCGAAGGTGGCCTGGAAGCCCGCGAACGCGAGGCCGCCGAGGTCGGGGGTGATCCCGTCCTTGCCCATCAGGCTGGCGAGGAACAGGTCGGGCGTGCCGAGGACGTGCGGGATGAGCGGCTTGCCGAACGACAGGCCGTAACCGTAGACGACCCAGAGCACTCCGACGATGGCCATCGCGCCGAAGCTCATCATCATCATGGACACCACGCTCTTGGCGCGGACCATGCCGCCGTAGAAGAACGCGACGCCGGGCGTCATCAGAAGAACGAGTGCTGCGGCCACGAGCAGCCACAAGGAGTTGACGGTTCCTGTGGATGCGTAGTCCGCTGCTGTGTGCAACACCATGCCGGATCTCTACCTCTCTGTGCGACGCCCTGGGGGTGGGTTCGAGCTCATCGGAGCCGAGCCGGGCGCTTCGGGGTGGAGCCAGTCTGTTCTCGCGAGGTTTCGGGTGCGGGATGCGGGTGTTTCGTCGGTGTTACGCGATCCCGAGTTGTGTAAACAGTCTGTTTCGTCGCTCCCCCAATCCGCCGAGGAGAGGAGGGCGCGTTCAGTCGTCGTGCGGCGGCAGCTCGCCCGCGGTCAGGGCGATCATGCGCGACACGGAGCGGAGGTACTTCTTTCGGTACCCGCCGCCGAGCATCTCGTCGTCGAAGACTTCGCTGAGCGGGGTGCCGGTCTGCACGATCGGGATCTCGGCGTCGTACACGCGGTCGATGAACGCGACCAGGCGCAGCGCCGCCATCTGGTCGTGCAGCACGTGCACATCGGCGAGACCGATGACGTCGACGCCGTCCAGCATCTTGATGTAGCGCGACGGGTGCACCGTCGCCAAGTGTGCGATGAGCGTGTCGAAGGTGTCGCTGGTGACCGTCTCGCCGCGGCCGGCGAGCGCCGTCAGCGCCCGCTCGTACTCTGCCGCGTCGACAGTGACGGCGGAACCGGACGTGTCGCGGCGGCGGTAGTCGAGGCCGTCGATGCGCAGAGTCTGGAAGTTCGACGACAGCGACTGGATCTCGCGCAGGAAGTCGCTCGCGGCGAACCGCCCCTCGCCGAGGGCGTTCGGCGGGGTGTTGCTCGTCGCGGCGATCCGGGTTCCGGAGGCGACCAGCTCGCCCAGCATGCGCGTCATCATCATCGTGTCGCCCGGGTCGTCGAGCTCGAACTCGTCGATGCAGATGAGAGTGGAGCCGCGCAGCAGCTGCACCGCGCCCGCGTAGCCGAGTGCGCCGACCAGCGCGGTGTACTCGATGAAGGTGCCGAAGTACTTGGGCCCGGGCGCCTCGTGCCAGAGCGCCGCGAGGAGGTGGGTCTTGCCGACGCCGAAGCCGCCGTCGAGATAGACGCCCGGCTTCATGGCCTCCACCTTCTTGCGGCTGCGGCTGAACAGGCCGGCCGGGCGCTGCGGCTCCCACGACTTGGCGAACAGCTTCAGCGTGGCGACGGCCTCCGACTGCGAGGGGTAGTCGTGGTCGGGGCGGTAGGAGTCGAAGGTGGCGTGCTCGAACTGCGACGGCGGCACCAGGCTCGCGGCGATCTCAGCGCCGGTGATCTGCGGCGAGCGGTCGGCGAGGCGGGGCAGGGCTCCGGTCGTCTCGAGGGTCATGGCGGGGTGCACCTTCGGTCGTCGTTTGTGTGTCGAAGTGTTGACGGGACGCCCTCCTGGTGCGGCGCGCCGCGTAGCCTGGAGGTCGCGCCCCGCGAACTCGCAGGGTTCCAGCCTAAGCCGTAAGGATCAGCAGCATGGCCATCGCCACCGACCCGTCGTCCGACTTCGCCGGCTACGCCCACCCCGAACGGCTGGTCAGCACCGGCTGGCTCGCGGAGCACCTCGGCGAGCCGGGGTTGGTCGTGGTGGAGTCCGACGAGGACATCCTCCTCTACAACACCGGCCACATCCCGGGAGCGGTCAAGATCGACTGGCACACCGACCTCAACGACCCGGTCGTCCGCGACTACGTGAGCCCGGAGCGCTTCGCCGAGCTCCTCGGGTCGAAGGGGATCGCCCGTGACACCACCGTGGTGATCTACGGCGACAAGAACAACTGGTGGGCCGCTTACGCGCTCTGGGTGTTCAGCCTCTTCGGCCACGAGGATGTCCGGCTGCTCGACGGCGGCCGTGACAAGTGGATCGCCGAGGGCCGGGAGATCACCCGCGACGTCCCGTCGCCGGCGCCGGTCGAGTACCCGGTGGTCGAGCGCGACGACCACACCATCCGCGCCTTCAAGGAGGACGTGCTCGCGCACCTGGAGCGCGTGCGTTCGGGCGGTGCGGCGCTGATCGACGTCCGGTCGCCCGAAGAGTACAGCGGCGAGCGCACCGAGATCCCGGGCTACCCGACCGAGGGTGCGCTGCGCGCGGGCCACATCCCCTCGGCGGCGTCGGTGCCGTGGGCGCGCGCCGCCGCGCCCGATGCCACGTTCAAGCGCCGCGCCGACCTGGAGGCCGTGTACCTGGGCGACGCGGGGCTGAAGCCCGGCGACGACGTCGTGGCGTACTGCCGCATCGGCGAGCGCTCCAGCCACACCTGGTTCGTGCTCACCCACCTGTTGGGCTTCGAGAACGTGCGCAACTACGACGGATCGTGGACCGAGTGGGGCTCGGCCGTGCGCGTTCCGATCGTGACGGGCACCGAGCCCGGCGAGGTGCCGGCGCGCTGATCTCCCCGGCCTCCGGCGACGGTAGCCTGGAGAGATGACCGCCCTCACCGGCACGCTCGCCGAGATCCGCGACGACTTCCAGGCGCTGGAGCAGAACGACCGCCTCCAGCTGCTGCTGGAGTTCTCCGACGAGCTGCCCGACCTCCCGGAGCGCTACCGCGACCACCCCGACCTCCTGGAACGGGTCGAGGAGTGCCAGGCGCCGGTGTTCATCTTCGTGGAGGTGGACGACGCGAACATCGTGCACCTCTACGCCACCGCGCCCAAGGAGGCGCCGACCACGCGCGGCTTCGCGTCGATCCTGGTGCAGGGCCTCGCGGGCCTCACGGCCGACGAGGTGCTGGCGGTTCCCGACGACTTCCCCGACACACTCGGCCTGACGCAGGCGGTCTCGCCCCTGCGCATCCGGGGGATGTCGGCGCTGCTCGGGCGCACCAAGCGGCAGGTGCGCGCGAAAGCGGCGGCCTAGGCCCTGCTGTAGTCGGCGAACACCCGTCTGCGCACGCCGTCGAGGGTGACGCTGCCGCCGTAGGGCACGATCCACTGCGGCGAGGTGTGACCGAACGGCACGCCGACGCACACGACCGCGTCGGGGTTGTACTCGGCGACCGTGTCGATCACGGCGTCGCGTTGGGCTGTGCGGAACGCCTCCCGCTCGCGTGCGCCCGGCGTGTGCTCGAGAGTGCTCGCCGGCGGGCGCGCGGCCAGCACGCCGGCGAGCGGCGCGAGGAGGCCGCGCTCCCCCAGCGCCCGGAGGGTGTAGCGCACCCAGTGGGCGGGCGGCGTGAGTTCGCTGGTCTCGAGCAGGAGCACGGCGCCCTCGAGGGCGGCCGGGGCGAACGGGAAGCGGTCTGCGAGCAGGATCCAGTCGACGACCTCCAGACAACCGCCCCAGGTCGGGCCGCTGACCGTGCGCTCGGGACCGGCCCAGCCGAAGCCGTCCGTGGGCTCGCGCTCTCCCGTCTCCGTGAGCGCACGCGGGTCGCCCCAGTCGACGCCGACGTCCTCGGACTCCCCCGGGTCGGTCAGTTCGATCCTCCCGCCACCCAGCAGGGCGGCACGCAACGATCGCGCATGGATGTCGTGCACCTGCGGCCCGGGCCCCAGCTGCACCTGAGTGCTGCCGCCGTAGAACCCGCCGACGCCCGTGCTCCACAACCAGTTGAGGAGGTTGGTGTTGTCGCTGTAGCCGAGGAACGGTTTCGGATCCGCCAGCACGGCACCGCGGTCGAGATGCGGGATCACCCGGAGCTGGTCATCGCCTCCGATCGTCGCGACGACCGCGCGGATGTCCGGATCGGCGAAGGCGGCGTTCAGGTCTCGTGCGCGCTCCTGGGGCGAAGCCCCCAGCTGACGCGTGGTCGGATACTCCACGGGGATCAGCCCGGTGAGTTCGTGGATCCTGCGCAGCGCCTGCTCGTGCACCGTCGGCCAGCGCCCCGGTGCGGCGAACGAGGGCGACACCACGGCGACTCGATCGCCGGCGTGCGCCACGGGAGGGAGGACGGGCCGGTGCGGGCAGCTCACGCGCGCGGGCCTTCAGCCTCCAGGCCCTGCGCCGCCAACCACTCCCGGATCGCCCCCGTCCACTTCGCCTCGTCGAAGTTCCAGAGCTTCGTGTGCAGTGCGACCGTGAACGGCACGAAGGTGACGATGTCGCTGCGCGCGGCGGCGAGCGCACGCGAACCGGTGTCCGGCACGAACCCGTCGTCTTCGCTGTGGAGGACGAGCATCGGGAGGCTGAGGTCGGCCGCTCGCGCGACGAAGTCCATGCTGCGCAGGTCGATCGGCGCTCCGAGCCCGGTGATGGGTCCGCTCCAGGTGGCCTCGATCAGCCGGATCGCGCCGCGCGCGATCGGGTCGGGCAGGCGCAGCAGGTTGGCCTGGTATTCGAGCGTGTCGATCCAATCGATGACGGGCGACTCCAGCACGAGCCCCGTCACGAGCTCGAGGTTCTCCGAACGGGTCACGGTCTGCAGCACGACGGCCCCGCCCATGGACCAGCCCATCAGCACGATCGACCGGGCGCCCTGCGAGGCGGCATAGCGGATCGCGGCGTCGATGTCCCGCCACTCCGTGCCGCCCAGCCCGTAGCGCCGGTCCGCGCTCTCCGGCGCGTCGCCGTCGTTGCGGTAGGAGGCGAGCAGGCAGGTGTATCCGGCGTCGTGGAAGGTGCGCACCGCACGCAAACCCTCCTGGCGGGTGGCTCCCCAGCCGTGCACCTGGATGACCCAGCGGTCGGAGCCGGCCTCGGCGGCAGCAGGGAACACCCACGCCGGCGCCGATCCCAGGTCGGTGTCGATCTCGACGCTCGTCACCGGCAGGCCCAGCTCCTCCGGATCCAGGTAGTAGTAGCCGCTGATGCGCGCCCGGCCGGGACCCAGGTCGCCGAACTCCACGCGTTCCAGCTCCCGCACGACCTCGCCGTCGCGGCGTTCCAGCAGACCGCCGAGCTTGGCGTGACCCGACTCGGAGCCGAACCAGAGGCCGAAGCGACCGGGCATCGCGGCGTCGGGCGTGTCCCGCAGGGTGATCGCGCCGCCCGCGCGGTCGACGACGCGCACGAGCTCGCGCTGCGGCCGCCTGCGGACGGGTGTGATCACCGTGCGCGCCACCCGGGCCATCGCGTACGCGGCACCGGCCGCGGTCACCAGCACGAGCCCTCCCGCGAGCGCGGCGGTCAGTCCGACCGCCCTCCCGAACGCGCTGTGTCCGCCCGGTCCGTTGCTGGTCGCCGCCATGGGGCACAGCGTAGCCGGGGGCGCGCGCCCACGTCTTCAGGACATCCCCAGGCGGCGTGCCTTACCGATGCGAGCCCGCAAAGGCTTCTAGTGTTCGTAAGGTGTCGACACCAACCTCGACCCCGCACCTCCCAGGAGAATATGCGGCGGCACTGCAGTCCATCCGCAGCGCTCACGCACGCCCGGAGCTCGTGGTCACGGAGATCCCCGCGCCGGCCCAGCTCGCGCCGTTCTCGGTCGCGCTGGCCGCCGACGTGCGGCCGGCGCGGCACGGCGACGACTCGGATCTCGGCACCGGCCGCTTCATCCTGCTCTACGACCCCGACGAGCCCGAAGCGTGGGGCGGACCGTTCCGGGTGGTCTGCTTCGCGCAGGCGCCGCTCGAGACCGACATCGGGCTCGACCCGTTCCTCGCGGACGTCGCATGGTCGTGGCTCGTCGACGCCCTCGACGCCCGGCACGCCCGCTACACCGCCGCGAGCGGCACAGCGACCAAGATCATCTCCACCGGCTTCGGCGAGCTCGCCAGCCAGGGCGACGGCGCCCAGATCGAGCTCAGGGCCTCGTGGAGCCCGCTGGAGACCGACCTGGCCGCGCACGTCGAAGGCTGGGGCGAGCTCCTCTGCATGCTGGCCGGCCTCCCACCGACCGGGGAGGGCGTGAGCCTGTTGACGACGAGACGGTCACCGCGTGGCTGAGCACACGGTCATCGACACCCGCGACGGTTACCGCGCAGCCGTCGATCTGATCGTCGCGGGCGACGGACCGATCGCCGTCGACGCCGAGCGCGCGAGCGGCTTCCGCTACTCGCAGCGCGCCTACCTCATCCAGATGTTCCGGCGCGGCTCGGGGACGTTCCTGTTCGACCCGCCCGCGATCGGCCGCTTCGACGAGCTGAACGAGGCGATCGCCGGCGACGAGTGGGTGCTGCACGCCGCCACTCAAGACCTCACCTGCCTGCGTGAGGTCGGCCTGGACCCCGTGAGCATCTTCGACACCGAGCTCGCCGCCCGCCTGCTCGGGATGCCGCGCGTCGGGCTCGGCACGGTCGTCGAGGAGCTGCTCGGCATCCACCTCGCCAAGGAGCACAGTGCGGCGGACTGGTCGACGCGCCCGCTGCCGGAGCCCTGGCTCGATTACGCGGCGCTCGACGTCGAGCTCCTGCCCGACCTGCGCGACGCCATCGCCGCACTCCTGGTCGAGGCCGGCAAGACGGAGATCGCGCGGCAGGAGTTCGCCGACGAGCTCACCCGCGCGCTGAGCGTGCAGCGCAGCGAGCCGTGGCGCCGGCTGTCCGGAATCCACTCCATCCGCGGCATCCGCAACCTCGCGGTCGCGCGCGAGCTCTGGACGAGCCGAGACGCGCTGGCCCGCCAGCTCGACGTCGCACCGGGACGACTCGTCCCGGACGCTTCGCTGACCGCCGCCGCCAAGGCGATGCCGGACAGCAAGCGCGCGCTGGCCGCGATGCGCGAGTTCACCGGGCGCGCGAGCCGCACGGAACTGGACCGCTGGTGGGCGGCCATCGAGGCCGGGCGCACCACCGACGACCTCCCGGTGCTGCGCGGCACGGGCGAGAGCCTGCCGCCGCCGCGCGCCTGGGCGGACCGCAACCCGGAGGCCGATGCGCGGCTGAAGGGTGCCCGTGCGGCGCTGACGACGCTGGCGGAGCAGCTCTCGATACCGCTGGAGAACCTGCTGACCCCCGATACGCTCCGCCGTGTCGCGTGGTCTCCGCCCGCCGAGGTCACCCCGTCCTCGATCGCCGAGGCACTCGCCGAACACGGCGCACGTCGCTGGCAGATTGAGGCAACCTCACAGTCGATCGCCCAAGCGTTTGTGGAAAGCCGCCAAACGCCCGACGACTCGTCCGAAGCCGCTTCGTAGGAAGAATCAAACGATTCCCGCCCCGGCTGCGGGCCTCCTTAGGATCGATGTCGACCTGATTGGGAGGCACTGTGGCCGATAGAACGGAAGTCGTGTTCGTCGACGGAGTCCGTACTCCGTTTGGACGTGCGGGCGAAAAAGGGCAGTACTGGAACACACGCGCGGACGACCTGGTCGTCAAGGCCATGATCGGCCTGCTCGAGCGCAATCCGAACGTGCCGAAGGAGCGCATCGACGACGTCGCCATCGCCGCGACGACACAGCAGGGCGACCAGGGACTCACCCTGGGCCGCACCGCGGCGCTGCTCGCCGGGCTGCCGAAGTCGGTGCCCGGTTTCGCGATCGACCGGATGTGCGCCGGTGCGATGACCAGCGTCACCACGCTCGGTTCCGGCATCGCGTTCGGCGCCTACGACCTGGTGATCGCCGGCGGCGTCGAGCACATGGGACGCCACCCGATGGGATTCGGCGCCGACCCGAACCCGCGCTTCCTGTCGGAGCGCATGGTCGCGGAGGACGCTCTCAATATGGGCATGACCGCCGAGCGCATCCACGACCGGTTCCCCGCGCTCACCAAGGAGCGCTCCGACCGCTTCGCGCTGGGCAGCCAGCAGAAGACCGCCGCGGCCTATGCCGCGGGCAAGCTCCAGCCCGACCTGGTCTCGGTCGCCATCCGCTCCGAGCAGGGCTGGGGCCTCGCGACCGAGGACGAGGGCATGCGGCCGGAGACGACGATGGAGGGCCTCGCCACCCTCAGGACGCCGTTCCGCCCGCACGGACGCGTGACGGCGGGCAACTCGTCGCCGCTCACCGACGGTGCCACCGCCAGCCTCCTGGCCTCCGCCGACGCCGTGAAGGAGTTCGGCCTCACGCCCAAGATGCGGATGGTCAGTTTCGCCTTCGCCGGCGTCGAGCCGGAGATCATGGGCCTCGGCCCGGTGCCCTCCACCGAGAAGGCGCTGCGCAAGGCCGGGCTCACGATCGACGACATCGGACTGTTCGAGCTGAACGAGGCGTTCGCCATCCAGGTGCTGTCGTTCCTCGACCACT
>NZ_CAMFLC010000002.1 GCF_945957465.1 uncultured Leifsonia sp.
TTGAAAACTGGTGGGCAGAAATGTCTCGTGGGTTCGAATCCCACGCCCTCCGCCATTGCTAGGGCCCGCGAATCCCAGTAGTTTCCTGGGATTCGCGGGCCCTATTATTTGGCGGAAGGCTGACTCGCCCCGGCATTTCCGGAGAGTGCTTTTCTGGTGTCAGCCGGCTTTGGTGACCGGTTCGTTGCGAGCGCTGTCGAGTTGCTCGACCTCGACTTGCGCGATGTGTCGCCAGGGGCCCTCGTGGTGGATGAGCGTGGACTTGTAAAGCCCGATCTGCGATTCCGCGAGAGAGTTGTCGTAAGCGTCGCCGACGGACCCGACCGAGGGGTCGATGCCCTCGTCGGCGAAACGGTCGGTGAACGCGATTGACGTGTAGACGCTGCCCGCGTCGGTTTGGTGTCGAGACCGCCTGGGCATCGGATAGCGACAGGCTCATCACGTCCTTCCCGTCGACACGCAAGGTCTGCTGAGAGGATGAGGGGTCGGCGTCGTTGCTTGCAATGCGCCGACCCCTTTGCCTTCAACCGGTTCGATGCTCTACAACGACTTCAGCGGTGTCCCGGACCTCCCGGGCCAGCCAGGCAGCAAGTTCGTCGCCACGCTCTGCCCAACTCCGGTGCTGTTCCGCGTCGCGCCAGCCGTCGCCCGGGCCGACGGCGGCCTCCCATTCGTCATACCATCGCCGCAACGCCATAACGAGTTGGTCACTGAGCCCATATTCATCGGGCGTTGCGGTGTAACCAGCTTTCGGGTCCCAAAGCGGCCACCGATGACCGTGATCAGGAAAGAACCTGATCGTGTGCAATTCTCCAGCTCGTCTCTTTGCGCTCCGGGCGATCGTAGCCTCGACCGTTGAGAAGGAGGGCACAGAAAGCTCTTCCTGAGTTACCGGGTCAACAACCCGAGCCCACTCGGCTCCTTCATGTGTCAGCTTCTCGGACTCCATACTGACCACGCTATCCTCACCGACGCTCTGTGGCCGCGACGATCGGGTTGGACAGGCTGATCGCCCGAGGCGGGCGTCGGCTGGTTCGCCTTGGGTGCTGTAGTCCGCTCGGACAAATCGTAGATGAGTCGCGACATATGTTCCACGACCTGGCACCTGCGACTGTGCCCGATGCCATCCGTGCCCGAGCGGCGCGTGATCGGCTAGCCTCGAGAAATGCCCACTCTGCCGCTGCGCGCCGACATCGTCGGCAGCTTCCTCCGCCCGCCCGAGCTCGCCGCGGCCCGGCACGCGTTCGCATCAGGCGGGCTCGATCGCGACGGATTGCGCGCGGTCGAGGACGCCGCGATCCGGGAGCTCGTGCTCAGCGAGGCGCAGGCGGGCTTGCAGGTCGCGACGGATGGCGAGTTCCGGCGTGCCTGGTGGCACTTCGACTTCTTCGGGCTGCTCGACGGCGTCGACGTCGTCGAGCTCGATCACGGTATCCAGTTCCAGGGGGTTCAGACGAAGCCCCGCGGCCTGGAGGTCACAGGGAGGATCGGGTTCGGCGACGACCATCCGTTCCTGGAGCACTTCCGGTCGCTCGCAGCGTTGCTCGAAGAAACCACCGGGGCCGTGCCCAAGTTCACCATCCCGGCCCCGACCGTGCTCGACTTCCGGCTGGAGCCCGACCACATCTCGCCGTCGGCCTACGGCGGACGCGACGACCTCGTCGACGACCTGGTCGACGCCTACCGGGACGCCCTGCGCGCCTTCTACGACGCCGGCGCCCGGTACCTGCAGTTCGACGACACCGCCTGGGCGTACCTGTGCTCGGACGAGGAACTCGCCAAGGCGCGTGAAAGAGGCATCGAGACGAACGGCATCGCCGAGCGGTACGCCGGGATGCTGAACCGCATCCTCGACGGCAGACCCGACGACCTCACGGTCACCACGCATGTCTGCCGCGGCAACTTCCGGTCGACCTGGATCTCGTCGGGCGGATACGAGCCCGTCGCGGAGCAGCTGCTCGGCAACACGCCGTTCGACGGGTACTTCCTCGAATACGACAGCGACCGGGCCGGCGGCTTCGAGCCGCTCCGGTTCCTGCCGGAGGGAGACAAGCGGGTCATGCTCGGCCTGATCACATCGAAGTCCGGAGCACTGGAGGACCCCGATGCGATCAAGCGACGGATCGACCAGGCCGCCGAGTTCGCGCCCCTCGACCAGCTCGCTCTCAGCCCGCAGTGCGGCTTCGCCTCGACAGAAGAAGGGAACCTGCTGACCCCGGCGGAGCAGTGGGCGAAGGTGCGCGAGGTCGTGGACATCGCCGCCGACGTGTGGGGCTGAGTCCAGGGGAACGCGACCACCCGGGGAGCGTCCTGCCTCGCGACGTGCGGTGCTCGAGCAGGTCCGGCAGGGACACGAGCGGGCCGCCCGATAGGCCCGCTCGTGTTCCCGCCGTTCAGTGCTGAGCGACCTCGATGTGCCTCCACGCGGCCGGCGTGTTGTAAGCCCGCACGCCGATCGCGCCTGCTGCTGTCGTCGTGCAACCGCTGTCGTCGTAGCTGAACGAGACGGAGTCGCCGCCTGCGGCTGGCACTCCCGTGACGGTGATGGTGCAGCCGGTGACGTCGGCGACGATGCGGTACCAGGTGCTGGCGGCCAACGGCACGGGCAATGCCGAGAAAGCCAGCGGGGTCCACCCGTTCCCCTCCCGTCCGAGGAACAGGGCGCCGTGACTCACGCCCACGAAGTAGCCGTTCAGCGAATCGGTCCCCACCGCGGGGTTGGTCACGCGGACGAGGAGGCCGGCGTTGCCGCTCGGGTTCGTCAACGACACCTCGCCCGTCGCGGTGTAGTCGGTCCAACTCGTCGAACCGGCGACCGACTTGTCGCCGGCACCTCCCGAGGTGTCGGAATAGACGCCCGGGTCTCCGCCGACCGTCCATGTACCGCCGTAGGTGGTCCACCCCGAGCTGCTTCCGCTGTCGAACGGCGCCTGGTACGGCGCGGGGCTCAGCGAGGTGAGCCCGCCCTGGGTGACGACGATGTCGCGCCAGCTCGCGGTCGCGCCCTGGTCGCGGACGGCGATGCCGCCGGTGGCGAAGCACCCGGTGTCCGTGTAGCTGAACCCGATCGGTGCGCCGGTCGAGCCGGAGGGCGAGCCGCTGACCGTGAGCGTGCAGCCGACGGCTTGGACGGTCACGTGATACCACGATCCGGTCGCCAGGCCTCCCGGGATCGAGGTGTACTGCAGGGGTGTCCAGCCGCCGTTCTCCTTGCCGAGGAAGAGAGCCGAGCCCGAGACGCCCACATAGTAGCCGTTGAGCGAGTCGGCGCCGACGTTCGGGTTGCTCACCCGCACCCCGAACCCTGCCTGAGCGCCGCTGTCGATGCGGACGTCGCCCTGGAGGGTGTAGTCGGCCCAGCCGGTGGAACCGGCCACGGACTTGTTGCCGCCGGATCCGCCACAGGTCTCCGAGAGCACGCCCGATGCGGTGCTCCAGCAGCCTCCGTAGTTGATCCATCCCGCCTGGCCGCCGTCGAACGAACTCGTATAGGGGAGCACGCCGCTGTTGGCCTCGCCGGTCGCCTCCGCGCACCCGGTGCCGCCCACGGTGGATGCGGTGGTGTAGCGCACGGAGGTGCCACTGCGCCCGAGCAGCAGGTCGGGACTGTAGCTCGTGCTGCAATCGGAGGCGCCGGTGAGCGGTTGGAGCGGTGCGGGCGTCCAGCTCCACGGGCCGGACGAGTCCGGATCCTTGGTGAAGATCGCCTGGCGGTCCTCCGGCGTGAAGCTGTTGTCGGAGGCGAAGCGTGTGCGCATCCCGGTCAGCATCAGCTGCCCGTTCGGGCCGCCTGCCGGGCTCCACACGAGGTAGGGGCTGCTGCCGAGATAGCGGCCGTCGCCGGTCACGGCTTCGGTTCCCAGATCGGTCGGGCCCGTCCCGAACGTCGTTCCTCCGTCGGACGAGATCTTGGTGTGCGCTTCGCAGTTGCGTCCGGCTCCGCACATCTCGAACGCCAGCACCATCCGGCCGTCTGGAAGCGTTGCGACGGTCGGCATGCCGGGACGATCGGTCGCGCTCGTGCTCTGGACGTCGATGACCTCTCCCGGACTGAAGTTCGTGGACCCGTCCGGGTTGGTGCTCCAGGTGTCTCCACCGTCGTTCGACACGATGTGCGCGACGACCTGAGCGTAGGTGGGCTCGAACCGTTCGTCGGAGAAGAACATGGCGAGCCGGCCCTGACCGTCCAGCGTCAGGAAGGGTTCCCAAATCCCGGAACCGCCGTTGGGCGCCCCGACTCCTCCTCCGCCGGATTGGATCGCGGCGCCCGATGTCGTCCACGTGGCGCCTTCGTCGGTGCTGTGCCACATGATGAAGTCGGTGGTCAGCGTGGTGCTCGGCGACGAGTTCCCCACCAGGGCGAGTGTCCCGGCCGGGTACTGGCCCAGCTGCTTCGGGAACTCGTAGAGGAACGGCTGCCACATGTGATCCGATGGGTGTCCGGCTCCGGGCAGCGGGTCGGTGAGCGTCGCCAGCGTCGTCCAGGTCGCGCCGTCGTCGGTCGACTTGCGGATGACATAGTCCGACGGCTGTCCGCTCGCGGATCCGTGCTCGAACGTCCCGAGCAGGGTCCCGTTCTGAGAACCGGCATGCTCGAGTCTGATCACCCGGGAGTACGCCAGGATCTCGTCGGAGGAGGAACGGGTGTACATGCTCCCTCCCGGCGAATTCGCTTGGGCTGGGATGGCGAAGAGCGCCACTCCAGCGACGACGGCCAAGGCGGCCACCGCAGCGGCCGCTCTGCGGACCTTCCACGTTGCAGATCTCATTCTCGACACCTCTCGGTCTCCGTTGACTGCCCCGAGCATAGTGATGTTGCCGAAAACAGGCAAACATTTCTTTAACGTTTCCCCCGCCTTCCGAACCATGCCGTCCTCGCGCGTGACCGCCCCGCCGCTGTGGCGCAAAGTTTGCCCAGTCACGTAGAATCGGCTGATCGAAGGGAGCGAAGCCGTGGTCAACCGACGGGAGGTGACACTCGCGGATGTCGCCGCGCGCGCCGGAGTGTCGGTCGGGACCGTCTCGAAGGTTCTCAACGGCCGCGGACAGCTGTCCGTCGAGACGCGCCAGAAAGTCGCCGGCGCCGCAGCCGAGTTCGGACTGGGAGTGCGCACCCCCGCCCCGACGGCCTCCCGAGGCCGGTCCTTTTTGGTGGGTGTTCTCTCCACGGACGCCTATGGCCGGTTCACCCTCCCGATTCTCGCGGGGGCGGAGGATGCATTCGGCCCCGGGGAGGTATCCATGCTGCTCGCCGAGAGCCGCGGAGACCCGATCCGAGAAGCGCACTACGTGCGAACCTTCCTGAACCAGCAGGTCGACGGCATCGTAGTGGCGGGAGGCTCCAGCGACCCGCGACCGTCGATCACGGGACTGCTCGGCGTTCCGACCGTCTACGCACTATCGCCGTCGCAGAACCCCGACGATGTCTCGGTCGTGCCGGACGACGAAGCCGGCGCGGAGCGTGCAATCGGCCATCTGATCAGTTCGGAGCGACGCTCCATCGCGGTCATCTCCGGCGCCCGGCGGCATACAGCCAGCTCCCACCGTGTCGACAGTGCGGAGCGCGCCATCGCGGCTGCGGGCGCCGAGCTGGCAGGAGGCGCAGCTCTGTACGGCGAGTGGAGCGAGCGGTGGGGCTACGAAGCGGCGACGCGATTGCTGGGCACCGAATTCGACGGCGTGTTCTGCGCCAGCGACCAGATCGCACGTGGAGTCGTGGACTGCCTGCGTGAAGCCGGCATCCTGATACCGACGCAGGTCGGGGTCGTGGGCGTCGACAACTGGAACGTCATCACCGATGCGGCGCGGCCCAGCATCACATCCGTCGACCTCAACCTCAGAGATGTCGGGCGGCAGGCGGCGGAGCTTCTCATGCGGATGATCGGGGGAGAGGACGTCGCCGGCGGTGTGCGTACGACCGAGTGCTTCCTGGTGCCGCGACAGTCGACGTGACGCCGCCCTTCGGGTCAGCCCGCCTGTGAGCGGCTCGCGACGAGCTCGGTCAGTGCACGTCTCAGTGAGGCGGGCAGCTCGATTGTTCGGAGCGGCTCCTCCTGCGCGGCGCAGGAGGTCGCCTCCTCGAGCGCAGACCAGATCGCGGGTTTCTCGGCGTTGGAGATCTGGGCGGCCTGGAGCACCCTGCGGAGCATCGTGCGGTGAGCCGCCGACGGCACGGGCGCTTCTGCGAGGGTGAACTCAGCACCCTGGGCCGAGTCGGCCGTCAGGGTGACGGAGAACCGATCCGCACGGGCGGTCTCCTCGTCGCGTCGCTCGCCAGGGCTCGCGAGAAAGGTGATCCGCCACTCGCGCGTCGCAGGGATGAGCCGAGTGGCACCGGATGCGGCTCCGACCCGGAACAGCCGGCGGTCAAGGTCCCAGGAGAGCTCCGTCTCGCAGGTGCCGTCCTCACGGCGATCGCCGTCTTCGACGAGCGTGAACGAGCCGGACGCCCCCGGAGCGACCAGAACCTCCAGCGTGCCCGGGTTGACCGTGGCGTCGAGTTCGGAGGATGCATCGAGCGGGACGATCCCGCCGTCTCGGAGCAGGACCGGAATCGTCTCGAGGCTGCGGTGCAGGCGCACGAATCGGTCGCCCGAATATCTGACGCCCGTGAAGATATCGGTCCACGAGCCGGGCGGCAGCCACGCCTCCGCCGACCCGAGCAGGGTCGTCCGGTCGCGTGGCTCCACGATGGGCGCGACGATCAGCTCTGTGCCGAAGGCGAATTGATTCGGGACCCGGTACGCCTCTTCGCGGTCAGGCAGCAGGTGATACATCGGGCGGACCAGCGGTGTGCCTGCGGCGGCGCGGTGGTTCATGGTGTGCAGGTACGGGACCAGGCGGTGGCGGAAGCGCAGAGCGTCGCCCATCGCAGCGCGAGGTTCCGGCGGGAAGTGCCAGGGCTCCTTGCGGATGAACGCGTTGCTCGCGGAGTGCAGCCGCATGATCGGCGAGAAGGCGCCGAACTGGACCCACCGGGTGGCGAGGTCGTCGTCGCGGATGCCGTTGATGTGCCCGCCGATGTCGTGGCTCCACCAGGCATAGCCGATGTTGGCCGCCGTGGCCGTGAACTCCGGCTGGAACGCCAGCGACGCCCAGGAGATGACGGCGTCGCCGGAGAAGCCGACAGCGTAGCGGTGGCTGCCCGGCCCTGCGTAGCGGGAGAACGTCATCCCGGGGGCGCCGGTTCGGCACGAGTCCAGGTAGTGGAAGTGGTTGAGGATCCACAGCGGATCCACGCCGGGAAGTCGACTGGACTGGCCCTGCTGCCAATCGATCCACCAGAAGTCCACGCCTTGCGTTTCGAGCGGATGGTGGAGGACCTCGAAATACGCCTTCAGAAAGGCCGGGTCCACAGGATCGAACGGGATCGGCTCTTCGGACTCCGGATTGCGGCCCAGTGCTTCGGCCATCGGCCGGTACTGGTCTTCGAACGCCCGGACTCCGTCCGCCGGGTGGAGGTTCAGCGCGACGCGGAGGTCTCGCTGATGCAGCCGGCCGAGGAACGCTTCAGGGTCGGGAAAGAGCTCCCTGTTCCACGAGTAGCCGGTCCAGCCGTTGCCGAAACGGGGCGGAACCGAGTCGACGTGATGCCAGTCCATGTCGACCACGGCGACCGAGAACGGGAGCTCGTCGGCCGCGAATCGGTCCATGAGCTCGAGGTACTGCGCGTCGGTGTAACGGTGATAGCGGCTCCACCAGTTGCCCAGCGCCCATCTCGGCAGAAGCGATGGCGTGCCGGAAACGTCGTAGTAGGCGCGAAGCGCCTGTTCGAAGTCGGTGCCGTAGGCGAAGATGTTGATGTCGCGTCGCCCGGGCGTGCGGGTCGCTATCCACCCGTCGCGGTCGAAGACGAACGAGTCGCTGTCGTCGAGGACGGCGACGCCGTCGCGCGAGAGGACGCCGGGCTCGAGCGGCATCCGGCCGTCGACGTCGTCGAGGGTGCGTCCTGTCCCTCCGAGGTTTCCGGAGTCGGCTCGGTAGCGCCACTGGTGCGCTCCGCCCTCCCGCGTCTCCAGCGAGAGCCCGCGGGAGGAGAACGGGCGCCCGTCGTAGCGCAGTCGAGCGCGTCGGGTGGTGATCTCGACACCGTCGCCGATGCGCGTCGCCGAATACTCCGGTACGGGAAGTCTGCGCCGGATGGCGAACGTGGAGGCTCGGTCTTCGAACCCCCCGTCGTCACTCCACTCGACGCGGAAGAGCCCCTCGTGGAGGACCGTTATCCGCCAGTTCGCCCCGCCGACGACCGCATCAGGATGCGGCACAGGGTCGGTGCCCGGCAGCGGACGAATGACGGAAATCGAATCGGTGACGCGCGTGTTCACTGGACCCTCCTGTAACGACCCGGGACATCGGGAGCGCACAGGAAGCCGGAGCGCGCTTGACACCCGCAAACCCCCGACGCTACGTTCAACATAACAGAAACGTTGCCGGAAAAATTTCCCGATAGGAGACAACGATGTCCGAACCCGCAAAGATGCCCAGGCGCAGGAAGGTGGCGATCGCCCTCGGACTGCTCCCGGCCATCGCCGCCGCCTTCGCCGGCTGCAGCAGTGCACCCTCCACGGGCGGGAGCAGCACCGACCCCATCACGATCTGGGGGCGCAGCGGAGCCTCCGAAGTGAAGCCTCTCGTGCAGGCCTACGAGAAGGCCCACCCCGGCCAGGTCGTGAAGTACACCCCCGTCGCCGACGCGCAGTTCCTCCAGAAGCTCAGCACCGCCGTGCGGTCGAACTCGGCGCCCGACATCGTCGCCTTCGACCTCGTCAACGCGCCCCTGCTCGCAACGGAGGGTCTTCTCGAGGACATCAGCAGCAAGACGTCCGCCCTCGGCTCGGGGTCGCCGATCATGAAGCCCGCCCTCGACGCCGGCAAGGTGGGCGGCAAGCAGTACTCGCTCCCGATCGCCATCGGGTCGTCGCAGATGATCTGGAACAAGGAACTGTTCCAGAAGGCGGGCCTGAACCCTGACAAGGCGCCCGCGAACCTCGCGGAGGTCCAGCGTGACGCCGAGGCGATCCACGCTCTCTCGCCCACCACCTACGGCTTCTCGACTCTCGGCTCGGCGGGTGGTGCGTACACAGGCTTCCCGACCATGTGGGCCGATGGCGGACAGCTCCTGAGCGCGCTGGGGTCCAAGCAGAAGGCGACGTGGGCCTCGTCGCCCGCGGTGGCCAAGGACCTGCTCTGGCTGCAGCAGATGTGGAAGTCCGGTGTGATGCCGCCCACCGAAGCCCCGAACCAGGATCCCGGCGGTCAGACCATGCAGATGCTCGACACCGGCAAGATCGGGATCGCCTTCACCGGCACCTGGGCGATCTCCGGCGCCGACGCCCAGAAGCTGCAGTGGGGCTACGCTGCAGGGATCCCGGGTCAGTCGGGCAAGCTCAGCGGATTCCTCGGCGGTGACGCGCTCGGGATCGTGGCGAGCTCGAAGCACCAGAGCGCTGCCTGGAACTTCCTGAACTGGAGCGTCGCCAGCAAGACGGCGGCGAAAGTGGTCCTCTCCAGCGGATCCGTGCCGTCGAACACGGCCCAGGCGTCCGCCCTCATGGGGTCCGACCCGGCGCACTCGCTGGAAGCGCTCCGGTCGGCGCGGCTGCCGCTCAGCATCGCGTACAACGCGGTCATCAACGACCCGAACGGCCCGTGGACGACCGCAGCCCAGAACGTCATCTTCAACGGCGCTGACCCGGCGACTGTGCTGCCGCAGGCGGCCTCCTCGGCAGACAAGCTGATCGCGGCCGCGTACAGCCAGATCGGTTCCTGAGCGGTGGTCGTCGGGACGAGCCCTTCTGCTCATCGCCGGATCCGGCGTCGTGCCGGGCCGCCAGACGACCTCCGCAGTCCTGCGCGGGGCGGCTCTTCGGAGCCGCCCCGTCCGGGGCGCCGGGCGCGTGAAGGCGAGCGCCGCGGGACGAGGTCGCTTCGGCGCCCGAACTGGTTCGCGCTGGGGCTGGTGAGCCCGGCGCTGATCCTCGTAGCGGTGTTCTTCTTCGTGCCGATGGTGCTGCTGGTCTACATGTCGTTCACGCAGTGGCCACTCTTCACCGGAGTTCCGCGATGGATCGGACTCGCCAACTACCAGGCGCTGTTCACCGACCCGGGCCTGGGCCAGGCCGTGTGGTTCACGATCGAATTCACCGTGGTTCTGGTACCCATCTCGTTCCTGGTCTCCTACGGGTTGTCCATGATGCTGCGGCGGTCGAGCCGCATCTCGTCCCTGTTCCGGGCCTCGTTCTTCCTGCCCGTGGTGATCGGCTTCACCGCGGCCTCGTTCATGGCGTCGACCCTGCTCACGCCCGGCACGGGCCTGATCAATCGGCTGCTCGCCGCGACGGGGCTCGGAAGCGGGAACACCGCCTGGTTCTCCCACCCGACGAATGCGTTCTGGGCGGTGATCGTGCTCACCGTCTGGAAGACGGCCGGAACGGCCATGATCCTGCTGATGGCCGCCGCCCAGGCGGTCGCCCCGGAGGTCGTGGAGGCGGCCCGGATGGACGGCGCCTCGTGGTTCGCCATCGAAACCAAGGTCATCGCGCCGCTCATCCGCCGCACGATCGGGCTGTGCCTCATCCTCTCGATCGGCGGCACCATCCTCACGTTCGACCAGTTCTACGCACTCACCAAAGGCGGCCCCGGCGGCGGGACGACGACTGTCGTGCTCTACACCTACACGACGTCGTTCATCCAGTTCCGCCTGGGCTATGGAGCGGCGATCTCGGTCGTCGTATCACTCGTGATCCTGGCCATCACAGCGTTCCAGCTGCGAGTGCTCGGACGGAAGGAGGACTGAGATGTCCGCATCAGCCACCGTTCAGACGAGGCGACGGCGCACGCGTGCGCGCTCGGCGCTCTCCCGCGGCGCATACGTCGTGCTCGGTACCGTGCTCTCGATCGTCGCGCTTGCGCCGATCCTGGCCACTGTCATCCGGTCGTTCCAGGGTCGCAACGCCGATGCCGAGGGCCTGACCCTCGGTTCGCTGACGCACCTGACCCTGCGCAACTTCAGCATTCTGTTCAGCCCGTCTGCGGACATCCTTCACTATGCGATGAACTCGGCGATCGTCGGCGTCGCCACCGCCGTCGTGGCACTCCTCGTCGCGGTGACGGCAGGGTACGTCCTCGCCCGCGTCCGCGGCCGTTGGGTCGATGTCGTGTTCCTGCTGGTGCTCGCGCCGATCGTCGTGCCGATTCAGGGTCTGCTGACGCCGCTGTCGGTCGTCCTCAAGGATCTCGGGCTCCTCAACACCCTTGCCGGCGTGATCCTGGTCCTCGCGACGTACCAGCTGCCCTTCTCGATCTTCGTCATGCGCAACTCCTTCGCCGCCATCTCGGTGGAACTCGAGGAGGCCGCGCGGCTCGACGGCTGCTCGCAGCTCCAGGTCATGCTGCGCGTGATCCTCCCGCTGTCGTGGCCCGGGTTCGTGACCGTCGGCCTGTTCGCCTTCATGGCGGGCTGGAACGACCTGATCACGTCGGTGACGTTCCTCTCGGATCAGTCGACCTACACGCTCCCGATCGCGCTCACACTGCTCTCGACGCACAGCAACTTCGGCATCAGCGTGGTCGACCCCGGCCTCGTCACCGGTGCCACGACGATCGCGGCCCTGCCGGTCGTCGCACTCTTCCTGCTGCTGCAGCGCTACTACGCCGAGGGGCTGGTCGCTGGTTCGTCACGTTGACGGAGGGCACCGTGTGCGCGAGTCAGGCGAGAGCGGTCGACTGCCGCTGGATGAGACGGCAGGGGACGCGCTCCACCCCTCCCTCGACCGGCTTGCCGTCGATGGCTGCGAGCAGGCGTGTCGCTGCGACGTTCCCGAGTTCGGCGAGTTGGAGGTCGACGGTGGTCAGCGGAGGCCGCGCTCCGTCGACCATGACGTCCCAGTTGTCGACGCCGACCACGCCGACCTGTCGGGGCACGTCGACGCCGCTCTCCCGGAGCCCGTCACTCAGCCCGCGGGCGATCTGGTCGCTAGCGCAGAAGACGCCGTCGAACTCGGCGCCGGAACGGAGCAGGCGCTGGGCCGCCTCGCGGCCCCAGGCCTCGCTCCATTCGCCGAACAGCGGCCCGTCGGCGACGAGCGGTTCGCCCGCCTCGGCGAGCGCGCGCTCGACCCCCGCCAGTCGATGCTGAACGGCGACCTGGCTCGGCGGGCCGGTGACGTGCGCGATTCGCCGGCGGCCTGTGTCGAGCAGGTGCCGCACCGCCTGTGCTGCGCCGTCCTCGTCGTCATGCAGGATCGACAGGTCTTCGGGGTCGTCGGACTGCGCCAGCGCGTAGACGACGGGAACGGGGAGGTGGCGCCCGAGGGAGGGGCGGCGGTCGCTCGAGCGACCGGTGACGATGATGCCGTCGACGCGCCGTGCGAGCAACACTCCCAGATAGTGCTGCTCACGGATGGGATCGCCCCGGCTCTCGCAGAGGAGCATCGACATCTGACCGGCTCCGAGCGCGTCCTCGGCGCCGGTCAGAAGGGGAATCGTGAACCGGCCGATGCTGTCGGTCGTCAGAACCCCGACGATGTAGCTGCGACCGGTCAGCAGTCCGCGCGCCACGAGATTGGGCTGGAACCCCAGCGCCTCGGCTGCCGCGAGCACCTTCTCCCTGGTCTCCTGGCGGAGAGCACCACGACCGTTCAGCGCCTTGGACACGGTTCCCGGCGAGACACCGGCCGCAGCGGCGACGTCGGCGACAGTCGGGTTCTTCTTCTTCTGCGGGGCCGAGTCCATCTGTTCCTCCTGGTCGTCCGACCTCATGGCGCGATTCGGAAATCTTTCCGAAACTGTACCGCACTATTGGTGATTGACGCCAAAACGCTCAGTAAGTACACTCGGAAACCGTTGTCCTAATTTTCCGAAACGTCGAGTCATGTCGACGAGGCAGATCCCCCTTCTTTCAAAGGAGAAACGAAATGGTGACACCTTCCCGACCCACGTCGGCGCGTTCCCTGCGCGTGGCGGCGATCGCGACCGCGGCGCTCGTCACCGCAGCCGCTCTGGCCGGATGCTCGCAGAGCGCGCCGGCCCAATCCGACAGCACTCCCGACAACGGCACCGCACTCACCATGTGGGCCCGCGACTCCAATGGCAATGTCGCCCAGACCCTGGTCAAGGAGTACAACAAGAGCCACAAGAACCAGGTCAAGCTGACCATCATCCCCAGTAACAGCTACCAGGCCAAGGTCGGCGCGGCGGCCGGCTCCAACGGCCTCCCCGACATCCTCGCCGCAGACGTCGTCTACTCGCCCAACTACGTCAAGCAAGGGCTCTACCAGGACATCACCAGCGAGCTGAAGAGCCTGCCGTTCTACAACCAGCTCTCCCACGCGCACACCGAGGCCGCCAGCAAAGACGGCAAGCTCTACGGCACCCCGCTGATCGTCGACTCCTCGCTCATCATGTACAACAAGGACCTCTTCGCGAAGGCCGGACTGGACCCGCAACAGGGGCCGAAGAACTTCACCGACATCTACAACGACGCCAAAGCGATCCGCGACAAGGTCGGCGGAGACACATACGGCTTCTACTTCGCCGGCGATTGCGCCGGCTGCAACGCGTACACGATGATGCCGTACCTCGCGGCCGCGGGTAAGCCGCCGTTCATCGACGACGGCAAGAAGGCCCAGATCGACACGGCGCCCATGAAGGACACGCTCGAGCTCTACAAGAAGATGTTCGACGAAGGCATCGTCCCGGCCAGCGCCAAGTCCGACGACGGCACGAACTGGACGAAGCTGTTCAACGCGGGCAAGATCGGCATCCTCCCGATCGGCAACTTCAACTTCGCCCCGGCCGAACAAGCCAAGATCACCTACGGCGAAGCGGGCCTGCCCGCACCGGACGGCTCGAAGACCGCGGGCTTCATCGGCGGCGACGTGGCCGGGATCAGCAAGAACTCGACCCACAAAGCCCAAGCCTGGAACTTCCTCCAATGGACGCTCGGCGAGGACGCGCAGGTGAACGTCCTCGCCAAGGCGGGGTTGCTGCCCTCCCGCGTCGACCTGGCCGACAACAAGTACAGCTCCAAGAACCCCGCCGTTGTCGCAGCGATCAAGGGCGAGGCGACAGGCTACACGCCGTCATCGATCGCCTACGGCTCGCTGGTCAACGACGCGACCGGCCCCTGGCTCAAGGCCATCAGGGACTACGTGTTCAACGGCCACGCCGACGCGCTCACCACCGCCCAGAAGTCGTTCGACTCCGGGCTCGCCCAGGCGTACTGACCTCACGGTCGTGTGTGCACGTGCCGCCCGCGCACACACGACCGCGTGACACGATCGGAGCCACCATCATGACCGCGACCACCCCGGAGCGCCCCGTTGCGACGCGCCCGGTTGCGCCGTCGCCCCGGAAGAGGCCGACACTCACCGGCCGGCCGGGGCTCGGGATGCTGTTCGTCACCCCGCTGGCGGTGATCGTCATCGTCCTGTTCCTCATCCCCCTGGGCGTCCTGATCTTCATGTCGTTCCAGAACTGGCCGCTGCTGGGCGGCCCGACCCCCGACGGCATCGCCAATTACCAGGCCATCCCGGACAACACACTGTTCACCGGGGCGATCGCCTTCACTCTCATCTACACCGTGCTGGCCACGATCGTCATCTTCGGTGTCTCCTTCGTGCTCGTCGCCGTGTCCAACTCACGACGCAAGGGAGCGAAGTTCTATCGCACGGCCTTCTTCCTGCCCTACGTGGTCGGCACGGCCTCCGCCGCGCTGATCTGGTTCGCAGCTGTCAACGACCAGAACGGGATCGCGAACACGGTGCTGCAGGCGCTCGGCTTCGGCAAAGGCCCCTGGGGCTTTCTCGACACCCCCGGGCAGGCGCTGTTCACCACCCTGACGCTGGTGGTGTGGAAGTTCATCGGCTTCCAGGTCATCGTGCTGCTGGTCGGGCTGCAGGCGGTGCCGGGCGAGCTGTACGAGGCGGCGAGGATGGACGGCGCGTCGACCATGCAGCGGCTGCGCTACATCACGCTGCCCTACCTGCGTCCGACATTGGCGCTGTTGCTCATCCTCTCGATCACCGGCTCGCTGCTCGCATTCGACCAGTTCCAGGTGCTGACCCACGGCGGCCCCGACAACAGCACGATCACTCTCGTGATGGCGATCTACAACACGGCGTTCGCGAAGTTCGACCTCGGCAAGGCGGCCGCCCTCTCGATCGTGCTGCTGATCGCCCTGGTCGTCCTCAACGGCATCCAGCTGATGTTCCTGCGCGCGAAGGAGGAGAAGTGAGCACCAGCGTCCGGCCCGTGCAGACGATGCGCCGGCCCGTCCCCCGCTCGCGGCGCGCACGCCGTGCCGTCGCCGGCACGTCATACCACCTGTTCAGCGGGATCCTCGCCGCGTCGTTCCTCCTGCCCATTCTCTGGGCGACGCTGAACTCGTTCAAGACGTCGGCAGAGGCGAACGCTGCGACACCGACCTGGTTCCCGCACAGCCTGTCGCTGGAGAACTACGCCAAGCTCGCCTCATACGGCGACGGCATCGGCGTCTACCTGTGGAACAGTCTGTTCCTCTCCGTCCTCGTCGTCATCGGCACCCTCATCGTGACGGTGCTCGCCGGCTACGGATTCGCCCGCTTCCGCTTCCGCGGCAGGTCGCTGCTGTTCGGCACCACCCTGCTCATCCTGATGGTGCCGTACGCGACGATCCTCATTCCGCTTTACATCGTCCTCGGCTGGCTGCATCTCACGAACACGGTGATCGGGCTGGCGCTCACCCTCGTGATGTTCCAGATGCCGTTCGGCGTCTTCCTCATGCGGAACAGCTTCGAATCCATTCCGCGCGAACTGGAGGAGGCCGCGCTGGTCGACGGCTGCGGTCCGGTCGGCGCGCTGCGGCACATCTCGTTGCGACTGGTGACGCCGGGGATCGTGACGGTCGCTCTGTTCTCCTTCCTGGCCTCCTGGAACGAGTTCCTCGCCCCGCTCATCTTCCTCAACGACGGATCGCAGTACACGCTCCCGCTCATGCTCGTGGGCCTCAGCACCGGCCAGTACGGAGCCGTGGACTACGGGTCGCTGCAAGCAGGCGTCGTCATCACCATCGTCCCGGTGCTGCTGCTCTATCTGGCCTTGCAGCGCTACTACGTCTCCGGACTCGTGAACGGAGCCCTGCGCGGATGACCATCCAGCACCCACCTCGAACACTCTCTGCCCGTCCCACGCCAACCCCCGACAAAGGAGGTTCCTCTGTGAACACCACTCGCCCCGTCACCCCCGTGCTCCCCTTGGCAACGGAGCGACTCGCATTGCATCCTCTGGGTCTGGACGGAGTCGAGATCCGCAGCGGGGTCTGGGCGGACTGGCAGAAGGACAACCGCGAGATCACCACCCCCCACTCGTTCGGGTGGCTCGAGAACGACGGCACCGTCGACAACCTGCGCCGTCTCGACCCCGCGGCGGCGGGCGTCCCGGAGCGCCGCGGTCCGTGGTTCACCGACTCGGATCTCTACAAGGCGCTCGAAGGCGTCGCCTGGGATCTCGGACGCGCCGAGCCGGCCGAGCTCACTGCGCTCCTGTCGGACATCACCGCGATCATCCGCAACGCCCAGCTTCCTGACGGCTACATCAACTCGTTCGTCCAGGCCGGGCTGGATGTGCGCTGGGACAACCTGGTGAAGAGCCACGAGCTCTACTGCATCGGCCACCTCATCCAGGCCGGCATCGCACACAAGCGCTCGACCGGCGACACCGAGCTCTTCGACGTCGCGGTCAAGGCGGCCGACGTCGTCGTCGCCGATTTCGGCAACGGCCGGCGAAGCGACACCGACGGCCACGAGGAGATCGAGATGGCGCTGGTCGAGCTGTACCGCGAGACCGGAGACCGCGACTACCTCGATCTCGCCCAGCAGCTCGTCGACGTGCGCGGTCACAGGACTCTGGACACGACGAACTTCGGAGACAGCCCGTACTACCAGGACGCGACCCCCGTTCGCGATGAGACCACCGTCGTGGGACACGCGGTCCGTGCGATCTATCTGCTGGCAGGCGTCGTCGACCTCGCGATCGAGACGGGGGAGGACGCCCTCCTGCAGGCGGCGATCACCCAGTGGGAGTCGATGACGGCGACGAAGACCTACCTGAACGGCGCGGTCGGATCCCGCTTCATCGGCGAGGCGTTCGGCGACTCGTACGAGCTGCCGCCCGACCTCGCCTACGGCGAGACCTGCGCGACCATCGGCAACATCATGGTCAGCTGGCGTCTGCTCCTGCTCACCGGGGAGTCGCGGTTCGCCGATGCCATCGAGCGGGCGCTCTACAACCTGTTCGCCGCGTCGACCTCGACCGACCGGACGGGCTTCTTCTACAACAACCCGGCGCAGCGCCGGACGGCCCTCGAGGCCGCCCCGGTCGACACCCGGCCCGACCGCGCGGACGCACCCGGAACACGGCCGGTCTGGTTCGAGTGCGCATGCTGCCCGCCCAACATCATGCGGACGATCGCCTCGCTCGCGGCATACGTGACGACGACGACCGCCGATGCGCTTCAGGTGCACCAGTTCCTTCCCGCCAGCGTTCAGGCCGACCTCTCGGTCGGGTCCGTGCGGGTGCAGATCGACACCCGGTATCCGCTCGACGGCGTCGTCGAGGTGACCGTTCTCGAGGCTCCCGGGGCCGAGTGGGCGCTCGAGTTCCGGGTGCCCGACTGGGCGGGTCACGCGGAGCTGGCGGTGAACGGGCTCCCCGCCGCCAGCCGCACCGACGACCGCGGATATGTGCGGGTGTCGCGGGTGTGGGTGCCCGGTGACACGATCACCTACACGATCCCCGTCGAGGCGCGACTGACCGTCGCGCATCCCGCGGTCGACGCTGTGCGCGGCGCGGTCGCCATCGAGCGGGGGCCGGTGGTCTACGCGTTCGAGAGCGTGGACCAGCAGGCAGGCGTCGACCTCAACCACGTCGAGCTGCTGCGCGACGCAGAGCTCGTCGAGGAGATCCGCGAGGAGTTCCTCGGGCAGCCGTCGGTGCTGGTCTCCGCTCGCGGCCGTGCGCGCCGCGACGCGGACTGGGAGGGCACGGGCTGGAAGCGGCTGGAGGATGCGCCCCCCAGCGACGGCGACGAGGTCGAGCTTCGCGCGATCCCCTACGCGCTCTGGGCCAATCGCGGCCCGTCCGTCATGCGCATCTTCGTGCCGCTGGAAGGATCCGCGGCATGACCGCACCTCGTCTGCACCCCCGGCCCCAGCTGTCGCGTGAGGAGTGGACCGACCTGGACGGCGAGTGGGAGCTCCGCTTCGACGACGACGATCGCGGCCTGCTCCAGGGCTGGTGGCGCCCCGGCGCCGAATTCGACCGGACGATCACGGTGCCGTTCCCGCCCGAATCGCCGCTCTCGGGCATCCAGGAGGACGGGCACGCCACGGTCTGGTACCGCCGCCATGCGGCGCTGCCCGCGCCCGATGATGGGCGGGTCCTCCTCCATTTCGAAGCCGTCGACTATCGGGCCGATGTGTGGGTCAACGGCGTTCACGTCGCCTCCCACGAGGGAGGGCACGTGGGCTTCCATGCCGATGTCACCCACGCCTTGTGCGACGCCGACCTCCAGACGATCGTCGTCCGCGCCTTCGACGACCCCCGCAGCCTGGAGCAGCCGCGGGGCAAACAGGACTGGGAGGACGAGCCGCACGTCATCTGGTATGGCCGCACGACCGGCATCTGGCGCCAAGTGTGGGCGGAGGCAGTACCGGCAGCGCACATCTCGGCCCTCCGCTGGTCGCCCGGCACCCGCATCGGCGACATCGGTATGAAGGCCGAGATATCCGGAGCAGTCGACGGTCTGAGCATCGAAGCACGCTTCTCGTTCGAGGGCGTCGAGCTCGCCCGGTCGCTGCACACGGTGACGGCGGGCGACGTGGAGGCCGTCGTGACCGTGCGCGACCCCCGGCTGGACACCGAACCGGAACGGCTGCTCTGGAGCCCGGAGACGCCCAACCTGATCGACGTCTCGATTCGGCTGCTGCGCGACGGGGCGACGGTGGACGAGCTCCGGTCGTATGTCGGCCTCCGCACCGTCGGGGTAGAGGGTGAGCGCGTGGCGCTCAATGGCCGGCCGTACTTCCTCCGCCTGGTGCTGGAGCAGGCGTACTGGCCGCAGTCCCATCTGGCGGCGCCGGACGACGACGCCCTCCGGCAGGAGGTGGAGGCTGCGAAGCGGCTCGGTTTCAACGGCATCCGCCTGCATCAGACCACAGCGGATCCCCGGTTCCTCTACTGGTGCGACCGGCTCGGACTGCTCGTGTGGGCCGACGCGCCGGCCGCCTACCGGTTCTCCCACCGGGCGCTCGCACGGACGACCAGGGAGTGGCTGGAGCTCGTCGACAGGGACGCGGGTCATCCCTCGGTCATCGCGTGGGTGGCCTTCAACGAGAGCTGGGGGGTGCCCGCGCTCGCCGTCGACCTGGCGCAGCGGCACGCTGTGCGGGGGCTCGTCGGACTGCTGAAGGCGCTCGACCCGTCCCGGCTCGTCATCGGGAACGACGGGTGGGAGTACGTGTCCGGCGATGTCATCGGCGTCCACGACTACACCCAGCACGGGACCGACCTGTTGGCGCGCTACGGAACCCGCGACGCCGTCGAGCACACGCTGGAGAAGGAACGCCCGGGAGGCCGTCTGCTCTTGGTGGGAGAACCGGGCGTCGTGCGCGAAGCCTCCGCCGGTCCCGTCGTCCTCTCCGAATTCGGCGGGGTGGGCTTCACGCGAGGCCCGCAGGGGTGGAACGGGTACGGCACCGTGAACGACGAAGCCGCGTTCCTGAGCCGGCTGCGCGAGCTCGTCGGCGCCGCGTCGGCCGGAGCCCTGGCCGGGTTCTGCTACACGCAGCTGACCGACACCCTCCAAGAGCGCAACGGGCTCCTCGACGAGCACCGCCGGCCCAAAGCCGACGCGGACGCGCTGCGCGGTGCGCTGAGCGGGTGAGCGGCCCGGGGCCCTGAGGCGCCGAAGACGGCCACGCGCACGCGAGCGCGCCGGACGTCCGATCAGTGCAGTGCGGAGTCGCGCGGTCCGACCCGCCAGTTCGTGAACTCGGCGATGAATCCCGCGCGCTCCGGGGCGCACAGGTAGGGCCCGGCGAAGACGGCGCTCTGCTGGTCGGGAGACCAGGGCGCGAGCCGAATGAGCTCGAATTCCTCGCCTTCCGACTTGGCGCGGACGGAGAGGGCGCCCTCGGCCCAGCTCGCGCGGATCGTCACCTGGCTGCCGTGCCACCGGGGTACGGGCGCCGTCGACCAGTCGGAGAAGACGTCGGTGACGACGGTCGAGAGGCGGAGGACTCCGTCCGCGAATTCGGTGCCGGCCTTGACCCAGTGGTTCTCGTCGACACGGACGATCACCCCGGCCTGGTCGAACTGCTCCGACATGTCAGCGACGAACTGCACTTCCACCGCCGTGTCGATCTCGAAGGGCTGAAGCAAGCCGTGCTCCGAGTCCCTCTCGAACCCGTAGGACGTCTTCTGCCATGCGTCACTGCCGTGGACCGCTTCGACGCGGAGCCCTCCAGAGGCAGTTGGGGTTGCTGAGAAAGGCGCGTTGCGCCAGTTTCCTCGGCTCCACGGGACGCTCTTCATCGCAGCGTCGGGCGTGTTGCCGTCTGTCATGAGGGCGTCCTTCGATTCTCCGCAGCGACGGCGGCCTTCTCCGCTCCGCTCTACGCTGTGATCGCAGGAGCATACAGCGTCTTCCCTTTCCTGGCGCGTCGACTGCTCGGTTACCGCTGGGCCGCCACTGTCGTGGGCTGCCTCGCCGGGGTGCTGTCCGCCCCGATCAGCCCGATCGGCCTGCTCATCGTCGTGCCGTTCGTGGCGGCCGGCGCCGCATACGACGCCGTCGTCTGGGCGATCACGAGCCTCCGGTCCCGCATCAGCTGAATGCGGAACGTCGGCGTCATGGAGGCCGGCGCCGCGTCCGGGGGTCCGGTCAGCCCGCGTAGCGGCGCACTCGTCCCTGCACCTCGAACCCGAGCCGACGATAGATCCCGGAACCGTCGGGAGATGCGGTGAGGACCGCCGTCGTGCACCCCCGCGCTCGGCCGAGCTCCATGACGGCTCGGGTGACGGCCGTGCCGAGCCCGCGACCGCGCTGCTCCGGGAGCGTGACCACGTGCTCCACCGCGAGCGCATCCCTGTGGAGGACGGCGGCGGCGCACGCTACCGGCTCATCCTGCACGCGCACTACCAGGTGGTACACCGGCCGCGCCGGCCCGAGCCCGGTCGAGGCCAGGGCGTCGGTCAGTGGTCCGGGAGCATTGGTGCCCGTCCACACGCGAACCCAGTCGCCGAGCGCCTCACGGTCCTCGGCGACCTGGATGCGGCCATCGGCCGGAAAGCCGGGTGCCGAGGGCAGGGGCGTGCGGAGGTCGCACAGCATCAGCGGCTCCTCCTCGACGAACCCGAGCCCGCGGGAGGCCAGGATCTCGTCCACGGCGAAGCGCGGTTCTCCCGGCCAGCTGTGCCAAAGCGCGGGGGTTTCGGCCATCGCGGCGAGCGACTCGTCGACGCGGTCGGGCGTCACCCGCAGCACGCCATTCAACTCTTCGTGGGGCGCGCCCGTGCGGAACCAGGTCAGACCGGGATCGGAATGCGAGGCCTGCGCGCGCACCAGGTGCGTGCGCAGGTACAGCTCCACGGCGGCCTCGGGAATCACTCTCCCGAGCATGCCAGAAGCGTCCAGCCAGTCACATTGCATGAGCACGTAGCGGTAGGCCGGGTGGGGCAGGCTTTCATCGATCAGCTGCTGGCGTCGGCTCTATGCCGGATCGCTGAGAGAGCGACCCCGCGGGTTCGGTCAGATCGTGGTCGCAGCAAGCTCGGGCGACGTGCGGTCGCGCCGGAACAGGTCGACGGAGACGGCGGCGGCAAGGAGGACTTGGACGCCGACCGTCACCCAGAAGAGCACGGTACCCGAGGTCAGGACGCCGGTGTACGCGATGGAAACGTCCGTGAATCCGTGGAAGAGCGCAGCGAGCAGGACGCTGCCACGCGCGTGATTGAACAGCCACCCGATCAGCACCGACGTCGCCACGGTGGAGAGCACGAAACCCGCGAACGGGATGCGCGACTGGAAGCTGTCGTCGATGAAGAACAGCGGCAGGTGCCAGAGGGCCCACAGGATGCCCAGGAGGAGCGAGGCGGTGAGCGGGTCGAACCGGCGCTGCAGCCGGGGGAGGGCGTATCCCCGCCACGCGGTCTCCTCGGTGATCAGCCACTCCCAGCAGTTGAGCAGAAGCGCGCCCACGAGCGCGCCCGCCGGGATCAGGGCACCGATCGCAGCCGGGGTGGAGAGCAGGAATCCGATGCCCGCAGCCGCTGCTGCGATGAAGATGGGCAGCCCGATCGCGACCACGTACCAGAGCGGGTGCACTCTGACGCGGATCAGGCGGAGGAGTAGATCTTTGACTGCCGGCCATCCACCGGTCAGCGCTGCAGTGCCGTAGGTGGCGAGGGGAAGGCCGATCCAGAATCCGAGCGATTCGGGGACGTGCCAACCGATCAGGCCGGCCTGCTGGGCGAGGGTGGTGCCCCAGATCAGCCAGGGGAGTGCGAATGCCGCGATGAAGAACACGATCAGGGGGTGGCGTTTCATGTGTCTCCTCCGTTCTCCTGCCGCGGACCCCCACGGTTCGAGAGAGCGCACCATGTGAGGTCTCTCAGGAGGAGTTATAGCAGAACATTCGCCGCTCAACTATGACGGTGCTGTTGGGGCTGTCAAACAGACCGACATGCGACGCCGCGACTCGGCGATCACCCGTCGTGACCGCTCCCGCGGTTCGTACTCGACGAGCGGGACGGCAGACAGGCGACGCGCCTCTATGCACCCGCCTCGGATCTCCGGGTGGATGTCAAGAGGACCTCGACGCTCCGTGCGTCCTCACCGGAAGCGGCCGTCGACGGCATTGACGCGCGACTCGGCGAGCTCGAACCTCGCCGCACCCGAGTCAGCCCGTGCCGGTCGGCGGTGCCGATTCATTTTGACAGGTATTTTCTTGCGTCAACCTTGTGCAAGCAAGAAATTTGCTGCTATGGTCTCAGTGGCCCGAAAGGGATTACCACAAGTCGGCGAAGCCGCCGCCCTCACTGGAGAGGTTCACCCGTTATGACCGCACTTCACCGCCGCCGCCGCGGCTCCGTCATCCGCACGCTCGCTGTCTGCGTCGTCGCGCTCCTGAGCGCCGGTCTGGCCGCCTGCAGCTCCACGTCTGCCGGAAACGACAAGCCGCTCGTCGGCCTGATCACCAAGACCGAGGACCCGTACTACGTCAGCATGCGAAAAGGAGCGCAGGAGGAGGCCGACAAGCTCGGTTTCAGGCTCCAGTCGCTCGCGGGCAAGGATCAGAGCGACAACGACGCTCAGGTCCAGGCCATCGAGAATCTCGTCGCCTCGGGCGCCGTCGGCATCCTGATCACGCCGTCCGACTCGGAGGGCATCCTGCCGGCCATCAAGAAGGCGCGAGACGCCGGGGTCTGGGTCGCAGTGCTCGACTCGCCGACCAACCCGACGAGCGCAGCCGACGCGACATTCGCGACGGACAACACCAAGGCCGGTCAACTGATCGGAGAGTGGGCCAAATCCGCGTTCACGGGTAAGGACCCGCACATCGCGATGCTCGACCTCGCACCCTCGCAGCCGGCGGTTGACGTGCAGCGCGATCAAGGCTTCCTCAAGGGATTCGGCATCGCACTCGGCGACCCGAACAAGATCGGCGACGAGAAGTCGCCCGAAGTCGTCGGTCACGAGGTGACCAACGCCAACGAAGAGGGCGGCCGGACCGCGATGGAGAAGCTCCTGCAGAAGGACCCCTCGATCAACCTCGTCTACACCATCAACGAACCGGCGGCCGCGGGTGCCTACCAGTCCATCAAAGACGCCGGCCGCGCAGGCGCCATCACCGTGGTCTCGATCGACGGCGGGTGCACGGGAGTCAAGAACGTCCAGCAGGGCCTCATCCAGGCAACCAGCATGCAGTTCCCCAAGAAGATGGCGACCGAGGCGCTCCAGGCGCTCAAGGCCCACCTCGACGGCGGCAAGAAGGTCCCGACCAGCGCAGGACTCGACTACACGGACACCGGCGTACAGCTGATCACCGACACCCCGATGCCCGGCATCCCCTCGCGAGACTCCGCCTGGGGCCTCCAGAACTGCTGGGGCTGATCCGATGACCCGCCTCGCCCCGCCCTCGGCCGCCGAGCCGGGAACAGACCGACGTGTCGGCCAGCGACTCGACGGACCGGTCCGGCTCAGCATGCTGCAGCGACTCCAGCGCGCGATGCACTCCCACCCGCTACTCGGCCCGGTCGTCGTGCTCGCCCTATCCTGCCTGGTCTTCTCGATCTGGGTCGGTCCGAAGTTCTTCGGTCCGCGCAACATCTCGCTGCTACTGCAGCAGGTGCAGATCATCGGGATGATCGGCATCGCGCAGACGTTGGTGATCCTGACCGGCGGTATCGACCTCTCCGTGGCCGCCATCATGGTGCTCACCTCGGTGGTCGCCGGGACCCTGGCCTTCCAGGCCGGCCTGCCGGCCGTCGTCGCCCTCCTGATCGCCCTGCTGTGCGGAGCACTGTGCGGAGGACTGAACGGCTTCCTGGTCACTCGGCTGCGCATCCCGCCCTTCATCGCAACCCTCGGCACGCTCAGCATCTTCACCGCGCTGAACCTGCAGATCTCCGGGAGCCAGACGATTCAGAGCGCCAACGTGCCCGACCTGCTCCTGTGGCCGGGCGACACCTTCCAAGTGCTCGGAACCCCGGTCACCTACGGCTCGCTGCTCACGATCGCCGGATTCGTGGTCGCGGCGTTCGTCCTGAGGCGCACCGCTTTCGGGGAGCACGTCTACGCGGTCGGCGACAACCCCGAGGGCGCCAGGCTCTCCGGGATCCACACCAAGCGCGTGCTGATGGCGGTGTACCTCGCCGCCGGTGTGATCTGCGCCATCGGCGGGTGGCTGCTCATCGGCCGGGTGGGCTCGATCAGCCCGTTCTCCGGGACGGACGTCAACCTCACGAGCATCACGGCGGTGGTCATCGGCGGCACGAGCCTCTTCGGCGGCCGGGGCAGCGTGACGGGGACGCTCCTTGGCGCGCTCATCGTCGGAGTCTTCAGCAACGGGCTGACCCTCGCGGGCGTCGACGTGCTGTGGCAGGTGTTCACCACGGGTGTTCTCGTGATCCTCGCCGTCGCCGTGGACCAGTGGACCAGGAGGATCGCCGGATGAACGTCAGGACCGATGAGGAGAGGACGAACATGGAGTCCGCGGTCACACCGCTCGAGCCGGTGCTCAGGGCACGTGGACTCACCAAGCGCTATGGACACGTCAGCGCGCTGACCGGTGCCGACCTCACGCTGTATCCCGGCGAGGTGCTCGCCGTGATCGGCGACAACGGAGCAGGCAAGTCCACCCTGATCAAGTGCCTCTCCGGTGCGATCACACCCGACGACGGCGCGATCGAGATCGACGGCGTGCCCACCCGGCTGAAGACGCCACTGGACGCCCGGTTGAACGGCATCGAGACCGTGCACCAGCACCTCGCCATCGCACCCGGCCGGGACATCGCCGCCAACCTGTTTCTCGGACGCGAACTGCGCAAACCCGGGTTCCTCGGGCGCGGGCTCCGAATACTCGACCGCAAGGCGATGCGGGAGCGGTCGGCCGCGTTGCTCGACGAGTTGGGGCTGCTCACCATCCAGAACCTGGGTCAAGCGCTCGAGACGCTCTCCGGCGGCCAGCGGCAGGGCGTCGCGGTCGCCCGCGCCGCCGCCTTCGGAAGCAAGGTCGTCATCATGGACGAACCGACCGCGGCGCTCGGCGTCAAGGAGTCGGGCCGCGTTCTCGACCTGATCAAGCAGTTGCGCGACCGTGGCCTCCCGATCATCCTGATCAGCCACGACATGCCGCACGTGTTCGAGGTCGCCGACCGCATCCACGTGCAGCGACTCGGTCGCCGCATCGCCTGTGTGCAGACCGCCGAGGTGTCGATGACGGACGCCGTCTCGTTGATGACCGGCGCCCTGACGCCGGGAGACGACCACGACCCGGAGACGGCGCCGGTGCGCCTGACGGGGGCGGCCCGATGAACGTCGTCCGCGTCGACGCGACGGGTGCGAGCCCCTATCCGCTGACCAGTCCGCCTTCCGCACTGCCAGGGCTCCGCCTCTGGTGGCTCGGCCAGGCCGGATTCGCCCTCGAAGCGGCAGGTGTGCGGATCCTGATCGACCCCTACCTCTCCGACAGCTTGGCCGCCAAGTATCGGGGCGCGTTCTTCCCGCACAAGCGGATGCACCCGGTGCCGATCGATCCCACTGCCATCCGGGGCGTCTCCGCGGTGCTGCACACGCACGCGCACACCGATCACCTGGACCCGTGGACGGTGCGCGACCTACTGGTGCGCAACAGCCCCTCTTTCGTCGCACCGGAGGCGCGGCGCATCGTCGCGATCGAGCGCGGCGTGCCCGAAGACAGTCTGATCGGCGCGGTCGCCGGGGATGCGATCGACCTGCCGGGGGTGGCGATCCAGGTCGTCCCGGCCGCCCATGAGACGCGCGAACGGGACGAAGCGGGGAGGGACGCCTTCCTCGGCTACGTGCTGGAGCTCGGCGGCGTCCGGTTGTACCACTCGGGGGATTGCGTGCCCTACGAAGGCCAGGCCGAGCTGCTCAGGGAGCTGAACGTCGACCTCGCGTTGCTGCCGGTGAACGGCCGCGACGCGCACCGAACGGAGAACGGCGTGCCGGGCAACTTCACCGTCGAGGAGGCCGTGGCTCTGTGCGACGCCGCCGGGATCCCCGCGCTCGTCGGCCACCACATCGGGCTCTTCGACTTCAACACCGTCGGTGTCGACGAGGCCGAGCAACGTCTCGCCCGCGCGGGGGGGAGCGTCCGATGGATGCTCCCACAGCTCGGGGCGGGCTACTCGGTCAAGGCGACCGATCGGGAGGAGAGCGATGTCCATGCGTGACGCACTCGAGCTGCTGCTGAAACACCGGGTCATCCCGGTCGTCGAGATCGCAGACTCGGCGGACGCCGCAGGACTCGCGGCGGCGCTTGCGGACGGCGGCCTGCCCGTCGTCGAGGTGACCTTGCGCACCAGCGCCGCTGTGGACGCGATCGCCCGCATCCGCGCCGCCGTGCCGGAGATGGCGATCGGCGCAGGGACGGTGCTGGACGCCGCCGCCGCAGAAGCGGCAGCCGGCGCCGGCGCCGACTTCCTCGTCGCGCCGGGATACTCGCCCGCTGTCGGGCGCAGAGCGGCCGAGCTCGGCATCCCCCTCATCCCGGGCGCGGCGACCGCCAGCGAGGTCGAGAACACTCGCGCCGACGGGTTCCGCACCCTCAAGTTCTTCCCGGCGGTACCCGCCGGAGGCATCCCCCTGCTGACCGCACTCACAGCGCCGTACCGCGACGTGCGGTTCATGCCGACGGGCGGGATCCGTCAGGAGACGCTCGCCGACTGGCTCGCCGTTCCCGCGGTCGCCGCCTGCGGCGGAACCTGGATCGCGCCAGCCGAGCTCATCGAGCGTGGCGACTGGGACGCGATCCGCACCCGGGCCACCGACGCAGTGCGCGCCGCAGCCCCGCAGACCACTCACGAGTAAGGAATGGACATGACATACGCAGAGACCTACCTCCCCAGCGCGGGCACCGCGCTCGCCGGGAAGGTCGCCATCGTCACCGGTGCGGCGAGCGGCATCGGCGAGGCCGTCGCCCGCATCTTCGCCGCCAACGAGGCCAAGGTCACCCTGGTCGACTTCGACGCACCGCGCCTGGAATGGGTCGCGGACAGCATCCGCTCGCGCGGAGGCGAGGTGCACGCCGTCGTCGCCGACGTCACCGACGAGGCGGCGGTGATCGACTTCTTCTCGTGGACCCGCGCGAACTGGGGATCCGTCGACATCGTCGTCAACAGCGCCGGCCGCGACTCTCTCGCCCCGCCGGTCACAGAGGTGACCCTGGAGGAGTGGACGAAGACCATGGAGCCGAACCTGACCGCCGTGTTCCTGTCCTGCCGCGAGGCGTTCCGGATCATGGAGACGCAGGCGTCCGGCGGACGCATCATCAACATGGGTTCGTCGTCGGCGCGCCTCGCCAGCGGGCCCGGCCACAGCCCGTACCGGGCCTCGAAGCACGGCCTCATGGGCTTCAGCAAGAACATCCTGCTGGAGGGCAAGGACAAGCGCATCGGCGTGACGGTCATCAACCCGTCGCATGTGAAGACCCCGATGACCGAGATCATCGACAAGGGCCTCTACGACGGCGACGTGCCGGCGTACCTCGACGGCTGGCTCGACCAGAAGGAGCTGGAGGAGGGCATCCACGCCTCCTGCATCGACGTCGACAACGTCGCCGAGATCACCCTGTTCGTCGCCACCCGGACGCCGGACGTGACCATCCCGACCATCGCGATGTACCCGACGCACAAGGCGCACCGCTACGGTATGGAGGTCTGAGGGATGCAGGCTGTCGTCCTGGAGGCGCCGAACACGCTCGTCCATCGCGACGTGCCGCCCCCTGCGCGCGTGAGCGACCGCGATGTGCTCCTGCGCGTCGGCGCGGTCGGGGTATGCGGGTCGGACGTGCTGCGGTTCGGGCGCGGCAAGGCATACCACTACCCGCTCATCCTCGGCCACGAGTTCTCCGGCGTCGTCGAAGAGGCGCCGGAGGACAGCTGGTTCTCCGCCGGGGACAGGGTTGCGGTGTTCCCGCTGCTGCCCCGGGCGGAGGACCCGATGTCGCAGATCGGCGAGTACGCGCTGGGCGACGGCTACGACTACTTCGGCTCGCGCAGGGACGGCGGGCTGGAGGAGTTGCTCTGGGTGCCAGAGCGCAACCTGTTCCGTGTTCCGGACGGCACGCCGCTCACCCACGCGGCGATGGTCGAGCCGGCGGCCGTCGCCCTGCACGCGATGCTCAAGCCGGAGATCCCCGCCGCCGCGACAGCCCTGGTGATCGGCGCCGGCCCCATCGGGGCGCTCGCCGCCCAGTGGTTGCGGATCCTCGGCTGCAGCCGGGTCGTCGTCGCCGACGTCGATCCGCGCAAGCGCGAGATCATGGCCGAGCTCGGGTTCGAGACCATCGACGCGGCGGGCGGCGCTACGGTCGCGGAGATCCGCGAGCGGACAGGGGGCCGCGGACCGGACATCGCGGTGGAGGCGACCGGCGTGCCCGCCGCGCTCGTGCAGTGCATCGAGGCAGCAGCCGCGCTCGGACAGGTCGTCCTGCTGGGCGACCTGTCCGGAGACCTCCAGCTGCCGCAGCCGTTGGTGTCGTCGATGCTCCGGCGCGAGCTGCGCCTCTACGGCACCTGGAACGCCAAAGTCGCGCCGCTGGGCCACAGCGAGTGGGACATGGTGATCGCCCACCTCGGACGCGACCTCAGGGTGGACGAGCTGATCAGCCACGTGCGCCCATTGGAGGCCGCGCCCTACACCTTCCAGCAGCTGCTCGACCGCGAGATCTGGTACAACAAGGTGCTCTTCCAGCTCGCCGACGAGGCGGCAGGGGAGGTGCGCGAGCCGTGAAGGGCGCGCGCTTCCACTCCCCGGGGACCGTGACCGTCGACGAGCTGCCGGAACCCGTCGCCGGGCCGGGCGAGCTCGTCGTCCGGGTGCGCGCGGCCTCCATCTGCGGCACCGACCGGCGCATAGCGGCCAACGGGCACTTCAAGCTGCCGGACGGGACGCCTCGCGTGCTCGGCCACGAGTTCGCCGGCGACGTCGTCGAGGTCGGTGCGGGCGTCACCCGCTTCTCGGTCGGCGACCGCGTCAGCGTCACCCCCAACGTGGGCTGCGGCCAGTGCGAGAACTGCCGGCTCGGACTCAACCAGATGTGCCCCGACTACGAGGCCTTCGGGATCACCCTCGACGGTGGCCTCGCCGAGTACGTCCGCATCCCCGCCTTCGCGCTGGACCGCGGCAACGTGTTCGCCCTCACGGACGTCGTCTCCTACCGCAGCGCCGCGCTCGCCGAACCGCTGTCGTGCTGCTACTCGGCGGCGCGCAGGCTCGGCATCGGGCCCGACACGACGGTGCTCGTGATGGGCGCGGGGCCGATCGGCGTCCTCCACGTGCAGCTCGCCCGACTGTATGGGGCCAGGAGGGTCATCGTGTCCAACAACCGGCGACCGCGGCTGGATTTCGCCCGGCGGATGGGTGCCGACGTGATCGTGAGCCCGCGCGAGCAGGACCTCGCCGCGGTCGTCCGCGCCGAGACCGGCGGCCGCGGTGTCGACGTCGCGATCACGTGCGCGTCGAGTGCGGACGTGCAGGCCCAGGCCGTCGACCTGCTGGCCACGCACGGGCGCGTCAATTTCTTCGCGGGACTGGGACGGGCCGAACGCGTCCCCATCGACACCAACCGCGTCCACTATCGTGCTCTCACCCTCACCGGGACCACCGGGTCGAGCAACGCCGACTACCTGGCGTCGCTCGCGCTCGTTGCCGACGGACGCGTGGACCTCGAGAGCCTCGTCTCGCGGTCGTTCGCCATCGACGACGCGGTGGAGGCGCTCGCGTACGCCGGGTCGGGTGAGGGCATGAAGGCCATGATCGAGTTCCCTGCCCGATCCTAGAGAGACCCCGAGTTCAACGGAGAACGGAACGACCGATGTCACAACGCTACGTCTTGGCCCTCGATGCCGGGACGACCTCCATCACCGCCATCGTCTTCGACGAGCGCGCCGAGATCGTCGGCGAGGCGAGCCAGGAGTTCACCCAGATCTACCCGCAGCCCGGCTGGGTGGAACACGACGCGACGGAGATCTGGGACACCCAGCTCCTGGTCGCCAAGCGTGCGATCGCCCGCGCCGGCATCGACCCGGGCGACCTCGCCGCCATCGGGGTGACCAACCAGCGCGAGACGACGGTCGTCTGGGACCGTTCGACCGGGGCGCCGATCCACAACGCCATCGTCTGGCAGGACCGTCGGACAGCCGCTGTCTGCGACCGGCTCAAGGCGGACGGCCTCGAGGAGCACGTCAGGGCGACGACGGGACTGGTCGTCGACGCCTACTTCTCCGGCACGAAGATCGCCTGGCTGCTCGACAACGTGGAAGGGGCGCGGGAGCGCGCTGAGGCCGGAGAGCTGTGCTTCGGCACGATCGACAGCTGGCTGATCTGGAACCTTACCGGGGGCGCGGCGCACGTCACCGACTACACGAACGCCTCACGCACCATGCTGTTCGACATCCAGCGGCTCGACTGGGACGATCTGCTGCTCGAGGCGCTGCGCGTGCCCAGGGCGATTCTGCCGGACGTGCGCGAGAGTAGTGCCGTCTACGGAGTGACGGCGCCCGGGGTGTTCCCGGGTGCGAGCGTGCCGGTGGCGGCGTCGGCCGGAGATCAGCAGGCCGCCCTCTTCGGTCAGGCGTGCTTCGAGACCGGGATGGTGAAGGCCACCTACGGCACCGGGGGAAGTCTCGTGATGAACACCGGCTCCACGCCGGTACGCAGCGACATCGGCTTGCTCACGACGATCGCCTGGGGCGTGGACGGCACCATCGTCTACGCGCTCGAGGGGCTCATCTACGTGGCCGCGGCCTCCATCCAGTGGCTTCGCGACGAGCTGAAGATCCTCTACGAGGCGTCGGACAGCGAGCGGGCAGCGCTTCAGGTCGAGGACTCCGGAGGCGTGTACGTCGTCCCGGCCTTCACCGGTCTGGGCGCTCCGTATTGGGACCAGTACGCGCGTGGGGCGATCGTCGGCCTGACGCGAGGATCGGGACGCAAACAGCTGATCCGGGCGACCCTGGAGTCCATCGCCTACCAGTACCGCGACGTGCTCGAGTGCATGGAACAGGACGCCGGGATCACGGTGACGGAACTGCGAGTCGACGGTGGGGCCGTGCGCAACAACTTCCTCATGCAGTTCCAGGCCGACATGGTCGCCCTCCCGGTCCTGCGGCCGACGGTGATCGAGACGACGGCACGCGGGGCCGCGTTCCTCGCCGGCCTCGCCACTCGGGTCTGGGATGACCTCGACGACCTGCGCGACTCGTTCCGGCTCGACCGTCGATTCGAGCCGGCGATGGACGAGGCCACCCGTGAGGACCTCTACGAAGGATGGAAGCGCGCCGTCGAGCGCGCGAGCGATTGGGAGAGACATGACTGACACGAGCAAGGGCGGCCCCCGACTGGAGGCGGCGTCCGAGCCGACGATGTACTTCGTCGGAGTCACCACCGGGCAGTCGTCCATCATGCGGGTGTTCCCCGCGTGGGCGGAGCTGCTCGGCTTGACCGGTGTGATCCGAGGCATCGACCTGCCGCTCGGCGCAGACGCCGAGCAATACCGGCGCGTGGTCTCCTTCCTGAAACACGACCCGCTGTCGCTGGGGGCGCTCGTCACCACGCACAAGCTGGACATCGTCACAGCGGCAGGCGACCTGTTCGACGGCTTCGGGGAGGACGCGCAGATCCTGCATGAGATCAGCAGCATCTCCAAGCGGGACGGCGCACTGCTCGGCGACGCGATGGACCCGTGGACCAGCGGCCTGGCGCTCGAGGCGATCGTGCCGGACGGCCACTGGGCCGGCGGCGGCGATCTGGTGCTGCTGGGTGCCGGCGGCTCGTCCCTCGCCCTCACCCTGTACCTTCATCGGCGCCGGTCGCGAGGCCTCGACGTGCCTGACCGGATCATCGTGACCAACCGGCGAGCTGAGCGGCTCAAGGAGATGCGCCGCATCCACGCTCAACTCGGCTCGGACCTGGCGATCGAGTATGTCCAGGCGTCCGCCCCGACCGTCAACGACGCCGTCGTGTCGTCCGCCGCGGCGCGGTCCGTCGTCGTCAACGCGACCGGGTTGGGCAAGGACCGGCCGGGCTCGCCGCTCACGTCGGACCCGCGCTTCCCCGACGACGCGATCGCCTGGGACTTCAACTACCGAGGCGACCTGGTCTTCCTCGACCAGGCCCGTGCTCAGGGGCGCGGTGTCACGGCGGTGGACGGCTGGGTGTACTTCCTCCACGGCTGGACCCGGGTGATCGCCCAGGTCTTCGACATCGACATCCCCACCCATGGCCCGGTGTTCGACCGGATCTCCGAGGTCGCCAGGTCGGCGACCGCGCCGGTCGCGGCTGCCGCATCGCCCGCATCCCCCGACTCCATCACCCACCCGAAAGGACCCCGCGCATGACCGCGACCACCGTTTCCGCCACCGTCACCGACTTCGACACCCGCACCGGGTTGTCCCGCACCGCCGAGCCGTTGCGCCGGACGCTGTCTGCGATGCGCGGGATGTACGCCGACGAGGCCGCGTTCGAGGCGCAGCTCGCGACCGGCGACATCCTCACCTACGAGTTCTTCGACATGGGCGTGCCGTCCACCTCCGGGGATGTCGCGTACGGGACGAGCATCACCTACCCGGGCACGGTTGGCGACGAGTACTTCATGACCAAGGGCCACTTCCACGCGGTCCTCGACACCGCCGAGATCTACTACTGCCTGAGCGGCGAGGGGTACCTCCTGATGGAGAACCCGGAGGGCGACTGGCAGGCGGCCGAGTTCCGGCCAGGGCAGGCGGTGTACGTGCCGCGCCGGTACGCGCACCGCAGCATCAACACGTCGCCGACCGAGCCGCTCGTCACCTTCTTCGCCTTTCCCGGCCACGCCGGGCACGACTACGGGACCATCGAGACCACCGGTTTCCGCAAGCTCTGCGTCGAGCGGGACGGCGCGCCGGCGTTCGTCGACAACCCGCGTTGGCAGGACTGACCGTGTCGGGGCACGGCACGATCGTCGTCACTCCGCGCTCCCTGTCCGCCGACGGGCATCCTGCCCTCGGGCGGCTGACCGCAGCCGGATACGACCTGGTGTTCCCCAGCCCGGGCCGCGTGCCGAAGCCGGAGGAGTTGCGGGCGGCGCTGCCGAGTGCCGTCGGCTACCTGGCCGGCACCGAGCGCATCGACAGGGCCACGCTCGCCGCGGCTCCGTCGCTGCGGGTGATCGCGCGCAACGGCATCGGCACCGACGGCGTCGACCTGGCCGCCGCCGCGGAAGCGGGCGTGCGCGTCGAGACGGCGGCCGGCGCCAACGCGCAGGGTGTGGCCGAGCTCGCGATCGGGCTGCTGCTCACAGCGGCCCGGCGCATCCCGTGGCATGACCACGCGTTGAAGCTCGACGGCTGGACGCGTTCGATCGGGCTGGAGACCAACGGCCGCACGCTCGGGGTCGTCGGTTGCGGTCAGATCGGCCGGCGGGTCAGTCGTATGGCCCTCGGGCTCGGGATGCGGGTCATCGCGTTCGACGCGTACCCGGACAGTGGGTTCGCTCCCGGAGACGGCTTCGAGTGGGTCGACCTCGACCGGCTGCTCGCCGAATCGGACGCCGTGACACTCCACGCCCCTCCCGCACCGGAGGGTCCGCTGATCGGCGGCAATGAGCTGGCGCGACTGCGCACGGGAGCGATCCTGGTCAACACCGCTCGCGCGTCCCTCGTCGACCTCGACGCGGTGTGGGAGGCCGTCCGCGAGGGGCGGCTGTGGTCGTACGCGACCGACGTCTTCGACACCGAACCGCCCGCACCGCACCCGCTGTATGAGCACGAGCGCGTCATCGTGACGCCGCACCTCGGCGGCTACACTGAGGAAAGCGTCGACCGGGCCGCAGAGGCCGCGGTCGACAACATCATCCGGGTGCTCGATGCCCCTCGTTAGCGCGGAGATCGGAATGGCGGAACCCACGACGGAGCGGCCGCTGTTCCAGCGCATCTCGGGCCGCCTCCCGTACCTCGCCCCGTCGCTGCGCCAGGTCGGCGAGACCATTCTGCGAGACCCCACGATCATCCCGTCGATGACGATCGGGGAACTGGCCGCGCAAGCGGGAGTGGCCGAATCCACTGTCTCCCGGTTCGCCCGCGAAGTCGGTGTGAAGAGCTACAAGACGCTCGTGAGGGAGGTCGCAGAGGCCAACTTCGAGACGCGCGGCGCGAATCCCGCGGACGGAGAGCGCGAGATCGTCTACGGCGGGGTCGGCCAGTCGGACGACCTCGCGACGATCGTGCGAAAGGTGGCGCATTCGAGCATCGAGGCTATGAGCTTCACCAACGACTCGCTCGACGTCCGCGCGCTGGCGCGAGCAGTATCCTACGTCGAGTCCGCTTCCGCGCTCCTGTTCGCCTGCATGGGCTCCTCCGCCATCGCCGCCGAAGAGGGCGTCATGCGGTTCACTCGCGCCGGGCGCAAATGCTTCCTGTTCCGGGATCAGAGCCTCCAGGTGATGCTGGCGACGATCGCCGATGACGGCGACGTGCTGATCGCCATCAGTGACTCCGGCGAAACGTCGGCCGTCGTCCAGGCGGTCGAGCTCGCCCGCCGCCGGGGCGCGAAGACGATCGGGATCACCTCTCAGGAAGGCTCGACTCTGGCACGGGCGGTGGACGTGGCGCTCTTCTCCTCGAATGCGGCCAGCGGAGGCGAGCTCTACGGTGAGTCGGTGACGAGCAAGTGGGGCCAGTTGCTCACCATCGACATCCTGTACGCCGCATACGCCGCGGCGCACTACCAGACGACGGTGTCAAGCCTCAAGAGCACGTACGACAGTGGGATCGCCCAGTCGAGGGCCGCGACCCGTCGGTGACGGCGCCCCGATCTCGCGCGACGGACAGCAGCGTTTCCGGATTCCTGGATGCGATGGCCCGAGCCGGACGGCTTCGGCTCGTGCGGTGGCGAGGGCGAGCGCTTACAAGATCCCCCAGCGAGGCGCGGCCGGATCAGGGACGCAGGTACGCCCATCCCTCGCGTTGGCGGAGCACGAGGTGTGCGACGCCGGATGGGACGATCACCGCACCCGGGGTGAGCTGCTCCGGGGTGATGTGTTCGCTGCGGAGCGTGTTGTTGCAGGCATCGACGGTGAGTCCCCGTTGCTGGAGTGCCTGCAGCGTCTCGGTGTGCGGGCTTCCCGGTAGGAGGAGGCTGATGGCGGGGCCGTGGACGACGAGTTCGACCTCCGCTTCCGGTTCGAGCGCAGCGATCAGGTTGCTCACGTTCCGCAGGACGGCTGCGTGTTTGGCCGGGTCGGCTTCGTCGAGGTGAACGACAACGCCCGGGGGTGCGGCGGTCTCCGTCACGTGCTTCACGCCAGGGTCATGAAGAGCTTCTGAAGCTCTTCGACGGTCATGGGGTCGGTGTCGTCGTCGGGGTCGGTGATGCACTTCTGCATGGCCGTCGAGATGATCTGGAATCCGGCCTTGTCGAGGGCGCTGGAGACGGCGGCGAGCTGAATCACGACATCGCGGCATTTGCCGCCGTTCTCGACGGCCGCGATGACGGCGTTCAGCTGCCCCTGCGCTCGGCGGAGGCGGTTGAGTACGGGCTTGATGTCGGCGGCGGTGGTGGTGGTGGCCACGGTGGTCTTCTTTCTCGGGGATGCCGGCGCAGGTGAGCGGGTTGCGGTACCCGCCAGGGTATCTCCTCCGCTCAAGCGCGCGCCTTGGCTGCGGACAGTTCGGCCGGATCGATGGCCCGGATCCGGCCGATCAGCTGCTCGAGGTCCCGCGCCGCGAGCGCGCCCGGCTGGGCGAACACGAGGACGCCGTCGCGGAACGCCATGAGCGTCGGGATCGAGGTGATGCCGGCGGCGGCCGCGAGCTCCTGCTCGGTCTCGGTGTCGACTTTGCCGAACACGATGTCCGGATGCTGCTCGGACGCTGCCTCGAACACGGGGGCGAACATGCGGCACGGTCCGCACCACGCGGCCCAGAAGTCGAGCAGGACGATGTCGTTCTGCTCGATCTGGACTCCCAGCGTATCGGCGGTGATTTCGACGGTGCTCATGATCAGCCGCGTCCGAAGAGCCGGCTGAAGAACCCGCCGCTGGAGGCGGCGGCCTTCTCGGCGTCGGTGTGGTTGCCGTTGCACCACTGGTTGGCGGGGACGCGCCGGCGGACGTCGGAGACGTGCTGGCCGCAGCCGCTCCAGGTGGTCTTGCCGCAGACGTTGCAGGTGACGGGGTAGCACATGGGTGTGGACTCTCTTTCCGGTAGTCGGTCGAGGGGAATTGGTTATACCCCCCTCCGTATAGTACGATACCGGGGAGGGTATAACAAAACCGACCTCGGGAGGAACGAAGTATGAAGACCGTGATCGTCGGCGGAGTCGCCGGGGGAATGTCCGCAGCGACTCGGCTGCGCCGGCTGGACGAGTCCGCGGAGATCGTGGTGTTCGAGCGCGGCCCGTACGTCTCGTACGCGAACTGCGGGCTGCCGTACTACGTCGGCGGGGTGATCGCGGATCGCTCGTCGCTGCTGCTGCAGACGCCGCAGTCGCTCGCGGCGCGCTTCCGGCTGGACGTCCGCACCGGTCACGAGGTGATCAGTGTCGACCCGGTCGCCCGCACGGTCTCGGTGCTCGACCTGGCCGCGGGCGACGCGTTCACCGAGAGCTACGACGAGCTGATCCTCGCCGTCGGGGCGTCCGCGCGGGAGGCCGCAGGGCATCCCGGCATCCCCACCCACACCCTCCGCACGGTCGAGGATGTGGACGCGATCGGCGTGCTGGTGGAGGCCGCCGCGGACCACCCGTCGGCGCTCGTCGTCGGCGGCGGGTTCATCGGCCTGGAGGCGGTGGAGAACCTGGTGCGCCGGGGCATCCACGTGACCCTGATCCAGCGGTCGGCGCAGATCCTCACCCCGCTCGACCCGGAGATGGTCGCCCCGCTGGAGGCGCAGCTGCGCAGCCGGGGCGTCGACGTCCGCACCGCGGTCACCATCGATTCCGCCGAGGCCGGCGCGGTGCTGCTGAGCGACGGGGCAGTGCTCCGGCCGGACTTCATCGTCGACGCCTCCGGGGTCGTGCCCAGCGTCGACCTGGCCCGATCCGCCGGGCTCCGCGTCGGTCCGACCGGCGGGATCGCAGTGGACGCCTCCAACCGCACCAGCGACCGCCACATCTACGCGGTGGGGGACGGCGTCGAGAAGGTGGATGCGCTCTCCGGCGAGGAGGCGCTGGTCACCATGGCCGGCCTCGCCAACCGGCACGGCCGTTCGGTCGCCGACGTGATCGCCGGCCGCGACGAGCAGAACACGCCCGCGCTGGGAACCGCGATCGTGAAGGTGTTCGACACCGTCGCCGCCAAGGTCGGCTGGAGCGAGCGGCAACTGGTCGCCGCCGGTCGGGCGCACCGCGTCATCCACACGCACCCCGCCTCGCACGCCACCTACTACCCGGGCGCCCAGCCCATGTCCATGAAGCTGCTGGTCGACCCCGGGACGGACGCCATCCTCGGCGCGCAAATCGTCGGCGGCGAGGGCGTCGACAAGCGCATCGACGTGATCGCAGTCGCCATGGCCGGCGGAATCACCGCATCCGGCCTCACCCGGCTGGAGCTGGCCTACGCTCCCCAGTTCGGCTCGGCCAAGGACCCGGTCAACCAGCTCGGCTACGTCGCCGACAACCTGCGCACGGGCGACACCCGCGCCATCCAGTGGCACGAGCTCGACGCCGCAGTCGCCGCCGGGGCGACCCTGGTGGACGTCCGCACGGCCCGCGAGCACGCCGCCGGCGCCATCCCGGGCGCGCTCAACATCCCGGTCGACGACCTGCGCGACCGGCTCGCCGAACTGCCGGACGGGCCGCTCGTGGTGCACTGCCAGGTGGGTCAGCGCGGCCACACCGCCGCCCGCATCCTCGCCCAGCACGGACGCGACGTCGTCAACCTCGACGGCGGCTACCGCACCTGGGCCGCGGGAACGTCAGTCGCGGGCGGCGCCGCGCAGACGAACAGCGCGCGGCAGAGCAGCACGTCGAGCGCGAACATCCCCGCCACCGCGAACGCGTAGAGAGCGCACGTCCCGGCGACCAGGCCGGCGGCCGACTGGCGGCATCGACGCGAAGCACCATGCCGCCCACCGTCGCGCCGTCCTGCATGACGTGGAGGACTTCCGAGCAGGGGTCGTTGAACGATGCGCTCAATTCGGCGTCTGACGGAATCGGTTCCGATGCCACGTCGTGATGCGGGTCGGCTGGAAGAGCGACGGCGAAGGCGGCTTGGAGTCGCCTGCCGAAATCGGCGAAGTCGTCCTCAGACGCCCCAACGAGGCTGACCTCGACGGGTTTCGGCACGTCAGACCTCTGCCCAGTCGCTGTCCATGCCCCAATCGGACTCGGAGTCGTAGTCGTCCTCGGCGGGTTCGTACGCGCCGCTTTCACCGTGCGGGGCGGAGAAGAGTCCGGAGATGCCCTGCGCGAGCAGCACACCGCCGGCCACACCCGCGGCGCCTGCGGCCGCGGTCTTCAGGAAGCTGCTGCCGCCTCCGGCCGGGCGAGCTCCGTCGGATCCGGCCGGCTGAGCCTGACGCGAACCGAAGAGGCCGCCCCAGCGCCCGCGCTGCTCCTGGGGGGCCCTGATCATGAGGCGCCGGCCACTCGTCGCTTTCGTCTTGACCCTGCCCGCGGCTCTGATCGTCAACGTCCTCGCCGCGCCCGTGATCGCGCTCTTCGCGCTGTCGGTGCAGTCGCGGCGCCGCTGGCTGCTTGCCGTCTGCGGGGGGCTGTTCGCGGCGGCGAACGCTCTGGGCTGGCCCATCGCGGAACAGCTGACCAGCGACCAGAACTGGACCGTGGTCACGTTCGTCTATCAGCTGGCCACAGCCGCGGCGCCGATCCTGCTCGGGCAGCTCGTGCAAGCGGCCGCGGACCTGCGCGCCAGGATCGACGAGATCGAGGCGACGAAACGACACGAGCGAGAGCTGTACGCCCAGAGCGTCCTCGCCCGGGAACGCAACCAGCTGGCCCGCGAGATGCACGATGTCGTCTCGCACCAAGTCAGCCTGATCTCGGTGCAGGCCGGCGCGCTCCAGGTCACCGCTTCCGATCCGGGCGTCCGCGACGCCGCCGCCTCGATCCGCACGCTGAGCTCCACAACATTGGAGGAGCTGCGATCGATGGTGACGTTGCTCCGCGCAGCGGGCACGGAGAGCCCGGGCCTCGCCCCGCAGCCCACGGTCGGCGGCCTTCCCGGCCTGGTCGCGGCATCCGGCCTCCCGGTCACCCTCACCGGGGAGCTCCCGGCGGATCTCAGTCCCGCCACCCAACGCGCGATCTACCGCACCGTGCAAGAAGCGCTGACCAACGCGCGCAAGCATGCGCCAGGATCGCCGATCTCCGTCTGCCTCTGGTCGGACGAGTCCTCGTGCGGTGTCACGGTGGTGAACGGCCGGCCGACAGAGGAGCCTCTCGACCTGCCGAGCGCCAAGCTCGGGCTGCTGGGCCTGCGCGAACGGGCCGACCTGCTCGGCGGCTCCCTCTCCACGGGACCCACCCAGGGAGGATTCCACGTCCACCTGGCGTTGCCGCGCACCCCCGCCTGATCGGTGGCCAACAGGCCCCACCAGTACGAGGTATTTCGGGCGCCCGACGTCCGACCGGATACGGGTGCGCACGTCATGCAGTGAAAAGACGCCGTACCCGGCGTACCGCGCACTATTTGCTGTTTGTAAACAACATGTGACGATTCCCGCTCCGGGGCCCCTCCGCGGTTGTGCGATCCTGCGATTTTCGTATGCTCGCACGCATGACGAGAACCCCCACCGTCGCGGCCGAGGACGCCGCTGCCCCGCGCCGCACCGCCACGACCATCGAGGCAGGCGGGATCGAGGCCATCCCACCGGAGCGACGGCACGGTTCGCCGTGGCAGCTCTTCGCCACCTGGACGGCCCCGAACCTCGAGTTCGCGACGATCTTCGTCGGCGTCATCGCGGTGGCGTTCTTCGGGCTCGGCTTCTGGCAGTCGATGACCGCGCTGGTGTTCGGCACGGCCCTCGGCGCGCTGACGCAGGGCATCCTGTCCACGTGGGGTCCCCGCGAAGGGCTCGCCCAGATGGTCATCGGGCGGACGGCGTTCGGCAGCAGGGGCAACATCCTGCCCTCGGCGCTGAACACCGTCATGGCGGGACTCGGCTGGTTCGCCGTCAACTCGGTGAGCGGCGCGTTCGCACTGACCACGCTCACCGGGATGCCGGCCGTGCTGTCCCTGCTGATCGTGGTCGTGGTCGAGGTGGTCGTCGCCTTCATCGGGCACGACCTCGTCCAGCTGTTCGAGCGCTACGCCACCTACATCCTGGGCGCCATCTTCCTCGTGGCGACGGTGACGGTCTTCCTGAACGCGAACCTGGGCGGCCCGGTCAAGGGCGGAGGCTTCAGCTTCGCCGGCTGGACGCTCGCCGCGGCGGCCGCGTTCGGCTACGCAGCAGGCTGGAACCCCTACGCGTCGGACTACAGCCGCTACCTCCCGGCGAACTCGAGCCGCGCGGCGATCGGCTGGGCGGCGGGCCTCGGCAACTTCGTCAGCTGCGTCGTGCTCATGGCCGCCGGTGCCGCCGCGGCCACGATCGCCGGCTTCAACCCGGACGACCCGACGGCGTCGTTCACCGCCAGCATGCCGGTCGTCATCCGCGACCTGACCCTGCTCGCGATCGCGGTCGGAGCGATCGCGGCGAACGCGCTCAACATCTACTCCGGCGCGATGTCGTTCCTCGCCGCCGGCATCCGCATCCCGTTCGCCTGGCGCCGCGCGATCGTCGCCCTCGGCTTCGGTGTCATCGGCTTCTTCATCGCCTGGAGCGCGTTGCCCGACGCGGGCGCGAAGTACGAGAACTTCCTGCTCGTGATCGCGTACTGGATCGCCCCGTGGCTCGGCGTGGTGCTGACCGACCGGTTCCTGCGGCGCGGCACGGAGATCGCGAGCCTGGTCCCGAGCCACGCGCGCTACCGCAACCCGGCCGGTTGGATCTCGCTCGTGGTCGCCGGAGTGGTCTCGGTCTGGCTGTTCTCCAACCAGACCTTCTACACGGGCCCCGTCGCCAAGGCGGCGCCGATCGGCGACCTCACTCCGCTCGTCGGATTCGTCCTCGCGGCGATCCTCTACTGGGTGCTCTTCCGGGCCTTCAGGGTTCGACTCGGCGCCCCGCTGGCGACCGAGCCGACGGTCATCGTCGGCGTCGACGCTGCGGACGACGTCGCATGAGCGTCGACGAAGACCGTGTCTACGCGACCGACGCCGAGAAGCTGGCCGTCGCTGCGGAGGAGGCCCGGCTCGGGGCGGCGGACGGCGGCATCCCCATCGGGGCGGCGCTCTTCGACGGCCACGGTCGGCTGCTGGGCAGCGGCCACAACCGTCGCGTGCAGGACGGCGACGCCTCCATGCACGCCGAGACGAACGCCTTCCGCAACGCCGGGCGCCAGCGCAGCTACCGCGACACGGTCATGGTCACCACGCTGTCGCCCTGCTGGTACTGCTCGGGCCTCGTGAAGCAGTTCGGCATCGGGCGCGTCGTGGTGGGCGACGACCGGAGCTTCCTCGGCGGCCAGCACTGGCTGGCCGAGCACGGGACCGACATCACCGTGGTCAACGATCCGGAGCTCATCGCGACCATGGGCGCCTTCATCGCAGCCAACCCGGAACTCTGGAACGAGGACATCGGGGAGGACTGACCCGCTACTTCTGATCGAGCGGCAGCAGCACGCCCTTCACGCTGGGGTCGGTCCGCAGGAACTCCTGGACGGCCGGGTCCTTGAACGCGGCGACGAGCTTCTTGATGTTGTCGGCGTTCTTGTAGGTGGAGCCGATGGTGAGCTGGCCGGCGAAGTCGTCGGGGGCGGCGGGGGCGTAGATCTGCTTGGCGATGTCGATGCCGGCGGCGAGGTAGTACTCGGTGTAGCCGACGGCGCCGTCGAGGTCGTCGAGCGACCGGGACTGGGCGGCGAAGTCCAGCAGCGTGAAGTGGACGTGCTTCGGGTTGGCGGCGATGTCGTCGATCGTCGCGTCGGCCTTGTTCACGCCGGGCTTGAGGGTGATCAGGCCGCCGCGTTCGAGCAGCCACAGGCCCTGGGCTTCGTTGGCGGGGTCGGAGTACAGGGAGATGTTCGCGCCGTCGGGAAGCTGATCGATGGAGGAGTACTTCGAGCTCCACAGCCCGAAGCCCCAGCGGAAGACCGGCGTCGCCGCTTCTTCCTTGAAGTCCGGGTTGGCCTGGAGCACCTGACCGAGCCAGAGCTTGTGCTGGTAGACGGTCCCGGCGATCTCCCCGTCGCTGACGGCGCGGTTGATGGTGTTGGAGTCGCTCAGGCCCTTGAAGGCGAGGTGGAGGCCGTATTTGGGGGCGACGTTCGTGGCGACGAAGTCGACGAGGGACTGCTCTGCCGCGTTGCCTTCCGCGGTGGCGACGGTCAGGGTCGCGCCGGCCACGAGGTTGGGCGACCGGTCGCCGCCCAGGCGCGGGAGGACGATCGCAGCGACGATCGCGAGGACGACGACGGCTCCTCCGGCGATCCAGGGCCAGCGACGGCGGCGCTTGACGGTGAAGCCGTGGTCGCTCGGCGGGGTCGGGGTGGTGGTCGCGGTCTCGGTTGCAGACATGGTTCTCTCCAGGAGTGTGATCGGGGATGTGGTGGTGCGGATGCGGATGGTGCCGGCGATACGGGTGGGTCGGGCTCGTTCGTCAGGCGTGCGCGCTGCGGTCGCGCAGCGCCGGGGTGAGCCGGCGCACGATACGGTCGCCGAAGAATTGGACCAGCGCGACGGTGGCGACGAGGATCACGATGGTGGCGAGCATGACGAGGTGATCGAAGCGCTGGTAGCCGTACGTGACCGCGACGTAGCCGATCCCGCCCGCGCCGATCGTCCCGGCGATCGCGGAGTACTCGATCATCGCGATGGTGTTGATGGTGAACCCGCCGACGATGGAGGGGACGGCCTCGGCGAGCTGCGCCGTGCGGATCACTTGGAGGGTGGAGGCGCCGCTGGCGATGGCCACCCGTGCGTACTCGCGGGGCACAGCGCGCAGCGCGTTCTCGACGATGCGGGTGAAGAAGGCGATGCCGGCGATGGTCATCGGCACGACCGCTGCCGGGATGCCGATGTTGGTGCCGGTCAGCAACCGGGTGAACGGGATGATCGCCGCCATCAGGATGAGGAACGGCAGCGACCGCCCGAGGTTGATGATCCAGCCGCCGACGGTGTGGAGGAACCGGTTCGGGAAGAGCCCTCCGGGAGCGGCGTTGAAGATGGCCGCGCCCAGCGGGATGCCGACCACCAGCACGATGGACATGGTGATGCCGACCATGATGAGCGTGTCGCCCAGCGCAGGCAGCACGAGACCGGGGATCTGGTCGGGCGGCGTCGAGGACGCCAGGACGATTCCGCTCATGCGGCGGCCTCCAGGGCGGGATCGGTTTCGGGCGACGCGGACGGCTCGGCGCCACGCGCGTCGTCGAAGAGACGGGCATCCAGGCCGAACTCGGAGAGGAAGCTGCTGACGCTCGTCACAGCGCCCGCCGGGACGGCGATGGTCGCCGACCCGACGACCTGACCGTCGATGGTGGCGATGTCGGCGCCGAGAAGCGCGGGGGAGACCGCCAGTTCGCGGGCGACGCGGGCGAGCCAGTCGCCCGGCACGTCACCGCGGTAGCGCACCCGCAACGCGACCTCGCCGGCCGGAGCCGATGCGGAGGCCGGGGCCGGTCGCAGCAGTGCGCCGAGCGGGGATTCCGGGTCGCGCAGCAGGTCGACGGTCCGCCCTGACTCGACGATCCTGCCGTGCTCGAGGCGGCCGACGGAGTCGGCGAGTCGGACCACGGTGTCCATCTCGTGGGTGATGAAGACGATGGAGAGCCGGAGCTCGTCGCGCAATTCCTTGAGGAGGGCGGAGATCGCCGCGGTCGACTCCGGGTCGAGTCCGCTGGTGGCCTCATCGGCGAGGAGGACGCTCGGTCGCAGTGCGAGAGCCCGCGCGATGCCGACGCGCTGCCGCTGCCCGCCCGACAGCTGATGCGGGTAGTGCCCGGCACGGCCGGTCAGCCCGACGCGGTCGAGCAGCTCGGCGACCCGCGCGTTCGTCTCGGCGCGTGTCACGCCGAGGTACTCCAGCGGCAGCGCCACGTTCTCCGCCGCCGTGCGACGGGAGAACAGTCCGTCGCGTTGGAAGACCGTCCCGATCCGGCGGCGCGCCACCCGAAGCCGGTCGCGGCTCAGCTCGCTGAGCGGCTCGCCGTTGACGATGACCGAACCGGAGGTGGGGCGCTCCAGCAGTGCGATGCACTGCGCCAGAGTGGACTTGCCGGCGCCGGAAGGGCCGACCACGCCGAAGATCTCGCCGGCCTCCACCGAGAAGTCGAGCCGGTCGAGCACCGTCACGGCGTCGGCGCCGCGGCCGTACACCTTCGAGAGCTGCTGTAAACGAATCACGCCGCGAAGCTAGCGAAGGCAGCGACTCCCGGCACTGTCGTGTGACGTTGTGTTCCGACCCGTCACTCCGCGTAACGCCGATTGGCCGAGAACGGCCGGTCTACGCATCTCATCCGTCCCGTCGCTGAATGGAAGAAGCGACGCTTGTTGGACTTCTGAAATCGCGGGTTCTAGCATCGTCGCAGACCCGGGCGCAGGAGCGCTCGATGCAGACGCTCGATGCAGACGTGAAAGGCGCGACGTGGAATTCCGGTACCTCGGCAACAGCGGTCTCAAGATCTCGGAGATCATCTACGGAAACTGGCTCACCCACGCGTCGCAGGTCGAGAACGACATCGCGCGTCAGTGCGTGCACGCGGCCCTCGACGCAGGCATCAGCACGTTCGACACGGCCGACGCGTACGCGAACACCGCGGCCGAGGAGGTGCTGGGCGACGCCCTGAAGGGCCGGCGCCGGCAGTCGCTCGAGATCTTCACGAAGGTCTACTGGCCGACCGGCCCCAAGGGCCACAACGACACCGGGCTGTCGCGCAAGCACATCCTCGAGTCGATCGACGGCTCGCTCACGCGCCTCCAGACCGACTACGTCGACCTCTACCAGGCGCACCGGTTCGACTACGAGACGCCGCTGGAAGAGACCATGCAGGCCTTCGCCGACATCGTGCGGCAGGGCAAGGCGCTCTACATCGGCGTCAGCGAGTGGACCGCCGAGCAGCTCCGCGCGGGTCACGCGCTGGCGAAGGAGCTCGGCTTCCAGCTGATCTCCAACCAGCCGCAGTACTCGATGCTGTGGCGCGTGATCGAGAAGCAGGTCGTCCCGGCCTCGGCCGAGCTGGGGATCTCGCAGATCGTCTGGTCGCCGGTCGCCCAGGGCGTGCTCACGGGCAAGTACCTTCCCGGCGCTCCGCTGCCGGAAGGCAGCCGCGCGGCCGACGAGAAGGGCGGGGCGAACGCGATCAAGGACTTCCTCCGCGATGACGTGCTCACCTCCGTCCAGCGGCTGAAGCCCATCGCCGACGAGCTCGGCCTGACCATGGCGCAGCTGGCCGTCGCGTGGGTGCTGCAGAACCCGAACGTCTCCGGTGCCATCGTCGGCGCGTCCCGCCCGGAGCAGGTGGCCTCCAACGCCGCAGCCGCCGGAGTGCGTCTGTCCGGTGACGTGCTCGGCCGCATCGACCAGGCCGTCGGCGACGTCGCGGTCACCGACCCCGGCCAGACCGTGTCCCCGAGCACCCGCGTCGCCTGAGCCGACCAGAGGAGAACGACGATGAAGACCTTCACCCCGCCGCAGACGACCCTGCACGCCTCGGACGTCATCCTGGGCCTGATGCGCATAGCCGAACTGGACGATCAGGCGATCCGCACCCTGGTCGGCACCGCGCGCGACGCCGGCATCAACTATTTCGACCACGCCGACGTCTACGGCGGCGACCACCGGTGCGAGCGCCGTTTCGGGGATGCGATCTCCTTCACCGCGGCCGAGCGCGAGCAGGTGATCATCCAGTCGAAGGTCGGGCTGCGCGACGGGTTCTGGGACTTCTCGGCCGAGCACATCCTCGAGTCGGTCGACGCCTCGCTCGCGGCACTGCGGACGGACTACCTGGACGTCCTGCTCCTGCACCGTCCGGATGCGCTGGTCGAGCCGGACGAGGTCGCCTCCGCCTTCGATGCGCTGCAGGCGGCGGGCAAGGTGCGGAACTTCGGGGTCTCGAACCACACCCCCGGCCAGGTGGAGCTGCTCAAGCGCTCCGTCACGCAGCCGCTGGCCTTCAACCAGGTGCAGCTGTCGATCACGCACGCGCCGCTGATCGCGGCCGGGGTGGCCGCCAACATGGCCGGGCTCGACCAGTCCATCGACCGCGACAACGGCATCCTGGACTACGCGCGGTTGCACGACATCACGCTGCAGGCGTGGTCACCGTTCCAGAAGGGCTTCTTCGACGGCGTGTTCCTGGGCGACCGCGAGAACTACGGCCCGCTCAACGACGCGCTCGACGAGATCGCGGCGGCCCACGGCGTCACGCCGACCGGCATCGCCGTGGCCTGGATCACCCGCCACCCGGCCCGCATGCAGGTCGTGCTGGGCACCACGACGCCGCAGCGGGTCGTGGAGTCGGCGGCCGGTTCCGACGTGCGCCTGTCGCGCGAGGAGTGGTACCGCCTCTTCACGGCGGCCGGTCACATCCTCCCGTAGCAGGGAAGCGCGTGGCGGGGCGGGTCGAGGCGACCGCTCCGGTCGCAGCCGCGCCGCTCCGCGCCTGACCGACGCCGGCCGGCCGCGCCTCAGCGCAGCAGCCGCCCCTCCCGGTCGCGCGGGTTCACCGGGTGCCCGCTGAGGATGGAGACGCGGTTGAACGTGTTGATGGCCACGGCGATCCATTCGGCGGCGGCGAAGGCCGGTTCGCCGAGGACGGTGTGGGCGCCGACGAGGTCGGCGCGGGAGTCCTCGGTGAGCGGCAGCCGCGTCGCCGCCTCGGCGATGGCGAGCACGGCCCGCTCGCGTTCGTCGTAGAGCTCGGCGTCGCGCCAGGCGGGCAGCATGTCGAGCTTCTGCTGGGGGATGCCGGCCTTCCTGGCCTCGCGGGAGTGCAGGTCGAGGCAGTAGGCGCACGCGTTCAACTGGGACGCGCGCACCTTGATGAGTTCGGTCTCCTGCCCGGTGAGGCCGTGCACCAGCGCGGCCTCGGCTGCGACGGCGGACCATGCTCTGGCGGCCTGCCAGACGTCGGGCATGGACTTGTCCAGGTAGGGGATCATCGGCTTCCTCAGCTCGACGCCTCGGCGTCCGCGCGGCGCATCAGGATCGCCCGCCAATCGGACGGCAGCCGCTCGGCCGGCCCGGGGACGGTCTGGTCGTACGGGTGGCTCGTCGGCGCCGCGAGTGTCGGGCCTTCCGCGTACTGGTCGGTGCGGAAGTCCCAGAACCAGTCCTCGCCCGGCTCGAAGCTCTGGATGTAGCGGTGTCCCGTCGCCGCGGCGTGCGCGCGGGCGTGGCGCGAAAGCGAGTCGTCGCAGCAGCCGACGTGGCCGCAGGCGGCGCAGCGCCGCAGGTGCACCCACCAGCCGCCGTCGCGCTCGCACTCGGCGCAGCCGGTTCCGCTGGGCGGAACTCCGGGGTCGATCCCGTCGGTCATCGTTCACTCCTCACATGGTTCGGTGCGATCAGCAGGTCGGAGGGCCAGTCGCCGCGTGCCGCCGCCGCCCGGTAGGTGGCGCGCAGGAACGCGAGCGCGGTGGCGTCCGGATCGGCGGAGGTCCTGACCGTCTCGTACGGCAGCAGGAACTCGCCGAACTCCGCGCTGAACGACGCGCCGGCGGGCAGCTCGGCCTCCTCGTAGCCGTCGGGAGCCGGGTACGCGTACGAGTAGAACGCTCCTTCGGCTCCTCCACCCGGCCAGAAGCCGGCGCTGCTGAGCTCGTGCGAGTAACCCTCGCGCATCACACTGTCGGGACAGTTGGGCGCCCCGCCGGGGTGCGGGGGAGCGGTTCGGCCGGAGAACCGGGTGACGGCCAGGTCCATCGCGCCCCAGAAGAAGTGCACCGGGCTGACCTTGCCGCGGAACTCGGACCGGAAGGTCTGGAGCACGCGGTCCGCCTGGATCAGCTGCCGCCAGAACGCCTCGGCCTGCTCGGGCACGTAGGTGGCGTGCACGGTGTCGTCGGCGAACGGGATGGCCACCTCCACCTCGTTCGGCGACGGGTGGATGGCGACCTCGACCTCCAACCGGCGGAGCCCGTCGAAGACCCGGTCGTAGAACTGCGCGACCGACAGGCCGGGCAGCGGGACGGCCACGCTGCCGCCGTCGCTGGTGCGCACCAGCAGCACGTGGTCGACGAAGTCGAAGGCGAGCTCGAGCAGGCGCGAGCCGACCGGGACGCCGCCGGTGGTGAGCCCGCGCGCATCGACCCGGAGGGTGACGTGCCACCAGTGGTTGACGGGCGCCGCCAGCGCCATCCGGATCTTGCCGACGATCTGCGTCCACATGTGCAGGGTGTCGCGGGTGGGCGTCCACGACTCCACTGCGAGCGACGGCCAGGATTCGTCCGTCGCCATGTTCGCCCTCCTGGTCGTCACAGCCTCACTCTAGTCCGCGGGTCGTCGTCGCGTCCGGGCGCCAGGGAGGGACCGGCGGGCCCTGGATGACGCTCCCGCCGGCGTGCGATCCTCGACCCATGACCGACCTGCCCGCACCCATCCGAGCCTTCATCGACACCACGAACTCCGCCGACTCGGACGCCTTCGTCGCGGTCTTCACCGACGACGCCTACCTCGAGGATTGGGGCCGCGTCTTCCGCGGCCACGACGGCGCCCGCTCCTGGAACGCCAGCGACAACATCGGCAAGCGGTCGCACTTCGTGGTCGACCGCGCCGAGCGCGACGGCGACGACTGGATCGTGACGGTGACCGTTACCGGCGACGGCTTCAACGGCACCAGTCCGATCCGTTTCACCGTCGACGGCGACCGCATCTCGCGGATGGTGATCGCGCCGTAGGCCGCCGGGCTCACGCAGGACGAGTTGGAGCTTCCGCCCTGGGCCGGGGACCCCGGAATTCCACCGGAGGCACCAGTCGACCCTGATACGCGGACACCCGGCCTTCTACGGCCCTAACGGGCCCGGCGCCTGCGCACGACACCGATCACGATCAGCACCAGCCCCACCACCAGCACGATCGGGCCGACGGTCGCCCACAGCGGGGACCCGCTCATCACCGACCCGCCCAGCACATCGACTCCCTGCAGCAGCCAGACCAGCCCGAGGACGGCGAGGATCACGCCGGGTATGACGAACGGCAGGCTCGACTTCACGTTCCACACCCTATGCCGCCACCGCCGACGCGCGCGATGAGATTCGTCACGAATCTCGTGTTTCGTGGCACGAATGTCGACATTCGTCACGAAGGTGCGAGGGTGCGCGGCGCTCAGCGGCGCCCGGCCCACGGATCGTAGTCGGCGAGCAGGTCGCCCTGCTCCGGGCGCTCGGCCTCCGGGACGTGCTGGAGGTTGATGCGCACGCGGTACCACTGCGAACTGGAGCCGCGCATGCCGTCGATCAGCTCGTCGGCGGGGTGCAGGTGCGCGGCGGCGTCGGGGTGGAGGTCGCGCCAGCGGGCGAGCGCCGCGGTCGCCTCCGGCTTGGTCTTGGTTCGCGCCACCTCGATCAGCGGCATCTGCGAGACGCGCCGGCCCGCGCCGTCGCCGGCGCGCGGCGGCTTCTCGGCCGGCCCCAGACGGGCGGCCAGGGCCAGGAGGGCGTCGAGCGTGCCGGGAGACGCGTCGATCCCGACGTGCGGGTCGCCGCGCTCGGCGAACCGGGTCAGCACCGTGGGAACGGTGAACTCCGACGGCCGGCGCGTGCGCACCTCGTCCCAGTCGAGCGGGGTCGACACGCGTGCGTCCGGCAGCGGCCGCACCGAGTACGCCGACGCCACCGTGCGGTCTTTGGCGTTCTGGTTGAAGTCGACGAAGACGCTCTCGCCGCGCTCCTCCTTCCACCACCGCGCCGTCGCCAGCCCCGGCGCCCGGTTCTCCACCTCGCGGGCCAGCGTCTCGGCGGCGAGCCGGACGTCGGCGAAGCTCCAACGCGGCTCGATGCGCACGAGGATGTGCAGGCCCCGCGAGCCGCTGGTCTTCGGCCAGCCGACCAGATCGTGGTCTTCCAATACCTCCCGGGCGATGAAGGCGACGTCGACGATCTGCGACCAGTCGACGCCCGGCATCGGGTCCAGGTCCACTCGCAGCTCGTCGGGATGGTCGAGGTCCTCCGCGCGCACGGCGTGCGGGTTGAGGTCCAGGCAGCCGAGGTTCGACACCCAGGCGAGACCGGCGGCGTCGCGCAGCACCGCCTCCTCCGCCGACGTGCCGCGCGCATAGTGCAGCGTCGCCGTGTCGATGTAGTCGGGATGCCCCTCCGGTACCCGCTTCTGGAAGAACGGCTCCTGGCCGAGTCCCTTCACGAAGCGCTTCAGCACCATCGGCCGGCCTCCGGCGCCACGCAGCGCGCCGTCGGCGACCGCGATGTAGTAGCGCGCGAGATCGAGCTTGGTCAGCCCCGGCTCGGGGAACACCACCTTGTCCGGGCTCGAGATCCGCACCTCGTGGCCGCCGACCTCGAGGAACGTCTCGGACTTCGACGACGGGGTCATGCCGCCACGTTAGCCGCGGGTGCCGGACGGGGCCAGGGGTGGCGTCAGCTCGGCTTGCTCGAATGACGGCCATCCGGCTAGGTTAAATCTCGCATTGAAATAATCGATGCTAGTTACGCGAATAGGGCCATAGACTGTGAAATTGAAGAACAAGGTTGTTTCAACGATCATTGCGGCCGGCGCACTGACCATCGGGGCGAGCCTCGGCGCAACGCCTGCGAACGCATACACGAGCTACCCCGAGGGTGGAACGTGGGATTACGGCAACTCGGGAAAGACATGGTCCAACTATCACCACGGCTCTAAGAAGCACCGCTCGACTGCCTGCAATTCCATCACCTGCCTCCGGTCGGCTGACGCGGCGAAGGGCAACTGGTCCTACTCCTCTGCCTCGTGGACCGTGACCGGGAACACCTGGTACTACTACAACTACTGAGGTACGAGGGGTGGGCCGGCGAGAATCGCCGTCCCACCCCTCAGCTCGTGAGGCAGCGATGAAGACGATCAGCTCAGCGATAGGGATTGTGATCTCCAGCGTTCTCGTGCTCAGCGGATGCTCTCCGAGCGATTCATCCGTCGGGGATTCATCTACTCCGCCACGCGTTACGGCTGCGGCGGCCGCCGGCTGGAAAGACGAGTTCGCCGATGCGTCCCGCCGCGCACGGACGGACTTCGAAAGAAGCGCCTTGTCTGATGGCCGCATTACGGACGCCGAGTTCTCTGAGATGGAGAACGGGTTCGCAGGGTGCCTTCGCGACCACAACGTGACCTTCGATGGCTTCGGAGTCGGAGGTGGTTACGGGTTCACCCCACGTACAGGCACGACGACCGAAGAAGCCAACTCGATCGCCGATGACTGCTCGGCTCGCTCCGGTCTCGACACCGTCGGCTACCTCTATTTCGCGATGCAGAGAAACCCGCAGAATCTCGACGAGGCCACGATCACCGCCGCGTGCCTGGTGAAGAAGAAGGTCGTCCCGCCGAGCTACTCGGCTCGTGACTATTCCCGTGACGCTCCGACGCAGGCGTTCCCGTTCAGTGACAAGACCTCCGGAGACAAGGCGCTAGAACAGTGCAGCACCGACCCACTGGGTCTACTGGAGAGCCGGGAACGATGACGTCCCGAATGCCCGCGCGGCTCGCGGTGATCGCGGTCATCATCGTCGCGGTCTTCGCCTCGGGGATCACCGCGGCATGGTTGTGGTTCCTTGCGGATCCCCCGACTTCCCTCGCCTCGGCGCAGCCCGCGACGGAAGCGCCGGTCGGCTATCGGGAGTACACCGACACTCGGGCCGTCACGCTCCGGGTGGACTATGCCGGTGGATCGACACTCGAGTCGGGGCTCGCCGGGCGCATCACGTCGTCGGAATGCGCACCGGGCGCTGTGATCGAATCGGGCTCCATTCTCGCGTCCATCGACGGACGACCCGTCGTGGCCCTTGCCACGTCCGTACCTCTCTGGCGCGATCTCCGCGCGGGCGACAGAGGCGACGACGTGAGGAGCCTCCAGACAGAACTCCGCCGCCTCGGATACGCGATCGTGGCAGATGGAGTCGTCGGCGCGCGGAGCCTCATCGCTTTCGCGGATCTTGTGGGATCGGCCGGGGAACGGCAGCCGGGCCTCGACACTGTCGATGTCGGGCGGATCGTATGGCTTCCTTCGCAGTCCGTGACGATCGGTGAGTGCCGGGCGCACACAGGCTCACGGCTGGAAGCTGGGGAAACGATCGCATCGGTCGCGGAGCGCGTCACACGCGTCTCGCTGACCGAGCCGCTTCCCGAACTGACAGGCGTCCAGCGAAACGTGACTGTCGACTCCGTCACCGTCCCGCTCGAGACCGGTGCTGTGATCGAGCAGTCCGCTCTGGATCGCCTATCGACGACGCCCTCCTTCACCCACGATCAGGATGGCCGAGGGCGCGAAAACGAAAGCGAATCGGGAGGATCTCGGAGCATCAGCGCCACTGTCGAGTTCGCGAAGCCGCTCGTTGTCGGCGTCGTGCCGCCGTCTTCCGTCTACGCGATCGCGGGTAGCGCCGGGTGCGTGGCGACTGCGCGTGGCCCTGCGGCAGTGACGATCGTGGGTTCCCAGCTCGGGCAGACGTTCATTCTGTTCACGAAGGGTGACAAGCCGGCGAAGGTTCGGTTGCCCTACGGGGAACCCGCGCCGTGCGCGTAGCCCTGGAGAACGTCGGCCATCGGTTCGGAGGCGGGAGCGATTGGCTCTTCCGGTATCTGGACTTCGAGTTCCTGCCTGGCGAGATCTATGCGCTGACCGGGCCGTCCGGATCGGGCAAGAGCACGCTGCTCTCGCTGCTCGCCGGCCGGGATCGACCCCGCGAAGGGGCGATCCGCTTCACCGATGTGGAACGGGTGAGCTGGGTCTTTCAGAATCCCTTCGGTGCGCCGAGGCGGACCGCGCTGGATCACGTCGTCCTGCCGATCATCGCCGCAGGTGCGTCGGCTGCTTCGGCCGAGGCCGAAGCTCAGTCGTTGCTAGTTCGAGTCGGCTTAGGATCCATCGCGCATCGACAATTCCGTGAACTCTCCGGGGGAGAGGCGCAACGGTTGATGCTCGCACGCGGGCTGGCTAGTCGGCCGAGCCTGCTCCTGGTCGACGAACCGACAGCACAGCTCGACCGGCGCACTGCGGAACGTGTCGATTCGGCGATCGGTGCGGTCGCGGATCCGAGAACGATCGTGATCGTGGCAACGCATGACATGCGCACGCGCGCTGCATGCACGAGGCATCTCGATCTCGGCGCTCGAGATGGGTATCGCCACGAATGAAGCTCTCCACTCTGCTGCGCGAAACGATCCGGAACACCGTCACAGGTACGTCTCGCTTCGTTCTGAACACCATCCTTCTCGGCGCTGTCGTCACGGCACTCGCCCTCGTCGATCAGATGTCGATCACTCGGCTCCTGGCTGAAGCCGAGGCATTTCGCTCGTCCGGGGCCGCGACGGAAGTCCTGGTCGCCGAAGACCGAGTGGACGGGCCAGCGTGCGAGGCACTGGCCGATGCGCCTGGAGTCGCCCATGCGGGAGCTGTGAAGGCGTCTGCCAGTCGCGTCACAGTCGCCGCCCTCCCGGAGGCACCCGTCCCGCTCTACGAGGTCTCCCCGGGCTTCGCCGCGATCCTGACGGGTGCTGATGTTTCATCGCGCGGGGTACTCATCCCGGATGATCTCGCGCAGTCCCTCGGCGCGTCGGCCGGAGCGCAGGTCACGACCGACTCGGGGCCGATGACGATCGCTTCGGTCTACGGCTATCCGTCGGACGGCCGCAGACCAGGCTTCGGATATGCGATCCTCTCTCCCACGCAGGCGTCGCGAACCTTCGACGAATGCTGGGTTACGGCGTGGCCGCAGGTGCCGAATCTGCGTTCGTTGCTGCTGACCGCCGTGCTCACGGCGGACAAGGCGAGCAGCACCAAACCGAGCGTGATCCAACTCAATTCGTCATTGGGCGGTTCGTTCGACGGGTTTGCGTCGTTCAGGGAACGCCTGACGAGAGCTGCGACTCCGTCCTCTTTCGTCGTCGCGATCGGTCTGGGTTTCGTCAGCGTCAGGATGAGGAGGCTCGAGTTGACCTCCGCCTTGCACGCGGGTGTGGCCAAGAGCGATCTCCTCGCGCTGAACCTTCTCGAGGCGAGTGCTTGGGCCGGCGCAGCGGGGGCGTTGGCCGTCGGGGTCGTCTCCGCGGCAGCGTGGGCGGGGTCGCACGGAGACCAGTCGGCCGTTTTCGAATCCACGGTGGGGGTCCCGCTGGCCGGCGTGGCCGGAGCGCTGCTCGGAGTGGTCATCGCGTCGTCGTCGATCAGCGAGAGACGCTTGCTCCGTTACTTCAAGGACCGATGAGGGCACAGCCGCTCACTGCAGGCAGAACTCGTTGCCCTCCGGGTCGCGCATCATGATCGCGAACTCGTCGTAGGGGCCCCACCTGCCGTCGAGCACCTTCTCGACGGTGGCGCCGAGGGCGACGAGCCGGTCGCGTTCGGCTTCCACCTCTTCGCGCGTCGCGTGCCGGCCGCTCGCCGGGCTGATGTCGAGGTGCATGCGGTTGCGGTGCCGCTTCTCGTGGTCGTAGCGGGCGAAGTAGAAGCGCTGGTGCGCGGGATCCTCGTCCCACGCGACGGCGCGCGCGGCGAGGTCGTCGTCGGTCAGGCCGGCGGCGCGCAACTCCGCCTCCTCTTCTTCGGTCAGCCACTGCGGCTCCGGATAACCCATGACGGCCGCCCAGAACCGGGCGAGCGCCGCCGGATCGTGGGCGTGGAAGGTGACGTTGGCGATCCGTGCGGTCATGGTGGGGAGTCTAGGTCCGCCAGTGTGCCGCCATCCACAGGACTCATCATCGCTACCACTGAATCCCAGAACCTCCCACTGTTGGATTTGCTGAATCCCGATGCCTAGCATCGACGCTGACGGCCCGTGACGAAAGGAACGACAGTGCAGTTCAGGTACCTGGGAAACTCCGGCTTCAAAATCTCCGAGATCACGTACGGCAACTGGCTGACCCACGGGTCGCAGGTCGAGAACGACACCGCGGCCGCCTGCGTCCGGGCGGCTCTGGATGCCGGGATCACCACCTTCGACACCGCCGACGTCTACGCCAACACCGCGGCGGAGACGGTGCTGGGCGAGGCGCTGAAGGGTGAGCGCCGGCAGTCGCTCGAAATCTTCACCAAGGTGTTCGGGCCGACCGGGCCCAAGGGGCACAACGACGTCGGGCTGTCGCGCAAGCACATCCTGGAGTCGATCGACGGCTCCCTCGCCCGGCTGCAGACCGACTATGTCGACCTCTACCAGGCGCACCGCTTCGACTACTTCACTCCGCTCGAGGAGACGATGCAGGCGTTCGCCGACATCGTGCGTCAGGGCAAGGCGCTCTACATCGGGGTGAGCGAGTGGACCGCCGACCAGCTGCGCGCCGGCGCCGCGCTCGCCAAGGAGCTGAATGTCCAACTGATCTCCAACCAGCCCGAGTATTCCGCGCTATGGCGGGTCATCGAGGCGGAGGTCGTGCCGACCTCCAAGGAGCTCGGCATCTCGCAGATCGTGTGGTCGCCGGTCGCGCAGGGCGTGCTGAGCGGCAAGTACAAGCCCGGCGCCCCGCTGCCCGAAGGCAGCCGCGCCACCGACGAGAAGGGCGGGGCGGGCGCCGTCAAGCGCTGGCTGAGCGACGATGTGCTCACGCGCGTGCAGGAGCTCACCCCGATCGCCCAGGAGATCGGTCTCACGCCGGCGCAGCTGGCCGTCGCGTGGGTGCTGCAGAACGACAACGTCGCGACCGCGATCATCGGCGCCTCCCGGCCCGAGCAGGTGGTGGAGAACGTCAAGGCCTCCGGCGTCACCATCCCCGCCGAGCTGCTCGGCCGCATCGACGACGTGCTCGGCGGCGCGGTCGAGCGCGACCCGAGCCACACCTCCACCCGCTCGCCCCGGACCCGCGAGGCCTGAGGACGCCGCCCCCGCGCTGCCTCGCCCGCGCCCGCGCGCTCTAAGGGCGAGCGAGGGGTTGCCGAAGGGCACGCAAACGCCCCTAAAACCGCGTTTTAGGGGCGATAACGTGCCCTTCGGCAGCCCTTCGGGGGCCGCGGGGCGGCAGCGGGCGCGCTCAGCGGCCGGTCGGGACCTCGAAGTCGAAGACGTTCGTGTCGAAGGCGGTGTAACCGGCATAGTCGACCAGTTCGTACAGCCGGGCGCGCGTCTGCATCCCGGGCACCTCCGACTTCAGCGAGCCCTCGGCCACGAGCGTGTCGAGGCCGCGCTCGGCCGCACCCATCGCGATGCGCAGCAGCGACACCGGGTGGATGACGATGTTGATGCCGGCGCTCGCGAGCTGCTCGGCGGTGAAGAGCTCGCTCTTGCCGAACTCCGTCATGTTGGCCAGCACCGGCACGTCGACCGCGTTGCGGACGGCCTCGAACTCGGAGAGGTCGGCCATCGCCTCGGGGAAGATCGCGTCGGCACCCGCGTCGACGAGGGCCTTGGCCCGGTCGATCGCCGCCGCCAGGCCCTCCACCGCTCGGACATCGGTGCGCGCCATGATCAGCAGGTTCGGGTCGCGCCGGGCGTCGGCCGCCGCACGGATGCGCTTGGTCGCCGTGTCCAGGCCGACCACGGCCTTGCCGTCGAGGTGGCCGCAGCGCTTGGGGTTCACCTGGTCTTCGATGTGGAGGCCGGCGACGCCTGCGTCTTCGAGCTCCTGCACGGTGCGCGCGACGTTCATCGGCTCGCCGAACCCGGTGTCGGCGTCGATCAGCGTGGGGAGGTCGGTCATCCGGCTGATCTGCGCGCCGCGGCCGGCGACCTCGGTGAGGGTCGTCAGGCCGATGTCCGGGAGGCCGAGGTCGGCGGCGATGACGGCGCCGGAGATGTAGACGCCCTCGAAGCCCTTCTCCTGGATGAGGCGCGCGCTCAGCGGGTTGAAGGCGCCGGGGAAGCGCAGCAGCTCGCCGGTCGCCAGCCGCGCGCGGAAGGCGGCGCGCTTCTCGTGGGCGGGAACAGAGGAGTACAGCATCAGAACAGTCCCTTCGGTGCGGCCGGCAGGGTTCCGGCCGGCGCAGTGATGGTCACGCCGCCGAGCTCGTCCGCGGTCAGCTCGGGCAGCCGCTGCACGAGCGCGAGGAAGCGCTCGATCTCGACCTCCTCGAGCACGCCCGCCGCCAGCGACCGGAACTTGGCGATGTAGTCGGCGCGGGCGAACGGCCGGGCGCCGAGCGGGTGCGCGTCGGCGACGGCGATCTCGTCGGTGATGACGCGGCCGTCGGCGAGCGTGATCTCGACCCGGCCGCCGAACGCCTTCTCGTCGGGGTCGGCGGAGTGGTAGCGGCGGGTCCACTCCGGGTCTTCGGTGGTGGTGACCTTGCCCCACAGGGCGACCGTGTCGGGGCGGGCCGCTCGCGACGGCAGGTACGAGTCCACGTGGTGCCAGCCGCCGTCCTGGAGCGCCACCGTGAAGATGTACGGGATGCTGTGGTCGAGCGTCTCGCGGGAGGCCGTCGGGTCGTACTTCTGCGGGTCGTTCGCGCCCGAGCCGATCACGTTGTGGGTGTGGTGGCTGGTGTGGATCACGATGCTCTCCACGCGCTCGGGGTCGCCGACCTCCGGATGCTCGTGGTGGAGCTTGCGGGCCAGGTCGATCCACGCCTGCGCCTGGTACTCGGCCGAGTGCTCCTTGGTGTACGAGTCGAGGATGGCGCGCTTGGCCTCCCCGGCCTCCGGAAGCGGCACCGCGTAGGACGCGGACGGCCCGTCGAGAAGCCAGGCGATCACGCCGTCCTCGCCCTCGTAGATCGGGGTGGGGCTGGTCTCGCCGCGCATCGCCCGGTCGATCGCCTCCACCGCCATCTTTCCGGCGAAGGCCGGCGCGTGGGCCTTCCAGCTGGAGATCTCGCCTTTGCGCGACTGCCGCGTGGCGGTGGTGGTGTGCAGGGCCTGACCGATCGCCTGGAAGATCGTCTCGGCGTCCAGCCCGAGCAGCGTCCCGATGCCGGCGGCCGCGGACGGCCCGAGGTGGGCGACATGGTCGATCTTGTGCGCGTGGAGGCTGATCGCGCGAGCGAGGTCGATCTGGATCTCGTAGCCCGTCGCGATGCCCCGGATCAGGTCGTGCCCGGTGCGGCCGGCGTGCTGGGCCACGGCGAGGATCGGCGGGATGTTGTCGCCCGGGTGCGAGTACTCGGCTGCCAGGAACGTGTCGTGGAAGTCGAGCTCCCGCACGGCGACGCCGTTCGCCCACGCCGCCCATTCCGGGCTCACCCGGGTGGTCTGCGGCTCGCCGAAGACGGTGGAACCGTGCTGCGGGTGCTGCGCGGTGGAGACGATCTCCTCCAACTGGGCCGTCGGCAGCGGATGGGCCAGCGCCTGCGAGCGGGCGGAGACGACGGGCTTGCGGGTGAGGGAGGCTGCGGCGACGGCGGCGTTGTCGATGATGCGGTTGATGACCATGTCGACGACGTCGGGGGCGACCTCCACAGGGTCGGTCGCCACCTCGGCGATCTTCCAGGCCAGCTGGTCTTCGCGGGCGAGGTTCTCGTCGCTGCGGTGCACGCGGACGGTGTGGGTTCTCACGGAGTCTCCTTGGTCGAGGTGAGTCGTTCTGCCGACGCCAGCACGCTCTGCAGGCTGCGGTAGAGGTGGACGCGGGTGGCGGAGGCGGCGAGCTCGGCGTCGCCGTCGATGATCGCCTCCACGATGAGCAGGTGCTCCTGCGCTGCGGCGCGCAGGCGGTCGGGATCGTCGCGCGACACCCGGCGCAGCCGCGCGAGATGCGGGCGGAGGTTGCGCAGCGCCGCGACGAGGTACGGGTTGGCGGCCGCGCCGTCGATGGCCCGGTCGAGCCGGTCGACCAGCTCGTAGTACCGGGTGTGGGCGGGGTCGCCGTCGGCGAGGAGGTCGCCCGCGGCGAGGAAGCGCGCGCGAAGGTCGCGGAAGACCTCGGGATCGCGATTGGCGGCCGCCGCTCGTGCCGCCTCCTGCTCGAGTGCGCGGCGCAGCCCGAACAGCTGCTCGACCGATTCGACGGACACCGCCGTGACGATGAGCCCGCGGCCGCCCTGGGCTGCGACCAGCCCGTCGGCGCTCAGCCGGGCAAGGGCCTCCCGCACCGGCGTGCGCGAGACGCCGAGGCGCTCCGACTGCTCCACCTCCTGCAGCACGGTGCCGGGCCGGAGGCGCCATTCGACGATGTCCTCGCGCAGCGCGGCGTACGCGCGGTCGCTCGCCTTCGTCTCCATGGGGCCTCCTGTGTATACATATTGACACACTCGAGACCGGAATGGTCTCTTCGGGGTGGTCTGTGTATACCGGGTGGTCTGGGCGTCGTACGCACGCTCTCAGAGGAGACGCGCGCGGGGATTTCCTGAGGAGCGCGTTGTTGGAGGAGATCGCGGGCGTGTCGTGAGCGCTTCTCCTCCAGTGGCAAGGCGGCCCGGCCTGGTAGGGTCCAGATCAAAAGGCAGGGAGGCCAGGTGTCGACAGTCGGCATCGTCGCTGAACGTCCGGGTGAAGCCCGCGTGTCGTCCAGCCCGAGCTCGGTGAAGAAGCTCGTCTCCCTGGGCTATGACGTGGTCGTGGAGCGCGGGGCCGGCGTGCGGGCCGCGTTCACCGACGAGGCGTTCGCCGCCGCGGGGGCGCGCATCGTCACCCGCGACGCCGCCTGGGCGACCGACATCGTGCTGAAGGTCGCGCCTCCCACCGACGACGAGATCGCCCTGCTGGCCGACGGCGCCACGCTCGTCGCGACCCTCAGCCCGGCTCTCCGTCCCGACCTCCTCGCCGCCCTCTCGCAGCGGGGGATCACCGCTCTCGCCCTCGACGCCGTGCCGCGCATCTCGCGGGCGCAGTCGATGGACGTCCTCAGCTCGATGGCGAACATCTCCGGCTATCGGGCCGTGGTGGAGGCCGCCCACGAATTCGGCCGGTTCTTCACCGGCCAGGTGACCGCCGCGGGCAAGGTGCCGCCCGCGAAGGTCCTGGTCGCCGGCGCGGGAGTGGCAGGTCTCGCCGCGATCGGCGCGGCCTCCAGCATGGGTGCGATCGTGCGGGCCACCGACCCTCGCCCGGAGGTCGCCGACCAGGTGCGCTCGATCGGTGGCGAGTACCTGGCGGTCGAGGTCGGCGAAACCATGGAGTCCGCCGACGGTTACGCCAAGCAGACCAGTGAGGCGTACGACCGCCGCGCCGCCGAGATCTACTCCGAGCAGGCGCGGGAGGTCGACATCGTCATCACCACCGCCCTGATCCCCGGTCGCCCGGCGCCCAAGCTGCTCACCGCAGACGACGTCGCGAGCATGCGGCCGGGCTCGGTCATCGTCGACATGGCCGCCGCCCAGGGCGGCAACGTGGCCGGCTCGGTCGCGGGGGAGCGGGTCGTGACCGAGGGCGGCGTGATCATCCTCGGCTACACGGACCTCCCGTCGCGGCTGCCCACCCAGTCGTCGCAGCTCTACGGCAACAACCTGGTCAGCCTCCTCACCCTGCTGACGCCGCAGAAGGACGGCCGGCTGACGCTCGACTTCGACGACGTCGTGCAGCGCTCGGTGACCGTGGTCCGCGACGGGGTGACGACCTGGCCGCCGCCGCCGGTGCAGGTGTCCGCGGCGCCTCCCGCCACGCGCGGCGCCTCCGACGCGGCCGCCGTCGCGGCGCCCGCGCCGAAGGAGCCGTGGCTCACCCCGGTGCGCCGGGCGGTGCTGACCGCGGTCGGGCTCGCGGTGCTGTTCCTGCTGACCGCGTTCTCGCCCGACCCCATCCCGCGGCACTTCACCGTGCTCGTGCTCGCAACCGTCATCGGCTTCTACGTGATCGGCAACGTGCACCACGCCCTCCACACGCCGCTGATGAGCGTCACCAACGCCATCTCGGGCATCATCGTCGTCGGCGCGATCGTGCAGATCACCACGCCCGACCTGACGGTGCAGGTGCTCGCGGCGATCGCGGTGCTGGTGGCCTCCATCAACATCTTCGGAGGCTTCGCGGTGACCCGGCGGATGCTCGCGATGTTCTCGCGCAGCGATGGCGGCGGGCCGGGCGGAGCGCGCCGGTGACCGCGGTCGCCGTGGCGGACGCCGCGTATCTCGTCGCTGCCGTCCTCTTCATCCTGAGCCTCGCCGGGCTGTCGCGTCACGAGTCCTCCCGGGGCGGGGTGCTGTACGGGATCGCCGGCATGGTCATCGCGCTCGCCGCGACGATCTGGCTCACCGCCGAGAACGCCCTGGCGCCGTCAGGTCTGGTGCTGATGGCCATCGCCGTGCTGATCGGCGCGACCATCGGGCTGTGGCGGGCACGGGTCGTGCAGATGACCGGCATGGCCGCAGCTGATCGCCCTGCTGCACAGCTTCGTCGGCCTCGCCGCGGTGCTCGTCGGCTGGAACGGCTACCTGTCGCACCCGCATCTGCCCGGTGCGCTCGCCGGAGTGCACAGCGCCGAGGTGGTCATCGGCATCTTCATCGGCGCTGTGACGTTCACCGGCTCGATCGTCGCCTACCTCAAGCTGTCGGCGCGGATCTCGTCGAAGCCGCTGGTGCTGCCCGGCAAGAACGCGCTCAACGTCGGCGCGCTCGTCGTCTTCGTCGCGCTCGCCGTCGGGTACGTGATCACGCCCGAGCTCTGGCTGCTTGCCGCCGTCACCCTGGTCGCCCTGGCGCTCGGAATCCACCTCGTCGCGTCGATCGGCGGCGGCGACATGCCTGTCGTCGTCTCGATGCTCAACAGTTACTCGGGCTGGGCCGCCGCCGCGTCGGGCTTCCTGCTCGACAACGACCTGCTGATCGTCACCGGTGCACTCGTGGGCTCCTCCGGTGCCTACCTGTCGTACATCATGTGCAAGGCGATGAACCGTTCGTTCCTGTCGGTGATCGCGGGAGGGTTCGGCATCGAAGCTCCGGCGGCGACGGGTGCGCAGGAGCAGGGCGAGTATCAGGAGGTCACGGCCGAGCAGACCGCCGAGCTGCTGAAGAGCGCGACCTCCGTGGTCATCACACCCGGCTACGGCATGGCCGTCGCGCAAGCGCAGTACCCGGTCGCCGAGCTGGTGAAGAAGCTGCGCGAGAGGGGCGTGGAGGTGCGGTTCGGCATCCACCCGGTCGCCGGCCGCCTGCCCGGCCACATGAACGTGCTGCTCGCCGAGGCGCGCGTGCCCTACGACATCGTGTTCGAGATGGACGAGATCAACGACTACCTGCGGACCACGGATGTCGTGCTCGTCATCGGCGCGAACGACACCGTCAATCCGGCTGCGGCGGAGGACCCGGGCAGCCCGATCGCCGGCATGCCGGTGCTGCGTGTGTGGGAGGCCGGCCAGGTCGTCGTGTTCAAACGGTCGATGGCCGCGGGCTACGCGGGTGTGCCGAACCCGCTGTTCTACCGGGAGAACGCGCGCATGCTGTTCGGCGATGCGCGCCAGGCAGTGGACGAGATCCTGGGGTATTTCTAGAGGTGTCGACTTCGATCGCAGTGGAGGCAGCATGACCGACCCGAGCACGCCCCCGGCGCCCGGCTGGTATGCGGACCCGTACCGGGAGGCGCCGCTGCGCTGGTGGGACGGAAGGCAGTGGACCCCGCAGGTCGGCGGTCACGCGCCGGGCGCGGCCGGCATGGGCGCGCGTCGTCCCCTGCCGGAAAGCACGCCGGTCTACACGCCGTGGATCTGGCTGGTGGTGCTGCTCCCGCTGGTGAGCATCCTTCTGCTCCTCGTGACGAACCCGTTCAGCGGCTACGCGCACCTCATGCAGAGTCTGGAGACCTCCGCACGCCCGTCGCCTCAGGCCATGCTGGAGGTCTACAGCCCGGCGTTCCTCATCGACACCCTCGTGGGCTGGCTGATCTTCGCCGCGATGATCGTCTTCTCCTGGCTCGACTACCGCGAGCTGGGCCGGCGCGGCCTGGAGCGCCCGTTCCACTGGGCGTGGTCGTTCCTGTCGAGCGCGATCTACGTGATCGGCCGCGGAGTCATCGTGCGCCGCGTCGCGCCCGGTCGCGGCCTCGTGCCGATCTGGGTGATGATCGCGGTCGTCGGCATCAGCCTGATCGCCACCGGAACGCTTATCGCTGACCTGATGGCGACGATCATCCACGACATGCCGGCTCCCGGGGTCGGAGCCTGACGACCCGGTGTCGGGCCGCGCACGGAACGTCCGTTATGATGGTCGTCGTGCGTCCGCCCGCGGGCGCTCAGGAGACGTCGCATAGTCAGGCCTAGTGCACCACCCTGCTAAGGTGGAGTGCCCGTTAAGGGCACCGTGGGTTCAAATCCCACCGTCTCCGCAACAAAAGTGCTGATAGGCGATAGTTTATAAAGCTATGTGGCGCACTAGTCGAGGCCGTTCAAACTTTCAGGAACCGCGCCCCAGGACAGCGCTGGGACAGCAGGTGTGTCCAGAAGGGCGAGAGCTGCCCGGTTGGCATCAATGCCGAGGACATGAGCGTAGGTGGACAGCAGCACTGTCGGGTTCTTGTGCCCAGACCACTCGGCGGCAGTCTTGACGTCTACGCCGCGAAGCAGCCAATACGAAATTGCGAAGTGTCTCAGCGCATGGATCGTGAGTCCGCGGCACGTAGTCGCATTCCACTGCACTTGACGGCGGAACAAGTTTCCTCGCAACTGCTTTCCCGTTTTCGAACGAAACAGGTGTGCTCCGGGAGGAACGCCCTCAACTCGAGGGGCCACGATCTCTAAGGCCCGCGGGCGCAGAGGAATCGTTCGGGACCGTACCTCGCCAGAGTTGCTCTTCAGTGTCTTTTCGGCGTAGCCATCTGATTGTGCGCGCCATACATGTAACGCTGGCATCGGAATCTGCGCCACATCTTCAACGCGTAACGCCCTCAGTTCTGACCACCGCAGGCCGGTGAGCCCGAGAAATTCAGTCACCTCGGCCATTGCGGGGTCAACTAGCCGCTGCGCCGCGATGGTTCTCGACATCTCTTCGGGCGTCCATGTATCCGCTTTGGGTCGCGAAGGGAGGCCGACAACCACAGGCATACGAGCACTCCGGACGGGGTTCGCCGGTGCGAAATGTTCTGAGACGGCGTACTCGAATAGAGCGGAGAGGGTGACTCTCATCCGGGTAACGGTTGAACGCGCGAATCCGCCGGCCAGCAGACCCGCTAGGAGGTCGTGCACGTCGGATGCGGTGATCGTGGATACCGGTCGACGCAGCCACGTCGAAGGCACGTGGCGGAGGTTGTCCGAGTCGGTACGCCACGTGTGCGGAGAAACGCGCGTCTGCCGGGCGTTGAGAAACCGAGCTATCAACCCGGCGACAGGCAGCAGTGACAAGGAAGGAGAGGGAATTCCTCCCAGCGAGAGAACGCGGTACTGCTCATTCTCCCAAGCCTGGGCGTCCGCCTTTCGCTCGAATGATCGAGTTCCCACCACTACGTGGTCCAGAAAGACGCGCACACGATATTTGCCTGAAGGCCGCTTGTCGATTGCCATTACGGCATCACCACATGGGAACCCGTTAGCTCCTCGACGTCAGCTAGCCGGTACCGACGTATCCGTGGAGTGAGGTTCACCGGGCTCAGCGGACAGGTCCCTTGATCGACCAGGCGCGCGAGTGTGGTCCGGTCGATTCGGAGTATCGCTGCCGTCTCTGCTTCGGTCAGAAGTAATGGCGCAACGGTATTCGCGTTGCTCCGGTCCTGGCCCTTTCTACTGTTCATATCGCCTCCATCTGCTCTTACTTTGGTCTGCGCTCGTTTCGTTGGCGATCAATCACTGAATGCGACTCGAATCGTCGACATCTGGGGACGGCAGCGCTTCCAACTCGAAGCGCGCGGCTTCGAGGCACAGCGCGATCTGTTGCGCTTGCTCTGCGGCCCTTCGCACGAGGCAAGCAATGAGTCGTTCGCGAACGGATGTAAGGGAGGTCTCGTCTTCACGAAGCGATCGCTCGAAGCCTCTTGCCAATCGGCTCAGCACCTCGCCGAAGTTGTAGCCGCCGGCAGCCTCGAGATTCGCAAGGATGTCGCACAGTTCGTGCGCCGGGATTGGCCTCCCAATAACTGTCACGCTCAAGTGGTGCATCCCGTCGAACAAGTCAATGCTTATCTGTTTTGTACTGCGCATCATCACTCCCGGTTTCCGGAGCTGAACGCGCGGAATAGTGCTTCGTCGATGTTGCTCAGACGCATGTCCTAGTTCCTCCGTCTAGTTGCAGATGACAGTGCCGGTTGGTGCGCACAACAGTCAGTGCACACGGCCGAATCTGACAGTGGAAGGCCAGACGAGTGTCAGAATGTGTCAGAGGTTGCAGGCAAGATCTGGTTTGGGGAGCCTCATGACTGTGAATCAAAGAGCGGCTGGCGTCGGAACTGGGCGCCTCTTGGCCGAGCAGATGGATAAGCAGCGGACAAGCATCCGTGACCTCGCTTCTCGCGCGGGATGCGACGAGCGCACCGTTCAACGCGCGATCCGGGGCGAGACCACGCCCAAGACTCGGATCGCCGAAGAGATCGCTGCGGCCCTCGGCGTCACCGCTGAGGATCTATGGCCACGGTTCGGCATTCGACACGCCATTCACGACGCGACCATCGAAGTCCGATTGTTCCCGTCGCGGGCCCACGTGCCGATCGACCTATGGCGTGAGATGTTCGAAGCCGCCACCGAGCGCATCGATATCTGCGTCTACGGCGGCACATTCCTCTGGGACGCGCTTCACGGATTCACCCGCATCATCAAAGACGCGGCCTCGCGCGGCACGAAGATCCGATTTGCGATCGGTGCGCCTGATTCAGTCGGCGTCCTGCAACGCGGCTCCGAAGAGAGGATCGGCGACGCACTCGCCGCGCGCTGCAAAATGACGCTGGTGCACCTCGAACCGCTGAACGACGTCGATGGGGTTGAGATTCGCACGCACGGCACGCCGCTCTACACGTCGATGTTCTTCATCGACGACATGCTCTACGCCAATCACCACATCTTCGGCTCCCCAGCCGGCGAAAACCCCGTGATCGAGCTCCCCAGAGAGGCCGAGCCCGAGTTGTGGGACACGTACGCGGTCGCGTTCGATGCTGTGTGGAGCAGTGCGACGCCAGCCGAGTTCCCGATCGAAAGCTGAGGCAGTGGCGCGACTCGACTACTACAACGACCCTGACGCGCCGAAGGCGAACAGCGTCGTCCCATCGACCACGGCTGTAGTACTTGACGAGCGGGGGCGCATCGCGCTCGTGCATCGAAAAGACAACGGCCTCTGGGCATTGCCCGGCGGCGGCATGGAACTCGGCGAAAGCATTGAGGAGTGCGCTGTGCGCGAAGTCAAGGAAGAGACCGGCCTCGACGTGGAGCTCACCGGCCTCGTCGGCATCTACACGAACCCCCATCACGTCATGAAGTACGACGATGGAGAAGTCCGGCAGCAATTCTCGATCTGCTACACGACCAAGCTGATCGGCGGCGAGCTTGCGTTCGACTCCGAGTCGACGGAAATCGCGTGGGTCGAACCCATGGAGATCGCTGCTCTGCCGATGCACCCTTCGATGAGGCTACGGATCGACCACTACCTCGAGCGACGTGATGGGCCCTACCTCGGCTGACTGGCCCCAGCGGGAGCCAACCGAAGCTGGTCCTTGATTCGGGCAACCGCGGCAAGCAACTCGTCAGACGATCGCGAGACCGCCGCATGCACCGGGTCATCGCGCGAATAGCGAGAAAGGATCTCTGATACGCGCCTGTCGGCCTCGATTGGCGTCCCATCGGGCGCCGTGGTCATGTCCGCGTACGTCACTACGTCTAGGACGTCACGGGGTGGTCGATCGAACTCCGCCAGCTCGGCGTCAAGCCCGCGCTCGATTGCTTCGGCACTGGCTCCCGAGTGGTGGGCAATGAGTGAGACAACCAGAGCGGGCATACCCGCACACTTGGCGAATCTCGCACCATCCACGGGATGAAAACCTGTCATAGCGATACTCGGTGCGTAGCCGACGTCATGCAGCCACGCGGCGGCGACGATCGCATCGGCGTCTTTTTCGAGGAGCCTTGGGGCGATATCGGACGCAGTTTTCGCGACGCCAACGACGTGTGCCCAGCGCTGGGGCATAGCAACCGCCAAACGCTCCCTCGCGAGTGTTCGAGCTCGGTCGACAAGGTCCGTGTTCATCGCTACTTAGCGTAGGCGCATCGCGTGGACACGCGACCCGCAGTTACCCGAAGTCTGTATTGCATCCTCGCGCGGCATGATATGCGCCGGGCGGCGCTTCAATTGATCGAGTGGTGAGGCTGAAGTTCTACCATTGAACTACACTCGCGCGGCCCGGAACCCCAGTAAAACACTGGGAAGTAAGGCTGCCGCCCAGACTACCCGTTCAATGGTTTTTGGCCAAACTCACCGTTTACTCACCGCTTTGAACAGGTACTGCTACCGAAGCTCCCTCGAAAGCTCGGCAACGTGCGCATCCGGTGCGTCATACTCTTTCGCCTCATCGGCGCGGGACTTTGTACCCGCTGCACTGCCTCGCCGTGAGCCCACGCTGGTCGCAGAACTCGACTGAGGAGGCGGCCATGTACGGGTGGATGATGGGCGGCGCGGGGGCGTGGTGGATCGTGTGGCTGCTCGTTCCGCTGCTGATCATCGCCGTGGTCGTCGTGCTGGTCGTCACGCTGACCCGGCGCGGCCCGTCGGGTGGTTCCGGCGCGGTTCCTCCGCCGAACTCGTCGGCGAGGGCGATCCTCGATGAGCGGTATGCCCGGGGTGAGATCGATCACGAGGAGTACATCCGGCGACGGGACGAGCTCGGGCGCTCAGGCGGTTAGGCCTCCGATCGGCGCTGGGGTCAGGAGCGCACGAGGCGGGCGATTGCGTCGCTCGCCTCTTTGATCTTGATGTCGGCCTCGTCGCCGCCCAGCCTGGCGGCGTCCACGACGCAGTGCTTGAGGTGGTCGTCGAGGAGGCCGACGGCGACGGCCTGCAGGGCGCTGGTGAGGGCGCTGATCTGGGTCAGGATGTCGATGCAGTACTGCTCTTCATCCACCATCCGTGAGATCCCCCGCGCCTGGCCTTCGATGCGCTTGAGGCGGTTCAGGTACTTGTCTTTGTCGGTGATGTAGCCGTACTCGGTGTGGTCGTGGTCGGTCATCGGGGGCCTTTCGTCAGTGGGAGAAGGACGGCGTCAGCGGGTGAGGATGGCCCGGGTGCTGAGCTCGGGGGCGAGGTCGAGCCGGCGGAGCAGTTGGGCGTTCAGGGCGACCACGACGGTCGACAGCGACATGAGGATCGCGCCGACGGACATGGGCAGCACGAAGCCGATCGGGGCGAGCACGCCGGCGGCGAGGGGGACGGAGATCAGGTTGTAGCCGGCGGCCCACCAGAGGTTCTGCTTCATCTTGCGGTAACTGGCGCGCGAGAGCTCGATGACCGAGAGCACGCTGCGCGGGTCGGAGCTCGCCAGGATGACACCGGCGGAGGCGATCGCGACGTCGGTTCCCGCGCCGATCGCGATGCCGACGTCGGCTTGCGCGAGGGCGGGTGCGTCGTTGACGCCGTCGCCGACCATCGCCACCTTCCGGCCCTCCTTCTGGAGTTCGGCGACGGTGCTGGATTTGTCCTCCGGTCGCACGTGCGCGTAGGTGCGGTCGATGCCGAGTTCGGCGGCGACCGCGTTCGCGACCGCTTCGGCGTCGCCGGTGATCATCACGACCTGGATTCCGAGCTTGTGGAGCGCGTCGACCGCCTCCCGGGACTCCGGACGGACCTCGTCGGCGAGCTTCAGTCCGCCGATCAGGGTGCCGTCGCGGAGGACGTGCAGGATGATCGCCCCCTCGCCGCGCCACGAATCGGCCTGGTCGACCTCGGTGGCTCCCGCATCCTCGAGAAGGCGCGGACCGCCGACACGGATCTCCGACCCGTCGACGGTGGCGGTCACACCGACGGCCGGGGAGGAGGAGAACCCCGTGGCAGTGGGCACGGTCAGCTCGCGCTCGCGGGCGGCGCGCACGATGGCGGTGGCCAACGGGTGCTCGCTGTCGGCCTCGGCCGCCGCTGCGAGGGCGAGGACCTCGTCCTCCGCCATCCCGCCGACGGGTGCGATCGCGGTGACGGTCGGCTCGCCCTTGGTCAGGGTGCCGGTCTTGTCGAACAAGACGGTGTCCACCGTTCGCATGCTCTCCAGCGCGAGCCGGTCCTTGACCAGCACACCGCCGCGGGCGGCGCGCTCGGTCGCGATGGAGACGACGAGCGGGATGGCGAGCCCGAGCGCGTGCGGGCAGGCGATCACGAGCACCGTGATGGTGCGTACGACCGCGTCGTCGGGGCTGCCGACGAGGGTCCAGACGATCGCCGTGATGATGGCGGCGCTGAGAGCGAACCAGAACAACAGTGCGGCGGCGCGGTCGGCGATGCGCTGGGCGCGGGAGGACGAGTTCTGCGCCTCGGTGACCAAGCGCTGGATGCCGGCGAGGGCGGTGTCGTCGCCGACGGCGGTGACCTCGACCCGGAGGCCGGAGTCGACTGCCACCGTTCCCGCGGTCACGGCATCCCCGTCGCCGCGGGAGACGGGGCGGGACTCGCCGGTCACCATCGACTCGTCCATCTCGGCGCGACCGTCCACGATCCGGCCGTCGGCGGGAACGCTTCCGCCGGGCCGGACCAGCACCACATCGCCCACGCGGAGATCGGCGGGGGCGACCTTCACGGTCGTGTCGCCCTCGACCCGCTCCGCCTCGTCGGGGAGGAGGGCGGCGAGGGAGTCGAGCGCCGAACTGGTCTGGGCGAGGGAGCGCATCTCGATCCAGTGGCCGAGCAGCATGATCACGATCAGGAGGGCGAGCTCCCACCAGAACTCCAGCTCGTGGTCGAGCAGGCCGAGGGTGGCTCCCCAGGAGGCGACGAACGCGACGGTGATCGCCAGTCCGATCAGCAGCATCATGCCCGGTGTGCGGCTCTTCAGCTCGCTGTAGGCGCCGCTGAGGAAGGGCCAGCCGCCCCAGACGTACATGACGGTGCCGAGTACGGGCGCGATCCAGAGTGCCCAGGCGGGCACGGTGTACCCGAGGATCATCGCGAACATCTGCGACGTCGCGACGACGGGAACGGCGACGATCAGGTTGATCCAGAACAGGCGCCGGAACTGCCCGACGTGATCGCCGTGGCCGGCGTGCCCCGAGTGCCCCCCGTGGCCGGAGTGCCCCGCGTGGCCGGCGTGGTCCATGCCAGCGTGGTCCATGCCCGAGTGGTCCATGCTGCCGTGATCCCTGGCGGCGCGGTCGCCGGTGGTGGGCATCTCGTGGGCCGCGGCTTCGGCGGTCCCGGTGTGCTGGTGGTGAGCGTGCGGGTCGGTCATGAGGTCACTTCCGTTGTGCGAATGCTCTGGTTCGAGTGTGACACCGTGCTCGGCACGATGCTGGTGAAGCTGCGCAGGCGCAGGCTGTTCCCGACGACGAACACGCTGGAGGCGGCCATGGCCGCTCCGGCGAGCATCGGGTTCAGCAGCCCGAGGGCGGCGATCGGGATGGCGGCGACGTTGTAGGCGAAGGCCCAGAAGAGGTTCGACTTGATCGTCCGGAGGGTCTTCCGGGAGAGCCGGATGGCGTCGACCGCGCCGCGCAGGTCGCCGCGCACCAGGGTGATGTCCGAGGCCTCTATGGCCGCATCCGTGCCGGTCCCCATCGCCAGGCCGAGGTCGGCCTGCGCGAGGGCGGGTGCGTCGTTGACGCCGTCGCCGACCATCGCGACGATCCGTCCCTCCTGCTGCAGCCCGGCGATCACGGCCACCTTGTCCTGAGGGAGGACCTCGGCGATGACCCGGTCGATACCCGCTTCGGCTGCGATCCGCTGGGCGACTGCCTGGTTGTCTCCGGTGAGGAGGATCGGCGTCAGCCCGAGCTTCCGGAGGCCGGCGACAGCCTCGGCGCTGGTCGGCTTGAGCGTGTCGGCCACGATGAGGATGCCGCGGGCCTGGCCGTCCCAGGCGACCGTCACGACCGTCTTGCCTCCGGCTTCGGCAGCCGATTTGCGGGCGTCGAGCTCTGGGCTGAGTGCGAGCGACCAGTCGGCCAGGAGCGAGTCGCGGCCGACGAGCACGGCGTGCCCCTCGACGACGCCCTGAACGCCTCGGCCTTCGATGTTCTGGAACTCGCCGACGGGTGGGAGAGCGCCGCCCTGCTCGGCGGCGGCCTTGGCGATTGCCTGCGCGATCGGGTGCTCGGAGGCGTGCTCGAGCGCGCCGGCCAGCCGCAGCAGGTCATCGCGGTCGGTGCCGGACTCCGGTGCCGTCTCGACGAGCGTCATGCGGCCGGTGGTCACCGTGCCGGTCTTGTCGAGCACGACGGTGTCGACAGTGCGGGTGGACTCGAGGACTTCGGGCCCCGTGATGAGGACTCCCAGCTGGGCTCCCCGTCCCGTCCCGACCAGCAGGGCGGTCGGCGTGGCCAGCCCGAGCGCGCAGGGGCAGGCGATCACGAGGACGGCGACGGCGGCGGTGAAGGCGGCGGCGACGGGGAACCCGGCGATCAGCCAGGCCGCGAGGGTCACGACAGCGATCCCGATCACGATCGGCACGAACACGGCCGAGACCCGGTCGGCCAACCGCTGAACCTCCGCCTTGCCCGTCTGCGCGTCCTCCACGAGCTTTGCCATCTGGGCGAGCTGTGTCTCGGACCCGACGCGGGTCGCCCGGACGACCAGCCGGCCGCCGGCGTTGACGGTGGCGCCGGCCACCGCGTCACCGGCGACGACCTCGACGGGGACGGACTCGCCGGTGAGCATCGACGCATCCACGGCCGAGCTGCCGGAGACGACGACGCCGTCGGTGGCGATCTTCTCTCCGGGGCGGACCACGAACTCGTCGCCCACCCGCAACTGCTCGACGGGGATCCGCGACTCCACCCCGCCGCGGAGCACCGCGACCTCCTTCGCGCCCAGTTCCAGCAGCGCGCGCAGGGCGGCTCCCGCCCGCCGCTTCGCCCGCTTCTCGAAGTAGCGCCCGGCGAGGATGAACACCGTCACCCCGGAGGCCACCTCCAGGTAGATGTTCGACGCGCCGTCCGAGGGCGCGAGCGTGAGCTCGAAGGCGTGCGTCATGCCGGGCATGCCCGCTGTGCCGAGGAGCAGTGCGTAGAGCGACCAGAGGAAGGCGGCTGTCACGCCCACGGAGATCAGGGTGTCCATCGTCGCCGCACCGTGCCGGAGGTTCGTCCATGCGGCCTTGTGGAACGGCCACGCACCCCAGACGGCGACCGGCGCCGCGAGCGTCAGGGAGGCCCACTGCCAGTACGTGAACTGGAGCGCCGGGACCATCGCCAGGGCGGCCACCGGCACGGTCAGCGCCACGGAGATCAGCAACCGTGTGCGCAAAGAGGCGAGCTCCGCGTCGACCGGTTCCGTCGCGGCCTGCTCGGCAGGAGGAGTCGGCGGTGCGGGCACGGCGGCGGTGTAGCCCGCCTTCTCCACTTCCGCGATCAGCGCGGCGACCTCGTACCCGCGAGGAGCGGTCACCTTCGCCTTCTCGGTGGCGTAGTTGACCGTCGCGGTGACTCCATCGAGCTTGTTCAGCTTCTTCTCGACCCGCATCGCGCAGGAGGCACAGGTCATCCCGCCGATCTCGAGCTCTACAGCCGTGTTCGGCTCATCGGCCGGGGTCGTGATGCTCATGTGAACCTCCTCGATCAGAGTGCCGTGGGCGCGGGTCGCTGTGCTGGGTCTTTCAGGCGCGTACGGCGGAATAGCCGGCCTCTTCGACCGCGGCCAGCACCGCAGAGTCGTCGATCGGCTCGGCCGAGCTCACGACCAGCTTTCCGGTCTGCGCGCTCACGGTGAGGGCGGTCACGCCCGCCACCCGCTCGACTTCTTCACGGACGGACATCTCGCAGTGGCCACAGGTCATGCCGGTCACCTGGTACACGTTCTCGCGCATCATCGATCCTTTCGTCGAATACCCCTAATGGGTATGACGATCACGATAACACGCATACCCCCAGAAGGTATTCCCGGCTTGTCGAAAGGATCCCGAAGGGACGTTCGGCCCGGTGGCGAGAGCATCGCACGACCTAGCCTTCGAGCATCACCGTCACATCAGGGGGTCCTCATGAGAAGATCGGCCACGACATACGCCTCGGTGCTCGGCATCGCGCTGCTCACAGCGACGGCGGGTTGCAGCGTCACCGGACCGGGCAGCGGCGGCACCGCTCCCGCCGAGCCGCCGTCGCCTACGGCGTCCGCACCAGCATCCGTCTCTCCCGCTCCGACGGATGAGGCGGCGCGCCTGCAGTATCTGATCGAGGAGGAGAAGCTCGCGCACGACGTGTATCAGCGGTTCGATGAGCTTTGGGGCGTCCGGATCTTCAGCAACATCATGGCGAGCGAGGTGACGCACCAGCAGCTCCTGGTGCCGCTGCTCGCCTCGAAGGGCATCGCGGATCCGCGGTCGTCGACGGCCGGGGAATTCTCCGATCCGGACATCCAACGCCTGTACGACCAGCTCGTGCAGCAGGGGAGCGCGAGTCTGACGGAGGCGTACAAGGCGGGAGTGGCCATCGAGCAGAAGGACATCGCCGACCTGAGCGCGGATCTGAAGACGACCACCGACGCCGCCACGACTGCGGTCCTGCAGCGGCTGCTCGCCGGTTCGCGGAACCACCTGCAGGCGTTCGAGTCGCAGCTCGACTAGCGTTCGCGGCGCCCTCGGGCTCGCGTGTTCCTGCGGTCGATGGCCGCCCAGATGAGCTTGTCGGCTTCGACGATGGCGAGGACGGTCAGGGCGAGCGCCGCCATCATCGCCCACTCGGTGAGCGTCAGCGGGGCGAGCCCGAGAAGGAGCGTCGCCGCGGGCCAGGCGAGCAACGCGGCGACGACCAGAACCGACCCGAACGCGGTGGCGAACAGCAGCGGGTTGCTGAACGGGTTCAGGCGCAGGAGCGACGCCGTCTCGGCGCGGGCGTTTCCGACCTGGAACACGTTGAAGATCACGAACAGCACCAGTGCGAGGGTTCTCGCGTGCTCGACGCTGTCGCCGACATGGAGGGCCCACCCGAAGACGAGGAGCACGATCAGTCCCATCCACGCGCCGGTGATGAACGTGCGATACCAGAGACGTCGCGACAGGACGCCTTCCTGGGGTGAGCGGGGCGGCCGGGAGAGCTCGTCTCCGCGGGCCGGTTCGAAGGCGAGGGCGATGTCCTGGATGCTGCTGGTGACGACGTTGATGAACAGGATCTGCACAGGCAGGAACAACAGTGGCTGATCGAGGAGCACGTTGATCGAGAGCGCCAGCACGGCCGCGACAGCCGTGGAGAGCAGGAAGAAGGTCGCGTTCCTGATCGCGGCGAAGGTGACGCGACCTTGTTCGACGGCGTGGACGATGGTGACGAAGTCATCGTCGGTCAGTACCAGACCCGCCGCTTCCCGGGCGACGTCGGTGCCGGAGCGTCCCATCGCCACGCCGATCTGTGCGGCCCGGAGCGCTGGGGCGTCGTTGACGCCGTCGCCTGTGACCGCGACGACCTCGCCGCGGCTCTGCAACGCCCGGACGATGCGCAGTTTGTCCTGCGGGACCATCCGGGCGGCGACGCTGGTCTCCTCGAGTCTCGCGGCGAGCATGTTGTCGTCGAGTGTGCCGATCTCGGCTCCGGTCAGCGGCGGTCCTTCGGAGGCCAGGCCGAGGCGGGCGGCGATGGCTTCCGCGGTGGTCGGCTGGTCGCCGGTGACCATCTTCACGGCGATGCCGGCGGCCGCGCACGCCGCTATGGCGTCGGCGACGCCCTCGCGCGGGGGATCCGTCATCCCCTCCAGTCCGAGGAACTCCAGGCCTGCGGGCGGGGGCAGTGGGTCGCTGGTGAGTTCGTCCGGCCCCAGCCGGCGGGATGCGGTGGCCACCACGCGCAGCCCCTCGCGGGCCAGTACCGCGTTGGCCTCGCTGACCGTGCTCGCCTTCAGCGGCCGGGAACCGTGCAGTGTGCGCAGGCTGGTGCTCGCCGCGAGCAGGGTCTCCGGTGCGCCCTTGACATAGAGGAGGCGCTGCCCGCCGGGCACGGTGCGGACGGACTGCGAGTACCCCAGCACCGGCTCGTACGGCGTATGGCGTTCGGGAGCCGCCGTGATCTCGGTGGCCGAGACCGCGGATGCGTCCAGGGCCACGCTGCTCATCGCGACGTCGACGGGGTCGCCGTGGAACTCGCCTGTACCCGTGCGCGACGACTCGTTCGTGAGGGCTCCGGCCCGGAGGACGGCGACGGTATCGGGGTCCGCGGGCATGCCTGGTTCCCAGTACCCTCCGACAGTCCAGACCTGCTCGACGGTCAATCGGTTCTGGGTGAGGGTCCCGGTCTTGTCCGAGGCGATCACGGTAGTCGATCCGAGCGTCTCGACGGCGGGCAGCCTTCGCACGATCGCATTGCGGCGGGCCATCCGGGAGATCCCCACGCTGAGAGCGATGGTCAGGATGACGGGCATCGACTCCGGGATGGCCGCCACCGTCAGGGCGACCGCTGTCTGGAACATCTCGCCGACGGTGAAGCCGCTGACCAGCCCGGCGACGAAGAGGAACAGGACGGCCACCAGGATGGCGCCGCCGATCCGCCACTCCAGCGTCCGGGTCATCACCTGCAGCGGGGTGGGCGGCGGCGGTGCCGTCATCAGTTGCTCGATCGCGCCCAGCTCCGTGCTCGGCCCGGTGGCCACGACCACGCCGAGGCCGCGGCCGCTGGTGACGAGCGCGCCGCTGAAGGCCATGTCGTGGCGTTCCGCGACCGGCGCACCCTGGTGCACGGGCGTGGTGGTCTTGGCCACGGGGAGGGATTCGCCGGTCAGCATCGATTCGTCCACCCGGAGGCGGTTCGCCTCCACGATCCGCAGATCGGCGGGAACCCGTTCGCCGCCGACCACGGCCACGATGTCTCCCGGTACCAGCTCGGAGGCCGGGATGACCCGGATGGTCCCGTCGCGGCGCACATGAGCGACGGAGGAGGAGAGGGACCGGAGGGCATGCACCTCCCGTTCTGCTTTGCGCTCCTGCCAGTACCCGAGCGTCACGGTGAGCACGAGCACGACGCCGATCGCGGCGGCGTCCACCCAGTGCTGCTGGACGATCGTGATCAGGTTGGCGACGACCATGATGCCGATCAGCGGGCTGACGAATTGCCGCAACAGCACCACCCACCACCGGGTGGGCGGTGCGAGAGGGAGCGAATTCTCCCCGTACCGCTGCTGCCGGGTCGTCACCTCCGTCAACGCCAGCCCCAACGGCGACGTTCCCAGCCGCCGGAGCGCGGCGTCAGCGCTCATCGAATGCCAGTTCGGCGTCGCCCGGGCTTCCGCCCCGTCGGGCTCCGGCGGCCGCAGCGGGCGCGGGTCAGCCATGCGCCGACGGCTCCGCCTCCTCAGGGTGGACGATGAGCACGGGACAGTGGGCATGTGCTGCGCACTGCGAGCTCACTGAGCCGAGCAACAGGCCCGCGAAGCCTCCACGTCCCCGGCTGCCGACCACCAGCATCTCGGCGCCGCGCGAGCCGTCGATCAGCACATCCGCCGCGCCGCCCCGTTCGGCGCTGGTGGTGAACCACGGCGGCTGCCCGTCCGTTGCGAAGATGTCGGCAGTCATCGTGGTGAGTACCCGCTCCGCGTCCTGGCGCACCTCGTCGGGCAGGATCACCTGCGCGTCGAAGATGAGCGTCGGATACTCCCAGGCGTGAACGGCGTGGACGGGAAGGTGCAGCTGCTCACCCAACTCGATCGCCCGCCGCAATGCCGCTGCTGACGGCGCCGAGCCGTCGACACCGACCAGCACACCGGGACGGGCCCACGGAAGCCAGTGGGGATGGGGATGATCCTTGCCTCGATCGTCAGTCATGGCGTTGAGTGTTGTGGCCCAGTGCGCGGCGGGCAAGAGGCAAAGGTCCTCCCCGTGGTTGCGATGGAGTCGATAGGCTTCGGACCACCCCAGGAAGGCAGGTGGTCACTGTGGCTGAGCCGAGCGCAGCGGAGTCAGGAGCCGTGGTGGTCGGCCACGACAGCTCCCACCATGCCGACCTGGCCCTGGTGAGAGCCATCGAGTTCGCCGAGCTTTTCGCGGCCCCGCCGTTGGACCATCGACGACCATCCGTCCGGGCTGCTGTGGAGCGACGGGTACGTCCCGTCCTTCGACGAGGCCTCCGCCACGGTTCGAGACCAACTGCGAACAGACGCCGGGGTGATCGCCGGACGACATCCGGAGGCCGATGTGCGCTTCATCGGTGCCCTCGGCGACCCGGGCCAGGCCCTCGTCGATGCGGCCTCGGCTGCTGCCCTGCTCGTGGTCGGCAATCGAGGCCGTGGTGGCTTCCGCAGCCTTCTCCTCGGCTCGGTCAGTTCCCATAGCGCACACCGAGCCGTGTGCCCGACGTTGGTCGTCCCGCACGTTCACCCGACGGGTTGAAGCCCGTCCGGGCTCATCGGGTACGGACCCTCAGCCCTCGCCGCCCAGTTGCCCGGTGAGTCGCGCGTGAAAGCGGGTGCTGGCCTGGTTCATGCCCTCGACGGTCACGGTCTTGCCGTGCCGGGCGTAGCGCGTCTCGATGGCGTCGAGCGCCGCCACGGTCGAGGCGTCCCAGACGTGTGAGCCGCTCAGGTCGATGGTGACATGCTGCGGGTCGCACGCATAGTCGAAGCGGCGGGTGAGCTCGTTGCTGGTGGCGAAGAACAGTTCGCCGTCCACCTGGTAGTGCGCGGTGCCGTCGGCCGGCAGGGTGCGCGTCACTGTCGTGACGGCTGCGACGCGGCGGGCGAAGACGATCATGGCGGCGATCACGCCGACGACGACGCCGATGGAGAGGTCGTTGGTGGCGACCACGACGGCGACGGTGAGGACCATGACGGTGGTCTCGCCCGCGGGCATGCGCTTGAGCGTCGAGGGGCGCACGGAGTGCCAGTCGAATGTGCCGACGCACACCATGACCATGACCGCGACGAGTGCGGCCATGGGGATCTGATTGACGAGGTCGTGGAAGACGGCCATGAGGATCAGCAGGAACACGCCCGCCGAGAACGTGGAGAGTCGGGTGCGGGCGCCGGATTCGCGCACGTTGATCATGGTCTGGCCGATCATGCCGCAGCCGCCCATGCCTCCGAAGAATCCGGAGGCGATCTGTGCGATGCCCTGACCGATGGACTCGCGGGTCTTGTTCGAGCCGGTCTCGGTGATGTCGTCGACGAGCTTCGCCGTCATCAGCGACTCCACCAGCCCCACCAGAGCCGCCGCCAGCGCGAACGGGCCGATGATCGTGAGCGTGTGCAGCGTGAACGGCACGTGCGGGAAGAACAGGTCGGGCAGTCCCGCAGGCACCTTACCGTCGTCTCCGACGGTGGGCACGGTGAGATTGCCGAGCAGAGTGATCGCGGTGATCGCGATCACGGCGACGAGCGGAGCCGGGACGGCTTTCGTGACGCGCGGGAAGAAGACGATGATCAGGATGCCCAGCCCGACGAGCGGATACACCAGCCAGGTCACGTGGATCAGGTGCGGCAGCTGGGCGATGAAGATCAGGATCGCCAGTGCGTTCACGAAGCCGACCATCACGCTGCGGGGGATGAAGCGCATCAGCTTCGCGAACCCGACCGCGCCCAGCGCGATCTGCAGGAGCCCGGCGAGCATGATCGTGGCGACCAGATAGTCGAGGCCGTGCTCCCGGGCGACGGGCGCGACGACGAGTGCGATCGAGCCGGTTGCGGCACTGATCATCGCTCGCCGGCCTCCCGTGATCGAGATGACGATCGCCATGATCACCGAGGAGTAGAGGCCCACGCTCGGGCTCACGCCGGCGACGATCGAGAACGAGATCGCCTCCGGGATCAGGGCCAGCCCGACGACGAGGCCGGCCAGCAGTTCACGGGTCAGCAGCCGCGGGCGGCGTACCGCGTCGATCACCCGCACGTCGCCGTCATCGGTCGGCACGCCGACCGTGGCGGCCAGCACCAGCTGTTTCAGGCTCGAGGGCATGGATCGACTCCTTGAGGGCGCGCCGCGGCGCGTCGGTCGGGGGTGTTCGCTGCGGGTCGGCACACGGGCGACCGGCGAGATAGTCAGGGGGAGGCGGAGCCATCAGGGCCCGGCCTCAACACTACCCGGTGGACGCCCTGCGCCGGTCTCCCGACGACGCAGCTGCGCGCGCCCGGCTCGACGGCTTCCTCGCCGACACGCAGGAACGCCGGGTGGACCTCGCCCGCCAACTCGAGATGGCCGACGAGTTCAGCGCGCTACTCCGCGAACTCTGACGGAACGCCGGAATCCGTGAGACGTCGGCACGAACCGAGGAGGCATCCGGTCACGACCGGTGTTCGAGCTGTTGGACGTCCCAGTAGACGCAGGCGACGAGCGAGTGCGCGGGGCACGCTGGAGATCCTGAGGCGTCCGGGGTCGCGATCCGGCCGAATTCCCCGCGGGCCTTCTCCAGCAACGTCAGGAACTCGGCATCGGTCACGGTGCAGTCGTCCGCGTCCAGCCATTCCCGGAGCAGGGTCTCCACGTCGTGGTGGTAGACGCGTGAGTCGGCCCAGACCCGTTGGACGATCCCTGCGATCTGGTCCTCCCGGGGCGCCGATTCGGCTCCGTCCATCACGGGAAAGTGCTGTGGCTTCTTGTTGTGCATGCGACTACTTCTCCTATCGGGTCTTCCGCAGTCCGGGGAGTTCTGTGTCGATGAGGTCCGCGTATGAGGGGTTGCGGTCGATGAACTCCCACACGATCGGGCACAGGATGGTGACACTGCTTCCGCCGGCGCGGATCTCATCGAGGACGCGCCGGATGAGTTCGGTGGCGACTCCCTGGCCCCGGTAGGCGGGAAACACCGCGGCGGCGACCAGGACCAGCCGATTCTCGCCGGTGAGGTCGTAGGTCAGGCCACCGATCACGGTGTCCCCGGAGATCGCCTCGTAGGTGGAAGTCTCCTCGTTGTTCACGACGAAGAACTCGATCGTGGGGGAGTGATCTTCGCTCACCTCGTCGATCAGGACGACCTGATCCTGGGTGAGGGTTCCGACACCGTCGGGATATCCGGCCTCGTCGGGATACTCGAAGTCTGGGGTGTTCATGGGTTCATTCCTCTGATGGAGCGTTGGTCAGGGGCGGACGCTGATGACGGTCTTGCCTTTGCGCCGCTGAGACGGGTTGAGCGCCGCGACGGCACGGTCGAGCGGGGCGATCTCGTCGATGTTGGTGCGCAGGCGGCCGTCGCGGACGCGCTGGACGATCTCGGTCAGCTGCGAGGGCACGGACTCGACGACGAAGTCGATGGAGAGGCCGTCCTCCGGCCGGACGGCACCCAGTCCGGTGACGGTGACGAGGGTGCCGCCTGGGCGGACGAGCAGCGCCGACTTCTCCTGGATGGCGCCGCCGATGACGTCGAACACCAGGTCGACGCGGCCGACGTCGTCGAGGTCGTCGTTCTCGAGGTCGACGAACTCGTGAGCGCCGTAGTCGAGCGCCTTCTCGCGGTCCGCCGTGCGCCCCGTGCCGATGACATGGGCGCCGGCTTCACGGGCGAGCTGGGTCACCATCGTCCCGACCGCTCCGGCGGCGCCGTGGGCGAGGACGGTCTGGCCGGACCGCAGGCGCCCGTGCTGGAAGAGCCCTTGCCAGGCGGTGAGGCCGGAAATCGGGAGGCTGGCGCCCACGGTGAAGTCCACGTCGCCGGGCAGGGGCGCGAGGTTGCGGGACTCGACCGCGACGTACTCGGCGAGGGTGCCGTCGCGGTGCCAGTCGGTGATGCCGAAGACGCGCTGGCCGATCGTGAGCCCTGTGGTGCCGTAGCCGAGGGCGGTCACCACACCGGCGACATCATGGCCGAGGATGGACGGCGACTTGTCGCGGCCCGCCCGGTCCACCCAGGTGGAGGGCCATCCGACCTCGGTGGGGACGTACGCTGCGGCGTGCACCTCGACGAGGACGTCGTTGATTGCGGGCGTGGGCTCCGGACGGTCCGCGAGGATCATTCCCGCGGCTCCCGCAGCCTGATCGGACACCACTATCGCCTTCATGAGGCACCTCCTTGCAACAGCTTCCGCACGATGGCGGTCCGTGTTTCCAGCATCGACCCGATGGCCGAATCATGGAACATGGTAAACCAGAAAAGGACTGTCTAGTCCAATTTCAGTCAACTGTGCATGCATGCAAAAAGGAACAGACTCCCCCAAAATGGACGAAACAGTCCTGTTTGCAGAGTGCGAAGAGCCGTCTACGGGGGTGATGTGCGCCAGGAATCCGACCGGCGAAAGGCTCAGCTCGCGGAGTAGCTCTCGATGTGCCGGAGGGCCATGTCGATCGATGTCGCCATGGGCGTCACGTCGCGCGCAGTCTGGGCGAGCAGGTAGCCGCCCTGCACAGCACCGAGCAAGCCGATCGCCAGCTCGTCGACGGGCGCGTCACTCCGAAGCGTGCCGTTGTCCTGGAGGCGACGGATCGCGGCGGCCAGCAGGTCTTCCCATTCGGTGAAGAGCGCCATCAAGCTACGCCGCGCAACATCGTCGTGGTCGGCGACCTCCGAGGCCAACGAACCGAGGGCGCAGCCATATGCACCGTGGCGAAGCGCGTTGTTCTGGACGAGTGCATCCCGCCAACGGCGAAGGGCCGCCAGGGTCGAGACGCGGCCGAGCGCGTCCTGTTCGCGCTGGATGACGCGCTCGCCCATGAGCCCGATCACCGCGCGGACGATCTGGTCCTTGTTCGCGAAGTGGCGGTAGAGCTGGGATTTGCTGACGCCGCTGGCGTCGAGGATGTCGTCGAGCGTGGTAGCCCCGACTCCGCGGACGAACATCAGGTCCGCGGCCGCTGTGACGATCCGGTCGCGCGTCCTCGCGCCGCGCGCGGTCAGCCGCGCAGGCGTCGGATCGGTGGCCACCGTCATCCCCTCATGGTACGTCGCAGGCGCACGCGGGGGGTGATGACGCGGCAACGCGTGCGGGCGGCACGGCGCAACTGATTATTGACAATTCCCGGATATGTAAAGCTATTCTTTACGTATGACCGACACCCTATCCGCCATCGCCGGCCTGCTGGCTTCGGTTCAATCGCTCGCGGTTCGGGCGACGGAAACGACGAGCCTCGAGGGATTGCTGCGGGTCGTGACCCGCACGGCCTCCTTGCGAAGTGAACTCGAAGAACTGCTGGCGTCGCTGGTCGACCAGGCGCGGCAGGACGGGGCGACCTGGCAAGCGGTCGGCGACGCGCTCGGCATCTCTCGGCAGGCGGCGTTCCAGCGGTTCGGTCACCCGGTGGATCCGAGAACAGGAGAACTCATGGATACGAGAGCACAGGATGGCGCGGTCGAGATCGCGGCCGAGATCGTGAGCGATCTGGCAGGCGCCCGATGGACTGAGGTCGTCGCTCGATTCGACGAGCGCATGGCGGCGGCTCTGGACGTCGCCGGCGTGGGCGACGCGTGGGCGCAGGTCGTCGGCACTGTCGGCGAGTTCGAGGGCGCCGGGGTCCCCGAGGCTCGACGGCTGGGCGACGTGACCGTCGTCGACACGCCGCTGCGCTTCGAGGCGGGAGAGATGGTCGCCCGAATCAGCGTGCGGGCGGACCGCACGGTCGCCGGGCTCTTCATCCTGGCGCCCGGGGCGCTCCAGTGAGCGGCACCGCTCCGCGCTTCGACCGTCCGGAGCGGGTGCCGTGGGCTGCCGTCGGCGTATACATCGCTGTCGCCTATGGACTGGCGTGGCTCGTCGCCGCGCCGCTGTGGCTGCACGGCGGCCTGCGCAACCCGCTCGCCGGGATACTGCTGATCGCGATGATGTACACGCCGGCGATCGCCGCGCTGTTCGTCGTGTTCGTTGTGCAGCGGCCACGGCCGGTGCACGTCGCCGAATACCTGGGGGTCGCGCCTTTCCGGCCCGCTCGGCGCATCATCGGGCTCGCGCTCATCGGGATGTTCGGATCGATCCTCGTCGCACTGCTCTCCGTGCTGCTGGCGGCCGCGGTGGGAGCGATCCACCTCGACCTCGTCACCTTCTCGCACTTCGCGCAGATCGTCCGTGCGCAGCTGGCGGCTGTGCACACCTCCGTCAGTATCCCGGTCGGTCTGATCGTGCTGCTCCAATTGATCGCCATCCCGGTCGGCGGGCTGCTGAACTCCGTTGCCACGGTCGGAGAGGAGCTCGGCTGGCGGGGCTGGCTGCTCCCCAGCCTGCGTCCCCTCGGCACCGCCCGATCACTGCTGCTCACCGGGCTGATCTGGGGGCTGTGGCACAGCCCGATCATCCTGCTCGGCTACAACTTCGGCGAACCGAACGCCTGGGGGGTCCTGTTCATGGTCCTGGGCTGTGTGACCTATGGCGTGCTCATCGGGTGGCTGCGACTGCGCTCGGCATCGCTCTGGCCTTCAGTGCTGGCGCATGGAGCATTCAACGCGTCTGCCGGTGTCGGCACGCTGCTGCTCGCCGCCGGCGCACCGATACCGCCGGTCGACTACATTCCACTGGGCTGGCCGGGCTGGGTGGTCTGCGCCCTCCTGATCGGTGTTCTCGCGCTGCTCCGCCAGTTCCGTATCCAGCCGACGCTCGATCGCAAGGGGGCCCGTCCTGAAGGCCTGTGATGCCGAAAGGAGTCGCGGCCGACTCACGGATCGTGTCGGGGCTCATGGCTCACGAGCCCGACCGTGTTGCCTTCGCTGTCTTCGATGAACGCCATCCACTCGTCGTTGCCGGCCGGCCCGAGGGTGTCGTCGGTGTGGGTGAAGATGACGTGGGGTTCGGTGACCACCCGCACGCCCTCCCCGCGCAGCCGCTCCACGGTCTGCGCCACATCGTCCACCTGGATGTAGACGAGCGACGACGGCGCCCCCTGCTCGAGGAGGAGGCGGCCGATGCCGATGTTGAAGAACAGCAGGCCGGGCGGGTCGAAGCGGGCGGCCGGCGCCTCGCCGAGCAGGTTCTCGTAGAACGCCGCGGCGCGATCGAGGTCGTCGGCGTGCTGTGCGACCTGCAGAATCTCCACGGGATCAGTATCCGGTCGGGCGCTGCTCCTGCGCCAGCCCCGGCATAGTGCGGCAGGGCAGGGCCCGCTCAGGCCACGGACGCCGAGAGGGCCGCGAGCACCTGCCCGGCCCGGCGTCCGACGCGTTCGAGCACGCGTTCGGTCGCGGCGACATCGTGGGGGTCGAGATCCGCCCAGATCGGCGCGGTCGCGATCGCGACGCGGGATTGCAGCTCGGTCAGGAGTTCGTGGCCGGCCGGGGTGGGTGTCTCGTCGGCGATCAGTCCGCGGTGCGTCAGCTCGGCCACGATGGCCGCTGCGTTCGCGAAGTGGGCCCGCTCGCCGACGATCGTGGCGAGGTTCGCTCCCGTGTCGTTCTGGGCCGCCAGGCGCAGCGCGACCCACTGGGGTTCGGTCAGCGCGGCGTCGGCGAGGAGGCGGCGCAGCACAGCGTTCAGGGTCTTCTCCGTCGCGCCGATCAGCTGGGGTCCGAATGCGGTCATGTCGACTCCTTCAATTCGTTGGTGTGCCCAACGATAACAGATTGTTGGGGAGCCCAACAAGGGGTAGGCTTCGGGGATGTCCGTCACGCGTGTCTCGACGACCCCGACCTGGTTGCTGGGACGGGCCAATGCGCGCGCACAGACGCTGCTCGCCGCAGCCTTCGAGCCGTTCGGGCTCCGGCCGCTGCAGTATCGTGCCCTCGCCGCGCTGGAGGAGCACGGCGAGCTCAGTCAGGCCGAGCTCGGGAGGCGCCTGACGATGGACCGCAAGGACGTCAGCGTGGCCATCGACCACCTGGGGGAGCGTCGCCTCGTGCAGCGACGTGCCGACCCGACGGACCGGCGCCGCGCCATCGTCGCTCTCACGAGTGAAGGTCGGGCGCTGCTCCCCCGCCTGCACGCCGCCCTCGACGCCGCCCAGGACGCCGTGGTGGCCCCTCTGACGGCGCGCGAGGCTGCCGATCTCACGAAGCTGCTCGCGAAGCTGGGCATCGGCGCCGGTGAGCCCGGCGACACGGCCGGCTGACCGCCGGGTCGGCCGGCCGCCTCCGTCACCGTCGCTCCGCGCTCATCCTGCGATCACCTTGCGCCAGCGCGCCGAGAAGGAGCTCGCGACGAAGCCGATCGAGTCGTTCACGTCGAGCATCGGACGGTTCTCCTCGGCGTTGATCGTCTCGACGCTCTCGCAGCCGGGGAACCGCACGGTCAGCTCGCGGAGGTTGACCAGTTTGAGCATCATCCCGAGCCGGTGACCGCGGTGCTCGCGCAGCACGAGGGTGTCCATCTGCTCAGCCGGTCGGTCGGACTCGGCCGACACCTCGAGCTCGGTGAAGCCGACGGCCTGGCCGGTCGCCTCATCGACCGCGATCGATGTCAGTGCGATGCGGGGGCTGTCGGCCCACAGGTCGTCGACGGCGCGGACGCGCTCGGCGGTCCAGACGTCGGTCAGCTCGATGCCGGCGTTGGGGGCGTCGGAGCTCATCCGGGTGCGCAGGAACGCGATGGCATCGACCCACTCCTCGGGGGTCCGCCCCTGCCAGGTGATCGTCCGATAGCCGGCGGCCGCCGTCGTGGCCGCCTCGAGCCACGCGGAGAACGGGGCGGGGTCGACCGGCAGCGGCAGAGAGCTGATCCGTCCCACCTGCTCGAGCGAGAATCCGTGACGCCGGAGGAACCGGGTCGAGGGGAGGTCGACCGGCACCGACCCGAAACCGGTCGGGGCCGCGATCGTCTCGCCCGCGACGCCCGCGGGGTAGGTCGTCTGATTCTGGATCGTCGCGCGGCCGGCAAGCCGGGCCAGCTCCTCCAGACGGTCATAGAGCGCCGAGCCGATGCCGCGGCCGCGGAAGCCGGGCAGGACGGAGACGGCGCACCAGCACTCCGCGGCGTTCAGCGGCAGTGCCAGATTGCCGCGGGCGACGACGCGACCGCCGACCTTGGCGACGAGCCCCGTCATGGGCTTCGACGCGTCCTTCCAGTCCGGCAGCAGCCCGGCCGCGGTCATGACCTCGCCGGCGTTACCGCGCTGCTCCGCCTCGACGGCGCTGCGCACCGCGGCGAAGGCGACGAAGTCCGCCGCGTCCTCGGCGTCGACGGTGTCCGGGACGACGAGCGGCTCGACGGTGAAGCCGGGCATGGTGATGGTGTGATCAGGGGAAGACATGAAACCTCGTGGTTCGCAGGATCGATCGACTCACCCACGGTCGTGGGGAGGAAGGGAAACGCGGTCAGAGGATCACGGGAGCCAGCATTCCACAGCGGAGCGCAGGCCCGCAAGGACGACCCGTGCGGATCAGGCCCGCCGGAACCGGTGTGCCGCCGGGCAGTCGAACGGGTCGCGTGCGGCGAGGCCGACGCGGTTGAGGTAGCGGATGACGATCCGGTAGGACGCCACCAGCCCGGTCTCCGTGTAGGGGATCCCATGGGCGGCGCAGTGCTGCCGCACCAGCTCGCGCGCTCGGCGCAGGTGCGGCCGGGGCATGCTGGGGAAGAGGTGGTGCTCGATCTGGTGGTTGAGTCCGCCCATCAGGATGCTCATCCGCCAGCCGCCGCGGATGTTCCGGGAGGTCAGCACCTGCTTGTTCAGGAAGTCGACGCGCGTGCCGGCGGGCAGCAGCGGCATCCCCTTGTGGTTGGGCGCGAAGGACGCTCCCATGTAGACGCCGAACACGGCCAACTGCACCCCGAGGAAAGCGAACGCCAGCCCCACCGGCAGCATCAGGAAGACGATCGCGACGTAGACGGAGAGTCGCAGTCCGATGGCGACGAGTTCCGACGTGCGACGCTCGACCGGTCCGCGTGCCAAGAGCGATCGGATGGAGGTCACGTGGAGGTTGACGCCCTCCAGCAGCAGCAGCGGGAAGAACAGGTAGCCCTGCCGTCGCGTGATCACGGCCAGCAGTCCGCGCTGACGGGCCGCGTCCCGCTCCGTGAACGAGATCGTGTCGAACGCGAGGTCGGGGTCTTTGCCCTCGGTGTTCGGGTTGGCGTGATGCCGGGTGTGCTTCGTCATCCACCACTGGTAGCTCATGCCGACCAGCCACGTCGCGATCAGCCGCCCTGCGCGGTCGTTGTGCGGCCCTGACGCGAACACCTGTCGGTGGGAGGCCTCGTGGCCGAGGAAGGCGAACTGGGTGAAGATCAGGCCGAGGGCTCCCGCGATGAGCAACTGGAGCCAGGAGTCTCCGAGCAGCACGAAGCCGGCCGCTGCGCCGAGCAGCCCGACGGTGAGGAGCGAGAAGACGGCGACGTAGAAGCCGCGACGACGCTCGAGGAGACCTTCGCCGCGAACGCGTGCCAGGAGTTCGTTGTACGTGCTCGTGACCGGCGCGCGCGATTCGTCACGAGGGCGTGTCCGCAGAACGGGGCCGAGAGTGGGTGCGGTCATTGCTTCCTCCGCTGGTGCGACGACTTCCCAGCCGAGGATGATGGGCGGATCGCCCGAGATGCCATCAGCGTAGGCGCGGTTGCTGGGCGTTGCCGGTGCGGTGCCCGACCGTTCGGCCGGGCACCGGACTCTCAGGCCTGACGGATGTTGGCCGCCTGGGGGCCCTTGGGGCCCTGCGCGAGGTCGTACTCGACCTTCTGGTTCTCGTCGAGGTTGCGGTAGCCGCCGGTGGCGGCGATCTCGCTGTAGTGGGCGAAGACGTCGGCGCTGCCGTCATCCGGGGCGATGAAGCCGTAGCCCTTCTCCGAGTTGAACCATTTGACGGTGCCAGTGGGCATCTTTTCTTCCTTCATTCTTCGGGAGCCGGGTGAGCGGCTCCGGTCGCCGCGCCCGAATCGGCGCGGACGGCTGCGGGCACCGCGCCGGACGCGGTGCGAGTGGGAGTGCGGGGCGCGCGTGAGCAGCGCCTCCGCTTCAGAGATGGTGGGGGCGGATCCGACGGGGCGCGAACGGCCGTCGAGCACGCGGAACCGTCCGCCGTCGAGTTCGGCCATGCCGGCGTACCCGTCGTTCGTGGTGGCGACCCAGACCGTGTCGTCGGCTTGGCGCCAGATCAGTGCGGCCGTCGGCCGCGGAGCGATGGTGATGGTGAGTCCTTTCGCCTCGATCGAGGCGGGATGAGGTCGCGGCGACGTTGCAACGCGAAGAGAAGTTGCCTCACCTTACACGGCCCGCCCGGAAATGCCCTGGACGGGCCCAAGAGAGCACGGCGTACCCGAGCGTGCAGGGCGATACCTCATCACACTTCCGCCGGAGGTCAACCCGGTTTGCGGCGCACGCTGGCGGGCCTAGATTCCGCGGGGAGACCAGCGAAGGAGATCAGGCATGGCAACCACGTCGAAGAATCAGAGCACGAAGACCAAGGCCGCCGCTGCGCCCCGGACCACACGCGCAAGGGGAGCGGCGCCGGGCGAGCACGAGACGCGTCGCGAGAACTCCGAGAACGGGTTCGTCGCCCCGGCGTCGCTCGCGAGCGACCTCCAGCGCGTGCAGGTCGACCTGATCGAGCTGTCGCTGCAGGGCAAGCAGGCGCACTGGAACATCGTCGGCCGCAACTTCCGCGACCTCCACCTGCAGCTCGACGAGATCGTGGAGGCCGCCCGCGAGTTCAGCGACACGGTCGGCGAGCGGCTGCGCGCGCTGCACGCGACCACCGACGGGCGGTCGCGCACGGTGGCGGAGACGACCGCGCTCGCGCCGTTCCCGAACGGCGAGATCGACACGACCGACGCGGTCGACCTCATCACGGACCGCCTCGAGACCGTCGTGCGCACGATGCGCTCGGTGCACGACGACGTGGACGAAGCCGACCCGACATCGGCCGACATCCTGCACCAGATCATCGAGCGCCTCGAGCAGCTGGCCTGGATGGTCAGCGCCGAGAACCGCCGCCCCGCCACCCGCTGACGCGCGGGGGGGCGCCCGAGGGGCGCCCGAGGGGCGCGCAAATGCCCTCAAACGCTACGGATGAGGGCATTTACGCGCCCCTCGGCGGCCCCTCGGCGGCCCCTCGGGCTTGCGAGGGCGCACACGGGGCGCGCACCCAACGGCTGTCCTACCTGCGCGACCTCGCCACCGGACTGTTGCGTGGGCACACCCGCCGGGGGCTTCCGCGGACTGCGGATCACACGGTCGCCGAGTCGCGCAACGACAGCCCGTGACCGGGCCGCCGGTCGGGTGTGAGCGCGCCGCCCACGAGCGGCAGGGTTCCGGCGAACACCTGCTTCTCGAGCCGGGCGTGGTCGTGGAAGTACTCGAGGTGGCGGAACCCGCGGGTCGCGCAGCCGGCGTGGGCGGCGAGCTGCGGTGCGCAGTGCGCCGACACCGGGACGCCGTGGGCGGCCGCGAGGGCGCTGAGCTGCAGCCATCCGCTGTAGCCGCCGCAGCGGGTGACGTCGAGTTGGAGGCAGTCCACGGACCCGAGCAGGGCCACGGCGTCCGACGGCCGGTACACGTACTCGCCCGCCGCGATGTCGGCAGTCGCTCCAGCGCGCACGGCCGCCAGCTGGTCCGGGTAGTCGGAACTCACCGGCTCCTCGAACCAGGTGACGTCGAAGGCGCGCATCGCCCGGTCGACGCGCAGCGCCTGCGCCACACCGTAGGCACCGTTGGCGTCGACGAACACGCCGACGCCCGGCCCGACCGCCGCTCGGGCGATGCCGACGCGGTGCAGGTCGCGCTCCACGCGCGTTCCCCACGACTCCCCGATCTTCAGCTTGACCCAGCGGCAGCCGTCGCGTGCCCAGCCGGCGAGCTGATCGTGGAGCCGCTCGTCGTCGTAGGTCGTGAAACCGCCGCTTCCGTAGACCGGAGCCGACGCACGCACCCGGCCGAGGAGGTCGGCGAGGGGGACGCCGAGCGCTCGAGCGCGCGCGTCCCACAGGGCGACGTCGACGGCTGACAGCGCACAGGCGCCGATCCCCGGCCGGCCGGGATTGCGCAGGGCGTGCTCCAGGTCGGCGACGACGGCTCCCAGGTCGGTGAGCGATCGCCCCCGCAGCGCCGGAGCGAGTTCCTCGTCGATCACGACGGCCGCGGCCGCCGAGCTGTAGGTGTAGCCGAGTCCGGTCGTCCCGCCCGCTCGGAGCAGCACCACGACCAGGGTGGTGCTGTCCCAGGCGGCGGTGCCGTCGGCCTCCGGCGCATCGGTGGGGATGCGGAGGACGCGCGTCTCGACCTCGTCCACGGTCGGGAGCGTTCCGATCACGCGCGCGGTCATGGCGTCTGCTCAGTCCTCGTCGATCTGCTCGAGCAGCTTCTTGGTCGACGACGCGATGTCGTCGTGATCGTTCTGCGCAGCGCGGCTCTCGAGCGATATCACCGCGCCGCGGTGGACTTTGACGAAGTCGCCGTACGGGAAGCTGTATCGGCCCTTGGTCTCCTCGTTCTTCTCGGCGTCCTCGCCGAGGTGCCACAGCGCGTACTGCTCCCAGCCGTGCTTCTCGATGAAGGCGTTCTCGTCGTCCGCGCTCGGCGCGTCCTCGCTCCAGTCGTCGCGTTCATCGCGGACGACATCGCCCTTCTTCACCAGCGATCGCGCGTGGTCGAGGGCTTTCCGGTTGAGCTTGACGGTCATTGTTCGTCCCTTCGTGATAGTCCCGACGGTGATAGTCCCGACGCCTCGAACCGGATGCAATGCCAACCTGTGCGCGAACGCAAGGGGTTGACCCGATCCGGAAGTCGCCGGACTATCCGCACTGGAGACGAAAGGAGCACGGATGGACCGGATCGAGACCCTGGAGGGCGCTGTCGTCGTCGTGACCGGCGCGAGCGGAGGCGTCGGTCGTGCCGCCGCCATCGAGTTCGGCCGCGCGGGAGCGAGCGTCGCCCTGCTCGCCCGCGGTGAAGCGGGACTGGAGGCCGCGGCCGACGAGGTGCGCACGGCGGGCGGCCGTGCGATCACGGTGCCGGTCGACGTCGCCGACGCGGACGCCGTGGAGGCTGCGGCCGAGCGGGTCGTCACCGAGTGGGGCCGCATCGACGTCTGGGTGAACTGCGCGTTCTCGTCGGTCTTCGCCGAGCTCGGCCGCATCGCCCCGGAGGAGTTCCGCCGCACGACGGAGGTCAGCTACCTCGGCTTCGTCTACGGCACCATGGCGGCGTTGCGCCGCATGCGGCCGGCGGGCCGCGGCACGATCGTGCAGATCGGTTCGGCGCTCGCCTACCGCGGCATCCCGCTGCAGTCCGCCTACTGCGGCGCCAAGCATGCGATCGTCGGTTTCACCGAGTCGGTGCGCACCGAGTTGCTGCACGAGCACAGCGACGTCGCGATCACGATGGTGCACCTTCCCGCGATGAACACCCCGCAGTTCCGGTGGCTGCTGTCGCGCCTCCCGGAGCAGGCGCAGCCTGTGCCGCCGATCTACCAGCCGGAGGTCGCGGCCCGCACGATCGTCCAGGCGGCCGTGCGGCCGCGCAGGGCGTACTGGGTGGGCATCTCGACGGTGCAGACCATCATCGGCAACCGGCTCATCCCCGGCCTGCTCGACCGTTACCTCGCCGCGACCGGATACCGGTCGCAGCAGACCGGCGAACCGCGCCCCGCCGACCAGCCCGCGAACCTCTGGGAGCCGGCCGACCGCACCGAGGACCACGGCACGCACGGTCCGTTCGGCGACCGGTCGAAGGCGACGAGCGTCCAGGCGTGGGCGTCGCGGAACCGGCGGGCGCTGGGAGCGGCGGGTGCGGCGTTGGCCGGCGTGGGATTGATCGGCCTGGCAGCCCGTCGCACGTGACCGCGGGGACGCGGCGGTCGCCTCTGCGTCTGCGGCGACCGCCTCACGCCGGCGGTGTGAAGAGCGCCGCGATCGTCTCCTCCCGGAACCCGTCGAGGTCGGCGTCGAGGCGGCCTCCGGCGCTGAGCTGGCTGATGCCGTGCAGTGTGCTCCACAACAGCTCCGCCCGCACCGCGCGCTCGCGGCCGTCCCGGCCGCCGACGGCGTTCTCGAGTAACTCGAAGCCCCTGCGGAGCACCTCGGGGGTCTCGACCGAAGCGAACACGATACTGCTGCGGGCCGAAGCCATCGCCTCGTAGACGGCGGGGTTCTCCCGTGCGAAGGCGAGGTAGGCGTCGATCAACGCCGGCAGTGACTCGGGCCCGTTGCCCGGAACCTCCATCGCGGCCGCCAGCTCGGCGTAGCCATCGAGCACGACCCGGCCGACGATGTCGTCGCGGCCCCCGGGGAAGTGCCGATAGAGGATCGGCTGGCTGACCCCGATGGCGTCGGCGAGCCGGCGCACGGTCACCGCGGGCCACCCCTCGTTCTCCGCGATATCGCGTGTCGTGCGGACGATCCGGGTCTCGCGTTCCCGGACTCGCGCCGAGTCTTGCGGTGATCGAGGCATGTCGTTAGGTTAGCAGTGCTAGCTGTTAGCAGTGCTAACACCCATCACCTCGAAAACCAGGAGACACAATGTCCTTCGCCATCGGCATCACCGCGGTCGTTGCCATCCTCAGCCTCGCCGTCATCTTCGGCACCGACATGAGCGTCGCCGTCGTACAGCGCCCGGTCTGGGCCGAGCTGGACGACCGAACGCTCGTGCAGGTCATCGGCCGCGGGCACTACTTCGGAGATCGGCGGTTCCCCGTCATCGGGATCGGGGGGACGATCGCCGTGGCCGCGACCGTCGTGCTCGCCTTCGTCGGAGGCACGCCGCCCGCCGGTACGCCCGCCGCCGGGGCGCTGCTGTTCCTGCTCGCGTGGCTGCTGCTCTTCGCGCGCATCGCCAAGCCCATCAACTCCGTGTTCACCGCTGCGGCATCGGCCGGCGTCGTGCCGGAGGACGCACGAGCGCTGCAGAGCCGCTGGGAGTCGATCATCGTGCTCCGTGCGACGCTGCTCGGCGTCGCGATCGCGCTGCTGTGCGCGACGCTCCTCCTGCTGTGAGGAGCTCGACGCCCGATCGCGCTACTCCGGCGGGAGTAACCGAATCTACTTCATTCACCGCATGACAGCGTTTCGGCGTGGGAACACACTGGGCGTATGCGGAGCGAACCGTCGGGTGCGCACTGCCGACACCCTGCACCACCGAACGAAAGGGGCACCGATGTCCACGCTCACGAACCCGTCCGCCGACCTGGTCCGCCGTTCGCGGGAGGCGCTCAGCGCGCTCGCCCTGCAGTTCCTGCTCGGGATGGGCGCGAACCTCCTCGGCAGCCCCGAGGAGAACGACGGTGCCGCCCGGGTGTTCTCGGGCATCGTCCTCGGCCTCCACGCGCTGGTGGGCATCGGGCTGATCGTCGTCTCTGTGCGGGTGTGGACGACCGCACGGCGGGTGAATGCGGCGCAAGGTGCCGCGCTCTGGGCGTTCATCGTGGTGATCGCCACGTTCCTCGTCGGCCTCGGGACGATGTTCACGGGCGGCGACTGGCTGTCGTTCGCCATGTCCGTCGGGTTCGTCGCCGCGGCAGCGCTGTACGTGGCGGTCGGGGCCACGGCGCTGGCGAGCCGGCGCTCGTCGATCGCCGGCTGAGGGTCGACGTACGCCGGGAGATCCGCGCCGCGCTCAGCCCTCGAGGTCGAGGACGAACGTCAGCAGCTCGAGCTCCCGCCCGTCCGGCAGCACGATGACGCCCTCGCGCTCGGCTCGCCTGGTGAAGCCGAGCTTGCGGTAGAGCGCGTGCGCGCCCCGCATCTCCGGTCCGCTGTTCAAGACGACGGCACGCTGCCCGCGACGACGGGCCTCCGAGATGGCGAACCGGGTCAGCGCGTCGCCGATCCCGCGGCCGCGTGCAGAAGGATGCGTGGCCAGGAGGCGGAAGTACAGCTCGTCGCGGCCGATGCTCCCGTTCTGGTCGAGCCCGGCCCGGAGCACCGCGATCGTGCCGACGAGCTCGCCCGTGACGTCGTCCTCCGCCACGAAGAAGTCGAACGCGTCGAGGAGGGACTCCGGGTGCTGCAGCTGCGTGCGGTAGTCGTCGGAGAGATCGCTGTAGTCGTGCGAATAGGCCGCGTATGTGAGCTCGCCGATCGAGGCGTACTCGCCGTCGACGGCGGGTCGGATGCGCACGGTGGCGGCCGGGGCGGTGGTGCTCATCCCACCAGGCTAGGCCACGCGCCCGGCGGCTCCGCGCCCGGCCCATCCGCGCCGACGGCGGCGAGCCCGCACCCGATAGGCTGGGCGCGTGCTTCTCTCCGATCGTGACATCAAGGCCGAGCTGGGCGCCGGGCGGATCGCGCTGGAGCCCTACGAGCCCGCGATGGTGCAGCCGTCGAGCATCGACGTGCGGCTCGACCGCTTCTTCCGGCTGTTCGACAACCACAAGTACCCCTTCATCGACCCGGCGGAGGATCAGCCCGAGCTGACCCGGTTCGTGGAGGTCGACCCGGACCAGCCGTTCATCCTGCACCCGGGCGAGTTCGTCCTCGGCTCGACGTTCGAGCGGGTGAGCCTGCCCGACGACGTCGCCGCGCGACTGGAGGGCAAGAGCTCGCTCGGCCGGCTCGGCCTCCTCACGCACTCCACGGCCGGCTTCATCGACCCCGGGTTCTCCGGGCATGTGACGCTCGAGCTGAGCAATGTGGCGACGCTGCCGATCAAGCTCTGGCCGGGCATGAAGATCGGGCAGATGTGCTTCTTCCGGCTCTCGTCCGCGGCCGAGCGCCCGTACGGCTCGGCGGAGTACAGCTCCCGGTACCAGGGTCAGCGCGGGCCGACCGCGTCGCGCTCGTACCTCAACTTCCACCGCACCGACGTCTCCGCGACCGACGCCGGACGACCGTCCAGCTGACCCATCCGAGCCGAGAGGGCCGCCCATGAGCGAGTCGACCGATTCCCTTTTCGCGCGAGCCCTGATCGCCACCGGACCGACGCCGGAACGCCCGCAGCGGATGCAGCTGTTCGGCCGGCTGGTCGGCAGTTGGCGCGCCGACGTGCGCTTCCTCGACGAGACGACGGGCGCGTGGCGTGAGTCGGTCGCGGAGTGGGTGTTCGCATACACGCTCGGCGGCCGCGCCGTGCAGGACGTGCTCATCGCGCGCGACGCCGCCGACCCGGACCTCCTGGACGGCCGCGGTTCGACCGTGCGTGTCTACGACCCGACCCTCGGCGCCTGGCGGGTCAACTGGTTCGGTGCCGCCGCCGGCGATTTCTGCACGCTGGTGGCGACGCCGCACCGGCGCAACGGGATCCGTCAGGACGGCACGCAGACCGACGGTCGGCCGATCCGCTGGAACTTCTCGAACATCACCGACGACTCGTTCGAGTGGGACGGCTGGGTGTCGAACGACGAGGGCCGCACCTGGTGGCTCGAGCAGCACCTCGAGGCGACGCGCACGGGCTGATGCGGCGGTGGATGCGACGGCGCAACTGCTACCCGGGTGAGCTGCTTCGGGCCCGAATGGATTCGCGTCGCGGCATACGCCGGTTGAAGTTATCCACAGTCAATTACACAGGTGGAAAATAATGAGATCGACTCACAGCTGGCCTGAAGCTTCGGGTGCGTCGTCCGCGTAGAGCGCGGGCAGCTGCAGGGTGAGCCAGGGGCTGAACGCCCACGGAGTGGCCTCGACCGCGGCCAGCAGCACGCGGGGGTCCACCCACTCCCATTCGGCGACCTCGGACGCGACCGGGGCGAGCTCGCCTGCGATGGTCGCCGTGTAGACGGGGCAGACCTCGTACTCGACGATGCCGGCCGCGTCGGTCGCCCGATAGCGGAAGTCCGGCAGCGCGACCACGAGGTTCTCGACCGATGTGCCGAGCTCATCCGACGCGCGGCGGGCGATCGCGTCCTCAATCGCCTCGCCGGGGGCGGGGTGTCCGCAGAACGAGTTGGTCCAGACACCGGGCCAGGTCGCCTTGGCGAGCGAGCGGCGGGTGACGAGGATGCGCCCTTCGCCGTCGAACAGGTGGCACGAGAACGCCAGGTGCAGCGGCGTGTGCGTCGTATGCACGGTCGCCTTGTCCGCCGTGCCCGTCGGGGTGCCGTCGTCGGCGAGCAGCACGACCTCTTCGCGGGGTGGCGTCATGCGTCCATCCTAGGCTTGCGCGCGCTCAGTCCGAGGCCGGATCGTCGCTGCGCGACCCGCCGGCGGAGGAGCCGGAGGCGTCGGCGTCCTCGGCGGGTGGAGCCCAGCCCAGGTTGCGCGCCATGGCCTCCAGGGTGGCCATCGTCGTGGCCAGATCGGCCGGGTCGATGCCCTCGCTCACGGCATTGCGGAGGGAGCGGATGCGTTCGAACGCCGCGTCGTGAGCGGCGCGTCCCTCGTCGGTCAGTGTGGCCGTGTCGCCGTCGAACCACACCCAGCCGCGCTCGACGAAGTCGGCCAGGATCCGATCGATCCCGTCGCGCACGTGGTCGCGGCAGCCCCGGCCCGGAGAGGTCGCGTGGCCGTGCCCGTGACCGTGGCCGGGCGCGTGACCGTGGCCGGGCGCGTAGGCAGGGCCGTAGCCGTACGCCTGACCCTGTGGGCCGTGCCCGAACCGCCCGGCACCGGATCCGGGAGCGAACGGGCGAGGGCCGAACCGTCCCGGGCCGCCCGGCACACCGCGCTCGAAGCCACGCACGAATCCGCGCTCGAAGCCGCGCTCGAACGCCTGCTGCGAGTCGCGGGCGCCCGCGTGGTGGTGGTGGTGGTGGTGGTCGTGGTCGTGGTCGTGGTCGTGGTCGTGCTCGTGGAGGTCTTCGTTGTGCTCGTGCTCGTGCTCGTGCTCGTCGTGGTGCTCGTGCTCGTGGCGCTCGGGGTGTTCGTGCTCGCCGCGCGAGTCCGGATGCGAACGCTCGCGGTCGTGCTCCATCCACGCGCGGTACATCTCTTGCCGGCGTTCCCATTCGCGCCGCATCCAGTCGGGGCGTCCGCGCCATTCACGCCGTTCAGGCTGGGCGGCCGACCCGTTGGCAGGGTCGCCGCGGCCGGGGCGGTCCGGCCGGCTCCGGCGGCCGTGCCGGGGAAGCGAGGCCGCCAGGTCGTCCGCGGTCGCGGGGTTCTCGGCCAGGCTGTGCAGGATGCGCCAGCCGCGGCGGCCGAGGTCGAGGTCGCGGAGTTCGTCGCGCATGCGGTCGCGCAGGCGCCCGTTCAGCTCGCCGAACCAGTAGCCCGGCTGTGTGTCGTTCGAGTCGTCGATGTTCGTCATCGGGGACCCCTCCTATTTCTATGTACTGTTACAAGTAAATGTATAGTTACATGCATGGCTGAGGATCGTCAAGAGCAGAGCGGTTCGCCGCAAGCGGACATCGTGTCGCTGATCGAGAGATCGCTGGTGGCGGTGCGACGTGACCAGTCGCGCCGCAGATTCGAGCGCGATCACGGCGATCACGGCGAGCACGAGCACGAGCACGAGCACGGCGAGCACCGGCACGGCCAACGCCCGCACGGCGATATGCACGGCTGGGGAGGGCGCGGCCCCTGGGGCGGCTACCCGGGCCCCTTCGGAGATTCCGCCAGGCCCGGCCCGGGCCGGCGCGGGCGTGACGGGTCCCTGGGCCGCATCGCGCGCTTCCGCATGCTGGAGGCGCTCGCGGCGGCCGAGTCCGACGACCGCCGGCTCTCGGTCAGCTCGCTCGCCGCGGCGATCGGCGTCGATCAGCCGCGTGCGAGCCGCCTGGTGCAGGAGGGCGTCGAACGCGGCCTGGTCCGGCGCGTTCCCGACCCGTCCGACGCGCGGCGCGCCCTCCTTCAACTCACCGCGGCCGGCCGGTCGCAATTGGGCGAGGTCCAGGACCACCGGAGGTCGGCCGTGGAGGCGGCGCTGGCATCGTTCACGCCCGAGGAGGCGCGCACCTTCGCCGACCTGTTCGACCGTTTCGTCCGGGCCTGGCCGCGCTGAGTCCCGTCGGCAGCGGAGGAGTCAGGCATCGACACGCCGCCCCTCGACGGCCAGCGGAGGAGACTCCGCACTATTCGGCCGCAGAATCCTCCGCTACGGACGGGGCACGACCGGCCAGCGGCCACCGGAGGACATCCGAGCCCCTGGAGGCGCGAACTCCTCCGTACCCCGTCTCCAGGCGCCGCCGCGCCCCGAGACTCCTCCGCTACCGGCGCGCGGCCGACGCCTCCCGCGGCGAACGCACCGGCAGCAGCAGGAGCAGCCCCACGAGCAGCACCAGCACGATCCCGAGGATGCCCCAGTACTGCGCGCCGCCGACGGCGACGAACGTCGCGAACAGCAGGGGAGCCACGAACGAGACGGCCCGGCCGCAGGTCGCGTAGAGCCCGAACACCTCGCCCTCCCGACCGGCGGGTGTGATCCGCGCCAGGAAGGTGCGGCTCGCCGACTGGGCGGGCCCGACGAAGAGGCAGAGGATGAGGCCGAACACCCAGAACACGATCGCGCCGGCGTCGTGCAGGACGAACACGGCCAACCCCGCGATGACCAGTCCGATCAGCGCCGTGACGATGACGGGTTTGGCGCCGAACCGGTCGTCGAACCGACCCGACAGGATCGTGCTGACGCCGGCCACCACGTTCGCGGCGATGGCGAACACGATCACGCCCGACTGGGTGAAGCCGAAGGTCCCCTTGGCGAGGATGCCGCCGAACGTGAACACCCCGACGAGCCCGTCGCGGAAGAGCGCCGACGCGATGAGGAACATCACCGTGTTGCGGCTCTCCCTCCAGAGCACGGCGATGTCGCGGAACAGCAGCCGGTACGACGAGAAGAAACCGACCCGCGGCACCCGCCGGTTCGCGGCCGCCTCGGGCACGCGCACGAGCACGGGGATCGAGAGCGCGAGCGTCCAGATCGCCGCGACGACGGCGACAAGACGGTAGTTGAGGCCCTGGTCGGTGGTGACCCGCAGCAGGCCGCCCGTCCCGTCGCCGTTCGGCGATGCGAGCAGCACGAGCACGATGACCAGCAGCAGGATCCCGCCGAAATACCCGCTGGCCCAGCCGAGTCCGCTGACCCGGCCGACCGTCTTGGGCGTGGAGACCTGCACGAGCATCGCGTTGTAGTTGACGGTCGCGATCTCGTAGAAGACGGTCCCGACGCCGACGAGGACGACGCCGAAGAGGAAGAAGGAGGGCTCGCCCACGACGAAGAACATCAGCGCGGTGACCACGACCACCACTCCGGTGTTGATGCCCAGCCAGAGCTTGCGCCGCCCCGACCCGTCGGTGCGGCGCCCGAGGACCGGCGCAAGGACGGCCACGACGATGCCCGCGATCCCGATGCCCCAGGCGAGCCCGCTCGACAGGCCGGCGATCGCGCCGGTGACCGCGTGGTGCGCGGGACCGGAACCGTCCTTCTCGGCGTTCTGCGCCGACAGGAGCGCGGGCGAGATGAAGTACTCGCTCGTCAGGTAGACCGTGAACACGAAGGTGGTGATGACCGCGTTGAACGCGGCGCCGCCGGCATCCCACAGCGCCCAGGACGCCACCCAGCTGCGCGGGATGCGGCGGTCGGTCGAGGTTTCGCCGAAGAGTGGAGCCGTCGCCGTGGCGAGGGCGTCCGCGTCGGCGCCCGCTCCGGCCCCGGCGGCTCCCTCGTCGACGGGTCTGTCGCTGGTCATGGGGACAGCGTAGGGCGTCGCGGGGAACAGGCGGTGAACTCCCGCGCGCTCAGTCCGGCGTGCCGGTCACATTGGCGCGCAGCCAGTGCGTGAGCGGAGCGCTGTCGTCGAGGAAAGCCGCGATGCGGTCGGCGGCCTCCGGCGAGCCGAACCAGTCGGGAACACCCCAGTCGGCCCACGTGATGATGCCCTTGTAGCGCAGCAGCTCGGCGCGCGGATGGTCGGGGTCGAAGCCGCGCGGGGTGGTCTTGAGTGCGTCCGGGATCTCGATGCCGACGCCCTTGGCGCGCAAGGCCGCCAGCGCGGCCTCCAGTTCGGCGCCGGTGCGCGGTGCGTCGACCGCACGCCGATACCGGTCGAGCCGCTCCTTGTCGAGCTGGTAGACGCCCGCGCCGCCGGCCAGGCCCTCGGCCGAGACCTGCACGTACCCGCCGCGTTCGAACGTGAGCGCCGCGTGCAGCTTGTAGGGCGACTTGTCGGGCGAGAACCGCACGTCGCGGTACGGCCGGAATAGGCGTGCCGGCCCGAACCGCGGCTCGAGCGCGTCGGCCAGTTCGTGCAGAGGCCGGGCGACCCGTGTCTCGTACCGGTCGCGGTTCGCGAGCCAGAAGGCGCGCTCGTTGTTGAGGGTCAGTTCGCGGTAGAACGCGATGGCGTCCTCGTCGAAGCCCGTGAATGCCATGCGCCGATCGTACGTCCGCCCGCTCCGCTCAGACCCAGAGGCTGAGCTTGTCGGGATTGCGCATCATGCGGATGCCCGTGATCACGCCTCCGCCCACGCTGACCGTCGCGACACTGTCGAGCCGGTCGCCCAGGCGCACGAGCACGGCGAGCCCGTCGCCGGCGGGCGCCAGCTCCGCCGTGGACTCCGGGAATTTGGCCGCGAGCCCGAGGAGGAAGCGCGCGACGTTGTCGGCGCCGACGACCGGTCGGCGTGCGGCGCTGACCCGGCCCCCGCCGTCGGAGACCAGCACGACGGCGGGGTCGAGCACGCGCACGAGCGCGTCCAGGTCACCGCCTGCTGCGGCCGAGGCGAACGCTCTCACGACGCGATCGTGCTCCGCGGTCGGCGCGGTCCGCGCGCGCTCGTCCGCGATCCGCCGGCGCGCCGACGTGGCGAGCTGGCGGCAGGCCGCCGGGCTGCGCCCCACGACCTCGGCGACCTCGGGGAACGGCATCCCGAACACGTCGTGCAGGACGAACACCACCCGTTCGGACGGGGTCATCGTCTCGAGGACGAGCAGCAGTGCCGTGCTGATCGAGTCGTCGAGCTCCGCGTGCCGGAGCGGGTCGCTCGTCGCGTCGGCGAGGGCGTCACCGCGGGGGAACGCGAAGGCGGGGACGGGCTCGGGCAGCCACTCGCCCACGTAGTGCTCGCGGCGCACCCGCGCCGAGCCGAGCATGTCGAGGCACACACGGGAGGCCGCGCGGGTGAGCCAGCCGCGCGGAGAGCCGATCTCCGCACGCTCCGGCTCGGACATCCCGAACCATCGGGTGTAGGTCTCCTGCACAGCGTCCTCCGCGTCCGCGACGGTGCCGAGCATCCGGTAGCCGAGCGCCAGGAGGTGCGGCCGCTCCGCGATCGCCGCGTCGTCGTGTGCCGCGCCCATGCGTCCGTCCTCCCGTCTCGGTGCCGTCCGGCCTCCATCCTGGCAGCCGACCTCACACTTCGGGCGGCTGCGTCGTCCTGAGGGTATGGACACACGTCACCGTCGCATCCCGAGCATCCCGAGCCTCCCTCTCCGACCGACAGCAGTCGCTGCTCCGGAGGTGACGCGATGAAGGTCGCCGTCGCCGGAGGCACGGGTGCGGTGGGCGCGCGCACGGTCGAGGCTCTGCGCGCTGCCGGTCACGAGCCGATCGTCCTCAGTCGGTCGGTCGGCGTCGACCTGCTGGCGGCCGCCACGGACGATCGGGAGGCCGGCCGGCTCGCCCGGACGCTGGAGGGGTGCGCCTCGGTCGTCGACGTCACGTCCGTGATGACGACGAGCGCGGCGAAGTCGACACGCTTCTTCGAGACGGTCACCCGCGTCCTCCTCGAGGCCGAGCGCACCGCCGGCGTCGCGCATCACGTCGTGCTGTCGATCGTCGGCGCGGAAGCGGCGCCGGCCGCGTACTACGCGGGCAAAGTCGCGCAGGAGCGAGCTGTGGCGGCGAGCGGAGCCGGTTGGTCGGTGCTGCGCGCCACCCAGTTCCACGAGTTCGCCGCCCAGCTGGCGGCCCGATCGGGCGGTCTCCACGTGGTCCCCGCGATGCGTTCGCAGCCGGTCGCCGCCGCGGAGGTGGGCGCGCGCCTCGCCGAGCTCGCGACCGCGGCCCCGGTGGGCCTGACCCGGGACATCGCCGGACCGCGCGTCGAGGACATGCCGACCCTCGTCCGCCGCTATCTGACGGCGACCGGCCGATCCGGCCGGGTCCTCACGGTGCCGCTGCCGGGCCGCTGGGGTCGCGCGCTGCGCGACGGCACCCTGCTGCCCGGGTCCGGTGCGCAGCTCGGCGCGATCACCTTCGACGAGTGGCTGGCGACGGTCGCGCGGGTCCGCTGACCGACCCGGCGCTGACGAACCGGTCGCCGGCGGCTCAGCCGGCTTCGTTCGGCGCGGTGTGCGTGTGCCGGGGCCCGCCGCGCAAGGGCACTCCGGCCACCGAGAGGACGAGCGCCAGTACCGCGCCGCAGAAGATGGCGATGTCGGCGACGTTTCCGATGAACCAGTTCACGTAGGCGATGAAGTCGACGACGTGACCCTGGCCGAACGAGGGCGCGCGGAACAGCCGGTCGCCGAGGTGGGTCACCGCGCCTCCCAGGAGCAGTCCGAACGCGACGGCCCAGGCGCGCGAGCCGACCAGCCTCGAGAACCAGAGCAGAGCCACCACGGCGAGCGCCGCGATGATGGTGAACACCCACGTCGCGTTCACCAGGAACGAGAACGCCGCACCCGAGTTGTATGTCAGCTGCAGCCCGAGGAGCGCGCCGAGCACGGAGTGGTACTCGCCCTCTTTCAGGGTGGAGGTCGCCCAGAGCTTGGTGAGCTGGTCGGCGAGCACGACGACGGCGGCGATGACCAGGATGGTGACGAGGGCACGCGAGCGACGCGTGCGAAACGCCTCCGCGGTGTCCTGTGCGGCCGGTTCGTCGGCGGTGCGGGCGGGCTCCGCGGCGGGTTCGATGCTGTCGCTCACCCCGCCATCCTTCCACGGACGGCGTGCGCCCCTAGACCGAGACGGGCAACGCGTAGTGCAGGCCGCCGCCGTCGCCCCGCACCTGGCGGTGGATGTCCTCCATCGTGATGTCGAGCTGTCCCGCTGTGCCCGCGGCGGCGGTGAGGTCGCGCAGCAGCGTCTCGGGTATCTCGCCGTCGTACTTGTAGTAGATCTTGTGCTCGAGGCTCGCCCAGAAGTCCATCGCGACCGTGCGCAGCTGGATCTCGACCGGCACGGCCACCGGGCCCGCGCTGAGGAACACGGGGACCTCGACGATGACGTGGAGGCTCTTGTAGCCGTTGGGCTTGGGGTGCGCGATGTAGTCCTTCACCCGCAGCACCCGCACATTCTCCTGGGCGGTCAGGAGCTCGAAAACGCGGTACACGTCCGACACGAACGAGCAGACGATCCGCACGCCGGCGATGTCGGTGATGGCCTCCCGGATCGCGTCGAACGAGGGTTCGCAGTTCTTGCGGATGACTTTCTGCTCGATGCTCTCCGCCGACTTGAGGCGGCTGGAGATGTGCTCGATCGGGTTGTACTCGTGCAGCTCGGCGAATTCCTCGCGGAGGATGGAGACCTTGGTCGAGATCTCGTCGATGCCGAACTTGTACGGCATGATGAACCGCGCGAAGTCGTCCCGGAACGCCTGCACCTCGCTCAGCGTCGCGGGATCGATGCTCTGCAGAGCCTCGATAGCGCGAGTGGAGAGCAGCGGGGCAGGGGCCGGATCCATGCGATTGACGCTAGCGAGGCGGGTTGTGCGGACGGTGTGAATCCGCTGCCCGCGTCGCGACGGTCGCCCGGTGGCGCGTGGGCGGTGCTCGGACTTCAGCCCTGACCGTGGAATATCCGCACCTCCGTCAAAGTTGAGTCACATGTACTCAAGTTTTGGGGTTTGCGGCTTGACAGTCTCCCGGTCGGGGTGACAGGCTTGAGCCGTCGAGGCTCAACTCTTGACCCCCAGACTTACCCCGGCCACGAAGCCAGCAACAAAGGAGAGAAAGCACACATGTCACGTGCAGTAGGAATCGACCTCGGAACCACCAACTCCGTCGTCTCGGTGCTCGAGGGCGGCGAGCCCACGGTCATCGCCAACGCGGAGGGCTTCCGCACCACCCCGTCCGTCGTCGCGTTCACCAAGGACGGCGAGGTCCTCGTCGGCGAGACCGCGAAGCGCCAGGCGGTCACCAACGTCGACCGCACCATCTCGTCCGTCAAGCGCCACATGGGCACCGACTGGACCCAGGAGATCGACGGCAAGAAGTACACCGCTCAGGAGATCTCGGCCCGCATCCTGCAGAAGCTGAAGCGCGACGCCGAGCAGTACCTCGGCGACACCGTCTCCGACGCCGTCATCACGGTTCCGGCGTACTTCAACGACGCCGAGCGCCAGGCCACCAAGGAGGCCGGTGAGATCGCGGGCCTCAACGTGCTCCGCATCATCAACGAGCCCACCGCGGCCGCGCTCGCCTACGGCCTCGACAAGGGCAAGGAGGACGAGCTCATCCTCGTCTTCGACCTCGGTGGCGGCACGTTCGACGTCTCCCTGCTCGAGGTGGGCAAGGACGACGACTTCTCCACCATCCAGGTGCGCGCGACCGCCGGCGACAACCGCCTCGGCGGCGACGACTGGGACCAGCGCATCGTCGAGTGGCTGATCAAGCGCTTCAAGGACTCGACCGGTGTCGACGTCTCGAAGGACAAGATCGCGCTCCAGCGCCTCAAGGAGGCCGCTGAGCAGGCCAAGAAGGAGCTCAGCTCCTCGATGAGCACCAGCATCCAGCTGCCCTACCTGTCGCTCACCGAGAACGGTCCGGCGAACCTCGACGAGACGCTCACGCGCGCCCAGTTCGAGCAGATGACCAGCGACCTCCTCGACCGCACCAAGAAGCCGTTCCAGGACGTCATCCGCGAGGCCGGCATCAAGGTCGGCGACATCGCGCACGTCGTGCTCGTGGGTGGTTCCACCCGCATGCCCGCCGTGTCCGAGCTCGTCAAGCAGGAGACCGGCGGCAAGGAGCCCAACAAGGGCGTGAACCCGGACGAGGTCGTCGCCGTCGGCGCCGCCCTGCAGGCCGGTGTCCTCAAGGGCGAGCGCAAGGACGTCCTCCTGATCGACGTCACCCCGCTGTCCCTCGGCATCGAGACCAAGGGCGGGATCATGACCAAGCTCATCGAGCGCAACACGGCCATCCCCACCAAGCGCAGCGAGACCTTCACCACCGCGGACGACAACCAGCCGTCCGTCGCGATCCAGGTCTTCCAGGGCGAGCGCGAGTTCACGCGCGACAACAAGCCGCTCGGCACCTTCGAGCTGACCGGCATCGCCCCGGCCCCCCGCGGCATCCCGCAGATCGAGGTCACCTTCGACATCGACGCCAACGGCATCGTGCACGTGTCCGCCAAGGACAAGGGCACCGGCAAGGAGCAGTCGATGACGATCACCGGCGGCTCCAGCCTGCCGAAGGACGACATCGAGCGCATGGTGCGCGAGGCGGAGGAGCACGCGGCGGAGGACAAGAAGCGCCGCGAGTCCGCCGAGACCCGCAACCAGGCCGAGCAGCTCGTGTACTCGATCGAGAAGCTGATCAAGGACAACGAGGACAAGCTCCCCGAGGACGTCAAGAACGAGGTCCAGGGCGACGTCGACGGGCTGAAGACCGCTCTGGCGGGCGAGGACGACGAGGCCGTGAAGACCGCGTACGACAAGCTCAACGAGAGCCAGCAGAAGCTCGGCCAGGCGATCTACTCGGCCGCGCAGGCGTCCGAGGCCCCGGCCGGCGAGGCCGGCGAGGCGGGCGCACAGGGTGAGGGCTCCTCCTCCGACGATGAGGACGTCATCGACGCCGAGGTCGTCGAGGACGAGGAGAAGAAGTAACCATGAGCGACCAGAACCGCGACGGACGAGGCTCGGACGAGCCTGAACGCGAGGAGCCGATCATCCGCGACAAGCGGCGGATCGACCCCGAGACCGGCAAGGTTCGGGAGCCGCAGGGCGAAGAGCACGACCTGGCGCACGAAGAGCTGGTCGACGTGGGGCCGGCCGGCGATGACGAGCAGAGCATCCTCTCGGATGACGACCTCGACATCCTGTCGGGCCAGACCACGGCCGACCAGGTCGCGGCGGAGCGGCTCGCCGACCTCCAGCGGGTGACCGCGGAGTACGCGAACTACCGCAAGCGCACCGAGGCCAACCGGGAGATCGAGCGGGAGCGCGCGATCGGAGACGCCGTCAAGGGTCTCATCCCGGTGCTCGACGACCTGGAGCGGGCCGAGAAGCACGGCGACCTGGCGGAGGGCAGCGCGTTCGCGACGATCGCGGCCAAGCTGCGCTCCGCGGTCGAGCGGCTCGGCCTCACCCCGTACGGCGAGAAGGGCGAGCCCTTCGACCCGCAGATCCATGAGGCGATCTTCCAGCAGCCCACGCCCGACGTGACGGCGGACACCGTCGCGGAGGTCGTGGAGACCGGCTACCGGCTGGGCTCCACGGTGGTGCGGGTGGCGAAGGTGGTCGTCTCCACCCCGGCCTGAGCGGCCGGACGATGAGCGCCGGGAGCGGCGGGACGCGTGTCCCGCCGCTCCCGCCTCGGCACACGATGCAGACTTCGACACAGACTTCGACACAGACAGCAGTGCCCATGCAGGCACGCACCACGACAGCACAGGCAGGAGAGGAGGCGCCGTGGCAAGCCAGGACTGGTTCGACAAGGACTTCTACAAGGTCCTAGGCGTCTCCAAGGACGTCAGCGAGGCGGAGCTCAAGAAGACGTACCGCAAGCTCGCCCGCAAGTACCACCCGGACTCCAACCCGGGCGACCCGGCCGCCGAGGCCAAGTTCAAGGAGATCAGCGAGGCGCACTCCGTGCTGAGCGATCCCGAGCAGCGCAAGGAGTACGACCAGATCCGCGCGATGGGCACCGGCGCCCGCTTCACCGCGCCGGGTGCGAGCGGCCAGGGCGGCTTCGACGACGTGTTCGGCGGGATGTTCGGCGGTCAGGCCGGGGGCCAGCGCTACACATTCCAGCAGGGCGGCCAGGGCGGCTTCGACGACGTGTTCGGCGGCCTCTTCGGCAACGGCCGGTTCGGCACGGCGAGTGGAGGCTTCCGCGGCTACGGCGGACCGACGCGCGGCCACGACGTGACCGCGCACACCACCATCGACTTCGTCACCGCCACCAAGGGCGAGACCATCAGCCTCCAGGCCGCCGACGGCAAGCCGTTCAAGGTGAAGATCCCCGCCGGCGTCGCCGACGGCCAGAAGATCAAGCTGCGCGGCAAGGGGCAGCCCAGCCCCGACGGCGGGGAGGCCGGTGACATCGTCCTCACCGTGACGGTGCGCAAGCACCCCGTGTTCGAGCGCGACGGTCTCAACCTGCGGGTGACGGTGCCGATCACGTTCACCGAGGCGGCGCTCGGCGCGACCATCGAGGTCCCGACGCTGGGCGGCGACCCCGTCAAGCTCCGCGTCGCGCCCGGCACGCCGAGCGGCAGAGTGCTGCGCGTGAAGGGCCGCGGCGTCCAGACCGCGAAGGGCACGGGCGACCTCCTGGCCGTGGTGCAGGTCGCGGTGCCGTCTCACCTCTCCACCGAGGCCAAGGAGGCGCTGGAGGCGTTCGCCGAGAAGCTCCCCGACGAGAACCCGCGAGAGGACCTCCTGGCCAAGGCGCGAGGTTAGGAATGGACGAGAACACTCAGGTCTTCGTCATCTCCATCGCCGCCGAACTGGCCGGGATGCACCCGCAGACGCTCCGCCAGTACGACCGGCTCGGGCTCGTGAGCCCCGGCCGGACCGCCGGCAAATCGCGGCGCTACTCGATGCGCGACATCCAGAAGCTGCAGGAGATCGCGCGCCTCGGCTCCGAGGGCGTGAGCCTGGAGGGGATCCGCCGCATCCTGGAGCTCGAAGACAGCGTGAACGCGCTGAGCGAGCGTGTTCGCGAGCTCGAGTCGGCGCTGGCCGACGAACTGCTCAACCGTCCGGGCCGCCGGGTGTTCGCAGCCGGCTCCGAAGGCGAGGTCGTCTCGATGCGCGCAGGCACCCGTGTGCGCCGCAGCAACCAGGTCGTCGTGTGGAGGCCGCTCGAGCGGTAAGCGGCGCCTGCGTGGCCGGAGACAAGCGAGGGGCCCGTCGCACCGATCCTCCCCCGATGGGGATCGGTGGCGACGGGCCCCTCGCAGCTGTGGGCTCAGTACGCGACGCGGATCACGACGACGTAGTCCGGGAAGCGCGGGAAACTGAGCAGGAAGGTCACGCTGGCGGCCCGGACCATGGGCAGGTCGCGCACGATCGGGAGAAGCCGGTTTCCCCCCGCGGGAAACGTGTTCTGGTACGCAGCATCGGACGTGATCCCGCCGACGCGGTGGGCTGCGCCGTCGATCACCGTACCGACGATCGACTTGCCGGCGTTCGCGCCGCCTCGGCCGGTCGCCCACGACAGGCCTTCTCCGCCCGTGAGAACCTGCAGGCGGTAGTCGACCTTTCCGCGGAGCGGAGTGTTTCCCGGCATCGCGAACACGATGCCGGACAAGCTCAGAGAGTTCGTCGGCGATGTCGACGGATTGCCCCACTTCCCGTCCAGGAAGTAACGGCCGACGTCGCCCGGTTGGTGCGGAGACGTGTCGAATCCCTGGTTCAGGACGTTGTCCTTGTGCGTGATCCCGTAGCTGGAGCCGTGGAGGAACGCGATCGCGGTGTAGTCCGCGGTGACGCGGAGCGTCGTCTGAGCGGGGACGAATCCGGGTGCGGAGACCGTGATATCGGTCGCGCCCTCGGAGTCGCGTGCCGTCACTTCGAAGGTGAAGACCGTAGCACCGCCGGTGGGGACTGTCGTCGGGCCGTCGACGACGCCGCTCGTGCCGTAGGCGACGGACACCTGCGCGGGGATCGCCACGCCTTCGGGAACCGTGAGCTGCATGGTGAAGGACTGGACAGCGCCGCGGCCGACGATGTCGGCGGGCTCCTCCGCGAAGGTGATGACGCCGAGGGCGGTCGAGGCCGCGTGCGCGGGTGACGTGACGGTCATCACGATGGCGGGCGCCGCCCAGGCGCCTGCGGCGATGACTGCGCGGCGTGAGGGGCGGCGGCTCTCGGTGGTCGGGGCGAGTTGTGTCACGGCTGGACTCCTTCAGGGGAAGAGAAGTTCGAGGAGACGACGCTGCGGTCTGTTCCGCGTGGCTCGCGTCGTCGGTGATTCCAGTCTGGGTCGGTCGAGTCGGCTTAGGTGTCGACGATCGAAGATCTGGTGGGCCACTCGTGCGGCCGCCCGCCGTCCGGCTGCGAGATGGGTGGGCGCCCACGGCGCGTTGAGTAGGCGATGCCGATCACTGAGTGGAGGAACGCATGCTCGTCTTCTCGAAGAGCTCGTGGCGGTTCGATACGCCGATCTTGCGCATCGCGCGGGCGAGGTGGTTCTCGACGGTGCGGGGGCTGAGGGACAGCCGCTCGGCGATGTCGGAGTTGGTGAGCCGGCCGGCGAGCAGCGCGATCTCGCGTTCGCGCTGGGTGAGCTGCGGCCCGGTGGCCGGCCGTTCCGGGCTGCCCAGCTCGCTGTAGGCGGGCCAATCGGTGACGATGCGGTCACCTCCGAGCGCGCGGGCCACGTTCTCCATCACGTCTCTGCGGTGCGGTTCGGGTTCGGAGCGGGCCGCAGACAGGAGCAGCCGGGGCGTCGACGCGTTGTAGTGCCCCGTGCGCACGCCGTCCGCCCACGCGGCGAGGCCGTCCGTCGTCCCGCTCTGCACCAGGTCGACGAGCTGAAGAGCCTGGTCGAAACCGGGGGTCTGCAGCCTGCCGACGACGCGCCGGAACTCCTGCACGGTGTTCGGACCGAAGTAGTACTGCAGCCCGTACAGGCCGTGGTGCGCGGCTCCGACCAGGTAGCCGAGCTCGCGGCGGCGCCGCACGGCGGCCGCGATGTGCTGGTCGAAGAGGATCGGCGAGTGCTGCTCGACCGATACCGTCGTCGCGAAGTCGACGCCCATCCCGAAGAACGGGCCGGGCCGCGGCTGCAGCCGCTCCGACTCGCGCAGCAGTGCGGCGCGCAACGACGCCGAGCCTCCCCGCCCTTGGCCGATGGCGTGGATCTGCAGCAGCGCCGCGTAGAAGCCCTGGAACAGGTACTGCGGCCGGCCGACCAGGAGCACCGAGTTGAGGACGCCGAGGAAGGCGTTGCGCCGGCCGAGCTCGTAATTGGCCATCGCAGCCACGTACGAGCCGGAGATGTAGGCGCCGCGGAGCTTGTGGTACTCGCCCTGCGACATCAGTCCCTCCGCCTTGGCGAGGGCGGCATCGGGGCGGCTGTCGATGAGATCGGCGAGCGCCTCGATCGTGGTGCAGGTGATCTTCGACACCTGCCTCGAGGGGGCCGCCGACCGGGAGAGCGTCCTGGCGTCGTCGGTCCGTCCGAGGGCGAGCGCGCGCACGGCGCGCTCGAGGAGCACGAAACCGGTGGTCTCGTCGTCGTCCTCCGACCGCGGCGTCTCCACCCCCGATCCGAGCATCAGCGAGATGGCCCTCCCCGCCGCGGAACCGGCCGCGCGCCACTCGGGGTGCAGTTTGCCGTACGACTCCAGAAGGTCGCGGCAGTCGGTCTCGCGCTGCTCCTCGGCCGCCAGCCAGTTCGCCTGCTGCAGCACGAACTCGAAGGAGCTGCTCGACGAGTCCTCCAGCTCGACCGCCGTCTCGGCGAACACGCGCACGATCCGTTCGCGTTCCTGCGGCACTCCCAGGGCTTCCGTGAGGTAGGCGCCCGCCGTCGCGGGCGTCGGCGCGGACTCCCAGTTCGCGAAGGTCGCGGTGACAGCCCGGCGCTCGTGTTCACGGAAGAGCTGGGAGAGCGACGCGAGCGACGCTCCCTCGACCTCCGGGGTCATATCGGCGGGCAGGAGGGCCGACTCGTGCTTCCAGATCGTCGACAGGGGGATGCTGCTGCGCTGGTAGCGGTCGCTGAACACGCGCGGCCACACCTGCAGGGCGGCGCCCAGGCCCGTCTGGGTGAGCCGGACCAGCCCGTAGTCGCAGGCGAGCTGGGTCAGCTGGGGGTCGAAGCGCTCGCTCGCGATGTCGAGCGCGACGTCGCCCAGCTCGGCGATCGACCGGACCAGCGCGCACACGTCGGGCTCGTAGTCGGCCAGGATCCCGTCGATCAGCGGGATGAGGTCGTCGTTCCAGAACGAGGCAGTCGCCTGGCGCCACATCCCGTTGTGCTGCACGATGCGGCCGTGCTCGCGTGCGCTCGTGACGACGGCCCTGCTGAGCAGGGGGAGGCCGCCGGTCTTGGCGTAGATACGCGAGACCACGGCGGGATCGGCTTCACCGCCGAGCTCTTCCGTGACCAGCTCGCTCGTGGCGCCGATCCCGATTCCGCGCATCGGGATCACGGTCTGAGGCCAGGCGGGCGTGATGGTCCGGTCGGGGTGGTGCATGCCCATTCCGGGCAGCTCGCAGAACACGAAGACGATGCCGGTGCGTTTGCGGAGGCCCTCGAGCAGACGCAGGGATCGCTGATCGACGAGATGGGTGTCGTCGATGGCGACGACCGTGGATGAGCGAACGGCCGGCGACACCTGGTCCAGCGGATCGCTGTCGCTAGCCAGGCGCACCCCGAGCTGTCGCGCGAAGCGGAGGAAGGCGGCCCCCGGCTGCGTCGACGCCCGGTCGGCCTCCACCGTGATCACCGGCGTGCCCGTCTGCTCGAGAGTGCGCACGGCGTTGCGGAGCAGCGCCGACCGTCCGCTGCCGTGGACGCCGACGATGCCGACGGTGCGCTGCGCGCGCGCCGCGGCGACCGCGCGATCCAGTTCGGCTCCGAATGCGAACACGTGCAGCCCCTCGCTCCTCGCCTGCGCGGCGGACTCGGCCGCGCTGGGTGCATCCGTAATACCAGCGCAGCGGAGTACGGAATGCCGAAAGGTAGGAAAGGACCGGCCCACTTCGCCACGATCTTCACCTCAGTGCACTCTGAGTGTGAGTGCCGTCGCCCGCTGCGCCGCGGCCGAAGGGCACGTCGTTGTCGCCTGCGAGCGCGAGAGGCGACATGATGTCGCGCTTCGAGCGACTGGACGCCCCGCGCCCCCGGCTGCTCAGAGCGAGCCCGAGGCCCCTTGCCCCACGTAGAGCGTGTTGGCGAACTGGCTCGCCTCGCCTGCGGCGATCTCGCGGTCGATTCCGGCGCGCACGTCGCGCATCAGCTTGTGCAGTTCGGCGTGCTTGGCGGGCAGGCGCGCGTGTCCGGTGCTGTCCCACAGGTTCGACACGGGAAGGGTGTCTCCGGCCTCCACCGCGAGCGTCCACTCCTCCGTCGTGGCGACCGCGGCGAACTCCGAGTCCATCGTGACGAGCACGCTGACGTGGAGGGCGTCCGCGGAGATCGTGCCGGCCGGATTGACGAGGTCGAGGGTTCCGGTCGCGTCGGAGAGGAACTCGACGGCGAAGCCGAGCGCCGCCGCGTCGCGCGCTGTGCCCGCGCAGCAGTGCTGGGTCATGTAGCCGGCGATCGTGACGGTGTCGACACCCTCCGAGCGCAGCCAGCCGTTCAGCTCGGTCCCGGCGAACGCCGACACCCCCTGCTTCGTGACCAGCAGGTCGGGGGTGCGGTCGGCGACCGACGAGTGGAGGGCGGCCCCGTCGGAGCCGCGGGCGAACACCGGGGAGCCCTCGTCCTCGATGTGCTGCACCAGCACGAGCTTCACACCGTGGTCGGCCGCGGCGTCCATGGCGACCTCGATGTTCGGGATCGAGGTCATCAGGTCGGGGTGGCAGATCTTCAGGTTGCCGGTGACGTACTCGTTCTGCACGTCGATGACGATGAGGGCACGCTTCATGACCGCACTCTAGCGCCGCCGGGGGCCCCTGGATCAGTAGCGGACCACCGACGCGTTCATCCAGGTGCTGGCGATGCTCTTCGCGTTCGGCGGGAGGGTCGTGATCTTGACCGGTGTCGTGACCGTGGCCGGACCTCCCGAGCCCATGCCCCAGCAGTTCTCCACGTTGGTCCCGGCGAACCAGACGTCCCCGGAGTTGTCGAGGACCAGGAGATGCTGGCTGCCCGTGGACATCTCCTTCACATCGTCGACGAGGACGCGCTTCCAGTCCTGGGTCGCAGCCGTCGTGCCGTTGCCGAGTGTGCCGTCCGCGTTGCCGCCCACCGCCCACAGCTCGTTGGCCGTGTTCTTGATGTAGAAGCTCGTTCCGTATGCGTTGCTGGGCTGATGCGCCCAGATCTCGACGAGCTCGCCGGGGGGAGGCTGGATCTCGTGGACGTACCCGTCGTCGACGTACCCGCCCGGCGTGTATGCGGCCGTCGCCGTCCCCGAGAACAGCACCCGGCCGTCGAGGGTGAGCATCATCAGCGTCCAGTCGTCGGCCTGGACCGCCTTCTTCACCCCGGTGACCGGCGAGCCGTCGCGGTACAGCAGCTGCTGCACGACACCGGCTCCGGTCTTGACCGGCAGGCCCTTCGTGAGCTTGGCGAACTTCGAGGCATCGCCGGTCAGCCAGACCGTGCCGTCTTCGAGGGTCCAGACCAGCATCGCGTCGTTTCGGTTGAGGGAGACCCAGACGGGCTTGCCCGGGAGCTTGCCGCCGACCGGCGTGAAGCGGGTCATCGTTCGGGCGGTCGTCACGTCGCCCGGAATGGCGAGGTAGTTCGAGGCCTGTTCCCCCGCGGCCAGCCAGTCGCCCGCGGCGTCTTCGACGATGACCAGGTACTGGTCGGCGCCGCTCTGCGAGGCGATGATGCGCACGGCGTCGACGAACGGCGATCCGTCGGCCTTCTGCGCGCTCTGCAGCCCGCGCGTCGAGGCGGCGGTGCCTCCGGTGCCGAGGTCGCCCTTGGAGTTGACGCCGGCGCCGCGGAGCCCCGCGTCGGCGCCGATGCCGAGGACGGCGCTCTGCGAGACGCCGACTGCCGACAGGGGCCCGTCGAGGGCCCACGGCGATGGGTACGCGACGCTGCCCACGATGACCCCGTTGGCGGTCTGGCCCTGCGCGGTGCGCCCTCCGATCGTGTAGGCGTGCCCGGGGCGGGCCGTCAGCAGTGAACTGGCGCTCGACCCGTTCGCCGTCGCGGTGATGACGGCTGTCGTGTCGCCCACACCGGCGGGCGGAATCGCGACGTACACGACGCCTGCGCCGTTCGCCGCCGTCGCGACGGTCATGGTCTGCGTGGCCGTGAACGTGAGCTCGTTCCCCACCCCGAACAGCGAGAAGCCGGAGCCGGCGATCGTCACCGTGACGGTCGTGGCCTTCGGCGGTGACACGATGATGGGCACTTCGGTCGCTGTCGCCGTCACGGCGCGCGGCGTGCCCGTGGGCAGCCGCTTGGCCGCATCGAACTTCGTCGTGATCGCCCATCCGCCGCCGATGACGCCCGTGAGCCGCGGGGGGATGTAGACCGGACCGCCCGGCGGCATGGAGGCGGCAGCGGCCGGCGACGCCACCGTGGCGACGATCGCCGGAACGGCCCAGGCGGTCGCGCCGACGACGGTGCGCCGCGAGAGCCCCTGCTTGGTGGTGGTCGTGCGGGGTCGGGAATCACGGGGTGGCCATTGCGTCGATGCCTTTCGCCAGGCGGGTCGGGTCTGCAGGATCGGGAGTCCTGGGCCCGTAGCGTACGAGCAAGCGACGCCGACGTACCGGGGTTTCAGTGCAGGGGAGGCCGGAAATCGCCGGACTCTTCACCCCTCACGGCAGTGCCGGCAGAGGATGACCCACCTGGGCTGCCCAGGCCTCCCACCGGTCCGGAAGCCAGCCGCGGCCCGCGAGCTGCGGGTGGCCGGGATGCCGTGCCCGCGCCCAGAGCACGAACAGCAGTTCGGCCCAGTACGAGTAGACGCGCCAGGTGACGGGTCCGCGCTCCGACCTGCCCTGCAGCACGACCGTATTGAACGCCACCACCTGCATGAGGTCGACGGACCCCCAGTCCCACCAGAAAGTCCCGGTGCTGGTGACGATCCAGAATCCGAGGTTCGTGACGGTCAGGATCCCGCCATGGTCGGGCCTCCAGACGACCTGCGCATCGGCGGCCGCCTGGGCGCGTGCCGCGTTGTTGTGTGAGGCGTTCGCGGCCAGGGTGCCCGCGGTGAGGGCGAGCCCGAGCGTTCCCGTGCCGAACGCGAACGCCCCCGACCGCTGGTAGCTGCCGTCGCCGATCGCCCGCATCGAGTCGAGGGTGTACGAACCCTGGGCGATCGCGACCTCCCCCTCGTGCAGCGGGAAGAGGGTGCGGACGCCTTCGTCGGGGATCGTGCCGCTCTCGACCGCGGCCAGCAGGCGGGCCGTGTGCCAGAGCGCGCTGTCCGCATCCGTCCACGGCCGCTCACCGCCGACGGGTGCCACCGCTCCGGGCACCGGTTCGCCTGTCATGGCGCAGAGCATAGCGATCGGGAAGGGCGCGGCGACAGCGCCCGGGAGATCACCCGAACGAGCTGGCGAGCAGCACCGCCCCGAACAGCACGAGGACGACGGCGGTGATGGTCCTGCTCGACCGGAGCAACGCGCCGTGCAGCCGGTCGAGGGCCGGACGGATGCGCTCGCCGCCGACGAGCACCGCGACGACCGGGAGGGCCGCGGTCAGGCTGCCGATCGCCGCGAAGACCGCGACCGCGGCGATCGTCGGCGGCGCCTCGGTGAGTGTGCTGCCGATGAGGATTCCAGCGCCCGCCCCGAAGGCGAGCTCCTTCACATTGGCCACCGAGAGCGTGAACCCCAGCCCCACGGCCTTGCCGCCGGAGACGCCCGTGAGCGAGGCCATCCACTTCGGCGGCGCATCGGCCTCATCGCCGCGTGGTCGCCGCACCCAGCTGAGCACTCCGAACACCATCATCGCCAGGCCGAGGAGGACGTTCAGCACGGCCAGGACGACCTCCGGTCCTCCGGCATCCGCGAACAGCTCGGACAGTGCGGCGAAGAGGCCGACCACGACCACGACCCCCGCGAACCGGCCGGCGAGCAGCGCCGAGGCCCGGCCGCCGCCCCCCTCGCCGAGAGCGATGATGACCGCCGCGATGAGCGGCAGCGGGCTGAGTGCCACGCCGACGGCGAGCGGTAAGAACTCCGCGACGACCTGCCCCAGCTGCGACCACATGACAGGAAATGTAGCGCGGACCGGCGAGTAGGCTGGTCTGCGGCCACCCGCTCACAAGGCAGAGGAGGCCCCTGCGACGACGCACACCGCACGACCCCACGAGGATGGCGAACATGAGAGCCCTGTACAAGAGCGAGGCCGGCCCCGGGCTGGCCCTGGTCGACGTCCCCGAGCCGCAGATCGGCCCGGAGGACGTCAAGATCCGGGTGCTCCGCACCGGCATCTGCGGAACCGACCTGCACATCCTGCGCTGGGACGACTGGGCCGCCTCCGCCGTCGCCGCCCCGCTCGTGCCGGGTCACGAGTTCTACGGCGAGGTCGTGGAGGTCGGCGAGCTGGTGCACGACGTGGAGGTCGGCGACAAGGTCTCCGGCGAGGGCCACATCGTGTGCGGCACCTGCCGCAACTGCCGCGCCGGCCGCCGTCAGATGTGCATCCGCACCCAGGGCGTCGGCGTGCAGCGCGACGGCGCCTTCGCCGAGTACCTCGTGCTGCCCGCGACCAACGTGTGGGTGCACCACACCGGCATCGAGCCGGAGGTCGGCGCGTTGTTCGACCCGCTCGGCAACGCGGTCCACACCGCGCTGGCGTTCCCGGTGGTCGGCGAGGATGTCCTCGTCACCGGCTGCGGCCCGATCGGTCTGATGGCCATCGCCGTCGCCCGGCACGTCGGGGCGCGTTTCATCGTCGGCACCGACGTCAGCGCGCAGCGGCTGGAGCTGGCCGCCGGCATGGGAGCGGACTGCACCGTCGACGTGTCGAAACACGACATCCGGGAGGCCCAGCGCGCCCTCGGCATGCGCGAGGGCTTCGACGTCGGCTTCGAGATGAGCGGCGCCCCGACGGCGCTGCCCTCGATGATCGAGAACATGAACCACGGCGGCCGGATCGCGATGCTCGGCCTCCCGAGCCAGAAGATCGCCATCGACTGGGGCATCGTCGTCACCCACATGCTCACGCTCAAGGGCATCTACGGTCGCGAGATGTTCGAGACCTGGAACGCGATGGGGGCGATGCTGCAGACCTCGAAGCCGCTGCACGACGCGATCGCCTCGATCGTGTCCGACCGCTTCCCCGCGCGCGACTGGGAGAAGGGGTTCGCCGCCGCGGCGGCGGCCGGTGGCGGCAAGGTCATCCTCGACTGGACGGAGCTCTGATGTACGGGACGTTTCGCGAGCACCTGGCGGCGCAGCTGACGGAGATCGAGGAGGCCGGGCTCACCAAGCGCGAGCGCAGCATCCACGGCCCGCAGGCCGCCCTCATCACGGCCGACGGCGCCCAGGTGCTGAACTTCTGCGCCAACAACTACCTCGGCCTGGCCGACCACCCCGCCCTGCGCGACGCCGCCAAGACCGCGCTCGACGACTGGGGCTACGGCCTGGCGAGCGTCCGGTTCATCTGCGGCACGCAAGAGCAGCACCTCGAGCTGGAGCGCCGGGTGTCAGCCTTCCTCGGCACCGAGGCGACGATCCTGTTCTCGTCGTGCTTCGACGCGAACGGCGGGGTGTTCGAGACCCTGTTCTCGGCGGAGGACGCGATCGTCTCCGACGAGCTCAACCACGCCTCGATCATCGACGGCATCCGTTTGTCGAAAGCGCAGCGCTACCGCTACAGGAACCGCGACATGGAGGACCTGCGCGTGCAGCTGACCGCGGCGAAGGAGGCAGGCGCCCGGTTCACCGTGATCGTCACCGACGGCGTGTTCTCGATGGACGGCTACATCGCGCCGCTGCGTGAGATCTGCGACCTCGCCGACGAGTTCGGCGCGCTGGTGTTCGTGGACGACTCGCACGCCGTCGGCTTCGTGGGGGAGCACGGCCGCGGCACGCCGGAGTTCTGCGGCGTCGCCGACCGTGTCGACATCTACACCGGCACCTTCGGCAAGGCGCTCGGCGGAGCCTCGGGAGGCTACGTCTCGTCGCGGCGCGAGATCGTCGATCTGCTGCGCCAGCGCGCTCGGCCGTACCTGTTCTCGAACACGCTCGCACCGTCGATCGTCGCAGGAACGCTGGCCGCGCTCGACCTGCTGGAGCAGTCGGACGAGCTGCGAGCGCAACTCCTCGGCAACGCGGTGCTGTTCCGCGACCTCATGACGGAGGCGGGGTTCGACCTCCTGCCGGGCGAGCACCCGATCGTGCCCGTGATGTTCGGCGACGCCGCGCTCACCGCGCGGATCGCCGACGAGATGCAGAAGCTCGGCGTCTACGTCACGGCGTTCTCGTACCCGGTGGTGCCGCGCGGCAAGGCGCGCATCCGGGTGCAGCTGTCGGCGGCGCACACCGACGAGGAGATCCATCGGTGCGTCGACGCCTTCACCGCGGCACGGGAGGCCGTCTCAGCCTGAGGATTCGTGACGAATGTCGGGATTCGTGCCACGAATGTCGACATTCGTGACGAATCTCGCCCGTCGTCAGGGCGCTGTCACTGTGAGGGAGCGGCCCGGCGTCCGCGACGGAAGAACAGCAGCAGCTGTGCGCCCAGGAACGCCGCCAGCACGCTCAGATCGACGATCGTGACGGTTCCGGCGACCGCGGCCGCCTGGGTCAGCCCGCACGCACGCGCGCTCTGGTCGGGCGTGCACAGCAATCGGCCGGCCAAGGGGATGGCGCCGGAGGCGATCCACCGGGGGATGAGCTGGTTGTACGCGGTCGCGAGGCCGGGTTCCAGTGCTTCGGTGTGAGTGGAGTGGGGGACAGCCCAGTATGTGACCTTCCAGCCCGCCTTCTCCGCCGCGGTGGCCGTGGCCTCCACCTGCGGCCGGAAGTGCGTGTCGAGGTCGCCGGCGACGAAGATGCCGGTCATCGGCTCCGTGTAGGTGGTGGCGGCCATCACGTTCGCCGGCCAGGTGGCTTCGAATGCGGCCTGGCTGCCGCCGTAGTACGTGTTGCGCGTGTAAACGGGACGGTGCTCCCCCGGCTTGTCGGGGCCGGAGATGTCGACGACGTTCGCCCACGTTCCGGGATGCTTCGCGCCCAGGTAGGCGGCGCACTCGCCGCCGTGGGAGTAGCCGGCGATCACCCAGTCCTGCCGGTCGTCGCCGGCGGGCAGGTTGCCCCGGATCCAGTCCGGCACGTCCTTCGACAGGTAGGTGTCGAGGTTGCCGCCGCCGGTGTCGCTGCACGGCGGGTTCTTGTCGATCGCGCCGAGCTGGTCGACGACGAGCACGAACGGGGCGTCGTCCAGCCGCTGGTCGCCGAGGCTGTGCAAGGCGTCGAGCGTCGCGCCCAGGGTCGGCCGTCCCGGCTGCCCCATCATCATCTCGACCACCGGGCGCGTGGTCGAGGGGTCGCGCAACCACCCGGAGGGCACGAACAGGTGGGCGTCGCGGGCCGAGAATCCGGAGGCGGTCGGCGGGATGCGCACGGTGAGCTGCGCGCCGTCGGCGAGGTTCTGCGGGGTCAGCGGCACCTGCTTGCCCGCGATCGTCGCGCTGGTGAGCGTCGGCACGAGCGTGAACCCGGTCGCGGCCAGACCGGCCAGACCGCTCACGACGGTCAGGGTCACGGCGAGCATGCGGAGCCGGGCGCGGGACTGCAGTGCGTCGCCGAGGGCGAGCGGCACGGCGAGCGTCGCGAGTGCGATCGCGAACCAGCCGACACCGCCCAGATCGGGCCGCGGCGCGAAGAGGCACCAGAGCAGGATGAACGCCAGTCCGGCGACCTGGCCGATCAGCACGGCCCGGACGGTCGGACCCGCCCCGAACCGCCACGCGCGCACGCCGAATCGCCAGGCCGGGTAGGCGGCGAGCAGGCCGAGGGCGAGTGTGAGCCAGGCGAGAGTCCCCACACCGCCCAGCCTAACCGGCCGGTCTACCCCTGATCGTCGGTACGGACCCCCGCAACCGGGGGCGTGCTGGACTCCCGCGCGACCAACCGCACCGGGGGTGCCTCCAGTCGCTCGACCCGCTCGCCGGAGCGCATGCGTGCGTAGGCGTCGAGCAGGTCGGCCGCGAGTGCCTCCGCGTCGAAGGTGACCGTGCTGAGGCGCGGGACGAAGTCGGCGGCGGCAGGGTGGTCGTCGGCGCCGACCACCGCGACGTCGCCCGGCACCCGCAGGCCGGCGTCCACGAGGGCGCGGATCGCCGCCATCGCCAGCCCGTCGTCGGCGGCCGCCACCGCCGTCGGCGCGGCGGGGTCGTAGCGGAGGCCGTGTGCCCAGTCGCGCAGCGTGCGCGCGGACGCTGCGGCGTGCGCGATGTCGAGCCGGACCCCGAGCCGGTCTGCGGCCTCCTGGGCGCCGGCGAGCCGTTCGGAGGCGGCCGCCCCCGGCCGCGCGGGCGCCAGGTAGACGACGTGCCGGTGGCCGAGTGCGGCGAGATGCTCGATCGCCGTGCTCCCGAACGGGCGCTGGGGGATGACCAGCGACGGTGCGTGGTCGACCGCGACCGTTCCGTGCACGATCAGCGCGCGCACGCCCGCGAGGCGGAGCACCTCGGTGGCCGCCTCGTCGCAGCGCTCGGCCTCGGCGAGCACGGCCTCGGGGCGCAGCTTCGCCCAGAGCTGGCCCGCCTCCGCACCCGTGGTCGCCGTGTCCGCGTGCCGAAGCGCGTCGGTGCCGTCGTCGACCGTGCGGCCGAGGAGGGCGTCGAAGGCGCGCTCGACCGTGGCGCCGTGGTCGGAGGCCGAGGTTGCGAGCAGCAGGCCTGCCACGGCCTCCCCGCTCGCGAGCGACCGGGCCGCCGTGTTCGGCGTGTAGCCCAGCAGGCGCGCCGCTTCGAGCACGCGGTGGCGGGTGTCGTCGGAGACGCGCGAGTTGGGTTTGTCGTTGAGGACGAACGAGACCGTCGCGCGCGAGACGCCGGCCGCGAGGGCGACGTCCGCGCTCGTGGGCGCTTTGACGACCTGCGGCGTGAACATGGTGTGCTCAGTCTAGGTCTCGGCACCGGCCTGGTTACTCGCGTCAGCAAAACCGAGCGACGGCTTGTATTCGCGGATCGCGTCCCGTATGGTTACGCGTGTTAGCACGCAGCGTCGCCTGCTGAGGAAAGGACACACCCCGTGACAACGCCGTCAGACGACCTCCCCGAGGCCCCGCGCCCCATCCAGCCCACACTCCCGCCGAACCTGTCCGGCGCGCCCGACAGCGTGGCGCTCGGCTCGACCCTGACCACCGCCGACTCGGCGTTCTCGGCCGCGCCCACCTCCGCCGTCTCGGCCCAGGCGCCGCAGAAGGTCAGGGTGCGCGGCAAGCTGCTCAAGCTGATGCTGTCCATGTCGGTCGCCAACCTCGCCATCTTCGGCATCTGGGGAGCCGTTCCCGGCATCCTGCTCCCGCTGCAGGTGCAGGGGATCGTCGGCGACGGCGCCAAGGCCGGCACGCTGGCCGTGGTCGCGACCATCGGCGCGTTCGCCGCGATGGTGGCCCAGCCGATCGCGGGCATGGTGTCCGACCGCACGCGCAGCCGGTTCGGGCGGCGCGCACCGTGGATGGTCGCCGGTGCGCTCATCGGCGGTCTGGCCCTCCTCGGCATGGCAGCGGCGAACACCGTCGTGCAGATCGCCATCGCCTGGGTCATCGTGCAGGTGGCATACAACTTCGCCCAGGGCCCGCTGAGCGCGATCCTCCCCGACCGGGTCCCCAGCGCCGTCCGCGGCACCTTCGCCGCCCTGAGCGGCCTCGGCCTGATGCTCGGCGCACTCGGCGGCCAGATCGCCGGCGCGGCCTTCGCCGGCTCGATTCCCACCGGCTATCTCGTGTTCGCCGGGGTCGCCCTGATCGTCATCGTGCTGTTCGTCGTCCTGAACCCGGACACGTCCAGCAAGGGCGAGCCCAAGCCGCCGTTCAACCTGGTCGCCTTCCTCAAGACGTTCTGGGTCAGCCCGGTCAAGCACCCCGACTTCTTCTGGGGCTTCACCGGACGCCTCCTGCTCTTCGCCGGCTACTTCATGGTCACGGGATACCAGCTGTTCATCCTGCAGGACTACATCGGCCTCAAGGGCGGCGCCGTCGCGGTGGTCCCGCTGCTCGGCCTCCTGAGCCTCGCCGGAACCCTGATCTCGACCCTGGTCGGCGGTCCGCTGTCCGACAAGCTGGGGCGCCGCAAGCCGCTCGTGATCATCGCCGGTGTCATCCTCGCCGTCTCGCTCCTGTTCCCGCTGGTGATGCCGACCGTGACCGGCATGATGATCTTCTCGTTCGTCGCCGGCCTCGGCTTCGGCGCCTACCAGTCGGTCGACACCGCCCTGATGAGCGAAGTGCTGCCGTCCAAGGACGACTTCGCCAAGGACCTCGGTGTGCTGAACATCGCAGCGACCCTGCCGCAGACGCTCGCCCCCGGGATCGCCGGCGCCATCGTCGTCGGGTTCGGCAACGTCTACACCCCGCTGTTCCCGATCGGCATCGTGATCGCCCTCCTCGGCTCCTTCGCGGTCCTCCCGATCAAGTCCGTCCGATAGGTGCCCCGCCCGCCAAGGAGAATGTGCGCATGACCGACATCACCACCGCCGCCGACGTCGCGGACGAGTTCCTCGACGGGCTGGTCGGCTCCCTCTCGCTCGAGCGGAAGGTGCGCCTCCTCACCGGCGCCTCGTTCTGGACCCTGCACGACGAGCCGCAGATCGGCCTGGAGACGATCGTGGTCTCCGACGGCCCCGCCGGCGTCCGCGGGCAGCGATGGGACGAGCGCGACTCGTCGGCGAGCCTGCCGTCGCCGACCTCCCTTGCCGCGTCGTGGGATGCGGAGCGGGTGCACCGCTTCGGCCAGCTCATCGCGGCCGAGGCGCGCCGCAAGGGCGTCGGGGTCGCTCTCGGGCCGACCGTCAACATCCAGCGCTCCCCGCGCGGCGGCCGCCACTTCGAGGCGTACAGCGAGGACCCGTGGCTCTCGGGCGTGATCGGCACGGCCTTCGTGAAGGGCGTGCAGTCGTGCGGTGTCGGAGCCACGCCCAAGCACTATGTGGCGAACGACAGCGAGACCGACCGCATGACGGTCGACGTCCACGTGGACGAGCGGACCCTCCGCGAGGTCTACCTCGCCCCGTTCGAGCGCATGGTGGTCGAGGGCGGGGCCTGGTTGGTCATGTCGTCCTACAACTCCGTCGACGGCGTGACGATGACCGAGAACGACCTGCTGCGCTCGCCGCTGAAAGAGGAGTGGGGCTTCGACGGTGTCGTCGTGTCCGACTGGATGGGCGTGCGCGACACGGTCGCCGCCGGTCGCGCGGCGCAGGACCTCGCCATGCCCGGGCCCGACGGCGTCTGGGGCGCCGCTCTGGTGGAGGCCGTGCGCTCCGGCCAGGTCGACGAGGCGGACATCGACGAGAAGGTGCGCCGCATCCTGCGCCTCGCCGGGCGCCTCGGCGCACTCGAGGGCGTGGAACCGGCGACGCCGAAGGCGCTGCCGTGGCCGCAGGATCGCATCGACGCCCTGCTGCGCGAGGCGGCTGCCGACGGGATGGTGCTGGTGCGCAACCACGGCGTGCTGCCGTTCGACACCGCCGCGGGCCCGACGGTCGCACTCGTCGGCGAGCACGCCCGCATCGCTCGAACGCAGGGCGGCGGCTCTGCCACGGTGTTCCCGGATCACGTCGTCACCCCGTACGACGGGTTGGTCGCCGCTTTCGGCGCCGACCACGTGCGCTACGCGGCGGGCGTCAGATCGTCGGAGTCGATCCTGCCGGTGGACGGCCGGGTCGCCACCGACCCGGTGACCGGAGAGCCGGGCCTGCACGTGCGGTTCCTGAGCGAGGCAGGCGAGGTGCTCCTCGACGAGCACCGCACGTCGGGCAGGCTCGTCTGGCTGGGCGACCCCGTCCTCGGCGACACCGCCGTGGTGGAGGCCGTGGCATCGTTCACGGCGCCGGAGGACGGCGAGTACGAGGTCGGGTTCGCCGGGCTCGGGATGTTCCGGTTCGAGGTGGACGGCGAGCTCAAGAGCGACGGCCTGTTCTTCCCCGAGGGCACCGACCCCTTCATGGCGTTCCTCAACCCGCCCAAGCAGTCCTTCCCTCTGCGGCTGAAGGCCGGTGAGAGCGTCTCGCTGCGCCTGGAGCACCGGCCGCAGCAGCAGGCCGGCCTCGCCGCGGTGATGTTCACCTTCGGCTACGAGGAGCCGTTCGCGGACCCGGCGGGAGAGCTGGAGCGAGCGGTCGAGCTGGCCGCGTCCTCCGATGTCGCCGTGGTGGTCGTGGGGACCACCGAGACCCTCGAGTCGGAGGGCTTCGACCGGGCCGGCCTGCGCCTGCCGGACGGGCAGGACGAGCTGGTCCGCCGCGTGCTGGCCGCGAACCCCCGCACGGTCGTCGTCGTGAACTCGGGAGGTCCGGTGATCCTGCCCTGGCTCGAGGACGCTCCCGCCGTGCTGCTCACCTGGTTCCCGGGCCAGGAGACCGGCGGGGCCCTCGCCGACGTGCTCTCGGGCGCGCGTGAGCCGGGCGGCCGCATCCCGACCACGTGGGCGGCGGATGAGGAGGACGTCCCGGTCTGGCAGGTCGAGCCGATCGACGGTGCCCTGTTCTACGACGAGAAGCTGAACGTCGGCTACCGGGAGTGGCTGCGCCGCGCCGCACTCGGCGGCCCGGCACCGGCCATCCCGTTCGGTCACGGCCTCGGCTACACCGAGTGGGAGCTGGGCGAGGCGACCCTCGACGGCCTCTCCGTGAGCGTGCCCGTCACCAACGTCGGGACGCGAGCGGGCAAGCAGGTCGTGCAGGTCTACCTGTCCCGTGTCTCCGAATCGCCGATCGAGCGGCCGGTGCTCTGGCTGGCCGGTTACGCCCTGATCCGGGCCGAGGCGGGGGAGGCCGCGGTGGCCACCGTCGAGCTCGAGCCGCGATCGCTGCAGTACTGGTCGGTCGACGACCACGCCTGGCGGACGGAGCCGGGTGAGTACGCCGTGCAGGTGGGCACCTCCGTCGCGACGCTCGGGGAGCCGATCCGCTTCACCGTGTGACCATGGGCGGCTGCGCGCCGTCCTTACTGAACCCGCCCCCTCGGCCGTGAATCTCCGGCCGAGGGGGCGCATCATTTCCGGCTGAAGCCAGCTGGAGTTGCGGGTGTGAACGGCCGGGTGATCATTGGGCCGGACTCCGGGTCTCGCCCGCTTCCCCGTCGTCACCGTCGTGTTGAGTAGAACGACCGGTCCTCTTGGGGCGCATCAGTCCCGTCCGGGTGGTGGATTCGGGTTTCTCTGGCTGCGCGGGAGCGAGGTGCACATGCGGGTGGTTCGAGTGCTGGGCGCTGCGCTGATGGGCATCGCGCTGATCGTCGGTCTGACGGCCTGTTCACCGATAAGGAGTCGCCTCATGACACCAGACCCACCCGTCAAAGAGCTGCAGCGAGCGGCCGCGCTCTACTTTCGCGACGAGTACCAGCCGAACGTTGAGAAGGTCCGCTTCACGCAGGATGGCAGTCGGGGTGGCCTCGGCGCTCCTTGGGGGGCTAATGCCGTGGCCACAGTCGATGGAGTGGACTATCAGGTGATCATAGGTCCGGATATCGGGCCCGGATTCGTCGGAGGTAGTGATGTGCCTCCCGAAGCCCCGTCGCCTTCCCAGGGTCTAGCTTTGACGGTCATCTACAGCGACGGAACGTCCGAGATAATCCAATGACCACGACCGAGCAAGCCTTGGATATCGCGGCAGAAGCGTATTTTGTGGATCGGCTAGCGAAGGATCCCGCATATTCGACCGGTGACAAGATCATCGTCGGTAACGGCGACCACGCCCAGGCGTATCAGGTGATCGACACCGAGGACAACCCCGTCAACGGCTTCCAGGCGATGGCCGTCGTGCCCGTGGCGGACGGCGTCCCGGACATGTCGCACATCGTCGTCTCGTATGCGGGAACGAATCCGGATCACCGGGCTGACATCCTGGCGGATGTCGAGACGGTCGTCGGGGGCGCGCACGCTCCGTCGAGCCAGGTGCTCGACGCGCAATTCTTCGCGGATCGGGTGGCGAACCTGCATCCCGGTTCGTCCGTGTCGACGGCGGGGCATTCGCTGGGCGGGTTCCTGGCGTTGCTGGTCGCGGCGGAGAACGGGTGGGATGCGACGACGTTCAACGGGCCGGACCCGTGGGAGTGGTTGTCGCCGCAGGCGAGGAAGCGGTTGGAGGCCGACCTGACGGCGGGTCGCACCCGGCTGGTCAACTATGTGAACGAGTGGGACCTGATCGGCAACCTGTATGCCAACCGGACGGGCGCAGCCGTTTTCGTGTCCGATCAGCGTGGTCGCGAGACGTTGGACTATCACAACCTCGGAAATGGTGGGGCGTTCAGATTCGACCCGGATGGTTCGATCACGGGCGCGGGCGCGAACGGCCGTCGCCTCGAAGACATTCTCGGGAACGCGATGGACACCTTCCTTCCCGGGGCGTCGACGGCCGCTTCTCCTGTGTTGTCGATGCTGGCGGGTATCGCGCGCAGCCCGGTAGCTATGCAGACGTTGGGGAAGAACGCGTCCGGGGCGATGGTGGCGGTCAACTCGGTCGCCGCGCTGGGTCTTGCGGCGAGTATCGGCGGCACGGCGACCGCTTTGGCGCAGATCAAGCAGGCCAACGGCCGGATCATCCCGCGCATGGAGGCCGGGTTGCTGGCGGCGAAGAACACCGCCGCCCTCTTGCCGACGATCACCGCATACGACGTCGAGGCCTGTATCGACCGGCACCGCCTGCATGTCCACCAGAACGTCGATGAACGCGCCGTGCGGGCCGTCGATCAGCGAGTCGACCGGCACATCGAGCGCGTCGGCCAGCTCAGCAGGGGCATCGTTCAGGCCGTGCAGCACACCCTGGAGCAGGACGCTCAGTGGGCCGTGACCTTCGGACTCCGCGGATAGGAGGGGGCATGGACCCCGCAGATTTCGTGCAGGAACTCTTCGACGGCATTGACCGGGAGATACGGTCCGGCGTCCACGAGGTCCAGAATTGGATCGAGGCGCAGGTCCACGGTGCGGCCGTCCAGCTGCTGGACTGCCTGATGCCTCCGATCGTGCACGCCGACCACGCGGCGGTGAAGGTGAGTGAGTCCGCGATCGTGCTGCCGGCGCACACCGGAATCGGCCTCACCCTCCGCACCGCTGACGTCGGCAACACCGTCCTCGCCGGCGCCGTCGCGGACACAGTGCAGCGCGGAATCGGCGAGCTGAGGGCCGAGAACGACTACGCCAACGGGGTGGACAGCATCGCATGGTGACGTACAGAACGCTGGCAGAGCTGGAGGACGCTCAGGACCACGAGCGCACGACCGCCCGGCTGAGGATCGAGGCGGCCGAGCGCTACCTCGGCCATTACCGCTCCCGAGTCGACCAGGTGTGTGAGGCGTTCTTCAGCGTCGGCGCGCGTGAGGGCGTGGCCGATGACCCCGGCTTCCGGGAGGGGCTGCGCCGGGTCTCGGACGCCGCCGCCGAGAACGTGGCGTACGCGGGCCGCCGGGTCGGCGAGCTGGAGGACGAGTACGACTGCATGCTCAGGGAGCAGGACGAGCAGCGGGAGCGCTTCCTGGCCGAGCAGTGACGGCCGAGCGGGCGCACCATTTCCTCCAGCGCCTGATCCGAGTAGCCTCGGTGCGGTGAGGGGGATCGCATGACAACACTCCACGGCCGCGAGCGCTCCGCGCTCCTGGTGATCGACGTCCAGAACGGCGTCATCGGCGGCGCGTACCGCCGCGACGACGTCGTCGGCAACATCCGCGACCTGGTCGACAGGGCGCGTGCGGAGGGCGTCCCGGTCATCTGGATCCAGCACTCCGACGAGAACGTCGAGTACGGCAGCGAGGCGTGGGAGTACGTGCCCGAGCTGTCGCGCGACGACAGCGAGGCGCTCGTGCCCAAGCATTACGCCGACGCGTTCGAGGAGACCACGCTCGAGGACGTGTTGGCGTCCGCAGGCGTCGGGCACCTGGTCGTCACGGGCTCGCAGACCGACGAGTGCATCCGGTCGACCATCCACGGCGGAGTGGTCCGCGGCTACGACGTGACCCTGGTCGGGGACGCGCACACCACGGAGGACCTGAGTGAGTGGGGAGCACCGACGCCCGACCTGGTCATCGCGCACACGAACCTGTACTGGGGCAACCACCGGGCGCCCGGGCGAACGGCCGAGGTCGTGGGGGCGGCGGACGTCGCGTTCCGCTGAGCGTCAGCGCTCGGGCACGCCCGAGATAGCGACGACCTCGAGCGTGACCCGGGTCATGCCGTTCTCGGTGCGCTCGACGCGGATCGGCATCCCCGGGAAGTCGACCGCGAACCAGAACACGAGCTCAGCCGCGTCACGGCGCACGGTGTAGCGGAGGCACGACAGCGTGCCGAGCGGGCCGGTCAGCTCGGCACGGTCGATCGTCGTGTCCGCTGCGGGGAACGCCGCGTGCTCCTGCAACTCGTGCCACGTCGACCGCTCGCGCTCGACCGGGCCCGCCGCCTCCCCGTTTCCGTCGAGTGGCGTGTCCTCGATCCACGCCCCGTCGTCGTCCACCGCGGCGAACCGGGTGGAGCCGATGCCGTCGGACGTCCGGACGATCGAGACGCGACCAGCCGGGCACCCCGCGCGGATCTCGGCCGCCGTGAACGGGGTCGGGGCGAGCCCGGGGCGAGGAGGTGCGGATCGGCGTCGTTCACGCGTCAGGGATACCACACGTGCTCGTCCTCCGTCGTCGGTCGCGCCGTCGTCCACTCCGTCGCTCGACCGCTCCCGCTGGGACCGACGCCGCCCGGGCGTCTGCTTGACTGGATCGCATGTTCCCCTACGAGCGGCTGCGCCGGCGGCCCGATGTGGAGGCGCCGAACCTGTTCGCCTCGGATGCGGCCGACCGCCTCCTCGCCGACGTCGCCGGTGATGACGTGCTGCGTCCGGGGCTGGTCGTCATCGGCGACGCGTACGGGGCCCTGACGCTCGCCGCCGCCGCGCGCGGCGCGAACGGCATCCGGGTGCACCAGGACCCGCTGACCGCCGAGCGGGCTCTCGACGCCAACGCGGAGGCGCTCGCGCTCGCGGGCGGCTTCACGCATCACGCGCTCGACTCCGAGCTCGTCGCGGGCGCCCGCACCGTGCTGCTGCGGCTGCCGCGGAGCCTGGAGGCGCTCGCCGAGATCGCGACGCTCGTCGCCGAGCACGCGCATCCCGAGGTCGTCGTGTATGCGGGCGGGATGCTCAAGCACATGACGCCGGCCATGAATGCCGTCTTCGCTGAGGTGTTCGGCGAGCTCCAGGTCTCGCTGGCCCGGCAGAAGGCGCGCGTGCTCACCGTCCGCGAGCCGCACACCGCCGCCGCCACCGTGCTCGACCGCTGGCCCGAGCGGGCGCTCGATGCCGAGACCGGCCTGCACGTGTGCGCCTACGGCGCCGCGTTCGCCGGCCCGACCGTCGACATCGGCACCCGCCTCCTGCTGTCGGTGCTCGACGGGGCGGTGCCCGAGGCCGCCTCCGCGGTCGACCTCGGCTGCGGAACCGGTGTGCTCGCGGCCGCGCTCGCCACCCGGCGGCCCCGCCTGCGCGTGGTCGCGACGGATCAGTCGGCGGCGGCCGTGGCCTCGGCGCGCGACACGGCCGCGGCGAACGGGGTCGCCGACCGGGTGGAGGTCGTCCGCGACGACGGCCTGTCGACCCGTGCCGACGCATCGGCCGACCTCATCGTGCTCAACCCGCCGTTCCACATCGGCGGGGCCGTGCACACCGGGATCGCTCACCGCATGTTCGCCGACGCCGGCCGCGTGCTCGCCCCCGGCGGCGAACTGTGGACGGTGTGGAACTCGCACCTCGGCTATCGGCCGGCGCTCGAGCGCGCGGTCGGCCCGACCCGTCAGATCACGCGCAACCCCAAGTTCACGGTGACCGCATCCCGTCGACCCTGACCTCTCCGGCATCGCCCCGCTGGGTGCGCCCTATGCGACGCTTCCGTGCTTCTCACGCGCCGCTCGGAGGTCGCAGCCGCGACGGAGTCGCACCGGGTTAGCGTCAGGGCAGGAGAGGAGGTTGCCGTGGCCTCTCTCCCGCGCCGCCCTCATCGTGCGCTGCACCTGCGCGGTCCGCTCTCCGGACTGCGGACGCTCCGCCTCCTCTGGAGCTCACCGGCCATCGGAGCGCCGGTCGTAGCCCGTGAGCTGCGGACGGCGCGCCTGCTCCTCCGGCCCTACCGGTCGTCGGACGAGCCGGACTGGCGACGGATCGAGGACGACGAGGAGGTGCGGCGCGGCCTGGACTGGCCCCTGCGCACGGTTCGCCAGGTGAGGGACCATCTGATGGCCCGCACGACCCACACGGTGCTGTCGCGGCCGGGCGACCTCCTGGTCCTCGCGGTGGAGCGCGACGGCCGTGTCATCGGCGACGTCTCGTTGCACCTGCGCACGGTCGCGGCCGAGACCCGCGTGGCCGAGATCGGCTGGCTGCAGCTGACCGCCGAGGGCGGCCACGGCTATGCGACGGAGGCGGCCCGCGCCCTCCTCGACCTCGCGTTCGGCGAGCTCGGCGCGTGTCTGGTGACCGCGGTGATCGACCGCACGAACCTCGCCTCCGCGCGGCTGGCTCTCCGGCTCGGATTCCGCCCAGCCGGCGGCACGGCACGGTACGCCACGTTCGTGATCGCGGCGGCCGAGCACAGGTGCGGCCAGACGCTCCAGGCGGCTCCCGAGCTGCCTGAGCACGGAGTGGAAAGTGCGGAGAATCTCTGACTCCACACAGAATTCGTCCGGTTTCCGCACTGCCTCATGACTTTGGCAACCGATTTCGTAGCAAAAAGCTTGTCGTCGGGGCGTGGACTTGCTAACGTCCCTCTGTCGCACACGCGACCCTAGCCAGGGAGAGCAATGACGCAGGACAATTCCCGGCCGGCTTCCGTAGCACTCGACAACGGAGCCGACCCTCGCGGGGGCGAAGAAAAGCACGCACTGCAGGCGGACGGGGTGAGCGCCGCCGGCTCGATCGTGATGGCCGTGGCCGGCAGCGCGCCAGCCTACTCGATCGCGGCCACGACCGCGACGCTCGTCGGCGCCGCCGCACTCGGCGCGCCGGCCGCACTGCTCTGGTGCGGCATCCCGATGCTCGGCATCGCCTGGGCGTTCCTCTATCTCGGGCGCGCCGACGTCAACGCAGGTGCCACGTACTCGTGGGTCGCCCGCGCCCTCCATCCCATCCTCGGCTTCCTGTCCGGGTGGGCGCTGGTCGTCTCGGCCACCATCTTCATGGTCGCGGGAGCCCTCCCGGCCGGTGCCATGACGGTGACGCTGTTCGCGCCCGATCAGGCGAACAACGCCTGGCTGATCACGGGAGTCGGCGCGATCTGGTTCCTCGTGATGGCGGCGTGCGTGCTGTTCGGCGTGCACGTGACCGCGCGGGCGCAGTGGATCATGTCGCTCATCGAAGTGGGGATCCTCATCCTCTTCGCCGTGCTCATGATCGTGCGCGCGGCGACCAGCAGCCACGCCGGCCCGTCGTTCTCGTGGGACTGGCTGGGCTTCAGCCACCTGAGCGGGCAGGGCGTCTTCGTCTCGGCCGCCCTCATCGCCGCCTTCTACTACTGGGGCTGGGACGTCTCGTCGAACCTGAACGAGGAGACGAGAGACGGCCACAAGAACGCCGGATCCGCCGGAATCATCGGCATCGTCATCGTCTTCCTGCTGTTCGAGATCTTCACGATCGCGACGCTGGTCATGCTGCCGTCGAAGACGATCGAGAACAACAGCGCGAACATCCTCTCGGTGCTCGGCGACGCCGTGTGGCCGGGCATCGGCGGCAAGATCCTCGTGGTGGCCGTCGCCCTGTCGACCATCGCGACGCTGGAGACCACGCTCATCCAGGTGACCCGCACGCTCTTCGCCATGGGCCGTGACCACACCATCCCGAAGGCGTTCGGCCGCATCCACCCGCGCTGGCGGACGCCCGCCTTCGCGACGCTTGTGGTCGTCGGCGTGTCGATCATCCTCTTCGTGGGCTCGAACCTGCTCGGCACCGTGTCGGACATCATGACCAACGCGATCGCGTCCATCGGCATGCAGATCGCCTTCTACTACACGCTCGCCGGCGTGGCCGTGGTGGTCGCGTACCGTCGGGTGCTGTTCCGCTCGGTGAAGAACTTCCTGCTGATCTTCCTCTGGCCGGCGGCCGGGGCGATTTTCATGGGCGTGATCTTCGTGATGGGTATCACCCAGAACGACCCGATCGTCAACAGCATCGGCGTCGGACTGATCGTCGTGGGCATCGTGCCGCTCGTCCTCTTCTACCGCAAGGCGAAGGGCTACTACGCGCGCCGTCCGCTCGAGCTCCCGGAAGAGCTGGATGCCAAGGCCCCGGCGAACATCGACGACAGGGACCCTGCCGCGCTCTGACGCCTTCGGACCCGGCGCGACCGCCGAACATCCTCCGACCCCGGGATGCTCGGCGGTCGCGTCATGTCCGGCGGCGCGCCCCGCAGCGTCGCCGACTTCGACCGCGTGTAGAGCGCCGCGTAGAGTGGTGCGCATGAGTTCGCGCGGAGCACGGGTCGCCCGCGGCTTCGCCGCCGCGGGTATCGCCACCGTGGTCGCCGCGCTCTTCCACATGACGGGGGGCGGACAGGCGCCGAGTGCGCTGGCTCTGACGCTCAGCCTCGTCTTCTCGTCGCTCGGCAGCATCGCCCTGGCGGGCAAACGGGTCGCGGTCTGGCGCGTGACCCTGTCGGTGCTGGTCAGCCAGTTCCTCTTCCACGCACTGTTCACGCTGAGCCCCTCCGCGACATTCAGCGGGATGCCGGCCGATGGCCACCTCCACGCCGGAATGCACCTGACGATCGACCCCGGTTCGCCCTCGCCGGCGCGGATGGCCATGTCCGCCACGCTGATCGGCGACAGCCCGTGGATGTGGCTCGCCCACGCGGCCGCCGTCGTGCTGACGGTCACGGTGCTGCTGCACGGTGAGCGCACCCTGCTGGCCGTCGCCCGGTTCGCGTTCTTCGTGCTCCGCCGGCTCGTCGACCGGGTAACGGCGGTGCAGGCGGAGCCTACCTGGCGCGTCTCTTCGGTCGTCGCGGCGGCTCCGCGCGCGCCGCGCCGGCTCGACACCGTGCTCGACGGACGGCGGCGCCGCGGTCCGCCCCCGGGGTTCGTCCCGGCCGGCTGAGCAGCGCTCGCGCATGCGCCGCCCGGGGAATGCTCCCTTCCGCGCTCGACGCTCGGCTGAACGCAGCCGCGCGCTCGGCCGGGAGGCTTCCGCCATCCCCTCACCCGGCTCGCGTTCGACGCGGCCGAGAATCGGACGAACCCATGAACAGTTCCACCTCGCGCAGCCGACTGCGCGCCCGCACCGCCGTCGTGGCCGGCGCGGCCTCCCTCGCCGCGATGGCGCTCGCGCTCGCGGCTCCGCTCGCCGCCAGCGCGCACGTCCATGTCGATCCGGACCAGGCCGCGGTCGGCAGCTATGCCACGCTCACCTTCAAGGTCCCCACCGAGTCGGCGACGGCCGGAACGGTGAAGCTGGAGGTCGACCTGCCGACCGACACCCCCCTCGGCTCGGTGTCGTACCAGCCGCTCGCGGGCTGGTCGACGCAGGTCGTCACCGAGACGCTCGCAAAGCCGATCAAGACCGACGACGGAACCGTCACCCAGGCTCCGGTGAAGGTCGTCTGGACGGCCGAGCAGGGAGTCCAGATCGCTCCCGGTCAGTTCCAGCAGTTCGTGATCTCGGCGGGGGCGATGCCCGATACGGGCAGCATCGTGCTGCCGACGCACCAGTACTACTCCGACGGCACGGTCGTCAACTGGGACGAGAAGACCCCGGCCTCCGGGGCTGAGCCGGAGCACCCCGCGCCCACCGTCTACATCACCGACGCGCCCCCGCCGGCCGACGGTGCGGCGACCCCCGGCTTGCTGGCGACGCCCACCGCGGTCGCGCCGGCGGCACCCGCCGCGGCGTCGCCGGCGGCTGCAGCGACCGCGATCGGTCTCGGCATCGCCGGCCTGGTGCTCGGCGCCGTCGCCCTCGTCGTCTCGGTGCTCGCGCTGACGCGGCGCTCGCGCGCGGTCACGTCACCGGCGGCTCAGTCGACGCCCGCGTCGGCGACCGCAGCGGACGGTTCGAAGTGACCGTCGCCCGGAACGGCGGCACCGGGCGCAGGCGTGGTCGGCGCTTCGCGGCCCTGGGTGCCGTGCTCGTGGCCTCGGCGCTGACGCTCCTCCCGGCGACGGCGGCCAGCGCGCACGACTACCTCGTCGATTCGTCGCCGGCCAGCGGGGCGGTGCAGACCGAGCCGCTGACCCAGGTGAGCCTGACGTTCAACGACCGGGTGCTCGACCTGACCGGCAACGGCTCGTCGGCGATCCTCCAGGTGACAGCAGGCGGCCGGTACTTCGAGACGGGCTGCCCGAGCGTCCTCGGCGACAGCGTGACGGCCCCCGTGGCGCTCGGCGCGGCCGGTGCGTACACGGTGGACTGGCAGATCGTCTCGGCGGACGGTCACACGGTGTCGGGCACGTACGGATTCGAGTACAAGCCGGCGGCGGGCGCGACCTCGGCATCGGCCGGTTCCGCGTCTCCGACGTGTGGCGCGCCGTCGACTCCGGGGTCCGAGAAGACGCCGGCGCCGGAGGCGACACCGGGGGCGGCTCTGCCGACACCCGGCGAGACGGTGTCCACGTCGGCGCCTGCATCCGCGTCGTCGTCCGCCGACAGCGGTCTGCCGCTGGTCATCGGGATCGGTATCGCGATCGTGGTGCTCGCCCTGATCGGCGTGGTCATCGTCGTCCTCACCGCCCGCCGTAAGCCCCCGCAGCCGCCGGCCCCCGGCGGCGACTGAAGGGTCGCCGAGGGGCGTCCTAACGCCCTTATGCGTGCGCCTTAGGGGCGTTTAGGCGCCCCTCGGCGACCCCTCGTCCCGCTCGTGGTCGTGCTTGCGCTTCTTCGCGCCGGGCGCGTCGAGCAGCGAGAGCCAGAACAGCAGGGCCAGCAGCCCGAAGATCACCAGTGCGAGCACCAGGTCCGTCCATTCGAACGGGATGAACCTGCCGTCGATCGACAGCACCAGCACGGTCTCCACGATGCCGAAGACCAGGAAGAACACGCCGAGCAGCGTGCGCGTCAGGCGCACGCGCCCACGCCGGTGCACCTCCACCCGTCGCAGCTCCACCATGAGTGTCAGCAGGAGCAGCGGCAGGACCTGGGCCAGGGTCGCCGCTGTCGCGCCGTCGAGCAGCACGACCCGCGCATCCATCGGGTCGATCATGGCAACCAGGCTAGTCGCCGTGCGTTCGCGTCGAAAGAATCCGGAATACCCCTCGCCAAACCAAAGTTGAGCTTAGTAGACTCAACTTTGTCACAGGACTTCGAAAGGAACACCGGAGAATGGCGAACATGCAAGGCGCCCCCTCCACGCAGGAGGAGGCGAAGAGCGCCCTCGAACAGTACGGCATCAACCTCACCGAGATCGCGAAGAGCGGCAAGCTCGACCCCGTGATCGGACGGGATGCCGAGATCCGTCGTGTCAGTCAGGTGCTGACGCGTCGCACCAAGAACAACCCCGTGCTCATCGGCGAGCCCGGCGTCGGCAAGACGGCCGTCGTCGAAGGGCTGGCCCAGCGCATCGTCGCCGGCGACGTCGCCGACTCGCTCAAGGGCAAGCAGCTGGTGTCGCTCGACCTGTCGGCGCTGGTCGCCGGTGCGATGTACCGCGGCCAGTTCGAGGAGCGGCTCAAGGCCGTCCTGAAGGAGATCAACGACGCGGAGGGGGAGATCATCACCTTCGTCGACGAGCTGCACATCCTGATGGGCGCCGGCGGCGGAGAAGGCTCCGTCGCGGCCTCCAACATGCTCAAGCCCATGCTGGCCCGCGGCGAGTTGCGTCTGATCGGCGCCACCACGCTCAACGAGTACCGCGAGTTCATCGAGAAGGACGCCGCGCTCGAGCGCCGCTTCCAGCAGGTCTACGTCGGAGAGCCCAGCGTGGAGGACACCGTGGCGATCCTGCGCGGGCTCAAGGGACGGTACGAGGCGCACCACGGCGTCACCATCGAAGACTCGGCCCTCGTCGCCGCAGCCTCCCTGTCGAACCGGTACATCACCGCGCGGCAGCTGCCGGACAAGGCGATCGACCTCATCGACGAAGCCGCCAGCCGGCTGAAGATGGAGATCGACTCCGCCCCGGTCGAGATCGACACCCTGCAGCGCCAGGTCGAGCGCATGAAGCTCGAGGAGTTCGCGCTCAAGAAGGAGAAGGACGAGGCCAGCAAGGAGCGCCTCGAACAGCTCCGCCAGCGCCTGCGCGAGCAGGAGGACGAGCTGGCGGCGCTCCAGGAGCGCTGGCGGGCCGAGAAGGCGTCCCTCAACCGGGTGGGCGAGCTGCGCTCGCAGCTCGAGGAGGCCAAGACGCACCGCGACCTCGCACTGCGCGACGGGCGCTACCAGGAGGCCTCCCGCATCGAGTACGAGACCATCCCGAACATCGAGCGCGAGCTGGCGGAGGCCGAGCAGGCCGAGCAGCATCCCGACCACCCGCGCATGGTGAACGAACAGGTCACGGCGGACGACATCGCCGCCGTGGTCGCGGCGTGGACCGGCATCCCGGTCGACCGGCTCACCCAGGGCGAGACGGAGAAGCTGCTGCACCTGGAGCACGAGCTCGGGCGCCGCATCATCGGCCAGAAGAAGGCCGTCTCCGCTGTCGCGGACGCCGTGCGCCGCACGCGGGCGGGCATCTCCGACCCCGGACGTCCGACGGGCTCGTTCCTGTTCCTCGGCCCGACGGGTGTCGGCAAGACCGAGCTCGCGAAGGCGCTCGCCGCGTTCCTCTTCGACGACGAGAAGGCGATGGTGCGCATCGACATGAGCGAGTACGGGGAGAAGTTCTCCGTCTCGCGGCTGGTCGGCGCTCCTCCCGGCTACGTCGGCTACGAGCAGGGCGGACAGCTCACGGAGGCTGTGCGCCGTCGCCCCTACTCGGTGATCCTCCTCGACGAGGTCGAGAAGGCGCACCCCGAGGTGTTCGACGTGCTCCTGCAGGTGCTCGACGACGGTCGGCTCACCGACGGGCAGGGGCGCACGGTCGACTTCCGCAACACGATCCTGATTCTGACCTCCAACCTCGGCAGCCAGTTCTTGGTCGACCCGGCCCTGAACGAGACCGAGCGCGAGGAGGCCGTGCTGCAGATGGTGCGGCAGGCGTTCAAGCCGGAGTTCGTGAACCGCCTCGACGACATCGTGGTGTTCTCGGCCCTCAGCCAGGACGAGCTCGGCGAGATCGTCGAGCTGAACATCGATCGCCTGATGCGGCGGCTGGAGGAGCGCCGGCTGGAGCTGGCGGTCACGCCGGACGCGCGGCGCTGGCTGGCCGAGCGCGGTTACGATCCGATCTACGGCGCACGGCCGCTGCGACGGTTGATGCAGCGCGAGATCGAGGACCGCCTCGCGACGGAGCTCCTCGCGGGCGAGGTCCGCGACGGCGACCTGGTGCGGGTGGACCTCGCGCCGGACGGCGACCGCCTCACCGTGGCGCCCGTTCGCGACGAGGCGTGACGCCGGCCGGTTCCGAGTTGCGACAGGGGCGGGCGTCCCTTCACGGGATGCCCGCCCCTGCCGCGTCGTCGTCGGCTACTGCCGCGGCGGGAAGACTCCCTGCAGCGCGATGATGTAGTTCAGCACCAGGTACGGCTGCATGTTGTTGTGCGGCACGGAACCGCCCACCGGTGCGATCGCGTCGGCCGCGAGCGGGACGGTCGGGCTCGTCCCGTAGCCGTTCTCGGGAGTGCGGCCGACGCGCGGCTTGGCGAAGCTCGCGCCGGCCGGGTCGGTCGTCGATCCGTTCGCCGCCGCCACCTGCAACTGGTGGGTGTGGAACGGCATCTCGCCGGCGAGGAGGCCGACGGAGTCCACCCCGCCCTGCTGGCCCAGCGGGAACTGGTCGGGGTCGGCTCCCAGCACGGTGACGCCCTGCAGGTTCGGGAGGGCGAACGTCGACTTGCCGTCGCCGCCGTAGGTCGTTCCGAGCAGCGAGAAGAGGGCGGTGTTCTGCGACAGCGGCAGGATCTGGCCGGCGCAGAACGCCCATCCCGTCGGTGCGAAGTTGAAGGGGACCAGCCGGATCTCGGCGAGGAACGGGTCGCTCATCGGGGCCTCAGTTCTGTGACGGGAAGATGCCCTGGAGGGCGATGACGTAATTGAGCGCCAGGTACGGCGCCGTGTTCTCGTGCGCTTGGTTGCCGCCGACGGTGGACACGCTTGCCGCGGCCATCGCGCCGGTGTGCGTCGTCGAGTAGGCGGCCTTGCCCGGCTGGGCGAGCACGGTGCTGGAGGTCGGGGTCGCAGCGGTCGCCGCGGCGGCGACGGACGCCGGGTGGGCGTGTGCGGGCATCTCCGCCAGGGTCAGGGTGTGTGCGTACTCGCCGCCGACCTCGCCGAGGTTGTAGCGGTCGCCCACGCCGACCGGCACGCGCCCCTGCAGGTTCGGCAGCGCGAACGTCGTGCGACCGTCGCCGCCGAACGTGGTGCCGAGCAGCGCGAAAAGCGCCTGGTTCTGGTTGATCGGCATCAGCTGACCGTTGCACAGCGCCCAGCCTTTGGGCGCGAAGACGAAGCTGACGAGCCGGATCTCCGACAGGAAGGGTTCGCTCACGGATGCTCCTCGGGTCAGTTCGCGCTGGGGAAGACGCCGTTCAGCGAGATGATGAACGTCATCGCGAGGTACGGCTGCCGGTTCTCGTGCGGCTGCGAGCCGCCCTGGGCCGCGAGCTGCTGCGACGTGAGCGCCGTGTCGGGCGCGGCGGTCGTGTACGGGGAGTCGGCCCACGCGGCCGGATACGCGCCGTTCGCGCTCGCCGTGGTGGCGGCGGAGCCGGTGACGACGGGGTGGGTGTGCGCCGGCAGCTGGTTCGCGGTGAGGGTGACCTCGTCCGCTCCCCCGGTCTGGGCCAGCTGGAACGTGGTGCCGCCGGGGCCCGACCCGAAGTGCATCGGGAACCGACCGTTCAGGTTCGGCAGAGCGAACGTCTGCTGGCCATCGCCGCCGTACGTGGTGCCGATCAGATTGAAGAGGGCGTCGTTCTCGGAGATCGGCAGCAGCTGGCCGTTGCACAGCGCCCAACCGCTCGGGGGGAAGTTGCCCGCGAACATGCGGATCTCCCCGATGTACGGGTCGCTCATCGTTCCTCCTCGGCGGTGGCAGTGGTGGCGGCGCTGGTGGTGGCGGCGTCGTCCGCCGGGTCGGCGACCATGAACGCGGCCTCCAGCGTCAGGCCGTCCGCCGTCCTCCCGGTGGGCACCAGGAACACCGCCTCGTCGATGCCCGCGCCCCGGAGTGCATGGACCTGCTGCTGCGCGGCGCTGTCCGGCGCAGCGGTGAACTCCAGGGTGTAGCCCAGCCAGCCGTTCGAGCGCCGGGCGGGAGAGACCGAGGCGAGCCGGAGCGGGAACCGCTCACCGTCGCCGGCCGTCGCCTCGAAGGTCTGCCCGGCCGCAGCGGCCCACGCCTCGTACGCGGTCATCCGTCGGCCTCCGTCGCCATCAGCAGGTAGCCGAACTGTTCGGAGACCACCTCGAACCCGTGGCGTTCGTACAGGCGGCGCGCCGCGTGGTTGAGGCTCCAGACCGACAATGTCACGCGCCCGCTGCCGGCGACGAGGTCGGAGAGCACGCGTGAGGCGATGCCCCGACCGCGGCGGTCGGCCACGACGGCGATGTCGACCAGGTGCACGCGTGAGCCCTGGCGGTCGATGCTGATCGTGCCGGCGGGTTCGCCGGCGTCCAGGATGATGGACGTCTCGGCGCGCGGGTGGCGATCGCGTCTTTCCGCGAGATGCGCGCGGTACTGCAGTGCGAGCAGCGGGTCGAGGTCGGCGGCGGGGAGGCCGGGGAACTCGCCGCGGCGGACCTCGAGGAAGAGGCGGCGCAGGAACGCGTCGTCGGACGGGAGGGCCGGCCGCAGCTCGACGGTGCGCAGTGCCATCACGCCGTCCGGCTCACCACGGCCTGCATGGCGCGGGTCATGCCGCGCGGGCCGATCGCGCTGAGGAAGAGCGTCACCTCGGGGGCGCCGGCGCGGCGCAAGGTGTAGATGCCGTCCGCGGCGGTGTAGCCGGAGGCCGTGAACAGCAACAGGAAACGGTACTCGTCGCCGGGGGCGCTGTCGGCGATGTCCTCCACCGCGGTGAGGACGAGGTCGATCGTGCGTTCGCCGCCGCCGCTGCCGTCGGCGCTCTGGGTGGCGCGGAATGCGCGTCCGATCGCGGGGGCGAAGAGCGAGCGCACCGGATCGGCGGTCGCCGTGCTGGCGGCCGAAGCCCGGCCGGCACCCGCGCCGGTCGCGACGATCCCGTGGGCGACGGCGGGCACGGCAGGCAGCCCGGCGGCTGCGGCGATGCCGAGGCCGCCCAGCGCGGACGCCATGACGGCACGGCGCGACAGCTCGGGCACGGGAGGTCCTTCCTGCAGGGGCGGCGTGACGGGTCGGGTCGCGCGCAGCCTGGATGCGAGCTTAGGGCATCCCCGCGCGGCGCCTCTGGCCCGCACAGAGGGGACATCGCCGCCCGCCGCGGGCCGCTAGCATCGGAGGGCCGCGACCCGACCCGCGGCCACCCGACATGCCCGCGCGCGCTCGCACGCGGCCGCCCGCGAGGAGCCGCTCCCGTCATGCCCACCTCGACCGCGCGCCGCCTCCCCCTCATCGCCGCCGGCGCGGTCGTCGCGCTCGTCGCCGGACTGTTCGCCGGCGTGGTGCCGGCGCAGGCCGCCGGCACGCTCTCGGTCACCTCCACCCTCGACAGCGACCCCAACAACGCGTGCGCGCAGCCCAGCGTCGTCACCCAGGGCTCGCCCGCGACCCTGCGCAACGCGCTGTGCGTCGCGAACAACCTCGGCGGCCCCCAGACCGTGACCGTCGCGCCGGGGACCTACACGCTCTCCAGTGCTCTCGGCTCGCTGCCCGTCGGCACGCAGGCCGGAGCGGACATCACCATCACCGGCCAGGGCACGCCGACCATCGTCGGCGACGGCCAGCACCAGGTCTTCCTGGTCGATCCCGTGCCGGTCGGCGGAGTGAAGGCGACCATCGACGGTCTGAAGGTGACCGGCGGTGTCGACAACGTTTTCGGCGGCGGAGCCCTGCTCGGCGGCTCGCCCGACCCCACTCTCCCCGACACCCTCGTCGTCACGAACTCGGAGTTCAGCGGCAACCGGGCCAACACCGTGACCGGCACGAGCAACCCGGGCGGCGCCATCCAGTTCGTCGGCGGGTCGCTCACCGTGACGAACTCCGTGTTCTCCAACAACGATGCGGGCACCGGGTCGGGAGGCGCGATCTACTATCAGGCCGTCGGTTCGACCGCTCAGGGCGCGGTCGGCCAGTCGCTCTCGATCTCGGGGTCCACCTTCTTTGGCAACACGGCGACAGCGACGAACGTCACCGGAGGCGCGGCCGTCGCGGTGAGCGACCCGCAGGGATCGGCCACGGCCCTGTCGATCACGGGCAGCACGTTCAGCAGCAACACGGTGACCGCGGGAACCGGCCTCTTCCGGGGCGCCGGCGTGTGGCTCGACGGCGGCGCCCTCAGCGTCACGGGCTCGACGTTCACCGGCAATCAGAACTCCACGGGCGGCGGCTCGGCCATCGGCGTCACCGGCGGCACCCTGACCGCGCAGTACGACCGGATCACCGGCAACACGGGCACCGCCGTGGCGAACCTCGGCGGTGCGGTGACCGCGACCCGCAACTGGTGGGGATGCGCGGGCGCGCCGGGCGCGAGCGGCTGCGACACCACCTCCGGCGCGGTGACGGCGACCCCGTACCTCACGCTGACGGTGTCCGCGGCCTCGTCGCCGATCGTGCAGCCGGCCAGCAGCACCGGGATCACGGCCTCCCTGCTCGCCGATTCGTCGGGCGCCGCCGTGCCGCTCGGCCAGCTCGGCGCGCTCACCGGCCTCACCCCGACCTGGGGGGTGTCCGGCATCGCGGGAGCGACGGTCGCCCCCGCCGCCGGAGCACTCACGACGGGCCAGACCACCACCACGTTCTCCTCCGCCCGGCCCGGTTCCGCGACCGTCACGGTGCTGGTCGACCAGGCGTCCCTCTCCGTCCCCGTCCTCGTCTATGCGAAGCCGGTGATCACCTCGACCAGCGCGCTGACCGGTGTCGTCGGCCAGCCGCAGTCGTCGACGCTGACGGCGACCGGCTATCCCGTCCCGAGCTTCGCACTGCTGGGGACGCCGCCGGCCGGGCTGACCCTCGCCGACCACGGCGACGGAACCGCGACGCTGACCGGCACGCCGACCGCTCCCGCCGGCGACTACACGCTGACGGTGTCGGCCACCAACGCGGCGGGCACGACCACCCAGAGCATCCCGTACACGCTCGACCAGACCCCGGCGTTCACGAGCGCGTCGACGGCGCAGTTCACCGTCGGCGCCTCGGGATCCTTCACCGTGACCACGACGGGACGGCCGACGCCGGCTCCCATCACGCTCACCGGCACGCTCCCCGGCGGGCTGGGCTTCGTCGACAACGGCGACGGGACGGCGACGATCGCCGGCACTCCCGCGACCGGCAGCGGCGGTGTGGCGACGGTCACGCTGGGCGCGTCCAACGGCGTCGGCACCCCGGCGGCGCAGTCCTTCACGGTGACGGTGCTCGAGGCGCGGCGGATCACCAGCAGCGCGCAGACGAACGCGCTCGTGGGGTCGCCGTTCTCGTTCACGGTGACGACCGCGCACGCCTATCCCGTGCCGACGCTCTCGCTGAGCGGTGCACTGCCCGCGGGCGTGACTTTCAGCGACAACGGCGACGGGACGGCGACGATCGCCGGAACCCCGACCGGCACCGGAGGCTCGTTCCCGGTGACGCTCGGCGCGACCTCCGGCGCGGGCACCGGCAGCGCGCCCCTGACCATCCTCGTCGCGGCGGTGCCCGGCATCACGCTCGCGGCCTCCGACCTGACCGTCGGCGAGGGCGGCACGGCGGCCTTCACGGCGTCCGCGAGCGGCTACCCCGCGCCGACCGTGCAGTGGACCCGCTCGACCGATGGCGGCGCCAGCTACCAGCCGATCCCCGGTGCGACCGCGACCACGCTCAGCTTCACCGCCTCCCTCGCGGAGAGCGGCTACCGCTACGCCGCCGTCTTCAGCAACGCGTCGGGCACGGCGACGACCGTCGCGACGCTCACGGTCACCCGGACGCCGACGATCACCAGCGCCGCCGGCGCGCAGTTCACCGCGGGCTCGGCCGGGTCGTTCACCGTCACCACGGGCGGATCGCCCGTCCCGGCGCTGAGCACGACGTCGGCGCTGCCGGGCTGGTTGGGCTTCACCGACAACGGGGACGGCACGGCGACGATCGCGGGCACGCCGCCGGCGGCTGCGGGCGGAACCTACCCGATCGCGATCACCGCGGCGAACGGCGCACTCCCCGATGCGACGCAGGCGTTCGTCCTGACCGTGCTGCAGCCGGCCGCGTTCACGAGCGCCGCGGCCACGGCCTTCACGGCCGGTGCGTCCTCGTCGTTCACCGTCACGACGACGCCGGGATACCCGGCTGCCCGGGCACTGAGCGTGTCGGGGGCGCTGCCGAGCGGCGTGCGCTTCGTCGACCAGGGCGACGGCTCCGGTGTCTTCACAGGCACCCCGGCGGCCGGCTCCGGCGGTGTCTACCCCGTGACCGTCACGGCGGACGCCGCGCCGGCACCGGCGGCCTCCCAATCGTTCACCCTGACGGTCGACGAAGCCGGCGCGATCACCAGCCCGGCGACACTCGACGTCCAGCGCGGCGTCGACGTGGACTTCACCGTCACCACGGCGCATGCCTATCCGGCGGTCGGTGCGATCACGCTGGCGGGTGCTCTTCCGACCGGACTGACCTTCACCGACCACGGCGACGGGACGGCGACGATCGCCGGCAGGACGCTCGACGCCGCGGGCACCGCGACCGTCGCACTGACTGCGGGTGCGGTGTCGCAGACGCTGAGCGTCGTCGTCGCGGATGTCGCCCTCCGGACGCTGCCGCTCGTCCCGCCGGCTGCCGACGGCGTGCTGCCGGGTGTGCCGGCATCGCAGCACGCGGGCCAGTCGATCGTCCTCACGGCGAGCGGATTCGCTCCCGATTCGCCCGTGAGCTTCGGAATCTACTCGACGCCCGTCACGCTCGCCGTGGTGAACGCCGACGTCACCGGTACCGCCACCGCGACCGTGGTCATCCCGGCCGGTTACACGGGAGCGCACTCGCTCGTGGCGATCGGCACGGCCGCCGACGGCAGCACGCGCGTGCTGCGCACCGACTTCGTACTGCCCGGGGGAGCGACGGGCGGCTCGTCGGCCACTCCGGGCGCGGCCGACGGCCTCGCCGACACCGGAAGCGACATCACCGCGGTGGCGCTGCTCGTTCTCCTGCTGCTGGCTGCCGGAGGCGTACTCGTGTTCCGGAGGCGGGCGGGAGCGCGTTCCTGAGTACGGTCGCAGGCTCCGCGGTCGCCGGAGCCGGGCTGCGGGCGCATGCAGGCGTAGGCTTTTTCCCATGCTTGCCACCGTGATCCACGGCGAACGCGACGTTCGTCTCGAAGAAGTGCCCGACCCCGTCCTGTCCACCGGAGGCGACGCCATCGTGCGCGTCGTCGCGGCGTGCGTGTGCGGCTCCGACCTGTGGCCTTACCGCGGCGTCACGCCGACCAGCAGCCCGCGCCGCATCGGCCACGAGTTCGTCGGCGTCGTGGAGGAGGTCGGCCCCGAGGTGCGGACCATCGCCGTCGGCGACTTCGTGATCGCGCCCTTCTACGACTGCGACATGACCTGCGCCAACTGCAAGAACGGCGTCAGCACGTCGTGCCTCCACGGCGGCTGGTGGGGCGCCGACGACAGGCTCGGCGGCTTCGCCGACGGCGGTCAGGGCCAGAAGGTGCGCGTGCCGCACGCCGACGGCTCCCTCGTCGCGACGCCCGAGTACCCGAGCGCCGACCTCATCCCGAGCCTGCTCACGCTCTCGGACGTGATGGGCACCGGTCACCACGCCGCCGTCTCGGCCGGCGTGACCGAGGGCAGCACCGTCGTCGTGGTCGGCGACGGGGCCGTCGGCCTGTGCGCCGTCCTCGCGTCCGCCCGCCTCGGCGCCTCCCGGATCGTCGCGATGTCGCGGCACGAGTCCCGCCAGGCGCTCGCGCGCGAGTTCGGGGCCACCGACATCGTCGCCGAGCGCGGCGACGCCGGGATCGCGGCAGTCAAGGAGCTGTTCGACGGCATCGGCCCGGACTGCGTCCTGGAGGCGGTCGGTACCAAGGAGTCGATGGACCAGGCGATCCGCTCGGCCCGCCCGGGTGGCATGGTGGGCTACGTCGGCGTGCCCAACGGCGGAGCCGAACTGCCCATCCGCACCCTCTTCGGCTCCAACGTCGGCGTGAACGGCGGCGTCGCTCCCGTGCGCAACTACGTGGAGGAGCTGCTGCAGGACGTCTGGTCGGGCGCCATCCAGCCGGGCAAGGTCTTCGACCTCGAGCTGCCGCTGGAGGACATCGCCGAGGCCTACGCCGCCATGGACGAGCGCCGGGCCATCAAGACCCTCGTCCGCCCCTAGCGCGACGCCCAGATGTGAGTAATCGCGGGAATCGAAGGGCCGATTCCCGCGATTACTCACATCTCGAGGCTCAGGAGTTGACGACGACGATCTCGTCGAGCGCGTTGCGGGTGCGCGGGGCGAGCTCGCGCTCGCGCAGCGGCTGGGGGAGCGTATCCACGTCACCGAGCATGCCGACAGCGGTGACCGAGACGGGCAGGAATCGCTCGTCGAGGTCGAACGCGGCACGCAGGCCGGCGGCGTCGAAGCCGCCCATCTGGTGGGTGTGGAGACCGTCGTGGTGTGCCTGCACGCTGAAGTGGGCGACAGCCTGGCCGACGTCGTAGGTCGCCCAGCGGCGCTCGTTGCCGTCCGCGTCCACGACCTCCGCGAGCGCGACGACGAGGGCGCCGGCGGCTCCGGCCCAGACCTGGTTGAAGCCCATCAGGTTGGCGACGATCGTGTCGAACGCGGCGCTGCCGCGGCGGGCGACGATGAAGCGCCAGGGCTGGGTGTTGTTGGCCGACGGGGACCAGCGCGCGGCCTCCAGGGCGGCGGTCAGCTTGGCCTCGTCGATGACGGCCTCCGTGTCGAAGGCACGGGGGCTCCAGCGCTCTGCGAGTGCGGGCAGGAGCGGGTAGGAGGTGTCGGCGGTGCGGGTGGCGGTGTCGATCAGCGACATGGGGGTGGATTCTCCTCGACGTGGATGGGCTGCTCGAGGCTCCATTGCCTGGCTATATCCATGAGAACACATGGATCGGCCCGGCTATTCCAGCCGTATCACAGCCTCGATGTCGCCGAGCGCGTCATCCCGCGCCGAAGCTGACGGCGCTACGGCGCCAGATCCTGGTACTGCGGCAGCGAGCCGTCCAGCACCGGAACGTTGAGGGTCTCGGTCTCCGTGCTCGTCTGGAAGGTCACGAACGCCAGCGAACCCGGTTTCGCGCCGAGCCCTGCGAAGGTGACCGACTGTCCGTCGGACGTGCCGACCTGCACGGACTCCGCCGGCTTCACGGTGACCGTCTCCGACCCCGAGTCGGTGCTGATCCGTACGTTCTCGTTCGACTCGCCCTGGTTGACCAGGGTGGCGACGAGGCTCGTCGTTCCGGCGGGATCGGTGGTGAGCAGCACGGCGTTGCCGATGAAGATCGCCCCGATGTCGCCGTTGACGCCGTCTGCCGCCTCGGTGATGTTCTTCGTCTCCTGCGGGGCGAACAGGTCGCAGCCCGTCAGGAGGCCGAGGACCGCGACACCGACGATCGCAGCGGCGGCTCTGCGGCGCGCGCGGTGGCGGGTCGGTCGACGGGTGGAGCGCTCGACTGCGGTCACGGCGCCAGCATAGCGCCGCGGATGCCGCGCACAGTAGAGGCGAATCGAGCGGCCCCGAGACGGCCGCGCGTGTGAACGCTGTGTGACGGACGTGTAAAACTTCGTAATCTTTCAGGCAGCGCCGAGAGGGGCGATCCGGGGTACACGGGCACCCGCCGAGCTGCACTCGCCACGCCCGGGATCTCATGCGCGGATTATCGTGCTGACCGGGCATTCAACCGGTTCGGTACCGAGCGGAATGCCGTGTCCGCGTGTCTGCGGACATGTCCCCCGACTGCAGACCCGCGACGCGTCGTCCAGCGTGTTCCACCCCCACTTGCGGGGTCTGCACGACGACCCGTAGAACTGTGAAAACCCGAACCGACCAGATCCCCACCGTCGCGGATGCCACCCCCATTCAGCCCCGTGAGAGGTCTGTCTCGTGTTCATCTTCCTGCTGCAGCTCCGGCACATGCTCGGCGGCCATCCGGAGCTCTACCTGTTCGCCATCTACTCGGCGCTGATCTGGGTGATCTGGATCGTGAAGGTCTTGATGTCGCGCCGTTACCGCCCGTACACGGGTGAGTTCCACGGCACGACCAGCGTGGTCGTCCCGGTCGTGGACGAGCCGCTCGACCTCTTCCGCGATGTGCTCGGCCGGATGGTCGAGCAGCGGCCGGGCGAGATCATCGTCGTCATCAACGGCGCCCCGAACCCGGAGCTGGCGGAGGTGTGCGAGGAGTTCGCGCCGCTGGTGCGCTGGGTGCACACGCCGATCCCGGGCAAGCGCAACGCCGTCATGATCGGGACGAGGATGTCCACCGGTGAGATCACCGTGCTCGTCGACTCCGACACCGTGTGGACGCAGAACACGCTCAGTGAACTGGTCAAGCCGTTCGCCGACCAGCGCGTCGGCGGGGTCACCACCAAGCAGCGCATCCTGGAGCCGGAGCGGTCCTGGATCACGCGCTGGGCGGACTGGCTGGAGAACTCCCGGGCCCTGTACTCGATGCCGGCCCAGAGCGTGGTCGGTCAGATCGGTTGCCTGCCGGGGCGCACGATCGCGTTCCGCCGCTCGATCCTGATGCGGGTCATGGAGAAGTTCATGACCGAGAAGTTCCTCGGGGTGTTCCTGGAGGTCTCCGACGACCGCACGCTGACGAACCTCACCCTCAAGGAGGGTTACCGGACGGTGTACCAGCACACCAGCCTGGTCTACACCGACGCGCCGCTGAAGGTGAAGAAGCTGTTCAAGCAGCAGCTGCGCTGGGCGCGCGGCAGCCAGTACAACACCCTGCGCATGCTGCCGTGGATGCTCGGCCACGCGCCCATCCTGTCCTTCTTCTTCGTGATGGACATCCTGCTCCCGTTCGTCCTCGCCGGCGTCATGGGCGGCTGGGTGTACCGCTCGATCACGGGCGAGGGCTACAACTTCTATGAGGGCTTCCTGAAGACCTACGGCATCCAGGGCGGCATCATGACGGTCGTCGCGCTCATGGTCACCTCGTCGGTGATCAGCATGTCGATCCGCCAGATCCGGCACCTCTCCGAGAAGCCGAGCGACTTCTTCCGCCTGCCGGTGTTCATCATCGTCTCGACGTTCTTCCTCATGCCGATCCGGCTCCTCGGGTTCTTCCGCATGGCGCACGCCAGCGGCTGGGGAACGCGCGCCGGCGCCTACGCGGGAGGACCGGGCGAGATCAGCAGCGATGACGACATCGCAGCGCTCGGGACGACCACGACCACGACCACGACCACGACCACGACCACGGATTCGCCGATCCCCGGCCTCCCCGACGAGGTCGGGGGCGTGAGCTCGGCCACCGCGCTGGCCACCGCCACCCGTCCCACGACCGCCGTGGTCACCCGGGCCCAGGCGAAGACGGTGGCCAAGACGGCCGCGAAGATCACGACCAAGAAGACCACGAAGCCGGCTCGTCGTCGGCTCAACCCGCTCGCCGCCATCCCGTACCTGATCGGAATCGCGATCCTGACCCTGGAGGCCCTGTTCCTTGTCTAGCCCGACCTCTACCCTCAGCACCCGAGCCCACTCCTGGTGGGCGCAGTCGAAGTCGCGATCGCAGGCCACGGCCGCCGCCTTCATCGCCCTGGCGATGGTGCTCGTCGGCATCTCCGCCTACGTCTGGGTCTCGCCCACGGGCGCCCCGCTCCGCAACGCGGTGGCGGATGCGACCGAGACGATCACGCCGTTCGCCGCGCAGAACGCCGAGCTCAAACGCAACCTGAACCGCGCGACGCAGACCATCGCCTCGCAGAAGGGCAAGATGTCCGCGATGCAGGCGCAGGCGCTGGCCGCGCAGGCCGGTTCCGCCAAGCAGCTCGCCGCCGCGCAGCAGAAGACGCTCGCCGCCCAGAACGAGCTGGCGAGCGTCAAGGCACAGCTCGCGGCGCTCCAGTCGAAGGGTGCCCACACGTCCTCCGGTGCAGGAGCGTCGGGCAAGCCGGCGTCGAGTTCCGGATCGTCCGGCAGCGGGCCGGCCCCGATCACCGCGCCGGCTCGCGCCGACCTCCTGAACCCGACCTCCCGCTACTTCGGGATGTACACCGACCAGGCGCCGTTCAACTGGGCGACCTTCGACGCCACCAGCGCGAAGATCGGTGTGGCGCCGAACCTGGTCGGCTACTTCCAGGGCTGGGATCAGCCGTTCCGACCCGACGCGGTGACGCGCGCCTGGCAGCAGGGGCGGATGCCGATGATGACCTGGGAGTCCCGTCCGATCAACGCGGACAACTCCTCCAACTCGGCCCCGGACTACTCGCTCCCGAAGATCATCGGCGGAGACTTCGACGCCTACCTGCACCAGTACGCGAAAGCGGTCGTCGCGACCGGCCTGCCCCTCGCCATCCGGCTCGACCACGAGATGAACGGCATCTGGTACCCGTGGGCCGAGAACGACGGCGCGGGCAACTCGATCAACGGCAACAGCCCGGGCGATTACGTGAAGATGTGGCGGCACGTCCACGACGTGTTCCAGGAGGAGGGGGCGAACGACCTCGTCGTGTGGGTGTGGGCGCCCAACATCGTCAACAATCTGCCCGCCTCGCACAAGGCGGCCGGCTACCTCGAGAACCTGTATCCGGGCGACCAGTACGTCGACTGGGTCGGGCTCTCCGGCTACCTGCGGCCCCCGTACAAGCCCGACAACGACTTCACCTTCGACTACACGTTCAAGCCGAGTCTCGACGCGCTGCGGAGCATCACGAAGAAGCCGATCCTGCTGGCGGAGGTCGGGGCCTCCGAGACCGAGGGGCATAAGGCCGCGTGGATCACGTCCTTCTTCGACGCGCTCGCCAAGCCCGAGAACTCCGACGTCATCGGCTTCTCGTGGTTCAACCTCGCCGTCACCAGTTATGTGGAGGGCGTGCGCGCCACCAACGACTGGCGCATCGACTCCCGGCCGGACTCGTTGTCGGCGTTCATCGCCGGTCTCACCAAGCCGGAAGACGACTTCACGCTCACCCCGGCCCCCTAGACCCCGTTCACTCGCCACGGAAGGAACGCACATGACCTCCACCTCCTCCACCAAGAAGCCCAAGGAGCAGCCGGCCCCGCGCATCAGCGTCATCGGCACCGGCTACCTCGGAGCCACCCACGCCGCCGCCATGGCCGAGCTCGGCTTCGACGTCATCGGCGTCGACACCGACCCGCACAAGGTCGCCGAGCTCACCGAGGGTCGCGCGCCCTTCTTCGAGCCAGGGCTCCCGGAGCTCATCCGCAGCAACGTCGCGGCCGGGAGGCTGCGGTTCACGACCGACATCGCGGAAGCGGTCGCCGTCTCCGACGTCCACTTCATCTGCGTGGGCACCCCGCAGCAGTCCGGCTCGTTCGCCGCGAACCTCGGCTACGTGGAGGCGGCGGCGCGCGGCATCGCCGAGCACCTCACGCACGACGCCCTGATCGTCGGCAAGTCGACCGTCCCGGTCGGCACCGGTGCGCGCCTGCGGGCGATCGTGGCCGAGGCCGCGCCCGCCGGCGTGGACGTCGAGCTCGTCTGGAACCCCGAGTTCCTTCGCGAGGGCAAGGCGGTCGACGACACCTTGCGCCCCGACCGGCTCGTCTTCGGCGGCACCTCCGAGCGGTCGGAGGCCGTCCTCCGCCGCGTCTACGCCCGGCCGATCGCCGACGGGACGCCGGTGCTGGTCGCCGACCTGCCCACCGCGGAACTGGTCAAAGTGAGCGCGAACGCGTTCCTGGCGACCAAGATCTCGTTCATCAACGCCATCGCCGAGGTGTGCGACGCCGCCGGCGCCGATGTGTCGCTGCTCGCCGACGCGCTCGGCCACGACGCGCGCATCGGGCGCCAGTTCCTCAACGCCGGCCTCGGTTTCGGCGGCGGCTGCCTCCCGAAGGACATCCGGGCGCTGATGCACCGCTCCAACGAGCTGGGCGCGCACGCCGCGGTCGGCCTCCTCCAGCAGGTGGACGAGATCAACATGGGGCGCAGGCAGCGTGTCATCGATCTGGCCCTAAAGGCTTTGGGGGGATCGGTGCTGAACCGCCGGATCGGCGTGCTCGGGGCCGCCTTCAAACCGCACACGGATGACGTGCGCGACTCGCCCGCGCTCAATGTCGCGGCCGCGCTGCATCTCCGGGGTGCGCAGGTCGTGGTCTACGACCCGCAGGCGCGCGGGACCGCGCAGCGGCTCTTCCCGACGCTCGGGTACGCCGACTCGATGGAGGACGCCGTCGGCGGTGCGGACCTGACGGTGGTGCTCACCGAGTGGGACGAGTTCACGGCCGCCGACCCGTCCCGGCTCGCCGAGTTGTCGAGCGGCAGCACCGTGATCGACGCGCGCAACTGCCTGGACGCCGCCGCGTGGAACGCCGCGGGCTGGACGGTCCTGGGCATGGGTCGCGTGCCCGAGACCGCTGCGCTCGTCCCCGACGCCCTCCCCGTCCCCATCCACTGACCCCACCCCACCTCCGCCGAGGGGCACCTTAACGCCCCTAAAACACTGAAATGAGGGCGCTTACGTGCCCCTCGGCGACGGATAACACCTCGAGAAAGCGAGTCAGACATGAGCGGTTACGTGACGAAGGCCGTGATCCCCGCGGCGGGGCTCGGCACCCGGTTCCTTCCGGCGACCAAGGCCATGCCCAAGGAGATGCTCCCGGTCGTCGACAAGCCGGCCATCCAGTACGTCGTCGAGGAGGCCGTGGCCAGCGGCCTGAGCGACGTGCTGATGATCACCGGGCGCAACAAGAACGCACTGGAGAACCACTTCGACCGCAACGCCGAGCTGGAGGACACCCTGGCGCGCAAGGGCGACACCGACCGTCTGCGCAAAGTGAGCTACTCGACCTCGCTGGCCGACCTCCACTATGTGCGCCAGGGCGACCCCAAGGGTCTCGGCCACGCGGTACTGCGCGCCAAGGCGCACATCGGGCACGAACCGTTCGCGGTGCTCCTCGGCGACGACATCATCGACGAGCGCGACCCGCTGCTCGCCCGGATGCTGCAGGTGCAGCACGCGCTCAACACGACGGTCGTCGCGCTGATGGAGGTGCCGCCGGAGAGCATCCACCTGTACGGCGCCGCGGCGGTCGTCGAGACCGATCAGGAGGACGTCGTGCGCATCACGGGCCTGGTCGAGAAGCCGAGCCGCGAATCCGCGCCGTCGAACTACGCGGTGATCGGCCGGTACGTGCTGCGCCCTGAGATCTTCGACATCCTCGAGAAGACGGCGCCGGGCAAGGGAGGCGAGATCCAACTGACCGACGCGCTGGAGGGGCTGGCGACAGCGCCCGCCTGGACCGGCGGTGTGCACGGCGTGGTCTTCCGGGGCCGGCGCTACGACACCGGGGACCGGCTCGACTACCTCAAGGCGATCGTCCAGCTCGCCGTCGCGCGCGACGACCTCGGCCCGGAGCTGCTGCCCTGGCTGCGCGAGTTCGCCGAGAACGCGGGGCCTGCCGACACCGGCAGCATCCCTGCGCTTCCTCTGCCGGTGGAGGCTGAGCCCGCGGCCGCCCGCGAGCTGCTGCAGATCGCGGGGGCCTGAGCTTCGCGAACTCGCGTCAGTGGAGGCCGAGTCGCTTGAGCGCGTGCTTCTCGCTCTCGCCGCGCTCGGTCTCCACCTCGTCGACGGCGATCGGGATGCTCGGACCGATCGCGAGCCAGACGAAGCCGTCCCGGTGCACCAGCGGCACCAGGTCGGTGGTGCCGTCGCGCAGCAGCGTGCGCACGCGTTTGAGGAAGGCGTAGCCCTCCGACGGCATCGTGACGTAGGTCTTGCGGCGGTAGTGGACGACGTGCGCCACGGTCTTCGCGCTCAGCCCGGCGACCTCCGCCGCCGGGAACGGGTCCGCTACGACCTCGGGTGCGGCGTCCTTCGTGTCGGTCATGACTCGCACGGTACGCCGAGTGCGCTAGCGTCGACAGATGCATTCAGCCGATCCCGGTCTCCTCGACCGGCTCGCCGACCGCGGCTGGCCGGCGCTGGAGGCCGAACAGCAGCAGGGCTGGAGGCTGCGCGCGTCCGGAGGCGTGACAAACCGCGCCAATTCCGTGCTCGCGTCCGGTCCGGTCGATGACGTGGATGCCGCGATCGACCGGGCCGAGGCCTGGTATGCCGAGCGCGGCCTGTCCGCCGTTTTCCAGCTCAGCCCCGCCTCGCCTCCGGCTCTTGCGGGCGCGCTCGCCGCACGTGGCTATCGCGAGCACTCACCGACCGACATCCTCATCGCGGACTGCCACGTCGTGGCCGCCGCGACTCGCGCCGACGGACCCTCCGCTGCGCGCGTCGCCGACGCGCCTTCCCCTGGCTGGCTCGACGCCTGGTGGGCGGTGGATGGCCGCGGCGGAGGCCGGGAGCGGGGAATCGTCGCGCGCATCCTGTCGGGCGGTCCCGCCCTGTACGCGTGGTCCGGTGATCCGGCGGCGCCGGATGCGGTCGCCCGACTCGCGCTCGTCGGCGAGTGGGGCGGGCTCTACGCCGTTGCGACCCTCCCGCAGGCGCGCAGGCGCGGGCTCGCCCGGGAGCTCGTGGGGGGCCTCGCCGCCGCGGCGGCCGAACGGGGCGTCGAGGGGCTCTGGCTGCAGGTGCTCGCGGCTAACGCGGCCGCCAACGCGCTGTATGCCCGGCTCGGGTTCCGCCGGGCCTCCGGCTACACCTACGCGGAGCAGGTTCGGCTGGTACGACCCGGTTAACCCACGATGCCGGGCAGTGTGGATACTAGGGTTACTCCACACAGCCCGGCATACGTTTCGGGGTTATCGCCGGTGGATTATTCGGGTTCCTCCGACGACTCTTAGAGACTAGCAAACATGTCGGTCATATGGAGGACATTTTTGTACCCCGGTCCGCCCCCAATTTGAGGGACGGGCGAGCGGGCGGGGCGATATCAGGCCGACAACTCGCCGATCAAGGCCGCCACGAAGTCGTCGATGTCCTGCTCGGTGGTGTCGAACGAGCACATCCAGCGCACCTCGTTGCGCGAGGCGTCCCAGTCGTAGAAACGGAAGTGCTCGCGCAACCGGTCGGCCACGCCCGCCGGAAGGGTGGCGAAGACGCCGTTCGCCTCGGTCGCCTGGCTGAAACCGACACCTCGGATGCTGCCGTCGGCGATGCCCGCCTCGAGCGCACCGCGCAGGCGGGACGCCATCGCGTTCGCGTGCGCCGCGGAACGCAGGTAGAGGTCGTCGTGCAGCAGCGCGATGAGCTGCGCAGAGATGAACCGCATCTTCGAGGCCAGCTGCATGTTCAGCTTGCGCAGGTAGACCAGTCCTTCGGACGAGGCCGGGTTGAGCACCACGACGGCCTCGCCGTACAGCATGCCGTTCTTGGTTCCGCCGAAGCTCAGCACATCCACGCCGGCGTCGGTGGTGAACGCGCGCAGCGGGACCCCGAGGGTCGCGGCGGCGTTGGAGACGCGGGCGCCGTCCATGTGCAGCTTCATTCCGCGGGCGTGCACGTGGTCGGCGATCGCGCGGATCTCCTCGACCGTGTACGCCGTGCCGAGTTCGGTCGTCTGCGTGATGGACACGACGAGCGGCTGCGCGCGGTGCTCGTCGCCCCATCCCCACGCCTCGCGGTCGATCAGTTCGGGAGTCAGCTTGCCGTCCGGCGTCTCGACAGGCAGCAGCTTGAGCCCGCCGACCTTCTCGGGAGCGCCGGCTTCGTCGGTGTTGATGTGTGCGGTCTTGGCGCAGATCACCGCTCCCCAACGCGGCACCATCGACTGCAGCCCGACCACGTTGGCGCCAGTCCCGTTGAACACGGGGAACACCTGGACGCCCTCGCCGAAGTGCTCGGCGAACACCTCGTGCAGGCGCTCGGTGTAGACGTCCTCCCCGTAGGAGATCTGGTGGCCGGCGTTGGCCGCCGCGATGGCGTCGAGGATCTCGGGGTGCACGCCCGCGTAGTTGTCGGAAGCGAACCCGCGCAGGTTCAGGTCATGGAGCTGCAGAGTCACCATTCCATCCTAGATTCCAGAAGTGGGCTGAGATTCGTCACGAATCCCGACATTCGTGCCACGAATGACGGCATTCGTCACGAATGTCAGTCGGGGAGGAGGGGGAGGCGGGTGCCATTGATCGACGCGGCGTCGGCGTCCCACAGGGCCACGACCTCCGCGCCGAGACGCTCCTCCAGGCCGGCGAGGCTCTTCACCACGAAGACGACGGCAGCCGATTGCGGTGCCTGCTTCGCGAAGCCCTGCGCCACAGCGCGGGTCCACGCGTCCGCGGCCGCCTTGGCCGCGGCGTAGTTCGCACCACCGGCGGCGGGCGACTCCACGGCGGTGGAGGACACGATCGCGAGGCGACCGGCCGGCGAGGCGACGAGGTCGTCGTAGAACACCCGGGTCGTGTTGCGCAGGGTGCGGAAGCCGCGCTCCAGGAACTCCCAGTCGTCGTCGCTCTGACCGGCGATCCCGCCGCCTCCGCGCCAGCCGCCGACCAGGTGCACCAGCCCGTCGATGCGTCCGAACTTGAGGTGGATGCGCATCGCCAGCTCGGCGACGGCGTCGCGGTCGGCGAGGTCGCAGACGCGCGTGTCCACCCCGGGCACGGCGGCCGCCAGCGCATCGAGGGCCTCCTGCCGCGTGCCGACGGCGAGCACGGTCGCGCCCGCCGCCGTCAGTGCCCGGGCCACGGCCTCCCCTGACGCGCTCGTCGCCCCGGCCACCAGCACGAGCCGCCCCGCGGCCGAGCCCTCGCCCGACGTCGCCGACGCCGGCCCGGTCTCTTCGGGTGAGAACCGGGCCGACGTCGAACCCGTGCCGTCGGTCACGCCGCGTCCGTCGTGCCGGTGATCCCGGAGGTCGACTCGATGACGCCCGCCATCTTCTTGTTGAGCGCCTCGTAGAACATCGACAGCGGGAACTCGTCGTCCAGCACCGCGTCCGTGTAGCCCTTCGGGGCGCCGGAGAGGATCTCGTCCGACAGCCCACGCGCCCAGTTGGAGGCCGGGTGCGGCGTGAGGGTCTCGGTGAGCATCGCGTATGCGGCGAGCCAGTGCGCCACCTTCGGGCGGTCGATGGAACGCCAGTACAGCTCGTTGATCCGGTCGCTGAGCGCCACGACCACGTCGGGCACGGCATCCCAGTCGATCGTCAGCTGCGTGTCGGTCCAGTGCAGCACGTCGTGCTGGTGCATCCACGCGAAGAGGAGCTGGCCGCCGAGTCCGTCGTAGTTGCGCACCCGGCTGCCGGTGATGGCGAACCGGAAGATCCGGTCGAAGATCACCGCGTACTGCACGAGCTTCGCGTGGTCGCGGATCTCGCGCTGGGCGTCGGACAGCTCCGAGTCGGGCAGTGCGCCCAGCTGGCGCTGCAGCCGCACGGACTCGCGGAACGCGGTCAGGTCGCAGCGCAGCTCCTCCAGCGAGTACAGGAAGAACGGCATCCGCTGCTTGATCATGAACGGGTCGAACGGCAGATCGCCCCGCATGTGGCTGCGGTCATGGATGATGTCCCACATCACGAAGGTCTCCTCCGTGAGGTGCTGGTCGTCCAGCATCCGCGCCGCGTCGTCCGGCAGCTCGAGTTTGGTGATCTCGGCGGCGGCGCGGACCACCCGGCGGTAGCGGGCGGCCTCGCGGTCCTGGAAGATCGCCCCCCACGTGAACTGCGGGATCTCGCGCATCGCGACCGTCTCGGGGAAGAGCACGGCGGAGTTGGTGTCGTACCCGGGCGTGAAGTCCACGAACCGGAGGGCGACGAACAGCTTGTTGCCGTAGTCCCCCGCCTCCAGCGCCGCGACGAAGTCGGGCCAGATCACCTCGACGAGCACGGCCTCCACGAGGCGGCTCGTGCTGCCGTTCTGCGTGTACATCGGAAAGACGACCAGGTGGCCGAGCCCGTCGATGCGGTGCTGCTGCGGCTGGAACTCGTTCAGCGCGTCGAGGAAGTCGGGAACCCCGAACCCCTCCTCGGCCCAGCGCGCGAAATCGCGCTGCAGCGCCGCGAGATACGACGCGTCGTGCGGGAAGAACGGAGCGAGTTCGGCGACGGCGTCGATGATGTCGGACGTGAGCTCGGCCGCGGCAGGCCGGTCGGATTCCTGCTCGACAGAGCCGTCCTTGACCTGCAGCGCCTGGAGGGCGGTCGCCGCCTCCTTGAGCCGGTGCCACGCGGGATGGGTCGCCACCTCGCGCACCGGGCGGCCGTCCTCGACGACCTCGGGCTCCCCGACAATGGCTCCGGCAGTGAACTGCGGGACGAATTGAGACATGACGAACCTCCCGTCGTGCGATCGGCCGCGGTCGCGGCAGTGCGAAGAGCGCACCGGTGCGCGCTCATCCACCGAGCCTAACCGCGCAGACCGGACGATTTCTTGACACTTTCGACGGATACGTGCGCGAGAAGGCGGGTGCGCGCACGAAACCGTCATGTGCCCGGTCGCTAGAGTGCTGTCGTGACCACCGCCGCGGACGTCCAGCGGGCGCTCGCCGCCGTCGCCGATCCCGACGGCGCCGTCTTTCTGCAGCGTTTCTTCAAGACGGCGCCGGGCGAATACGGCGAAGGCGACGTGTTCATCGGCGTGCGCGTGCCGCAGACCCGAGCGGTAGCGAAGCGCTTCGCCGGGCTCCCGCTCACCGAGGTGCGAGCACTGCTCGACAGCCCGGTGCACGAGCACCGGCTCGCCGGCCTGATCATCCTGAACGCCGCCTTCGCGCGGGCGAGCGGCCCGCGTCACCGCGACGAGACGGAGCGCGCGCGACTCGCCGCCTTCTACGTGCGAGCCGTCCGCGATGACCGGGTCGACAACTGGGACCTCGTCGACTCGTCCGCGGAGCACGTCCTCGGCGCGTATCTGCTCGACCGCCCGCGCGACCTGCTCGACGAACTCGCGGCGAGCCCGGTGCTCTGGCAGCGCCGCGTCGCCGTGCTGTCCACCTTCGCATTCCTCAAAGCCGGCGATGCCTCCACCACCCTGGCCCTGGCCGCGCGGCTGCTGGACGATCCCGAAGACCTGATGCACAAGGCGGTCGGGTGGATGCTGCGCGAAACCGGCAAGCGCGTCGACCGGGCCCTGCTGCTCGGCTTTCTCGACGAGCACGCCGGCCGGATGCCGCGCACGATGCTCGCCTACGCCACCGAGCACCTGGACCCGGGGACCCGGGCCGCGTACCGGGCCGTCCCGCGCGCGCGTTGAGGGCCGCCGTCGGCGGTCGCCAACCGTCGCCCGGCCGGCGTCCCGCGGTGCAGTCCTCCGCGGCGCGGTGACGCGCGGGCGAACTCAGGCCCGGCTGCCCGGGTCGACCTCGCCTCGCCACGAGCCGGTCTCGACGGGCTGAGCCTCGATGAACTCCTTGAAGTTGCGCAGATCCTTCTTCACGGCGTGGTCGTCGACCCCGATGGCGGCGCCGATCTTCTCGAGCGCGTCTCCGGGCTGCCAATCGAATTGCACCGTCACGCGCGTTGACGCGTCCGAGAGACGGTGGAACGTCACGACTCCGGCGTGGACAACGTCGCCCGCCACGCTCTTCCAGGCGACCCGCTCGTCGGGGTGCTGCTCGGTGATGACGGTGTCGAACTCGCGAGTGGCACCGCCGATTGTCACGCGCCAGCGGTTCGTGGTGTCGTCGACCTGGCGGATCTCGTCGACCTCGTCCAGGAAGCGCGGGAAGCTCTCGAACTGGGTCCACTGGTTGTACGCGGTCGTCACGGGGACGTCCAGATCGATGCTCTCGGTCACCTCGGCCATGGTCGGCCTCCTTCTCGTGTCTGTTCGATGTTCGGCGACGACGCTAAGCCGGTGCGTTCCGTCGATCGAGGGGTCGACACGGGCACCCGTCCGTGGGATGCGGACCTACGCGGCCCCGCGGCCCGCCCGGTACGCCCGCGGCGTCACGCCGAATCGGTGTGTGAACTGCCGGCTGAACAGCGCCGCGTCGGTGTAGCCCCAACGGGCGGCGACGTCGGCGATCTTGAGCTCGGCGAACGCCGAATCCGCCAGGTCGCGTCGGCAGTTCTCGAGGCGCCGCGACCGGATCCAGGCGGCGACGGTGGTCTCGTGCGTCTCGAAGGCGACATGGAGTTTGCGGGGCGAGACGAAATGCGCTGCCGCGATCTCGGTGACCGTCAGCCCCGGCCGGTGCAGGTGCCGATCGATGTAATCGAGCACCGAGGAGAGAAGCGCGTCGCCCGAGTTCGTCTCGGTCTCGCGGGCGGTCTCGACCAGCGCGGCGGAGACCATGTCGATGATCCCGAGGACCAGATGCTTGCCCACGGCGTCGTCGATCGAGTCGAGAGAGCGGGAGAGCTGGCGGGCGAACGGGGTGAGAACCTGGACGAGCGCGCGATCCCGCTCCAGGGCGATGCCCGAGAGGTCGCGGAGCTGGTTCACCGGGACGCCGAGGCGATGCGACGGCACGCCGAGGATCAGCACATCGCTGCCCTGGTTCTCCGTTCGGCTCGGCGACAGGAAGTTGTAGACAGAGGCATCGCCCGGCCGCAGGACGACGGAGCGGTCGTTCTGCGTGTACACGGTCTCACCCGCGAGCTGGAAGTGCAACAGCTGAAGATCCCGCGGCTCCACCCCGGCCTCGTGGTCGATCCAGTGCGGAGAGCTCACCGCGGTGGAGATCGGGTATCCGGCGAGGTTCCGCGACGCGAAGGCGGACGAGAAGGTGACCGGCACCTTCGTGTGGACGATGATGGGCCAGGGCTCGCGCCGGAACGTCTCGCGATACTCGTCGATGCGGACGCGGTGCCGTCGGATATCCCTGACCATGACGCTGCCTCCTGAAAGATATTGCTCCATAGATGTGTATAGCGAAGATTTGATATTTCAGCAAGCGGCTTCGCTCAGATCGCGGGCGGGCACGGGAGGATCGCGTAGCCGACCTGAGATGATGGGGAGATGGCGAGAACCGTTCGTGGCGCACGCGTCCTGATCACCGGAGCCGCCTCCGGCATGGGGCGGCTGTATGCCGAACGTGCCGTGCGGGAGGGCGCGAAAGCGGTCGTCCTGTGGGACCGCGACGAGGCGGGGCTCACGCGGCTCACCGACCGGCTCCGTGCGGAGGTCCTGACGGGGCGGACCGCCACCGCCTGGGGCGCGCCGGCAGGGTCGCCGAGCTCCGCGAGCGGCCGGTCGGGCACCAGCATCCACCCGTACACCGTCGATCTGGGCGAGCTCGGCGGCATCGCTCAGGCGGCCCAGTCGGTGCGCAAAGAGCTCGGCGGGGTCGACGTGTTGATCAACAACGCCGGGATCGTGCGCGGCAAGTACTTCTGGGAGCACGACAACGGCGACGACACCCGCGCGACGATGCAGGTCAACGCGTTGGCGCCGATGTACACGACCAGGGAGTTCCTTCCGGCGATGATCGCGAGCTCCCGCGAGGCGCGCATCGTCAACATCGCCTCGGCCGCCGGCACCATCGCCAACCCGCGCATGAGCGTCTACGCCGCCAGCAAGTGGGCCGTCATCGGCTGGAGCGACAGCCTCCGGATCGAGCTGGAACAGCAGGGATTCGGGCACGTCAAGGTCACGACGGTCGCGCCGAGCTACATCGACACGGGGATGTTCGCCGGTGCCCGCGGCCCGCTCCTCACCCCGGTGCTCACGCCCGAGTATGTCGTCGACCGGGTCTGGAAGGCGATGCTGGCCGGAAAGCCGATGCTGATGCTGCCGTGGTCGGTCGGTCTGGCCAAGACGTTGAAGGGCGTCCTCCCGGTGCGGGTCTGGGACGCGCTCGCCGACCGCGTGTTCGGCGTGTACACCTCGATGGACGAGTTCACCGGCCGTTCCTGACCGCGCCGCGGGGACGGTGGAATTGTCGTTTCGTGCACGCGTGCACGGGATGGCTTGTATTTCCGTGCACGGTCCGCGCGAATCCGGCCTCCCGGCTTCGTGCGCCCAGCAGTCTGTTCGGGCGGGCCGGGATCAGCCCGCCCTTCGGAAGGCTGGAAATGAAACGAATCGGAAAACGGCTCACTGCAGGTCTGGCGTTCGCGGTCGCGAGCGGCTTCGCTCTCGGTGGGCTCATCGTGCTCACCCCCGCGACCTCGGCCGCGGCGCCCCTGGACATCTCCGACATCGATTGGGAGCCGCGACCTTCCCTGTACGGCAACGCCTACAGCATGATCCGCCTCGACGCCGACCGGGTCGAGCGCGCACACGAGGGCATGGGCATACCGAACCTGCGCCATCGCGACGGCGGACCGATCACCGGGGCCCCCTACTATTTCTTCGGCAAGGACCCACGGACCGGCAGCTACCTGCCGTCGCACATCCTGGTGTGCATCGACATGCTCCACATCGACTATGAGGTGCCGGAGGGCTCCGAGTACTTCGATCTGGCGACGCTGCTGCCGCCGGAGACGGCGGTCCGTATCTCGCAGACGCTCAATGCCGGGCTCCAGCTCGCGAGACAGCACGGCATGCGGGTCGACACCGGCGGAGGTCAGCCGCTGAGCTTCACGTCGGGCAGCAGCTCGACGGACTACATGATGGCCGCCCAGATCACCGCCTGGCACCTGTTCGCCCGAGACAATCGCGCAGAACCGCTTCCCTACCTCGAGCGGAGCGACTTCGCCGTGGATCGGCTGCGGAGGGGCCCAGGAGGCGCGGTCGAGACGATCGTGGACGTCGACCTGTCGAAGCAGTTCGCCGAGATCGACGCGCTCATCGAACGGTTTCGGAGCGAGCCGTCGATCAGCTCCGTGCCGGCGCGGTTGAACATCGGGACCACGACGCTGGCAGACCCGGCGCTGACGGGCTTCGAAGTCGAAGTCGATCCGGCCGCGTCCACCCCCGGCTACGACACCTATTTCACGATCGCGACCAAGAAGGACGGAACGATCACCTTCACCAAGAAGCGGTCGATCGACAAGCCGCTCACGATCGGCTTCCGCAAGAAGTTCGGGCACGGGCTCGGCACGAACGGACTGGCGTCGGGGGTGCGCGCCGCGAACCATCAGTTCAAGACCTCCCTCTCGAACATCTACACCGAGTCGTTCACACTGCCGGTGGCGGTCGACGACGGTTCCGTCCTGGTGCGCAAGAGCGACGCGGACGGCAACCCGCTCGACGGCGCCGAGTTCGCGCTCTTCGACCCGGCCGGAACGACGATCGCCCTCGACTCCTGGGGACGGCCGCTCGTCGGTGTCACCGGCACGAGCGGACACGGGCGCCTGGTTCTGGACGACGTGCCCACCGGCCGTTACCTCCTGATGGAGACGCGCGCGCCCGAGGGCTACCAGCGTGACGCGACGCCCCGCGAGATCATCGTCCGCGCGAACGTCCAGGCGCAAGTGGCAGGCGGGGCGCCGATCGTGAACACGCGGGAGACGGCCGAACTCGAGATCCACAAGTCCAACAGAGTCTCCGTGCTGCAGCCGGGCGAGCTCACCACGTACGAGATCGCCATCGCGAATCGTTCGTCGTACACGGAGCCGGTCGACGCCCTGATCGAGGACGTCCTCCCCGACGGGCTCCGTTTCGTCTCGGCGGATCACGGCGGCAGCTACGACGCACGGACGCGGACCGTGAGATGGAATGTCGGACCGGTCGATGGAACGCCGATCGTCGTCTCGGTGACCGCGCGAGTGGAGGACTCGGTGGTTCCCGGCACGACCATCTCGAACCGGGCGACGGTCACCCTCGACGGCGTCTGCCCCGGACACGACGATGTCGACGGCTGCGCGGACGTCGACACCGACGTCGTCCCCGCCCTCGTGCTGATGAAGTCCAACGGTATGGAGGTCGGCCTGCCCGGCGGGACGAGCGCGTACGAGCTCACCGTCATCAACACGTCCGCGGCGGAGGCTCCCGACGTCGTGGTCGTGGACGCGCTGCCACGCGAACTCATCTTCGTCGCGGCGGATTCGAACGGCCACTATGCCGACGACGAACACGCGGTGTCCTGGAGGCTCGGCACGCTCCGGCCCGGGGAGCAGCGTTCGGTGCGCGTCATCACCTGGGTCGACGACCAGCTGTCGCCGGGCGCGGAGATCGAGAACGTCGCCTCCGTCTCGAGCGGTGGTGGGTGCTCGAGCAGCACCGCCTCCTCCGACGAACCCGCGAATCCCGACGAGCCGCCGCGCTCCAAGTGCGATGCGGTGGACATCGATCGGGTCCCCGCCGTCTCGGTCGCCAAGGACGACGGCACGACCGCGGTCGTCGTCGGCGAACGCCTCGACTACCGCATCGTGGCGACCAACGACTCGGACGTCGTCGCACCCGATGTGATCGTCGTCGATCAGCTCCCGTTCTCGACGACGCTGGTCGAGTCGAGCATCCCGCTCGCGGACGTGTCGACGGACACCGTGCTGCACTGGGATCTGGGCGACCTGGCGCCGGGTGAGGAGCGCGAGATCATCGTCTCGGTCACGGTGAACGCCGAAGCGCCGCCCGCATCGGTGATCGCCAATACCGCCACGATCACTGCCGCCGGCGTGTGCGTCGATGACCCCGCGACTGCGGTGGACGAGTGTCGGGCCGTGGACGAGGACGTGGTCACGACCCCGGCGGCGCCCGGCGAGGACGGGAACCCCGAGGGCCCTGTCGAGGGGGAGACGCCCGGCGGCCCGGAGGGGCCCACCATTCCGATCGACCCGGAGAAGCCGACGAGTCCGGTGGAGACGACCGGTCCGACTCCGCGCCCGGGCGCGACGGACGGAGAGGCGCCGCGCAGGGGGATCGCCGGCCGGTCCCCCGCTGCCGATCGGCTGGCCGATACCGGGCTGAACCTGTCCTCGGCCGTGAGGCTGGGTGCGCTCGCCGTGGCGACGCTCCTGGTCACGGGCGGTGTGAACGCGATCGCCCTCCGACGGCGCCGCGGTCGCCGCTCGGCCTAGGCGCGGAAGAGTGCGGTCGGAGAGTCTTCGCGGGGGCTCGCTGCCCGCGCGACCGTCCGGTGCGACAGGTCGACCACCTCTCCGAGGGCGTGTCCGGTGCGGAACGCCCTCGGCGAGGCTCCGAACCGGTCCGTGAACGCCCGGCTGAAGTGCGCCGCGTCCTTGAAGCCCCAGCGTGCGGCGACCTCGCCGATCGTCAGCCCGGCGAAGGCCGGGTCGGTGAGTTCGCGGCGGCAGTGCACAAGCCGACGCGAACGCACCCACGCCGCGACCGTGGTCTTCAGCGGCTCGAACAGACCGTGGAGTTTACGTGCCGACATGAAATTGGCAGCCGCGATCTCCGCCACGGAGAGGTCCGGCCGATGCAGGTTCTCTTCGATGTACTGGAGCACCGCATCGAGTTGCCCCGGCCGGCCTCTGTTCTCGGCCGTGCCGCTGGTCTCGATGAGGACGGCCCCGAGCATGTTGATCGCGGCGTGCACCATCCGGGTGCCCACGCCGGTGTCGCCTGTGGCGAGGGTGGTGGCGAGTTGCCGCGTGAGCGGGTTGATGGCGCGCACGAGCGGGCGGTCCCGGTCGAGCCGGACGCCGACCAGTTCATCCACGACGCCCTCCGGCAATGGGAGTTCGCGCGTCGGCGGCCGGATGATGACGGATTCGCCGCTGTGTGCAAGCGTGAAGGGTTGCGCGGGGGAGTAGAGCACCGCGTCACCCGGGCGCAGGACCGCGGTCCGGCCGCGCTGCTCCATGGTGCCGGATCCTTCGAGTTGCAGGTGGAGGATCCGAGTCGAGCCCGGGTCGGCAGCGCCGTCATCCCCGGAGTCGGCTGGAGGCTGGTGCTCGATGGTGTGACGACCACCGGTGATGCGGTTGACGGCGATGTCGTCGAAGTACCGGCCCCCCGTGCCGAACGCGAGAACTGCTCTCCGGTCTGAAGCGTCCATCGCGGGGTGGTGACTCTCTTGGTGCAGAGATCTGCGGGCCGGTAGCGGAACCCGGCCACATCTCACATCTCGAATCGAGAATCTAGCAGATCACGACGTGGGAGGCCACCGTGCACGCAGAGGCGACCGTCACGCCCAACGGCGATTGGCCCACCGTTCGAAGAGCCCCACGAGCGAGTCGGTCAGCTTGCCGAGGATCGCCAGCAGGATGATCGCGAGGAACAGTCGGTCGGTGCGCCCGTTGTTCTGGGAGTCGCTGAGCAGAAAGCCCAGCCCCATGGATGACGCGATCAGCTCGGCGGCCACCAGGAAGAGCCACGCCTGGGCGAGAGCCAGCCGGAGGCCCGAGATGACGGCGGGAAGCACCGAGGGGAGTTGGACGGTGGCGAACAGGCGGACGCCGCCGAGTCCGAACGCCCGCCCTGCCTCCACCAGCTGGCGGTCGACGTGCCGCAGCGCCGCCGCGACCGTGGTGTAGACGGGGAAGAACGCCCCGATCGCGATGAGGATGATCTTGGAGTCCTCGCCGATCTTGAACCAGAGGATCAGCAACGGGACCCACGCCAGGGAGGGCACGGCGCGGATCGCGCCCAGCGTGGGGCTGAACAGGATGTCGCCCAGCCGCGACAACCCGACCACCGCTCCGAACGCCAGCCCGAGGGCCGCGCCGATCGCGAAGCCGATCAGCACCCGCTGCGTCGAGATCGCGATGTACAGGCCGAGCAGGCCGCGTTGAGCGAGGTCCACGGCTGCGTCGACCACCATCGCCGGGGTAGGCAGCTGAGACGAGGTGAAGGCGCCCGACGTCGAGGCGAGCTGCCAGATCACCAGGAGTGCCACCGGGATCAGCGCGCCGCCGCCGACGCGCACCCAGCGCCGGGACAGGTACGACGCCCTGCCGTTCGACACCGCGGCCTCCCGCGGGAGCTCGCGCGCGACCGAGGTCGCGGCGAGACCCTCGCCCGGGCCGCCGACGACGATCAGCGGGGCGTCGTCGGCGGGAGTGTTCTGGTAGGACACGGGTACGATCAGCCTCCGATCGCGCTCGGGTCGGCCTTCTTCGCGAAGGTCGGGTCGAGGAGCGAAGCGAGCGCTGTGTCGATGTCCTTCTGCGAGCGCACGTCGCCCGACTGGACGAAGATCGGCCCGACCTTCTTCAGCACCTTCAGCTGGGCCGCTCCAGGAACGTTCGACACGTCGAGGTTCGTGCGCTGCGTGATGACCGTCGTCGCCACGGAGGGGTCGATCCCGGCCACACCCGCGAGGATCGCGGCGGTCTCGTCCTGATGCTTGAGAGCCCACGCGCGGGCGTATTCATACGTGTTCACGACGGTCTGCGCCACGTCGGGTTTGGACGCGAGGAACGACGCTGTCGCGTTGAGGAAGCCGTAGGTGTTGAAGCCGACGTTGCGGTAGATCAGCTTCGCCCCGGATCTCTCGGCGTTCGCCATGATCGGGTCGAGTCCGCTCCAGGCGTCGACGGAGCCGCCCTGCAGAGCCGCCCAGCCGTCGGCGTGCTGGAGGTTCTGGATGGTGACGTCCTTCGTCGACAGCCCGTTGGCCTCCAGCGCCTGCAGCAGGAAGAAATAGGGGTCGGTCCCCTTCGTCGCCGCGACCTGCTTGCCCTTGAGGTCTGCGACCGACGTGATCGGGGAGTTCGGGCCGACGACGATCGCCGACCACTCGGGCTGCGAGTAGATGTCGATCGTCTTGATGTCGGAGCCGTTGGCGCGCGCGAGCAGGGCGGCGGATCCGGCGGTGGAACCGACGTCGATGGCGCCGGAGCGCAGCGCCTCGTTGGCCTTGTTCGAGCCGGCGGACTGCACCCAGTTGACGGTGATGTTCTGCTTCTTGAGCGCCTTCTCGAGCCAGCCTTCCTTCTTGATGACGAGGCTGAGCGGGTTGTACGTGGCGAAGTCGATGTTGAGGGTGCCTCCCTCGGTGACGCCGGCCGTGCTCGTCGAGCCGGAGGCCGAGCCCTCGCCGGCGACGCAGCCCGAGAGCAGCAGGGCGGCAGATGCCGCGAGCGCGGCGACAGCGGTGACGATCGTGGGTCTGCGGTGCATTGTTCGGGTGCCTCTCGTTCTGGTGTCGTGCTGCAGGATGCGGCTCGGCGATGCGGTCGTGCTGCGGTGCTGTGCTGCGAGCCTCGCGGATCCGCCGCCGCTACGGCCCGGATCCGCTGAATCTGTGGATCAGTAGGGGAAGACGGGAATGGTGGAGGAGTGCAGGTCGTCAAGCGCCCGACCGTGGCGGTCGATGCCCAGACCGTCGAGGAGTTCCGCCCGCAGTTCCGCCAGGGCGGCCGAACCGCGGTCGCGCGGACGTGTACCGGGGACGGCGACGACGCGACGGATCGTCGCGCCGTCCCGTCCATTCTCGCCGCCGAGCAGGATGATGCGGTCGGCGAGCTGGAGGGCCTCGTCGACGTCATGGGTCACGAGGAGGATCGTGGTCGGTGCGGCAGCGTGCACGTCGAGCAAGAGGTCCTGCATCCGCAGGCGGGTCAGTGCGTCCAGCGCGCCGAACGGCTCGTCGAGCAGCAGCACGCCCGGGTTGCGGGCCAGCGCCCGCGCCAGCGAGGCCCGCTGGGCCATGCCGCCCGAGACCTCCCGCGGCCGCAGGGCGGCCGAGGCTCCCAGCCCGACGAGGTCGAGCAGTCGTGCGACCCGTTCGGCCCCTTCGGCGCGGTCCAGCCCGCGGGGGAGTCCCAGCGCGACGTTGTCGGCGAGCGATCGCCACGGCAGCAGCCGCGGCTCCTGGAAGCCGATGGCGCACCGGGCGTCGATGCCGGCGACGGGTGTGCCGTCGATGAGGGCGGCTCCTGTGGTCGGCGCGTCGAGGCCGCCCGCGATGCGCAGCAGCGTCGACTTCCCGCAGCCGCTGGCGCCGAGGATCGCGACGACCTCGCCGGCGTCGATGGTCAGCGAGACGTCGCGGAGAACGGTCCGCGACGGCGACGCCGCGGCCTTCCGCCTCGGTGCGGCGAAGGCGCGGCCGATCCCGGCGAACTCGACGGGTGAGGCGGGCGACGGGGAGACCATGGTGACTCCGACGCTATCGACAGCGGGCCAGCGGGTTCTCGCCGATCGCAACACCGCGTAACGAAACCGTCGTCGAGAGGATCCGAGCCGCTAGCTAGCGGCGAAGCGTTCCATTCGCGATGTCGACACGCAGACGATCGACACGCAGACGATCGACACGCAGACGATCGCCTCGCGATTCCCGGCGGTCGCCTCCCGGCGTCACCAGATCATCGGACGGTCGTCGTCGTCTTCGACCCCGCCGCCCTCCGACAGCTCCACGAGCACCGGGACGTGGTCGCTGGGGGCGTCGCCCTTGCGCTCGTTGCGGTGGATGCTGGCGTCGACCACGCGGTCGGCGAATGCCGGCGAGCCCAGGATGAAGTCGATGCGCAACCCCTCGTTGCGCGGGAACCGCAACTGCTTGTAGTCCCAGTAGGTGTAGCCGTCCGGCACGATCGGGCGCACGACGTCCGTCAGACCGGCTTTCTCGAACGCGGCGAACGCCGTGCGCTCGGGTGGCGAGATGTGCGTGGATGCGCCGGGAACGAGACTGGGGTCGCCGACGTCCGAGTCCAGCGGGGCGACGTTCCAGTCGCCCATGAGGGCGAGCGGTTGCTGCGGGTTCTCGCCCAGCCAGCGCTGCGTGTCCGCCGCGAGCGCCGCGAGCCAGTCGAGCTTGTAGACGTAGTGCGGGTCGCCGAGCGCCCGCCCGTTGGGCACGTAGAGGCTCCAGAGTCGCACGCCGTCGACTGTGGCGCCGATGGCGCGGGCCTCCTTGGGGAGGTCCGGGCCATCGTGATCCTTGAGGAAACCGGGCATGTCGCGGAACCCGATCTCGACGTCCTCGATGGGCAGCCGTGCTGCGATCGCGACGCCGTTCCACTGATTCAGCCCGTGCAGGACGACCTCGTAGCCGGCCGCCTCGAACGCCTCGTAGGGGAACTGCTCCGGCTTGCACTTGATCTCCTGCATGGCCAGCACATCCACGTCTTCGCGGACCATCCAGTCCACTACCCGTGCGACTCGGGTGCGGATGGAGTTCACATTCCAGGTGGCGACGCGCATGCCCCGATCGTATCGGCCGCCGCCGACCCGCTGCCGGAGCGCCCGGTGCCCGTAGAATGTCAGACGTGACCGACGCACGACAGCAGCTCATCGACTTCATCTCCGCCGAGGCCGTCTTCCACGGCGACTTCACGCTGACCAGCGGCAAGAAGGCCAGCTACTACGTCGACCTGCGCAAGGTCAGCCTCGATCACCGGGTCGCCCCGCTGATCGGCCAGGTGATGATCGACCTGATCGCCGACGTCCCCGACGTCGTCGCGGTCGGCGGCATGACGATGGGAGCCGACCCCGTGGCGGCCGCCGTCCTGCACCAGGGCGCCGCGCGCGGACTGGCCTACGACGCGTTCGTCGTGCGCAAGGAGCCGAAGGACCACGGCCGTGGCAAGCAGGTCGAAGGCCCCGATCTCGAAGGCAAGCGCGTGATCGTGCTCGAGGACACCTCCACGACCGGGGGCTCCCCCCTCAAAGCGATCGAAGCCCTGAAGAAAGTCGGCGCGGAGATCGCGGGCGTCGCCGTCGTGGTCGACCGCAACACGGGCGCGCGCGAGGTCATCGAGTCCGCCGGTTACCCCTACTTCGCCGCGATCGGCCTCGAGGATCTGGGGTTGGAGTAGTGGCCGGACACCGCGACCAGCAGGGCGATCCCGGCGCGGGAGGCGAACCCGACCGGCCGGAACGCGACGTCGCTGAGCCCGAGTTCGGGAGCTCGGAGTGGCTGCTGGCTCAGCTGACCGGTGGCCGACGCGTCTCGCGAGCCGAGCAGACGCCTGCATCGTCAGACCGGCCGCCCGGTTCTGATGCGCCCGTCTCCGAGGCGGCGGATGAGCCGCTGACGCGACCGGTCGAGCCGCTGACGCGACCGGTCGAGCCGGAGCAGCAGCCGTCGATGCCTGGGACGGTGGAGCCGGGAAGCACGGAAGCGGGCGACGCCGCGGAGCCGGCGCAGCCGATCGGTTTCGCAGACCTGCTGCGTGAGCCGGCCGCCGACGATGCGGCCGAGCCGGCCGAGCCGGCCGAGCCTGCCGGGGGTCCCATCGCGACGCCGCCGCAGGGCTTCGTCTGGAACCTGACATCGCGGCAGAGTGGTGAGCGCGCCGAAGTTCCACCGGCCGATGAAACGAGCGGGACGTCCGGCATGCCGGGGGACGACGGCACGGTCGCCGACGTGCCGACGGCCGACGTGCCGACGGCCGGCATGCCGACAGCCGACGAGGAGCCGCCGCTCCGCCGCTCCAACTTCGTCCAGCCGCTGACACCGTTCGACGCAGCCGGACCGACGTCGACCTCGGCGCCCGAGCAGCCCGACGAGGTCTCCTCCCCGCCACCCACTGAGGCTTTCGAGTCGCCGAGCTTCGTGGCCGCCCTGCGGATGCCGCGGCCACCGGAGTGGGGCGACGCCCCCGCTGCGACCGCCGAGCCGGCGAGCGGGGACGAAGCGGCCACGCCCGAATCGGGCGATGCCGGTGCAGCGGACGCCGACGGTCACGGCAACCCGCCGACCGAAACGGCCCCGCTGGCAGGCCACGGTCTCGCCGCGCTGCTCGGCGGGTACCAGGAGGATCGTCCTGCGCCTCGCCCGCTGCTCGGCGACACGACCGGGATCATCCCGCTCCCTCCCACGTACACCCCGCCCTCCGCGACCACCGACGAACCGGTCGCACCGGATGCCGCGCCCGCCGCTGCGGCCCCGGCCGCGACCACGCCGCCGGCCGGAGCGGTGTCACGGCGCGAAGCCCTGCGGGCCGAGAGCGACGCGGCGGCGGGCGCGGCGGCCGCTCCGCCTCCACTCACCGAGCCGGCGCCGCCGGAAGCGATCCGATCGCCGGGTTTCCCGCCGTTCGGGGATCCGGCGCAGACCGAGGCCATCCTGGGTGCGCCGCCTTCGCCGGCGACCAGCCCGTTCGACGCCGAGGCGCTCGCAGCCGCATCCACGGAGACGCCCACGGCCGCGATCCCCGCCGAAGGCGATTCCGCCCCGGCGCAGCCTGCGATAACCTCACCCGCCGATTCGGCGCAGGCCGACCGAACCGGCCAGGACGACGAAACGGCGCAGGCCGACGAAGAGCCCGACGGCATTGCGGCGCTCTTCGGCGAATTCGTTCTGAACGACGGCGAGCCCGAGGCCGGCCGCCCGGACGCGGACGGATCCGCGGCGGAACCCATCTTCCCCGAACCGTCGGCCGCCATGGAGGGGCCGCAGCTCGGCAGCGGCGCCGATGAGACCGACTTCGGCGCGCGCGAGCCCGACGACCTCGACGCCGACGACCTCGACGCCGACGACCTCGACGCCGACGACCTCGACGCCGCCGCCCTCGACGCCGCCGCCTTCGACGCCGGTGTCGTCGATGCAGACGCATTCGACACGACGTCGCCGCCCACGGTCGCCTTCGACGCCGCGGCCGCCTCCCGCGAGCCCCTCGGCCCGATCACGCCGGGATCAACGGTCCCCGAAGAAACCGCTCCGCCGGCACCCGCCACGCCGCCGACAACTGCAGCAGCCTCCGCAACCGCTGCACCGCCGGCACCCGCATCCGCGACCCCACCTGAGGCAGTCGCGCCCTCGTCTGCCCCGTCTCCCGCAGCAGCCACCCCATCCGCGCCCGCCGCCACCCCACCCGCGCCCGGCGGCACTCTGCCCGCGACCGCTCCCGGCACCGTTCCGCCCGCGCCGCCCGAGCCCCCGCGCGGCCCGCGCGATCCGCGATTCAACCGGCGGGTCTACCTCATCGCCGGCGTACTGGCCGTGGTTCTCGTGCTCGTCGGGCTGTTCGCGCTGGGCACGCGCCTGCCCTCGCTGTTCGGAGCGTCGGCTCCGTCCGAGCAGGCGTCGGCCTCCCGCACCCCCTCCACGACGCCCACCCCTACGCCGACTCCCACGCCCACCCCGACGGTCACCCCGAAGCCTGCTGCGGCCGTCGGTCCGGGGGAGCACGCCTGGGACACCCTCGGCGGCGGCGAGTGCATTCAGCCGTACACCTCGCCGTGGGCCGAGACGTTCACGGTCGTCGACTGCGCCACCGCGCACACCGCGCAGATGGTCTACACCAACCTGCTGTCGGCCGACCCCGCGGCGGCGTATCCGGGCGCTGACGCACTCGCTCAGCAGATCAACACGCTCTGTACTGCGGGCGGCGTCATCGACCTCAACGCGGCGGCGGCGTACCCCGACCTGCAGGTGCAGGGGACCTTCCCCGCGACCGAGGACCAGTGGAAGAGCGGCCAGCGCTCCTACTACTGCTTCGCCAGCCGGTCCAGCGGGCAGCCGCTCAACACGTCCGTGCAGGGCCAGGGGCCGACCGGCTGACGACGGCGGTCCGCGCACGGCGCCGAGCACGCAGCGGTCAGCGCGCTCGGTCCTCCTCGTAGCGCTCGAGCGCGGAGGGCGGGTTGAGCCGGCGAGCCGAGGCGAGCTCGAGTCCGGCGTCGCCATCGCCCGGAACGGTCACGTTGACCACGACGCCGTCGCGTTGCGCGCCGACACCGAAGACGCCCTCGCCCTCGAGCTCGGCCAGGGCGGCGACCATGGCCTCCCGCAGCCGGCCGTTCACGGCAGCGGACCGCTCGAACGGGTCGCCCAGGCCGTCGAAGAGCCTCTGCACATCGTGGAAGTGCGCGTCACCGAAGAAGGCGAACGGCGATTCCAGCTCCGACCAGCGCAACTCGTCGGGCAGCAGTTCGATGCCCTGCTGCCGGTAGCCGGCGACCGTGCGGGCGAGGCCCGCGTGGGACAGGGCGGTGGGGGCGGGACGGTGCGACTGGGCGGTGGTCGCGAGCCCGAAGTAGTAGAACGCTTCGCCGGGGTGCGCAGAACGCAGGTCGCTCCAGGCCGTCCGGGCCGCCTCCCGGACGGCCACCCGGACGAGTTCGTAGGTTGCGGAAGTGGGGACGCCCATGGTGGTGCTTCTTTCTGGTGGGGGCGATCCGACGCGGTTGCGCTCGGGGAACGAGGGCGACGGGCCGCGGGGCCCGGCCGTCCCGGTCAGAGATCGGATTCGACCGGGCCCGCGGCGACGAGTTCGTGCACGCCGGAGAGGATCTCGTCTGGCCGGAAGGGGTAGCGGTCGATCTCGGCCTGGTCGCTGATGCCGGTGAGCACCAGGATGGTGTGGAGGCCGGCCTCGATCCCCGCGACGACGTCGGTGTCCATCCGGTCACCGATCATGGCCGTGTTCTCGGAGTGGGCGCCGATGCGGTTGAGGGCCGATCGGAACATCATCGGGTTCGGCTTGCCGACCACGTACGGCTCCATGCCGCCGGTCGCCTTGGTGATCATCGCCGTCACCGCGCCGGTGGCCGGCAACGGGCCTTCGGCGCTCGGCCCGGTGGCGTCCGGGTTGGTCGAGATGAAGCGCGCGCCCGCGCCGATCAGGCGGATCGCCTTCGTGATCGCGTCGAACGAGTAGCTGCGCGTCTCTCCGACGACCACGTAGTCCGGGTTCGTGTCGGTCATGATGAAGCCCGCCTCGTGCAGGGCGGTGGTCAGTCCGGCCTCGCCGATGACGTACGCGCTGCCTCCGGGCGCCTGCGACTTGAGGAAGTCGGCCGTGGCCAGGGCGGAGGTCCAGATCGACTCCTCCGGCACGTCGAGGCCCGATGCGCGCAGCCGGGCGGCGAGGTCGCGCGGGGTGTAGATCGAGTTGTTGGTGAGCACGAGGAACGGCGTGCCCTGATCGCGCCACTGCTGGATCAGCTCGGGGGCGCCCGGGAGGGCCGAGTTCTCGTGGACGAGCACGCCGTCCATGTCGGTCAGCCAGCACTCGATCTCGTCGCGTCGCGCCACGCAGGACCCCTTCCGAAGGTGAAGTGACGCCCCCAGCTTATTGCCCGGTCGGTTGCAGCAGGGTTTCCAGCGCCTGTCGGGATCCCCCGAATGCGTCCATGTCGATGAACGCCTCCTCGCCGTCGTATCCCGCGAGGCGCTCGCGATCGGAGTACTGCCAGAAGGTCCAGTGCCGGCCGTCCGGCAGCAGCGGCGGCAGTGCGACGGAGCGGTACCAGATCGGATTGTCCGGGTAGGCATCGGCGAGATAGCGGTGGTACGCAGTGCTCGTCGCGTAGAGGATCGCGGGCCGGCCGTAGTGCTTCTCGATCGCGTCGAGGAGAGGATCGAGGATGGACCGGACGCGCTCGCGGGACGGCGGGTGGGACAGATACGCGCCGTAGAGTTCGACGTCGACGGTCAGCGGCGCGGTACCGGCCACGACCGGGACGGTTCGGAAGATGTTGGCGGCTTGACGCTCGGCGCTGCTGTCGAAACTGAGGAAGTGGTAGGCGCCGACCACGAGGCCGCTGGCGCGCGCGTCCCTCCAGTTCGCGGCGAACCTCTCGTCCTGGTCGCTCGACCCTTCCGTCGCCTTGATGATCGCGAAGTCGATGCCCTGGCGCGAGAGCACCGGCCAGTCGATGCGCCCCTGATAGCTGGAGACGTCGACACCCCGCACGGGCAGTGCGGCCGCGAAGACACGGTTGGGCCACAGCACCCCGGTGAACACGAGCACTGCCGCGACGGCGACGGCGACGACGCCCGCGCCCACGCCGACGGCGATGCCCCACCTGCGCCGGGTCCGAGGGCCTCCTCCGGTCGTCGTCACCCGTCCACCCTGGCAGCGGCCGCTGGGAGACGCCGGTGCGGACACGCGGCTACGCTGAGTCGGTGACGTCAGAGACCCCGCAGGAGCGCCTTCCCGAGGAGCGCATCTCGCCGGAGCCGCCGCCGTCCGCCGAACTCACCACGCACGGCGTCGGCCCGTGGCCTGGCGAGTGGCCGGACGACGAACGCTACGATCCCGAGCTGCTGCGGCACGGCGACACCCGCAACGTGATCGACCGCTACCGCTATTGGCGCATGGAGGCGGTCGTCGCCGACCTCGATGAGCATCGGCACCCGTTCCATGTGGCGATCGAGAACTGGCAGCACGACATGAACATCGGGTCGATCGTGCGCAGCGCGAATGCCTTCGCCGCCGACACCGTGCACATCATCGGCCGGCGCCGCTGGAACAAGCGCGGCGCGATGGTCACCGACCGGTATCAGCACGTGCTGCATCACGACGACGTGGAGGCGTTCGTGGCCTGGGCTCGCGCGGCCGGCCTCCCGATCGTGGCCGTGGACAACGTGCCGGGGTCGGTGCTGATCGAGACGTACGCGTTGCCTCGGGAGTGCGTGCTGCTGTTCGGGCAGGAGGGTCCCGGACTCTCCGCAGCGGCGCTGGAGGCCGCAGACGTGGTCGTCGAGATCTCGCAGTTCGGTTCGACCCGCTCTATCAACGCGTCGGCCGCCGCGGCCGTCGCGATGCACGCCTGGATCCTCCAGCACGTCCCCTTCGCCTAGCTGAGGGGCCGTCGAGACGGCGCACATTCCGCCGCCTCGGTCGATTTCGGCCGACCTTGCGCCGCTTCGCGCTGCGCCGGCGCTGCCGCTCAGCGGTTCGTGCGGCGGACGACGAGCTTGAGGGCGGACCAGTCGGACGAGAGGGCCGCGACTTTGACGTCGACCAGGCCACGGGCGAGCGCGGTGTCGCGGATGACATTCTCATCGAGATCGCTGACGTGACCGGCGGCCTTGCGGGGCCAGGCCGCCCAGATCATGCCGGCGGGATGGATCCGCGCAGCCAGGCCGTCCACCTCGTCGAGGTACTCGGCGGCTTCGCGGAAGAACGCGACAATCATCCCGGCGGGCTCTGTGGAGCCCGGCGGCAGCCACTCCACATCGCTCGGGCCGTCTTCGACGGGGACCGACCATCCCGGGTCCGCGTGCAGCAGCTGCGCACGCATCGCGGGCTTCAGGCCGAGCTTCTTCCAGAGCGGGGTGCCGGAGTAGCCGACGGCGGCGCTCATGGGCGGCCGTCCCAGCCGGAGTCCGCTGCGATGCGGGCGACCGCGTCCGCGTCGAGGTCGTAGACGGTCTCGCCGTCGTCGGCCGCGGGCGCACGCACCACGTGTGCCCGCACGGCGCCGTCGGCCGGGAGCTGGACGAGCGCGAACGACGCCCCGCGCTCGGCACGCTCCCGTGGCGGCGGCCACAGCACATCGGTGGTGTTCGCGACCGCGGGCGCGACGACCACCGGGATGCCGCGCGTGCCCGCTTCGGTGACGAGGGCGTGATGGTAATGGCCGGCGAGGATGAGCCGCACGTCCGACGCCGAGCACACGTCGAGCAGCGGCTGCGGGTCGACGAGCCGGAGGGTGTCGAAGAGGCGCGTCGTCGGCGGGACCGGCGGGTGGTGGAGGACCACGACGGTTCCGTTGAGAGCGGGCTCGGTCAGCACGGCGCGCAGGCGCTCCAGCCGCTCCGTGCCGATCCTCCCGTAGCCCGCGCGTGCCACGGTGGTGTCCACGGTCACCACGCGGAACCCGCCGACCTCCTGCACCGTCTCGCGCAGCCCGAGGACGTCCTCGAAGGCGTCGGGGAGGTCGTGATTGCCCATCGCGTACGCGATCGCGGCTCCGCGCGCCGCGGCCCACGGCTCCAGCCGGTCGCGCAGCAGCCGGTAGGAGGCCGCGCTGCCGTCGTCGGAGAGGTCGCCGGAGGCCGCGATCAGGTCGATGGCGCCGGCCTCCCCGGCCCGCACGAGCACGCGGTCGAGCGCGGCCAGCGTGTCGACCAGGCCGTAGTGCAGCCGGCCGTCGCCGTACAGATGGGTGTCGCTCAGGTGCAGGATGCGCAGGTGGTCGGTCACGCCGTCACCCTAGCGCCGTGCGCCGACCTTCAGTCCGCGTCGACCGCCTGGATGAGCGCTTCCACCGCCGTGAGCAGATTGTGCAGCGCCTGCCGCTCGATCGAGTCCTCCGGGAGCTTCTGGATGTCGTAGCTCGCGGCGCTCGCCGCCTGCCGGGCCTGCGAGATCGCCGCCTGCGTTTCGAGATCGGCCATGGTGTCCTCCTCGGTGTCGGGTGCTGTCGTGCGCCACCCTAGTCACCGTCGGGCGGGAGGGGTAGATCCGTGCTCAGCCGATCAGGGACGGCCGCAGGTCGCGCAGGGTGCGGAAGTGCGTCATCCGGGTGACCCCGATGGCTGCGACGAGCAGAGCGATCAGCATCCACAGCGCGAGCACCCCGGCGTCCGCCCAGGCCGTGGCCGGGTTGCCTCCGTACATCAGCTGTCGTATGCCGTCGACCGCATACGACATCGGGAGCACGTGGTGCAGCGCCGCGAGCGGCCCCGGCAGCGTCTGCCACGGGAAGGTCCCGCCTGCCGTGACCAGCTGGAGCACCATCAGCACGAGGCCGAGGAACTGCCCCACGCTTCCGAGCCAGACGTTGAGCGCGAGGATGATCGACGCGAAGGTCAGTGACGCGAGTGCCATCATCCCGAACATCCCCAGCGGGTTGTGGATCGCGAAGCCGAGCGCTCCGGCGACGATCGCGAACAGCCCGACCATCTGCACGGCGCCGAGGAGGCCCGGAGTCAGCCAGCCCGCGAGCGTGATCTTCACCGGCGAGTGCAGGGCGGTGATCGCCCGGCGCGACACCGGCTTGACGATGAGGAACAGGGCGTAGATGCCGATCCAGCCCGCGAGTGCGACGAAGAACGGAGCCAGCCCCGCGCCGTAGGTACCGGCCGATGTGATGGAGTCGTTGTGCAGGTTCACCGGGTCGGCGATGGTCGACGCCTGCTTCTTCTGCAGCGACGGCGAGTTGTCGGGGATCTGCGAGACCCCGTTCACCAGGCCGTCGCGCAGCTGCGTCGTGCCGTCGTGCAGAGTGGTCAGACCGTCGCGCAGCTGGGCCGAGCCGGTGGCCGCGGAGGCCGCCCCGCTCGCCAGCTGGGCGGCTCCGGCCTGAGCCTGGGACGAGCCGCTCGCGACCTGCGCGGCTCCGGAGGCGACCTGGTCGGCTCCGGAGGCCAGCTGGTTCACTTGGCCGACGGCCGACTGGATCTGCGCGTTGCCCGACTGCACCTTGCCGTCGATGTCGCCCAGCGCCGCCTGCACCTGGTCGATGACGGCCGGATCCACGTGTGCTTCCTGGAGGCGCGCGAGGAGGTCCTGCCCGACCGCGGGGGCCTCCGTCGCCAGCCGCGAGGCCACCTCGCCGGCCTGCGTGGCTTTGGCGGCGAGCTGGTCGTTGCCCGCCGCGACGCGGGAAGCGCCGTCGCTGACCTGCGCCGCGCCTGCGGCGAGCTCGCCCAGCTTGCCTGCGAGGGTCTGCGAGCCGGTGGCGAGCTGCGCGGTGCCGTCGGCGAGCTGGGACGCCCCGCTCTGCGCGCTCGCGCTGCCGTCCACCAACTGATCGGCGCCGTCCACGGCCTTCACGAGGCTGGAGCGGATGTCGGCGAGGCCGAGCAGGAACCGCTGGGCGGCCTCCTCGTTGACCTGCTTGACGATGGAGGTTCGGATCTTTTCGGCGGCCTGGGTGCCGATCGTCGAGGCCAGATAGCTGTTCGTGTCGTTCGTCGTCAGCGTGACGATCGCGCGCCGGGGGCTGTCGCCCGACGCCGAGGCGAGCGCCGACGAGAAGTCGGCGGGGAACGTGATGCTGAAGTCGTACTTCGAGTCGTCGACGCCGCTGGCGGCCGAGCCGGACGCGACGCGGTGCCACTGGAACGAGCCGTCCTCGATGAGCTGGTCGGCGACCTGGTCGCCGTAGTCGACGGTCTTGCCGTCGACGGTCGTGCCGGTGTCGTCGACGACGATGGCCGCCGGGATGCGGTCGAGGTTGGCGTACGGGTTCTGGTTGGCCCAGAGGTACAGGCCGCCGTAGAGCACGGGGACGCACATCAGCGCGATGAGCGCGACGATCGACATCGGGCTGGCGGTGAGGCGGCGGAACTCCGCCGCGATCATCTGGGGGATCTTCATCGGTTCTCCTGGGCGGACGGGTCGACCGGTAACGCGTCGGTCACGATCAGGTCGGGCACCTCGTCGGTGTCGTCCCGTCCCGGGTCTTCGTCGAATGTCTGGGGGCCGGTCTGCGTCTCGTCGATCCGCGAGACCAGGGAGGCCGCGGCGATCGCAGCGGCGGAGGCGTCGCCGGCGACCACGAGCACGGCGATGCCCCGGCCGGCGAGCTCGCGCGCGAACTCCCACCACTCGACGGGGTCGCCGCCGTGCCGGTCGGGCGACACGATCACGAGACCCTCCACTCCGGAGCGCATCAGCGCGAGCTCGGCGAGCAGGCGGATGCGCACGGTGGGCGGCACGGTTCCGATGGCGTTGCGGCTGTACTCGGATGCGCCGAGCTCGCCGAGCCGGCGGCCGACGGCGATGGGATGGGACGCGCGGCCGGCGAACATGAGCTCCTCCGCGACGATGCCGGAGACGGTCACGTCGGGTGCCGGTTCGCAGACGTCGGGTGCGTCGATGAGGGCGATCCGCCGGCGCATGCTCCCGTAGTCCTGGCGGCCGTCGATCGTGGCGGTGCCGGAGTCGGGGCGCATCCGCCCTGACGCGATCAGGCCGAGCACGGTGGGCCGCTGCTCCGTCTCGGCGCGCACGAGCGCCGCCTGGCCGGTCTGGAAGGTCGCGGAGGTCGGGGGCAGGGCGGCGAAACGCGGGCCCTTGGCGACGGCGTCGAGGACGATCTTCACGCGCGGTCCTCCTGACGGTGCTGCGGCTGGACGGCGTCGAAGGCCAGCGCGGGCGTGCTGTCGAGCAGGTCGCCGGCTTCGTGCCAGCCCATCCCGGCGGCGGAGAGCGCCGCCAGGATGACGAGGCGGTGTCCGGCGCGGTCGGAGAGCCCGGCGCGTGTGGCCTCGTCGAGCACGGACACGGCGGCGTTCTCGATGAGGCGGGTGGTGGTCTCGCGGTCGAGGTCGGTGCGGATGGTGCCGTCGTCCCTGCCGCGCTGCACAGTGCTGCGGAGGCGGTCGCGTGCCGGGTCGAGCGCGGTGCCGACGAGCTCGCGGTGCGGGCCGCGCACGGCGAGGGCCGCGCTCACCCGGATGTGCTCCACCTCCGCCCACAGGGTCGCGCCGAAGAGGGCGATCTCGACGCGGGCGTCCGGGTGCGAGACCGGCTCGAGCAGTGCGGCGAGCCGGGCTGCGCCGCGGGTGAACACGTCGATCAGGAGGTCGTCGCGGTTGGCGAAGTGGCCGTAGAGTGCGCGCCGGCTGAGTCCGGCCCGTGCTGCGATGGTCTCGAGGGAGGCGTCGATGTCCTCGTTGAGTGCGGCCGCGGCGGCGACGAGGATGGCCTCCCGGTTGGCGGTCGCGTCGCGGCGCGGAGCGCGCGTGGAGGAAGTGGGCATGACCTCCAGGATACTCTTCTTGCACACTCATGTGCAACTTAAGCCGCCGCGAGCCGCCCCGCGGTGTGCGCGGGCTGCGTCGGCTCGGCGCCGCCGAACGCCCCCGAAACGGGTCGCGATAGGATCGAGTGCGACGGTCGTCCGCGAGGCGCCGACGCACTCCCGACCATCGAGAGGACCGAAACGTGCCCGCGATCGTGATCATCGGCGCCCAATGGGGCGACGAAGGCAAAGGCAAAGCGACCGACCTGCTCGGCAGCCGCATCGACTACGTCGTCAAGTTCAACGGCGGCAACAACGCCGGTCACACGGTCGTCGTGGGCGACGAGAAGTACGCGCTCCACCTGCTCCCCTCCGGCATCCTGACCGAGGGGGTCACGCCGGTCATCGCCAACGGCGTCGTCGTCGACCTGGAGGTGCTGTTCCAGGAGCTCGACGGGCTGATCGCGCGCGGTGTCGACGTCTCGCGGCTCAAGGTCAGCTCCAACGCGCACGTGATCACGCAGTACCACCGCACGATCGACAAGGTGACCGAGCGGTTCCTGGGCAAGCGCCAGATCGGCACGACGGGCCGTGGCATCGGTCCCACCTACGCCGACAAGATCAACCGCGTGGGCATCCGCATCCAGGATCTCTTCGACGAGAACATCCTGCGGCAGAAGGTGGAGGGCGCCCTCGATCAGAAGAACCACCTGCTGGTGAAGGTCTACAACCGCCGGGCGATCGGCGTCGACGAGGTCGTCGAAGACCTGCTGGGCTACGCCGAGCGGCTGCGTCCCATGGTGGTCGACTCGTCGCTGCTGCTGAACGAGGCGCTGGAGGACGGCAAGTACGTGCTGTTCGAGGGCGGCCAGGCGACCATGCTCGACGTCGACCACGGCACCTACCCGTTCGTCACGTCCTCCAACTCGACCGCGGGCGGCGCGGCCACCGGGTCGGGCATCGGCCCGAACCGCATCGACCGGGTGATCGGCATCGTGAAGGCGTACACGACGCGCGTCGGCGCCGGCCCTTTCCCGACCGAACTGTTCGACGAGTGGGGCGAGTTCCTGCGCGAGCGCGGCTTCGAGTTCGGCACCACCACGGGCCGCCCGCGCCGCACCGGATGGTACGACGCCCCGGTCGCCCGCTACACGGCACGCATCAACGGGGTCACCGACTTCGTGCTCACCAAGCTCGACACGCTCACCGGCATCGAGCGCATCCCGGTGTGCGTCGCCTACGACGTCGACGGTGTGCGCCACGACGAGGTCCCGTCGTCGCAGAGCGACTTCCACCACGCGGTGCCGATCTACGAGGAGTTCCCCGGCTGGACCGAGGACATCAGCGGCGCCCGCACTTTCGGCGATCTGCCGAAGAACGCGCAGGACTACGTGCTCGCGCTGGAGGCCATCTCCGGTGCCCGCATCTCTGCGATCGGCGTGGGCCCGGCCCGCGACGAGATCGTCGTGCGCCACGACCTCGTCGACTGATTTCGTGCGGACGTTCGCGGCGCGCCTCAGAACCAGGTGCTGAGGCGCGGCGGCACCGCCGTGCGGAAGAGCCGGTCGAGCGCGTCCGCGTCGCCCTGGACGCGACCAGCGAGCGCGAGCCCGCGCGCCAGGTCGTGCCCGAGGTACACGCTGCCGAGCGACGCGACCGGAAGGGTCACGTCGGGTGAATCCGCCGTCGACTCGACGCGCGCCTCGCCGTCCTCCACGATGAGCCGGTAGCGTCCGCCGGCGAACCCGAGCTCGTCGGTGACCTCCAGCACCAGGTCGCCGTCGCTTTCGTAGCGCCGCGCGGTCAGGGTGGCCGGAACGTCGAGGATGCGCATCCACAAGTGGTCCTGCACGCTCGTGATCTGCGCGCCCCGGACGTCGTGGACGAGCAGCTGCACCGGCTCGTCGACCCCGCGCGTCCACGCCTTGACCTCGGCCACGAGATCGAGCTCGAGGAGGTACCGCCAGAGCGCGGTCAGGGCGGCGTCGGTGGCCGCGGCCAGGTAGGCGACCTCTACCACGTGCCGTGAGAAGTCCTCCTCCCCGGCGCGCACGGTGTAGCTGACGAAGCCTTCCGGCCGTCCCTGCGGGGAGTCATAGCGCACCAGCAGGCGCCGGGCGCCGTCGTCATCGCCTTTCAGCGGGCCGATCAGGCGGTCGGCGAGGTACGGCTCCAGACCGATCTCGCCCGCGCGGGAGGCCATGGCCTCGGCGAGCACGGCGTATCCCGTCTCGCGGTACTCCTCCGGCGTCGTGAACGACAGCCGACCCGGCGTGGCAGCACCGGCCCAGCGGACCCGCTTGGCGTCGATGCTCCATCCCGTGGCGAACGTGGCGGGCCCGAAGCCCCAGCGCCCGTAGATCGTGGATTCCGACACGGTCAGGATCGCGGCGGGGACACCGAGCGCGTGGGCGGTGCGCAGCTCGGCGCCGAGCAGGGCGGTCGCGATGCCGCGGCGGCGGTGCGTCGGCGCCACCGTGACCGAGCTGATCGCCCAGGCGTCGAGCGGGGCTCCGCCGGGCACGGTGAGCGGCGCGACCCACGAGTTCACGGTTCCGACCGGGGTGCTGACGCCGTCGTCGTACACGGCGGTGGTTCGGCGGCCTGCGAAGTTGCCGCGCGCCTCCTCGAGCACCTCCTCCGTGGGCCGGCGCCCGTGGAAACCGCGGAAGTCCGCGACGATCCAGGCGTCGAGTGCGGCCGTGTCGGTCGGATCGACGAGGGCCAACCGGAGGCCCGACTCAGCCAGTGCGCTCTTCGAACGGTCGTCAACGGGTGCGGTGAGGTGTGTCTCCGTCATGCCCCCACGCTATCGGGGCGCTCCGACGCCGGGCCAGGGCGCACCGGGGGCGCAGCCTGCGGCCGGTTCCTCACCGTTCGGCGAGCGCGTGCAGGATCGGGAGCAGCGCTCCGGGTGCCGCTGCGGCGGCCGGTCCGAAGAACGCGGCGTCCGCGGCCTCCACCGAGCCGATCGCGGCGACGGCCGCCGAGGCGCCGGCCGGTGTGACGCGGAGAACCTTCGCCCGGCTGTCCGCCGGGTCCTGCTCGCGTTCGATCAGGCCTTTCGCCGCGAGCCGCCGCACGACCTCCGACGTCATGCGCGGGTCCGAGCCGGTGAGCTCCGAGAGCCGCGACTGGCTCGGCCGTTCGTCCTGACCGTTCAGCCACCAGGTGGACGCCAGCAGCACGAACTGGGCATGGGTGAGGTCGTGCGGTTGCAACGCGTCGGCCATCGCGCGCTGCCAGCGCAACGTGGCGTGCCACAGCAGGAAGCCGGGGCTGGTCCCCGGCCCTTCGGGAAAGGCGGTCATGCGTCCAGTCTGGCGTCGTCGTCGAGCGACGCGGCGCGGCGCTCCGCCTCCCCGACCAAGGCGGCGAGGGAGGCCGGGAAGTCGGCGCTGATCTGTGGTCCCAGCTCGGGGCCGACCGCCTCGGCGCCCGTGCCGTCGATCGTCAGCGAATAGCGCACGACGGTGCCTTCCGCCCGGTCGCCGAGGTCGTAGCGGAACGTCAGCCGGACATCGCCGAATTCCGTGACGTCGGCATAGGTGCGACCGGCCTCGAGTTCGATGATCCGCGAGCGGATCGGCTCCTGTCCCTCCGGGACGGCCGTCAGCTCCGTCCCGACCGCGAACGGCCCGTGCAGCTCGAACCGGTCGGCGCCGGGGTAGGTCAGGTCGCCCGTGTGGAGGTCGCGGACGGCCTCCCAGACGGCATCGCGCGACGCGCTGGTCTCGACGGTCTCTTCAGTGCTCCACATCATCCTCACCTTTCTCTGTACGTAGATGATCTATGCATAGACTAAATGCGTCGACGCCGCGCTGCAACCCCTTTCTGGTACTCGGGGACCACCTCCAGCGGATGAGGCGACGGCACGGGAATCGTGCTCGTGCCCGACGCGGCGGGTACGCCCGGCCCGAGAGGCTGGACCCATGACCCCGCTCCCCACCCGCCCCGTTCTCCAGGCCACCGCGCTCACGAAGGCATACGGTTCCGCCGTCGCTCTCGACGGCGTCGAGGTCCACATCGCCGCGGGGGAGTCCGTCGCGATCATGGGAGCTTCGGGCTCGGGCAAGACGACGCTGCTCGACTGTCTGGCAGGGATCGTGAGGCCCGACTCCGGCGCTGTGGTGCTGAACGCGCCGGGCGGACCCGTCGAGGTGACGGCCCTTCGGGAGTCCGAGCGGTCCAGGCTGCGCCGCGAGACGTTCGGCTTCGTCTTCCAGCAGGGTCTTCTGCTCCCCGAGCTGACGGCGGTCGAGAACGTCGCCCTCCCGCTCATGCTGTCGGGCACGCCACGCTCGACCGCGGAGGCATCGGCGGCGGAGTGGTTGGGCCGGCTCGGCCTCGCCGGCCTGGAAGGGCGCCGCATCGGCGAGCTCTCCGGAGGCCAGGCCCAGCGGGTCGCGATCGCCCGTTCCCAGGTGACGGGCGCAGCAGTGGTGTTCGCCGACGAGCCGACCGGGGCGCTCGACTCCAGCACCTCCGCGGAGGTCATGGCGGCGCTGATCGCCTCGACCACCGGCAACGGGCGGTCGCTCGTGGTCGTGACGCACGACGACGAGGTCGCGCGGCAGTGCGCCCGCGTGCTCAGGCTGTCCGACGGCCGCATCGTCGACGAGGCGGTGACCCGATGACGACGCTCAGGATCGCGTGGCTGTTCGCCCGCCGCAGCGCCTTCGACCGGGCGACCGTGCTGCTACCGGTCATCGCCTTCGCGGTGTCGTCGCTGTTGCTGCTCGTCGTGGCGGGAGGCGCTCAGGCCTTCTTCTCGTGGAACGACGGCGACGCGTTCGTCTATCAGGCTCTGGCGGTCATCGCGCTCGCCCTGCTCGTGGTGCCGCTCATCGGGCTCGGCGGCTCCGCTGCGCGACTCTCCGCCCGCCGCCGCGACGACCGCCTGTCCGGTCTGCGGCTCCTCGGTGCGTCGCCGGCGATGGTGGCCGCGCTCACGGTCATCGAGTCGAGCGCACTCGCCGTAGCCGGCGCGGTCGTCGGCGTCGCGCTGTACCTGCCCGTCGCTCCGCTGGTCGGGCTGATCCCGTTCCGCGGCGACCCGCTCGGCGCCGGCGCGGTCCTCCACCCGGGCGCGGTCGCGCTGGCGGTGGTGGGTGTGGCGGTCCTCTCCGCCGTCAGCGCCGGTCTCGGCCTGCGGAGCGTCGTCGTCTCGCCCCTGGGCGTGCGCACGCGGCAGAGTGCGCCGCGCATGCACTGGGTCCGCGCCGCGGTCGCGGCCGTCGTCATCGTGGCGACGTATCTTGTCATGAGCACGCTGCAGCTCTTCGAGGGCGCCCTGATGGTGCTGACCGTGTTCGGGATCGGATTCGGCGGCACGATCGCCGTGCTCAACCTGGTGGGGCCCTGGGCGCTCCGGATGGTCGCCTCCGGTCAGGCGCGTCGCGCAACGACCGCACGCCGCCTGCTCGCCGCCCGTGCGGTGCTCGAATCGCCGAAAGCCGCGTGGCGCCAGGTGTCGGGTGTCGCGATGACCAGTTTCATGGCCGTCTTCGCCGGCGTCGGCGTCGGGATCCTCGGGATCGCCGGCGACGGAGGCGACGGCCAGGCCCGGACGCTTCTCGCCGACATCCGCACCGGGGTCGTGGTGACGGTGATCGTGTCGTTCCTGATGGTCGCCTGCTCCGCGGGGGTCAACCAGGCCGCCGCCGTGCTCGATCGCCGCGACCTCTATGTGAGCCTCGACCGGATCGGCATGCCCGTGCGCGAGATGGATGCGGCCCGCCGCCGCGCCGTGATGTCGCCGCTCAGGGTGACGACGATCGGCTCCGCGCTCACCGCGGCGATCGTCGTGCTCCCGCTCGCCGGGCTGAGCCTGCTGGTCGCACCGCTCACGCTCCTGATGGTGGCGGGGTGCCTGGCGGCCGGCGTCCTGCTGGTCTGGGCGGCGCTGCGGGCGACGCGGCCGGTGCTGACCCACGTGCTCGCCGAGACCGCTCCGTCGCTCTGAACCGCGCTCGTGCCCCCTCCCGCCGTGCTCCGGCCCGGTAGGGTCGGAGCATGGCTGAGAACGAGTCGACCGCGCAGGCGCTGGAGCGCCTGCAGAGCATCCGGCAGAGCATCGACAACATCGACGCGGCCGTCATCCACATGCTCGCCGAGCGATTCAAGTTCACCCAGCAGGTCGGGGCGCTCAAGGCGGAGCACGGTCTCCCTCCCGCCGACCCGGACCGGGAGCGCCAGCAGATCCAACGCCTCCGGGTGCTGGCGGAGGAGAGTCACCTCGACCCGGCGTTCGCCGAGAAGTTCCTCGGTTTCATCGTCGCCGAGGTCATCCACCACCACGAGCGCATCGCATCCGAGAACGGGCGCTGAGGCGTGACCTGGAACCCGTCGGAGCTCCCGGACGCCCACGGCCGTACCGTCGTCATCACGGGGGGCAACTCCGGGATCGGCTATTTCGCCGGCGAGCAGCTCGCACGGGCCGGCGCGCACGTCGTGCTGGCCTGCCGCGACCCTGAGCGTGCGGAGGCCGCGGTGTCGGCCGTCCGTCGCCGGGTTCCGGGTGCGCGCGTGGAGGCCACTCCGCTCGACGTCGCCGACCGTCGGTCGGTCGACGCGGCGGCCGAAGCGCTGCTCGACCGCGGCCGCGTCGATGCGCTCGTGCTGAACGCGGGCATGGTGCACCCGCCGCGCGAGCGCCGAACCGACGGCTACGGCAACGAGTTGGTGCTCGCGACCAATGTGCTCGGTCACTTCCGGCTGGTCGCTCGCGCCATCCCGGTGCTGGAGGCCACCGACGGTGCCCGGATCGTCACTCTCGGCTCCCTCGCGGCCCGGCTCTCCCGGCTGCGGCTCGACGACCTCCAGCTGGAGCACGGGTACACGTCGTGGCGCGCCTACGCCGGGTCCAAGATCGCTGCCCAGGCGTTCGGTTTCGAACTCGAGCGGCGGCTGCGGGCGAGCGGGAGCGGTGTCACGAGCATCGTCGTCCACCCGGGCTACTCGACCTCGGGCCGCACGCCGGGCGTGCGCGGGGTCAACCAGCCGACGCGGGCCAAGCGTTTCGCGGACAACCTGCAGGCCGCGTGGACGCAGGGCAAAGACCACGGCGCCTGGGCGCCGGTGCGCGCCGTCCTCGACCCCGCCGTCACCGGCGAGGACTACCTCGGCCCGATCGGTCGCACCAAGGGCGTCCCGGTGCACGCCCACCGGACGCGCAGCTCATGGTCGCCGCGCACCGGAGCCCGGCTCTGGCCCCTCCTGGAGGCCGCGGCCGATCAGCCGTTCCCGCTGGTGTGAGGGCGGGTCCGCCTACGGTCGAGCCTGCTCGGCCTCAGCGTCGTCGATGACGATCGACAGCAGGCGATGCCCCTCCGGCACACGGGCTCGCAGCGCGTCGCGGGCGATGGCATAGTCGCCGCCGTCCGCCTCGATCTCCGTCACGGCAGCCGCGCGGATGAGGGCGGTGGCGATCACCCGTCCACCCCGCGGCATCGCGTTGTGCACCTGGATCAGCTCGTAGCCCTCGGGGACCTGCGCCTCCACCAGTTTTCGGGCCGTCTCGGCGTCGTCGGCCTCGGCCGTCAGCTCCTGGGTCTCGCTGCTCTGGATCAGTCCGCGGACCTTCATCGACGGGAGCACTCCTCCGGGGACGGGACGGGACGGGACGGTCGGGGTGGCGCTCGGGTCGGGCGCCCGCTGCAACGCTACCCGAAGCGCTCGGTGACGGCCGCCGCGCCACGGCCGGAACCGGTCCATATACACCCGCACCCCGCCACGACCTCCCAGCGCTCGCTCAGAACCCTGGAGTGGGCTGAGCAGCATGGAAATCGCCTACACCGCCATCGCACACGCCTCCGGAGGCGGACGCGACGGTCACGTCCGCAGCGAGGACGACCTCATCGACCTTCCGACCCGGCCGCCGCGTGAGCTCGGCGGCTCCGGAGAGGGCACCAACCCGGAGCAGCTATTCGCGGCCGGCTTCGCCGCCTGCTTCCTGAGTGCGATCCACGCGGTCGGCCGCGCCGACAAGCTCGACACCAGCGACGCCGCGGTCTCCGCGAGCGTGGGCATCGGGGCGAACGGGGAGGGCGGCTACGGCCTCGCGATCGAGCTCGACGTGTACCTGCCGCGGCTGGGGCGTGAGCAGGCCGAGCAGACGATGGAGAAAGCGCACCACGTCTGCCCGTATTCGAACGCGACCCGGGGCAACGTCCCGGTCGCGCTCACGCTGGTCGACTGAGGTCAGCCCGCTGCGACCCGGCCGACCTTCTCGGTCTTGTCCCAGCGGGCTTCGGCTCCCGCCAGCTCCTTGAGGTAGGAGTCGAAGGTGATCGCGCAGAGCAGCGATCCGTAGCCGGCCAGGTAGATGAGGGCGGGCGCGAGCCAGCGTCCCGCTCGCGTGCGCTCCGCCCGCCGGGCGAGCCAGGCCACGACCATCGAGAACGGGATCCAGATGTAGATCGCGAGGGTTAGTACGAACAGCGCGGCCGTGCTGAGCGTGACGCCGAACAAACCCGGCAGCCAGACCAGGGTCAGCGGCGGGAAGAGCGCGGTGATCATCACGAGCATGTTGATGATCCCGGGGAACAGCAGGATGTGTCCGAGTTCCCTTCTACTCGTCTTCGCGTCCGTCAGCGACCCGAGGATCAGCACGAACAGGTAGGCGAGCGCGGCCGAGATCCAGAGCACCCGGAACACCGAGGTCGCCAGGCCGTTCTGCAGGAACAGCAGCCCGGCCAGCCCGATCGCCGAGGTCACCATGATCAGCGGCAGCAGCCAGAGGCTGAACCACACGATCCCGAACGTCCACGCGCCGAGGTGGTGCACCTTGGACGGCCGGAACCAGATCTTCGAGTATCGCGACGTGACGGAGACGTTGCCGCGCGCCCACCGCAGCCGCTGCTTCCAGAGCGCGTCGACCGCGCGCGGCTCTTCCGCGAGCACGTGCGCGTGCGGCTCGAACACGACCCGCTTGCCGTGCAGCTGCGTCTCGAAGGTGGTGATCGTGTCCTCGGCGAGGGTGGAGGTGTCCACGCGCCCGCCGAGCGCGACGAGGTTCTCGCGCGTGTGGAGTTGCGCCCCACCCGCCAGGCAGGCCTGCGCCCCGAGCACGTTCTGCGCGCGGCGTGCCGCCGGCTGGGAGAGCACGTATTCGACGCTGACGAACTTGGTGAGATAGTTGCGGTCGCTGCTGCCCTCGCGGATGTATGCCGAGACCGCGCCCACCTCCGGGTCGGCCAGGTGGCGGGTCATCCGACGCAGCGAGTCGGGCAGGTAGATGACGTCGGCGTCCATGATGAGGAGCGCCTCCATCCAAT
>NZ_CAMFLC010000003.1 GCF_945957465.1 uncultured Leifsonia sp.
TCAGCTGCTCGGTGAGGAACTTGTGCCGCTGCTCCAGCGCCGCGAACTCCTCCAGTGCCAGCGGATTGACCCGGCCGAGCTGGGCGAGCTTGCGCTCGGCCGCGGCCAGGCGCTTCTGCTGCTGCTCGCGGACGAACGGGAGGCCCTGCGGCTCGTCGCCGGCACCGTCCACCGCCTCGGCGCGGTCGCCTCCGTCGTCGTCGGTCGTCCGCTCGACGGGGATCAGCACGTCCGGGCCGTACTCGGCGACGAGCACGTCCTCCACGAGCCCGAGCTCGCTGCCCGCACGCTCGAGCAGGCTCGACAGGTGCAGCTTCTTCTCATAGATCTGCAGCTCGAGCCCGTGCACCGCCTCGGTGATCGTGTGCAGGCGCTCGCGGATCGCTGACTCCTCGCGGCGCACGGCGGCGAGCTCCTCGTTCTGACTCGCACGCTGCGCCTCCGCGGTCGCCAGCTCGACACGCGCCTGCGCCACGGACCGATCGGCGGAGGCGAGCACGGCCGGCAGCGCGTCGACGACGCCCTGTGCCGCGTCGAGCTGCCTGCGGCGGATCACGGCGCGCCGCGCGGCCTCCTCGGCTGCAGCGCGCTCGGCCTCCAACTGCCGGGCGAGGGCCGCGCCGCGCGCCTGCTCGGCGCGGACACGCTCCTTGGCGGTCTCCACGCCCAGGCGGGACTCCACCTCGGCCTCGCGCGCGGCCTCCAGTTCGCGTGAGAGGCCATCGCGAGCCGAGACGTCCAGGATCGGCCGCGGACGCGACCGGGCGACCTCCAGCTCGGACTTCGCGGTCTCGGCCGCCCGCTCGGCGTCGGCGACCCGCTCGGCCGCCTGCTCGAGCGCACGGCTGAGCCGGTCGAACTCCGCTTCGGCGGCCTCCGCCTGCACGCGCAGCCGGTTGAGCTGCTCGGTCTGCGCCGCCAGCTTCGCGTCGAACTCCCGCAGTGCCGACAGCGCCGCCTGCGACTGCTCCTTGGCCACCTGCACCACTCCGCGCTGTTCGGCCAACGCGAAGCGCGCGCGATCGATGAGGGAGGTCACCTCGTCGAGCCGCTCCTGGGCGGCGTCGCGTTCGGCGACGAGCTCGATGCGGCTCTGCTTGGCGCCCGAGCCGCCGCGCAGCACGAAGTCGGTGAGCACATCCCCGGCACGTGTGATCAACGTGACCGGGGCGCCCAGACCGCGCCCGCGGAACGCCTCCGCCGCGGCGCGCGCGGCGTCGAGGTCGTCGGCGATCGCTGTGAACGCCAGCAGCCCCGCGACGCCCGAGGGGCCGTCGACCACCGACCGCGCGGGCACGACTCCGGCCACGCCGCCGAGGTCGACCTCGGGCGCCGCTGCGTCGGCGACGACGACCTCCACCCGGCCGAGGTCGTCCGCCGCCGCGTGCCCGACGGCCTCGAAGGCGGCTTCCCTGGTGTCTGCGAGCACGGCGTCGGCCAGTGTTCCCAGTGCGGCCGCGATCGCGGTCTCGAACCCCGGGTGCACCCGGAGGTGCTCGGCGACCAGCCCGCGCACGCCGGCCAGGCGGGCGCCCACCAGTGCGGCCGAACCGTCCTTCTGATCGAGCGCAAGCGAAAGGGCGGACGTGCGCGCCGCGAGAGCGTCGCGTTCGCGTTCCAGCGCGTGCAGGTCGTCGCGGAGCGTCTCGATGAGTCCCTCCGCCTCGAACACGTCGGCCTGTGCGAGTTCGTACGCCTCGTCGAGGCTGCCCTCACCCGGGTCGGCGAACTCGGCGTCCGCCTCACGGGCTGCGAACTCCGAGCGGGCCTTCTCGCGACGCTCGGTCGCGGCGTCGAGTGCATTCTGCTGCCGGAGCACCTCGCCGCGCACGGCCGCCAGGCGCTGCGCCGCGGCCTCCGCCTGCCCGTTGAGCTTGCTGATCTCCAGATCGTGCTTGGAGACCAGGGCGCTCTGGGCGGCGATCTCCTCATCGACGGAGTCGAGCCGGGCGCGGGCCGCGCGGGTCGTGGCCTGGGCGGCCTCCCACACCGCCTCGGCCTCGGCGACGGCGCCGCGGAGGCGCTCGACTTCGTCGGCGGCGTCCTGGACCATCTGCGGGCTGACCCGCGGTCCGTCGTCGGTCGCCTCCGCCTGGCTCCCGAGCAGCGCCAGCCGCTGGGTCGCCAGGGTGTAGAGGCTGCGGAGCCGGTCCTGTGCCTGCTCGAGCGCGAACGCGGTGCTGCGGGCGACGTCGACGGCGTCGCCGACCTGCGCCTGCTCCAGGCGGGTGCGCCGCAGCTGCTTCTGCTCCAGCTGCTCCTGCAGCACGATCTGCTCACTGTGCCGCTCGGCCTCCGACCGCGAGTGGTCGTCGAGGGAGCGCCGCAGCGCGACGACGTCGTCGGCGAGCAGGCGCGCCCGGGCGTCGCGCACGATCGCCGCGATGGACTGCGCCTCCCGCGCGATCTCCGCCTGATGACCGAGGGGCTTCAGCTGCCGGCGCACCTCGCCGGCGAGGTCGCTCAGACGCGTCAGGTTGGTCTGCATGGCCTCCAGTTTGCGCAGCGTCTTCTCTTTGCGACGACGATGCTTGAGGATCCCGGCGGCCTCCTCGATGAAGCCGCGGCGCTCCTCAGGAGTGGCGCGCAGCACGGCGTCGAGCTGACCCTGGCCGACGATGACATGCATCTCGCGGCCGAGACCCGAGTCGCTGAGCAGTTCCTGCACGTCGAGCAAGCGGCAGGACTGACCGTTGATGGCGTACTCGCTGCCGCCGTTGCGGAACAGGGTGCGCGAGATCGTGACTTCGGTGTATTCGATCGGGAGGGCGCCGTCGGAGTTGTCGATCGTGAGCTGCACCTCGGCGCGGCCGAGGGGCCCGCGAGTGGAGGTGCCCGCGAAGATGACGTCCTCCATCTTGCCGCCGCGAAGTGTCTTGGCGCCCTGCTCGCCCATCACCCAGGCGAGCGCGTCGACGACGTTCGACTTGCCGGACCCGTTGGGACCGACGACGCAGGTGACGCCCGGCTCGAAGGCGAAAGTCGTCGGCGTGGCGAACGACTTGAAGCCCTTGAGCGTCAGACTCTTCAAATACACGGTGCGAATCTACCCGAGGTCTCGCGTCCCACTACGCAGCCGAGGGGCACGTCGTTGTCACTTTCCGGCTCGAAAAGTGACGACGACGCGCCCCTCGACGGGTGGATCTCAGCCGACGCCGAGGTAGGCCTCCTTGATGGCCGGGTCGGCGAGGAGCTCGCGACCGGTTCCGGCGCGTGTGATGCTCCCCGTCTCGAGCACGAACGCGCGGTTGGCCCGGGCGAGCGCCTGGTTGGCGTTCTGCTCCACCAGCAGCACCGTGGTGCCCTGCTTGTTGATCTCCGTGATGATCGAGAAGATCTGCCGGATGAACTGCGGCGCCAGGCCCATCGAGGGCTCGTCGAGCAGCAGCAGCCGCGGGTTGGACATCAGCGCGCGACCGATGGCGAGCATCTGCTGCTCGCCCCCGGACATCGTGCCGCCCACCTGCGTCTTGCGCTCGGCCAGGCGCGGGAACAGCGCGAACACCCGGTCGAAGTCCGGGCCCATGTTGGACCGGTCCTTACGGCCGAAGGCCCCCATGTCGAGGTTCTCCATCACGGTCATACCCGGGAAGATCCCGCGTCCCTCCGGAGCCTGCGAGATGCCCCGGATCACCCGGATGTGCGCCTTCATCTTCGTGATGTCCTGGCCGTCGAACAGGATGGAGCCCTTCGACGGGTTCAGGATGCCCGAGATGGTCTTCATCGTGGTCGACTTTCCCGCGCCGTTCGCTCCGATCAGGCTGACGATCTCGCCCTCCTCGACGGAGAACGACATGTCGTGGATCGCCTCGATGCGCCCGTAGGACACACTGATGTTCTTCAGTTCAAGCAACGTCATCTTCGGGCTCCCCGAGGTAGGCGGCGATCACGCGCGGGTCGTTCCGGATCTCCTGCGGTACGTCGTCGGCGAGCTTGCGGCCGAATTCGAGCACCACGATGCGATCCGTCACGCCCATGACCAGCTTCATGTCGTGTTCGATCAGGAGGACGGTGTAGCCGTCGGCGCGGATGGTCCGGATGAGGTCCATCAGCTCCTCCTTCTCGGCCGGGTTGAAGCCGGCGGCCGGCTCGTCCAGGCAGAGCACCTTCGGGTCCGTCGCCAGAGCGCGCGCGATCTCCAGACGACGCTGCGATCCGTACGGCAGCGAGCGGGACAGGTCGCCCGCGTTGTCGGCGATGCCCACGAACTCCAGCAGCGCCATCCCGCGCTCGATGGCCGACTTCTCCTCCCGGGTGTGGCGGGGAAGGCGCAGCAGCGCACCGGGAACGGACGTCCTGTGCCGCGCGTCGAGGCCGACCACGACGTTCTCCAGTGCCGTCATCTCGCCGAACAGCCGGATGTTCTGGAACGTGCGCGCCAGCCCGAGCCGCGTGATCTTGTGCTGCTTCTGGCCCTTGATCGACTGGCCCTCGAGCAGCACGTCGCCGCTCGTGGGCTTGTAGACGCCGGTCATCGCGTTGAAGCACGTCGTCTTGCCCGCGCCGTTCGGACCGATCAGGCCGAGGATCTCGCCGCGGCGGATGTCGAACGAGACGTCGTCGAGGGCGAGGAGGCCGCCGAACTTCACCGTGAGGTTGCGCACCTCCACGATGTTCTCGCCGACCTCGACCGCGATCTCGCGGTCGGGTGCCGCCGCCTCCGCGACCTCCAGGTCGATCCCGGCTGCCTCGAGGTCCTCCTCGTTGGCGCCGAGGACCGGCTCCTCCTCCGGGACGGCAGTCGTGTCCTGGTCGCTCATCGTGCGCCTCCCTTCGCCGCCTGGGCCACTCTCCGGTACGCGTGCCTGCCGTACGCCAGCAGCTTCTGGCGCGCGGGGAACAGGCCCTGCGAACGGAAGATCATGATCAGCACGAGCGCGATGCCGAAGATCAGGTACTTGTAGTCGGCGATCGCGGTGAACCGCAGCGGGATGTACGCGACGATCGCACCGCCGATCATCGCGCCGACCTTGTTGCCCGCTCCGCCGAGCACGACGGCCGCGAGGAACAGGATCGAGGTCTGCACGTCGAACTTCTGGTTGTTGACGAAGCCCACCTGACCGGCGAACAGCGCGCCGGAGAGACCGCCGACGCCGGCGCCGATCGCGAACGCCCACACCTTGTACTTGAAGGTGGGCACGCCCATGATCTCGGCAGCGTCCTCGTCCTCTCGGATGGCGATCCACGCGCGACCGACGCGGCTGCGCTCCAGGTTGCCGACCAGCAGAAGGATGACGATGATCACCGTGACCGTGAGCCAATACCAGGGCACGCCGTTGGAGTTCGAGAAGATCGGGATGCCCTTGTCGGTCTCCCCCGGAGGGTGCCCGACGTTCTGGAAGCCGACCTGGCCCTTCATCGCCGGGATGATCGTCGCGAGGATGCGGACGATCTCACCGAAGCCGAGCGTGACGATGGCCAGATAGTCGCCGCGGAGGCGGAGCGTCGGCACACCGAGGATGACTCCGAACGTCATCGTCACCGCCATGGCCACCGGGATGGTCCACAGATAGGGGATCTTCAGGAACGGCGAGTCGGGGCTGGTCAGCATCGCCGCGGTGTAGGAGCCCACGGCGAAGAAGGCGACATAGCCGAGGTCGAGGAGGCCGGCGTAGCCGACCACCACGTTCAGGCCGATCGCGATGAGACCGTAGGTCGCCATCGCGAAGCAGGCGAGCGGCCAGTCGTTGCCGGGCTCGGTCGTCAGCGGGAAGAAGTTCAGGTACGGCAGTGCGTACGCCAGCGCGACGACGATGAGCAGCCACGCCCATTGCACGGCGCGCGGGAGGGCGTTCCACCGATCTCGGAGCGGCTGGAGGAACCCGCCGCGCTTGCGGGCGCGGCCGGCCTCCATCGCATCTTCGGCCTGCTCCCCCCGCCCGTCGGGCAGGACCCTGGGACCTTCTGTCATGCTCATGCGCGGCTCCTTCCGAGGGAGGTGCCGAGGATTCCCGTCGGCTTGACCAGGAGCACGAGGACGAGGACGACGAAGGCGACGACGTCGGTCCACTGCGAGTCACCGAGCAGGATCTGGCCGTAGTTGCCGATGATGCCCAGCAGCAGGCCTCCGAGGAGTGCGCCCCGGACGTTGCCGATGCCGCCGAGGACGGCGGCGGCGAACGCCTTCACACCCAGCACGAAGCCGCCGTTGTAGATCACGCCAGAGGGCACCAGCATCACGTAGAACAGCGCAGCCGCGCCCGCGAGGACACCGCCGGTGATGAAGGTGATCTGGATGATCCGCTCCTTGTTCACGCCCATCAGCGTCGCCGTGTCGGCGTCCTGCGCGACGGCGCGGATGCCGCGGCCGGTGCGGGTGCGGCGGATGAACCAGTCGGTGGCGATCATCAGGATCACCGAGGCCACCACGATGATGATCTGCTGGCTGTTCACGATCGTCCCGAAGACGTCGAACACCGGCCTCGGGACGAACATCGTCACCGCCGGCTCCGCGTTCGCGCCCCGGATCAGGAAGATCAGGTACTGGATCGTGAACGAGGCGCCGATCGCCGTGATGAGGAACACGAGGCGTGGCGCGTTCCGTCTTCGCAGGGGTCGGTAGGCGACGCGTTCGAGCACCCAGGCGGTGAAGGCCGATGCCGCCATGCCGACGATCAAGGCCAGTAAGAGGTCGCCGACGATCGCAGCCGGGCTCAGATTGGGCGCGCTCGGGCCGAAGCCGAGCGAGGTGAGGGTGATGACAACGCCGTACGCACCGACAATGAAGACCTCGGAGTGCGCGAAGTTGATCAGGTTCAGCACGCCGTAGACGAGCGTGTAGCCGACGGCGATCAGGCCGTAGATGGCACCGAAGGTGAGACCGTCGAAGGTCGCGCTCCAGAAGTTCTGGACGAGCGCGTTGACGTCGAAGTTGATCCAGGAGTTGTCGAGGACGGGATGGACGAGGAGGAGGGTTTCGAGCATTCGAACTTCCAGGGTTCAGTGCCGGATCGTCGTTGGTCCGGCTCAGTTCTAGTGAGAGTCGAAACAAAGGTGCCGCGGGCCACGGTGGCCCGCGGCACCTTCGTGTGTCGCGCTATCCGATGGTGCCGATCGGAACGATCTTGCCGCTCTCGACCTTGTAGCCGTAGACGGTCGGCGCCTGCAGCTCACCCGTGGAATCCCACTTGTAGTGCTTGCTCAGGCCGTCGGCGTCGTAGTTCTTGACCCAGTCGACCAGGTCGGCGCGGGTCGTCTTGCCCTTGTCGATGCCCGCGAGCAGGACGGTGGTGGCGTCGTAGCCCTCGATCGAGTAGGTTCCGGGCTCGGCGTTCGCGAGCTTCTTGTAGTCCGACTCGAAGGTCGGGATCAGCTCGCCCGGGATGCAGGGGCAGGTGAAGTACGCGTTGTTGGACGCGTCGCCGGCCAGCTTGATGAACTGGTCGTCCTTCACGCCGTCGGGGCCGACGAACGTGCCCGTGTAGCCCTTGTTCACCAGCTGCTGGTCGAACGGCGCACCCTCGGCGTAGTAGCCCGAGTAGTAGACCGCGTCCGGCTTGGCGTTCAGGATCTTGGAGATCACGGCCGAGAAGTCCTTCTGGCCGGTGGTCACCTTGTCGGTGCCCACGAGTGCGCTGCCGAGCGCCTTCGAGGTCGTGGTGCCGAGGCCGATTCCGTAGTCGGAGTCGTCCTGCACCAGGTAGACCTTCTTGGCCTTGAGCTTGTCGGTCATGAACTTCGCCGCAGCCGGGCCCTGGACCGCGTCGTTGCCCAGGCCGCGGAAGAAGGTCTTCCAGCCGTTCTGGGTCAGGCCGGGGTTGGTCGCCGACGGAGTGATGTGGACGAGGCCCTGCTGCTCGAAGATGTTGCCGGTCGCCTTGGACTCACCGGAGAACGGCAGGCCGACGACACCGATGATGTCGGACTCGTTGACCGCCTGGGTCACCGGGCCGGTCGCCTTGTTCGGGTCGCCCTCGGTGTCGAACTTCTTGAAGCCGACCTGGCAGCCCTTGTTCGACGCGTTGTGCTGGTCGATGGCGAGCTGGACGCCGTTGTAGATGTTGATGCCGAGCTGGGCGTTGGGGCCGGTCTCGGCGCCGACGTACGCGATGGTCAGACCCGAGGGGCAGGTCGCCTTGCCGTCACCCGCGGGAAGCACCGCGTCTTTGGGGGTGTCCACGGAGGTGATCGCCGGGATGTTCACCTTCGAGTTGGAGCTGGTGGAGCCTCCTGTGGACGGCTGGTTGGCACAGCCCACGAGGAGCAGTGCGACTGACGCTGCAACAGCCGCACCTACCGTGACTTTCTTTCCTAGCATCTTCTGCCTCTCGACGTGAATCCGTGTCGAACGCGGCGTGATTGCCACGTCGCACCACGAATATGTGTGCTGAGACTACATGCGCCGCAAGCATTTGCACCCGACATTTCCGCCCAGATTTACACGATCGAAACCAAACCGGCCGATGCTCTTCACAGCGATCGCGAAGCGAGCTACTCTAAATGGTTCGCCGCACACAGTGGGAGGTGACGGTGCGCATCGAGCGGCTCATGCCTCCCGCCACGCTGGGCACCGCGGAATCGGCCGCCTTCGAAGAACTGGTCGGCGTCCTCAACGGCATCAGCGTCGCCCTCTGGGGAGCGGACGACTTCGTGGAGACGGCGGAGGAGGCGCTCGCGTCGTTCCGCGCGCAGGACTATCAGGAGAAGATCCTGCTCGTCGCCATCGAGGACGACGTGATCGTGGGCCGGGTGCAGGCGGACTTCCCGCTCGACGAGCACGCAGAGACGGTCTCGCTGCTGATCGACGTCGCTCCCGCGGCGCGCGGTCGTGGCATCGGCACGGCGCTTCTGGCGGCGGGAGAAGAGCTCGCCGCCGAGGGCGGCCGGCGTGTGGTGAGCGCGTACACCGAGCATCCGGCGCGCACCCTGGGCGACAGCGTGTCGGTGGTGCGGGCGGCGCCAGGGGGCGTCGGCCTCCCGGCCGAGTCCCCCGACGTGCGTTTCGCCCTGCGACGGGGCTTCCGGCTCGGCCAGATCGAGCGATCGAGCGAGTTGCGGCTACCGCTGCCGCCCGCGCGGGAGGCCGGCCTGGCGAGCACGGCCGCGTCCGCGACCGGCTATCGCCCCGTCTCCTGGCTGGGGCACGCTCCCGACGACCTGGTCGAGCCGTTCGCGACGTTGAAGGCGCGGATGACGATCGACGTGCCGCACAGCGGCATCGCCCTCGACCGTGAGGAGTGGACCGGTGAACGCGTTCGGGCTCAAGAGCGCGAACTGGCGGAGCGCGGCGAGCCGCTGCTGGTCACTGCGGCCCAGCACATCGCATCCGGCGAGCTGGCGGCGTACACGGAGATCGCGGTGCCGGCGGACGGCCACAAAGCGGAGCAGTACGACACGCTGGTCGCCGTCCCGCACCGGGGCCACCGGCTCGGCACGCTCGTCAAGCTGCACAACATCCGCGAGCTGGCGACGCATGCCCCGCACATCACGCGGCTGCTGACGTGGAACGCGGACGAGAACATCCCGATGCTCGCCATCAACCGGGCGTTCGGCTTCCAGCTGCACGCGTTGACCGGGCACTGGCAGAAGACGCTCGACTGACCTTCGGCATTCGTCACGAATGTCGACTTTCGTGCCACGAATCTCGCGATTCGTGACGAATCCCGAGACGGAAGATGGCGGAGTCAGGGGCGTGGTGAGCGCAGGCGTTGGCAGTGCGGGCAGAAGTGCGATGAGCGGTTCATGAAGCGCTCGCGGACGATCGGCGTTCCGCAACGCGGGCACGGCTTGCCCTCCTGGCCGTAGGCGTTGAGGCTGTGCGCGAAGTACCCCGAGTTGCCGTTCACGTTCACGTACTGCGCGTCGAAGCTGGTGCCGCCCTCCGCCAGCGCCTTGTCGAGTACGTGCCGGACCTCCGCCAGCAGCGTGCGCACCTTCGCCCGGCTCAGTGACGACGCCGGCTGCTCGTAATGGATCCGCGCCGCCCACAGGGCTTCGTCGGCGTAGATGTTGCCGATTCCGCTGACGACCGTCTGGTCGAGCAGCACGCGTTTGATCCCGCTGTTCTTGCGGGTGAGGGAGACCGCGAACGCCGAGTCGTCGAAGGCGGGGTCGAGCGGGTCGCGGGCGATGTGCGCCACCTGCGTCGGCAGGAGCGGCTCATCGGTTCCGAGACCTGCGGGAGCACCGTCCGCTGTCGGAACCAAGCTGTCGACGGCCATCGAGCCGAAGATCCGCTGGTCCACGAAGTGCACCCACAACTCGCGGCGGTCGCCCGGCAGGGTCGCGGCCGTCTCGATGTGCAGCCGGATGCGCAGCAGCCCGGGCTCCTCCCACCCCGGCTCGCGGAGCAGGATCTGCCCGCTCATGCCCAGGTGCGCCACGATCGCGCGGCGTGGGGCGCCCTGCAACGGAATCCAGAGGAACTTGCCGCGCCGGGCGGGCGTCTGCATGACCCGTCCGGTCAGCAACGTCTCGAAGGCGCCGGCGAGAGGGTCGTGCCGCTTCAGTGAGCGCTGCTCGAAGACCTCCACGCCCAGGATCGTCGCGCCGCTGACCGCGGGAGCGAGCCCGGCGCGTACGACCTCAACCTCGGGGAGCTCGGGCACGGCGGCGGGTCAGCTCGGTCCAGGCGTTGAGCGCGGCGGCCATCTCGGCCTGCTTCTTGCTCGTGCCCTCGCCGGTCGCGGTCACGAGGTCTCCCACCGAAACGGTGGCGTGGAATGTCTTCGAATGGTCCGGCCCGGTGTTCGTCACGGAGTAGACGGGGAGCCCGGCGCCGCGGTGTGCCGCGGCCTCCTGCAGGCTCGTCTTCGGGTCCATCGCGGCGCCGAAGCGGTCCGGATCGGCCAGCAGCGGATCGACCAGCCTCAGGACGAGAGCCGTCGCCTCGTCGCCGCCGGCGTCGAGGTATGCGGCGCCGATGAGCGCCTCGACGGTGTCGGCGAGGATGGACGCCTTGTCGCGCCCTCCGCTCTGGTTCTCGCCGCGCCCCAGGCGCAGGTACTCCCCCAGGCCGATGCTACGGGCGACCTCCGCCAGTGCGACGGAGCTCACCAGGCTGGCCCGGCGCTTCGCCAGTTCGCCCTCGTCGAGTTCGGGGTTCTCGCGGAACAGCTTGACGGTGACGGCTTGTCCCAGGATCGAATCGCCCAGGAACTCCAGGCGCTCGTTGTTCGGGATGCCGCCGTGCTCGTATGCGTAGGAACGGTGGGTCAGCGCAAGCTCGAGAAGCTCGGGGTCGATGTCGACCCCGAGCTTCTCGATGAGCGCAGTGCGATCAGAATTCTCGCCGGCCATGCGGTGCTCGGCTGACCTACGAACGCTGATCAGACGTCGGCGACCTTGCGGCCCTTGTACTCCATGAACAGCGCGGTGCCCGCGGAGTCCTCGACGACCTTGGCACGGTGCGGGAGGCTGTAGACGACCTTGCCGTTCTCGATCGACTTGACGAGCGTGGGGACCTCGGCCTTCCACTGCGAACGACGGGCGTGGGTGTTGGCGCGAGACTGCTTCCGCTTCGGAACGGCCATGACTATCTCTCTTCTCCAGCCCCGGCGGCCGGGGCGTTGTTGCTGGTGGACTCGGTGTCGGAAGCCTGGAACGCCGCGAGCGCGGACCAGCGAGGATCGATGGTCTCGTTCGGCTTGCGGTCCGGTACATCCGCCAGCCTCTCCCCGGTCTCTGGATCGAGACCCGGGCAGTCCGGCCGGCACACCGGCTGAAACGGCAGTGACAGCACTACCGCATCCCTGATCAGAGGTTCAAGATCCACGTGGTCGTCGTGAACCTCATGATCGAAAGCTTCCGTAGAAGGATACGCGAAAAGTTCCTGGAAATCGACTTCGACAGGCTGCTCGATGTCGATCAGGCATCGCCCGCAGACGCCGGTGGCGGTCGTCTCGGCCTCCGCTGTGACCAGGATGCCCTCGTGCATCGACTCCAGACGGAGGTCGACGTCGATGGTCGCGCCCTGGGGCACGGCCAGCAGCCCCTCGCCCAGCTTCTCGGCGACAGGGATGGCAAGACGCTGCTCGCGCATCTCGCCGGGACGCCGCATGAGGTCGTACACGTTGACGCGGTACGGACTGTTTCTGAAGGTGCTCACGATCGGCTATTTTACGCGGCTCCCCCGACGCTCGCAGGCGACCGCCAGCCCGCTGGCAGCAACGACACAGGGATGAGGGCCGCCTTGAGACGCAACGCACGGCCCGCCTGGGCCTCGAGCGCATCGATGACCAGCCGGAGGTCGTCGGCGAGGCCGACGGCGACGGCGCGCGTCGGCGGCCCGAATGCGTCGCGCTCGCGCACAGCGAGCAGGCGAAGCACTGCCGCCTCCCCCGGCGAGCCGGCGACGACCGCCGCGATGCGGCGCGCGAAGACCCGCGGTGTCTCGGTATCCGGCGCCGACCAGCCGAGATCGCGCGCCGTGTCGCGCAGCTCGTCCCACACCACGGCCGCGCCGCCCCACGATTCGCCCAGCCGTCTGAGCCGTGCTCGCCTCCGCATCCGCCGCAGAACGGCGGGCGTCAGCAGTACGGCGAGGATCAGCAGCGCCACGCCGAGGCCGGAGAGCAGGGGCTGCAACGGCGACGGCGGGGTCGTCCCCGCCGCTCCCGCGACGTTGGCCGGGTCGGTCGGCACCAGCCGCCGGGGGGCCGACGACGCGCCGGGAGCCGAGGTCGGCGCCGTCTGGCCGGGGAGCGCCTCCGGCCGCGTGTAGCTCGGGATGGTGCCCCGGCCGACCGTCGGCTCGAACGGCACCCAGCCCACACCCGCGAAGTACAGCTCGGGCCAGGCGTGCAGATCGTCGCTGGTGACCGTGTAGGTGCCGGGGCTGTTGGCCGTGCCGCCGGACGACGTCCCGGGCAGATAGCCCTCGGCGACGCGCGCCGGGATGCCGAGGCTCCTCGCCATCAGGGCCATGGCGGACGCGAAGTGGACGCAGTACCCGCTCTTGACCTCCAGGAACCGGGCGATCACCCGGGCCCCGTCGCCGTCGTAGCCCTGCTTGAGCGGAGTCTGCGTCGAGTAGACGAAGCCGTTGTCGCGGAAGTAGTCCTGCAGCGCGACGGCCTTGTCGTACTCCGAGACGGAGCCAGCCGTGGCCGTCAACGCCGTCTGCGCGATGATCGCCGGCGTGTTCGGCGGGAGGAACAGGTCGCGCTCGACATCCGTCGGCACGAAACCGCCCGCAGCCTTGAGCTGATCCGCAGTCGGCGCGAGCAGCAGACTGGTCGCCGTGTACTTCTGCCCCTGGGTCGTGACATTGATGCCGCCGAGCGTCAGGTCGTCGGGGTCCCACGACCAGGTGCCGTTCAGCCCCTTCACCGATTGCACCGGGGCCGGCACGGGAAGCCAGCGGCTGGTCATGTCGTCGATCTCGACCGACGTGGAGATCTTGGTGGTCTTGACGCTGTCCGAGAGCCCGGCGACCGGTCCGATCGCCACCCCGTTCGACAAGCGCTTGGTGTCGCGCTCGCGATGTTTCCACACGGAACCGGTGAACTGGTCGAGCGACGCCAGCTTGAGGTATTGACCGGTCGCAGCGTTGGTCGTGTAGGTGAGTGCGCGGACTGCCGCGGGCCGCCGCAGATCCTTGCCGAGATCGATCAGCGGCGTCACCGAGCCGCCGATCGAGATGCCGCCCGCGGTGAACGACGTCGCGCCCCCTTTGTCGAACCCGGGCGCCGTCCCCGCCAGCAGCATGGCCACGACGACGGCCGCTGCGCCGACGGACAGCGAGACGCCCGGCCGCCCCGCACCGGGGCGTCGCGTGCGGACGTCCGAGCGCAGCAGCCACAGGAAGGCCGCGGCGGACGCGGCGAGGGCGCCGGGGTCGAGCCCGTCGCCGAGCAGCGCTCCCGGCACGACGAGGACGATGCCGACTCCGACGGCCGTGTACGCCGGTGCGCGGAACGCGACGGCGAGCGTGTCGAGCACGATCGCGATCACGCACGCCCCGCCGACCACCAGGAACAGGAATTCCGGCAGGCTCTGCGCCGGCGTGCCCTGCTGATAGATCGACAGCATCGCCTGCTGGACGTAGTCGCCCCAGCGCTGCACCGTTCCCGCGGTGGGGATCAGGCCGAGCAGACCCGTGCCGTTGCCGAACCCGACCGTCATGATCATCGCGGCGAGGACCAGCAGGAGCAGCGGCACGAGCCTCCGGCGTGCGCCGATCGCCCGCAGACCCGCGCCGGCGACCAGCAGGAACGAACTGGTCAGCATGAGCGCGAACCACCAGGTCGGGCCCTGGATGAGGCCGACGAGCGCGATGCTCAGCGCGAGCATCTGCACGACGAGCGCGCCGGTGATGCGCCAGTAGGCCTGCCGGCGTCGAACGCCGACGGCTCCGAGCGACACGGCTTCGCTAACCATGGCCGACCACCGCACGCTGCCGGTCGAGGGCACGCTGCCAGATCTCGGCCGGGTCATCGCCGGCCCCGAACCCGACGCACAGCCACCCGGCGTCGGCCAGGACCTCCTCCGCCTCGGGCGAGGCGCCATCGGCGAGGAACGCGACGGCAGGGTCGCCCATGCCGCGCAGGGACGCCAGCGATCCCAGCTCGGGCGTGCCGTCGAGCAGCACGGCGAAGATCGGGACGGCGCGGCCGGCACGCCGCAGGCCGGAGGCGAGTTCAGCGACCGCGTCGTCGCGCAGGTCGGGTGCGGCCTCCACGGCCGCGAGGTCGGCGAGCAGCAGCCGGTCGGCCGTCCCGCGGTCGTAGGTCGGGGTGACCGACCCGAGCGTTCCAGTGCGCCCCGCACCGCTGCGGCCGTTGAGCTGGCGCGGGGCGGTCTCGACCACGCTGAGCACGAAGCCTTCGTCGAGCAGGTGCACACCGACCGACGCGACCAGCTCGACGAGGGTCTCGAACAGGTCGTCCGCCTGCTCGTCAGGCCGGTGGGTCGGCGCCGCACGCGCCGTGAGCCGTGTGTCCATCAGCAGCCAGGCCTCCGGGTTGCTGCGTTGCTCCTCCTGCCGCACCATGAGCTTGTCGTGCCGGGCGGTGGCCCGCCAGTGCACACGGCGCAGCGGGTCGCCCGGCCGGTACTCCCGGGCGATGAGTTCGTCAGCGCTCGGAATGCTGTGGCGCTGGAGTTCGTGCTCGGCTCCTTCGCTGTGGGCGACATCCAACTCGCCGCTCGTCAGCGGGACCACACGCGGCGTCACGAGGAACGGGCGGGGCTGCCCCACCGCGTACTCCGCGTAGGCCACGCCGAACGGGTCGGTCCGGCTGACGATCAGCGGCCCGACCGGGTGGGAGCCGCGTCGCACGGCCACGACATCCTGCCGCAGCACCACCGTGTCGCGTCCGTGGGCGACGTTCACCTGGTGGGCGCCCAGCCGCGGGAACGGCGCGGATGGCTGCACGTTCACGCCGGCGGGGGCGAACTCGCGCCACCGCGCGGGCGGGCTCGGCCGCGACGCCTGGTTGCGCGCCGTCGTCACGATGGTGGCCTGCTCGCCGACGGCGACCACGTCGGGATGGAAGCTCCGGCCGACCGTCAGGCGAGGCCGGTCGATGGTCACCGAGATCATCGCCGCCAGCGGCAGCACGGTGAGGAACACGCCGACGAAGAGGACGTCCGTGCGCCCGAACCACGCGGACGCTGCGAGGGCGACGACACCGACCGCGCCGAGCGCCCAGCCGCGCGCAGTGGGGCGCGGCTTCCGCACGGGCGACGACGCCCCGGCGCGCCCGCGCACGGCTACTCCCTGCCTGTGCGGGCCGGCGAGCCGCCTGCCCCGCCCGTTGCTGCCCCGATGGCGCCCGAGCCCACGGGCACCGGTGTCGCCGCGACGATGCGGCGCACGATGTCCGCGATCACCGGCGCGCTCTCGTGGTGGTGGCCCAGCGCCCTGCTGGTCGGCAGCAGGCGGTGACCGAGGACCGGAACCGCGAGCACGTCGATGTCGTCCGGCAGCACGAAGTCGCGTCCGTCGAGCGCAGCCATCGCCTTGGCCGCCCGCACGAGCTGCAAAGTCGCACGCGGGCTCGCACCGAGCCGGAGGTCCCTGTCCTCCCTCGTCGCCCGCACCAGATCGACGGCGTACTGCTTGACCGGGGCGGAGGCGTAGACGGCGCGCGCCGTCGTCATCATCGACCGCAGCTGATCGGCGGTCACCACCGGGCCGATGCGCGACAGCGGGCTGGAGGTGTCCCGGGTCGTCAGCATGGCCAGTTCGGACGTCTCATCGGGATAGCCCATCGCGATACGGGCCATGAACCGGTCGCGCTGCGCCTCCGGAAGGGCGTACGTGCCCTCCATCTCGACCGGGTTCTGGGTCGCCACCACGATGAACGGCGCCGCGAGCGGATACGTGGAGCCGTCGACCGTCACCTGCCGCTCCTCCATGCACTCCAGCAGAGCGGACTGGGTCTTGGGGCTGGCGCGGTTGATCTCGTCGCCGATCACGATGTTCGCGAACACGGCTCCCGGCTTGAACTCGAAGCGTCGCTCCGCCTGGTTGTAGACCGAGACGCCCGTGACGTCGCTCGGCAGCAGGTCGGGGGTGAACTGGATGCGGCTCACCGAGCAGTCGACCGACTTGGCGAGCGACTTGGCCAGCATCGTCTTGCCGACCCCTGGCACGTCTTCGATCAGCAGGTGGCCCTCGGCGAGCAGCACGACGAGCGCCGTCTGCACCGCTTCGTGCTTGCCGTCGATGACGGATTCGACGTTGGCGGTGATCTGCTCCGCGGCGCGTCTCAGCTCGTCGAGGTCCATTCCGGGCGCGGGCAGGCCGTCCACCTCCGGGCCCACCGAGGATTCGGTGGGCTGACGCGTCGCGTAACTGTTCATCTCTCCACCCGGGTCATGTGGTCGACAGCAGTTCGGATACCGCGGAGGGAACGTAGGGGCTCACGTCCCCGCCGAGGGAGGCCACCTGCCGCACGAGGGAACTCGAGACGTGCGCGTTGGCCGGGTCGGGCAGGAGGAAGACGGTCTCCACGTCGGCCAGGTGCCGGTTGACGATCGCCATCGGCGTCTCGTAGGCGACGTCGACCTGGGAGCGGATGCCCTTGACCAGCACGTCGGCGCCGACGTCGGTGCAGTAGTCGACGAGGAGGCCGACCGACCAGGACGCGACGATGATGCGGCCGCCGATCCCCGCGTCCTCGATGGACCGTTCGATGAGGGCGACTCGTTGGGCGATCGGCAGCAACGCCGACTTGTCCGGATTGTGGACGACCAGCACGTGCACCTCGTCCCAGAGTCGCGCGGCCCGCTCGATGACGTCGAGGTGCCCGAGAGTGACCGGGTCGAACGATCCAGGGACTACGGCGATCCTGTTCATAGGCGTCCAGACTATCCCGCGATACCCGGCATTTCGTTGTGAATCCGTTATCTTGCCGACGCAGCGTGTTGCGTGGGCCCGCGAAGCGACGGCAGGATGCCCGGCCGCCGTGCGGCCGTCAGGACTTGCCGAGGAACGCCCGTTCCGACTCGTCCAGCCGGCGCGCCAGCGCGGCCGCGAGAGCGGGGTGCGCGGCGAGGCCGCCGTCGTCCAGCGTCTCGGCCGCCGCGACCCGGGCTTCTGCGATCAGCTCGCCGTCCGAGACGACCCGCAGGAGTTTCAGCGAGGAACGGCCTCCCGACTGCCTGCTGCCGAGCACGTCACCCTCGCGCCGCAGTTCGAGATCCACATTGGCGAGTTCGAAGCCGTCGAGGGTCGCGGCGACAGCATCGACGCGCTGCCGCGCGAGCGATCCGTCCTCCGCGTGCGTCACCAGCAGGCAGAGCCCCGGCACCCCGCCGCGGCCCACCCGGCCGCGCAGCTGGTGCAGCTGGGAGACGCCGAACCGGTCGGCGTCCAGCACGATCATGGCCGAGGCGTTCGGAACGTTGACGCCGACCTCGATGACCGTCGTGGCGATCAGGAGGTCGATGTCGCCCGCGGCGAAGGCGCGCATCGCCGCGTCCTTCTCGTCGGACGCCAACCGGCCGTGCAGCACCCCCACGCGCGTCTGCGCGAACAGCGGGTCGGCGCGCACCTGCGCGGCGACCGACTCGACGTTCGCCGCCGGCCGGGGCGGGCCGGCACTGTCGGCTGCACTGTCGGCCGGCGCTTCCTCGCCGTCGTCCTCCGCCTCCTTGGCGCTGATCGCGGGACAGACCACGAACACCTGGCGCCCGCGCGCGATCTCCTCCGAAGCCCGCTCCCAGATGCGGCGCTCCCAGCCGGGCCGGTCGGCGAGCGGCACCACGAAGCTCTCGATTCCCTGGCGCCCGGCGGGGAGCTGGGCGATCGTGGACACCTCCAGGTCGCCGAACACCGTCATCGCGACGGTACGAGGGATCGGCGTCGCGGTGAGCACCAGCACGTGCGGCGGGGTTCCGCCCTTCGCCCGCAGCGCCTCGCGCTGCTCGACGCCGAACCGGTGCTGCTCGTCGACGACGACGAGGCCGAGATCGTAGAAGCCGACCGCGTCGCCGAGGAGGGCGTGCGTGCCGACCACGATCCGGGACTGCCCGCTCACGGTGCGCAGCAGCGCGCGCTTGCGCTCCGCGGTCGAGAGCTGGCCGGTGACGAGCGTCGGCATCAGCTCGGCCGAAAGGTCGGGCCCGAGCATCTCGGCGATCGAGCGGAGGTGCTGCGCGGCCAGCACCTCCGTCGGCGCCAGGAGCGCCGACTGGCCTCCGCTGTCGGCCACGGCGAGCATGGCTCGCAGCGCGACCAGCGTCTTTCCGGAGCCCACCTCGCCCTGCACGAGCCGGTGCATCGGCTGTGACGCCGCCAGGTCGTGGGCGATCTCGCGTCCGACGTCGGCCTGATCGCCGGTCAGGGTGAAGGGCAGCACGGCGTCGAACCGTTCCAGGAGGCCGCCGGGCACCGCCTGGCGCGGTGTCGCTGCGACGCTGCGGGCCTCGGCGCGCTGCTGCAGCAGCGCCGCCTGCAGCACGAACGCTTCCTGGAACCGCAGGGCGTCGCGGGCGCGCTGCCACTGGGCGTTCTTCTGCGGGCGGTGGATGCCCTCGAGGGCGTCGCGGAACGCCAGCAGGCCGCGCTCGGCGACCACGGCTGCCGGCACGGGATCGGGGCACGGCCCCAGCGCGTCGAGCGCCAGGGCGACCGCCTTCTGCACCTGCCAGCTCGCCACCGTGCCGGTCGCCGGGTAGATCGGGATGGGCGTCTGCGCCCATTCCTTCGCGGCGGCGCTCCCCGGGGCCACGACGTTCTCCGCGTCGTCCTCGAACAGCTCGTAATCGGGATGCGCAAGCTGGAGCGCACCGCGATAAGCCGACACCTTGCCCGCGAAGATCCCGCGCACGCCGGGCCGGAGCTCCCGCGCCCGCCACGCCTGGTTGAAGAACGTGAGCGTCAGGATGCCCTCGCCGTCGGAGATCGTGACCTCCAGGATCGAACCGCGCCGCGCGCGCATGGGCCGCTCCTGCACCCGCAGGACCTCGGCGATGATCGTCACGTTCTCGTCGAGCGGGAGCTTGGCCAGCGCGGTCAGCTCCCCACGGGTGGCGTAGCGACGCGGGTAGTGCGACAGCAGATCCGCGACCGTGCGCATCCCGAACGCCTTCTCGAAGGCCGATGCGGTCCGTCCGCCGAGCACGCCGGTGAGCCGGGACTCGAGCGAGACGGTGCCGTCGGCGGCCGGGGCGGTGCTGGAGGTCATGGTTCGATCGTAGGGGCGGCCTCCGTCGCGGGATGGTCACGGGCCGAGTCGCGCGCCGCGTCGTCCGTCGCGACGTGCGCCTGTCCCTCCACCTCCGCCAGCGCGGCCAGCTCGGCCTGCACATCGCTCTCCTCCGGCCGCTCGGCCGCGAGCCTGCGCTGGATCGCGAGCGCCTCCTGCCACCGTCCGACCTCGCGCAGTGCGCGGGCGAGGGACCACTGCGCGGCGAACTGCTGGTCGAGGGTCCCGTGGCGTTCCGCCGCCTCCAGCGCCGCCTCGAACTCGCCCACCGCCGCCCGAGCGTCGCCGGCCTCGAACAGCGTCCAGCCGCGATTGTTGTGCAGGGCGACGCCCCAGCGCAGCGTCCGCGGGTCGTCGGAGGACCGCAGCCCCGCCAGCCCCTCCTCCGTCCACTGCTCGGAACGGGACGGGTCGGCGATGGCCAGCATGTGCGCGGCGTCGGCCGCGAGGAAGTCCTCACCCTCCCGGCGTGCGGCGAGCAGGGCCTCCTCGAGCAGGGCGACGGCCTCGTCGACGCTGCCCGCAGTGTTCCTCAGCCGGCCGCGTTCCAGGAGGATGCGTACGGCGAGGGTTCCGATCGCGGGCTCGAGGGAGTCGAGCAGGCCGTCCGCTTCGGCGAACCGGCCCTGAAGGCCGAGAGCGCGGGCACGCTGGGTCTCGAGCTCGGCGCGCACCAGTTCGGGGCGGTCGGGTTCGGCAGCGGCGATCGCGAAGCGTTCGGCGGAGGCGATCGGGTCGTCGAACCGCCACAGGGCGTCGAGTTCCGCCTGCGTGAGGCGTTCGTCCATCCTCCTATTCTGCTGACGCCGGCACGACACCGCTAGGGCGTGTCAGCCGTCGGCGGCCATGCCCTAGGCTCGGATGGCTATGACCCGAATCGTCTCCGGTTTCGCCGGCTCGCTGACGCTGCAGGTTCCCAAGAGCGGCACCCGGCCGACGAGCGACCGCGTGCGGGAGGCCGTGTTCTCGGGACTGGACGCGCGCGACCGGGTGCGGGGCGCCCACGTCCTCGATCTGTTCGCGGGTTCCGGAGCGCTCGGGCTGGAGGCGGCCAGCCGTGGCGCCGCGCACGTTGTCCTCGTGGAGAAGTCGGCGGCGGCCGCGGCGATCTGCCGCCGGAACGCCGCAGCGGTCGTCCGCGCCGCTCCGAAGGACGCTCGCCGGCCGACCGTGGACGTGCGCGCGACCGCGGTGCTGCCGTATCTGGCGGCGGCGTCGTCGACCCCCTTCGACCTGGTCTTCGTCGACCCGCCCTACGATCTCCCGGACGCCGAGCTGCGCGCCGTGCTGACGGCGCTCGTCCCGCTCCTCGCCGAGGACGCCGTGGTGTGCGTCGAGCGCAGAACCCGCGACGGCGCGCCCACGCTCCCCGACGGCCTCGAGCTCGACCGCACACGTTCCTATGGCGAGACCGCCGTTCATTACCTCAGCGCCGGCGGCTGACACCATCGGCGGCCGGTCGGCGCCGATCCGATCCCGGTCGCGCCGCCGGTCCCCGGTCCCACCACGTCAGCCCGCGGCGCCGTCCCACTCCAGGTAGGGGTCCCAGCCGCCGCGTTCGACGAAGGGCCGCCCGCCGACGAGGAGGCCGGAGCCCTCGCGCACCATGCCCACGGGGCGAAAACCGCCGGGCAGCAGCGTGCCGGCGGGGAAGCAGGCGAGAAGACCGTGGTCCTCTCCCCCGGTCAGCGCCGTGACCGGGTCATCGCCCAGTTCGCCCGGATCGAGATCGATTGCTACCCCGCTGGCCTCCGCGACACGTCGTGCGTCGAGTGCGAGCCCGTCGCTCAGGTCGAGCATCGCCGTCGCGCCGGCGTCCGCCGCGCGCGGCCCGTCCGCGACGGGCGGCCGGGGCCGCAGCTGCGCGTCGACGAGCTCGGGATGGTCGGCCAGCACCCGCCGGAACGCGTCGATGTCGGGCTCCCCGGCGGAATCGACGGCCTCAGCGAAGAGCAGCTTCAGCCCTGCGGCCGCCGCGCCCAACCGCCCGGAGACCGCCACGACATCGCCCGGCCGCGCGCCACTGCGCAGAACAGGAGCGCGTCCCTGCAGATCGCCGAAGGCCGTCACGGCGATCGTCAGCGTGTCGGACGCCGAGAGATCGCCTCCCACGACCCCGCAGCCGGGGGCGAGCGCGGCGCACGCGGCGCGCAGCCCGTCGGCGAACGCCTCCAGGGCGGCGACCGGGAGCGACGGCGGGGCGGCGATCGCGACCACCAGCGCGGTCGGCACGGCGCCCATGGCCGCGATATCCGACAGATTCGTCGCCGCGGCCTTCCAGCCGAGGTCCTCCGGCGATGACCAGGCCAGACGGAAATCCGGCCCGTGCACCATCATGTCGGTCGAGACGACATACCGGCCGTCGGGCGCCGCGAGCACGGCGGCGTCGTCGCCGGGACCGACCAGTGTCGCGACGGACTCCGGAAGGCGCGGGAAGATGCGCTTGAGCGCCTCCCGCTCCGACACCGCCGCGACCGTGTCGGCAGGGCTCCCAGAATCCACCATGACTCCCAACGGTAGCCTGAATCCTGATGTCCCCACGCCGCTCCCCCCGCCCGGTCGCCCTCGTTCTCACGATCGCCGCTGCGGCGCTCGCCCTGACGGGCTGCGCGCCCACCGTCTCACTCGACCCGGCTGCCGACGCCAACGATCCCGGATGCGCCGAGATCTCGGTGCGGCTCCCCGACTCGGTCGCCGACAAAGATCGCCGGGAGACCGATGCCCAGGCCACCGGCGCCTGGGGCGACCCCGCAGCCGTGCTGTTGCGTTGCGGGGTGCCGCCGCTGGGACCGACGACCAAGCCCTGCGTCGACGTGAACGGGATCGACTGGGTGCTCATGTCCGACCCGGCCGCCAAACAGGTCGTCTACCAGACCTTCGGCCGCACGCCGGCGACGGAGGTCGTCATCGACCACGTCTCGGGCGCGTCCGACGCCGCCGTGCTCCCGGAGTTCGCTTCGGCCATCGGCAGTGTCAAGCAGACGCAGAAGTGCTTGTCGACGCTCGACGCTTCGCTGACGCCGCCGACGTCCACCCCGGCTCCGACGCCCACCCGCTGACTGCCGCGGAAGCACCGCGGCGCGCGGCGAAACGCGTGCGTCACGCCGCGCGCGCGATCGCCACCTGGATGAGCTCGTCGATCAGATCGGGATACGACAGTCCCGACTCCTGCCAGCATCGCGGGAACATCGAGATCGGCGTGAACCCCGGCATCGTGTTGATCTCGTTGACGACGAATCCGTCCGGCGTGAGGAAGAAGTCCACCCGCGCGAGCCCCTCGCCGCCGATCGCATCGAACGCCCGCACCCCGAGGTCGCGCATCTCCGCCAGGTCGGCCTCGCTCAGCGGGGCGGGGCAGACCAGCTCGATCCCGGGCGCGTCGAGGTACTTCGCCGCGAAGTCGTAGAAGTCGCGGCCGGTGATGACGATCTCACCGGCGACGGACGCGCGTGCCGGTTCGCCGGGACGGCCGCCGAGTACGGCGATCTCCACCTCGCGGCCGGCGACCGACGCCTCGATCAGCACGCGGTCGTCCTCGGCCAGCGCGGTCTCGATAGCAGGGGCCAGCTCGGCCCAGGACGACACCTTCGACACTCCGACGCTCGACCCCGCACGAGCGGGCTTCACGAACACCGGAAGACCGAGCGCGTCGGCTGCAGTCCGTACCGCCTCGGGCTGCGTGCGCCACTGATGCGCTGTGACGGTCTGCCACGGCGCCACCGGGATGCCCGCCTGCTGGAGGACCGTCTTGGTGAAGTGCTTGTCCATCCCGAGCGCGCTCGCGAGCACGCCGCTGCCGACATAGGGCAGGCCGACGAGCTCGAGCATGCCCTGCACGGTCCCGTCCTCTCCCCACGGACCGTGCAGGATCGGGAAGACCACGTCCACGGCGCCGAGCGACGACCGGGCGCCGTCGGCCGTCACGACGAACAGCTCGCGGGACGCGACCGAGTCGGGCCAGACGATGCGCGAACCGTTGTCCTCGACCTCCGGGAGCGCATCGGCGTTCAGCGCGAAGCGTGCGGCGTCATCCGGCTGGAGCGTGAACGCCCCCTCGTCGGTGATGCCGACCGGGATGACGTCGTACCGGTCACGATCGATCGCCGCCAGTACTCCCGCCGCCGTCGCGCAGCTGATCGAATGCTCGCTTGAGCGACCTCCAAACAGAAGTGCGACTGCGACCTTGTCCGTCATCCGTTGTCCTTTCTCCCTGCGGTTCGTCGTCGTCGGTGGTGAGGTGGGGTGCGATGTCCTTCGGGTCGAGGGTGCCGGCGAGCACCTGACTGACCTGCCGGACGATCGGCATCTCCACCCCGCGCTCCTCTGCGAGCCGGAGGATCGGGGCCACCGACGCGAGGCCCTCCGCCGTCTGGTTCATCTGCTTCACGACGTCGTTGAAGCTGTAGCCCTGGCCCAGCAGGCGCCCTGCGGTGTTATTGCGGCTGAGCGGCGACTCGCACGTCGCGATCAGATCGCCCAAGCCGGCGAGCCCTGAGAGCGTCGGCGCCTCAGCACCGTATGCGACCGCGAAGTCGGTCATCTCGACCAGGCCGCGCGTGATGATGGAGGCCTTCGTGTTCTCGCCGTAGCCGACGCCGTCCACGATCCCGATCGCGACCGCGATCAGGTTCTTGAGGACACCGCCGAACTCGGTGCCGATCACGTCCGTGTTGACGAAACTGCGGAAGTACCGGTTCGTGGCGGCCATCGCGACGGCCTGGGCCGTCTCGAGGCTGGCCGACGACACCACCGCCGCGGTCGGCTGCTCGCGCGCGATCTCGAGGGCCAGATTCGGGCCGGAGGCCACGGCGATGCGCTCGGCGTCGATCGGGAGGCCCTGCGCGATCACTTCGCTCATCCGCAACCCGGTGCCCTTCTCGACACCCTTCATCAGGCTGACGACGATGGTCGACGGGCCGAGGTGCGGTGCGATCGCGTCGAGGTTCGAACGCAGCGTCTGGCTCGGGATGGACACGAACACCTGCTCGGCGCCGCGCATGGCCTCGCCGAGGTGGGAGGTGGCGCGCAGATCACGCGGCAGGTTGATGCCCTCGAGGTAGTCGCTGTTGCGCTTGACCTCGTTGATCTCCCGGGCCAGCTCCGGCCGCCGCGCCCAGAGCACGACGTCGTTGCCGCCGTCGGCGAGGATCTTGGCGAACGTCGTACCCCAGCTCCCGGCGCCGAGAACGGCGATCCGGCGCGGAGGCGTGGTCGATCGTCTGGCCGCCTGGGCCTTCCTGTCAGCCATCGAAGCGGCCGGTCTCCTTCTGGTTGTGCGCCGACGGGTCCCAGCGCGTCTCGGGGGCCTTCTCTCCGCGCAGGTCTGCCAGCAACTCGGTGATGGCGTTCATGATGACGTCGGTGGCCTCGGTCAGCGTCGCCTGGTCGAGGCTCCGGCCGCGGAACGCCGACAGATCGACCGGATCGCCCACCTTGACCTGGATCGTCTTGCGCGGGAAGAAGCTGACCTTCTTCGCGTAGCGGGCCATGACCTGCTGCGTTCCCCAGTGCGCCATCGGGATGACGGGGAGATCGTGCTCGAGCGCCATCCGGGCGGCGCCGGTCTTGCCCCGCATCGGCCACATGTCGGGGTCGCGGGTCAGCGAGCCCTCCGGGTAGATGATGACGACCTTGCCGTCGTCCGCGATCTTCTGCGCCTCGTCGAGCGGGGCCGAGCCTCTGCCCGAACCGCCCCGGGCGACCGGGACCTGCCCGGACTTCCGCAGGAACCAGCCCACGACCGGCACCCGGAAGAGACTGTCCTTGGCCAGGAAGCGCGGCAGCCTGCCCAGCTTCCAGACCACCATGCCCATCATCACGGGATCGATCTCGCTGTAGTGGTTCGGCGAGATGATGTAGGCGCCGTGCCGGGGCAGCTTGTCGCCGTCGGTGATGCGGAAGCGGGCCAGGAGGCTCCCCAGCGGGATGATGAGCGCAGCCAGCACCCAGAAGATCGAGGGTCTGCTCTTCTCGGATCGCTGACGCGCGCCGGGTCGCGCAGGCTTCGCGGAGTTCGCCGCTCGGTCGGGGTTCACGGGTTCTTCGGGATGGGGCACCGTCCCATTATCGCGGGCCTCAGCCCTCGAGGACGAAGTCCGCTCCGAGCAGCTGCAGCTTGGTGATGAACCTCTCGTACCCGCGGCTGATGATGCCGACGTTGCTGACGGTCGAGCGCCCCTCGGCGGTCAGCGCCGCGATCAGGTGGCTGAACCCGCCGCGCAGATCGGGGATCTCGATGTCGGCGCCCTTCAGGTCGACCGGACCCATGATCACCGCGGAGTGGTTGAAGTTGCGCTGGCCGAACCGGCACGCGTGGCCGCCGAGGCACTCCTTGTGCACCTGGATCTTCGCGCCCATCTCGATGAGTGCGTCGACGAAGCCGAAGCGCTGCTCGTAGACCGTCTCGTGCACGATCGAGACCCCGCTCGCCTTTGTCAGCGCGACCACCAGCGGCTGCTGCCAGTCGGTCATGAAGCCCGGGTGCACGTCCGTCTCGATGACGACCGGCTTGAGCTCGCCGCCGGGGTGGAAGAAGCGGATGCCCTCGTCGTGGATCTCGAACGCGCCGCCGACCTTGCGGAAGACGTTCAGAAAGGTCAGCATCTCGGGCTGGCGGGCGCCGCCGACGTAGATGTCGCCGTGCGTCGCGAGCGCGGCCGCCGCCCAGCTCGCGGCCTCGTTGCGGTCGAACAGTGCGGTGTGACTGTAGCCGACCAGCTTGTCGACGCCCTCGATGCGGATCACCCGGTCGGTGTCGACGGAGATGATCGCGCCCATCTTCTGGAGGACGTTGATGAGATCCATGATCTCGGGCTCGATCGCCGCACCCTTGAGCTCGGTGATGCCCTCTGCGCGCACCGCGGTGAGCAGCACCTGCTCGGTCGCGCCCACGCTCGGGTACGGGAGCTCGAGCTTCGCGCCGTGCAGGCCCTCGGGCGCCGACATCCGGATGCCGCTCGGGAGCTTGTCGACGACCGCGCCGAACTTGCGGAGCACCTCGAGGTGGTAGTCGATCGGCCGGTCGCCGATGCGGCAGCCGCCGAGGTCGGGGATGAACGCCTCGCCGAGCCGGTGCAGGAGCGGGCCGCAGAACAGGATCGGAATGCGGCTGGAGCCCGCGTGCGCGTCGATGTCGGCCATGTGGGCCGACTCGACCGCGCTCGGGTCGAGCAGCAGCTCGCCCTCCTCGGCGCCGTCCGTCACCTTGACCCCGTGGACCTCGAGCAGGCCGCGGACGACGCGGACATCGCTGATGTCCGGGACGTTCCGCAGCACGCTCGGGCCCTCGCCCAGCAGGGCGGCGACCATGGCCTTCGTGACGAAGTTCTTGGCGCCGCGCACCTCGATGCGGCCCCGCAGGGGGCGTCCGCCGTTGATCGTGATGCGGTCGGCCGTCAGGCCGACGTGTGCGCCGGCCGCCTGAGCGTCCTGAAGTAGAGAGTTCACATTTTCACCGGGAGGGTCTTGGGCCGCCAACGGGCGCGGGCGGCTTCGAATTCGGAGATGCGCGCCTCGTCGCGCAGGGTCAGAGCGATGTCGTCCAACCCTTCGAGCAAACGCCAGCGAGTGTAGTCGTCGATGTCGAAAGACACCTGCACTTCGCCGACGGTCGCAGTCTTGGCAACCAGATCGACGGTCGCCGCTATTCCCGGGCTCGCCTCGATCGCGTCCCAGAGGCGCTCGGCGTCCTCCTCGGAGATGATGCCCGTCAGGAGTCCCTGCTTGCCCGAGTTGCCCCGGAAGATGTCGGCGAACCGGGGGCTCAGAACGACCCGGAAGCCGTAGTCGCGCAGAGCCCACACCGCGTGCTCGCGCGACGATCCCGTGCCGAAGTCCGGGCCGGCGACGAGCACGCTCGCGCCCTGGTAGGCCTCCTGGTTCAGGATGAACTGCGGGTCTTTGCGCCACTCGTGGAAGAGGGCGTCGTCGAAGCCGGTCTTGGTCACGCGCTTGAGGAAGACGGCGGGGATGATCTGGTCGGTGTCGACGTTGGACCGGCGAAACGGCACAGCCACACCGGTGACGGTCTCGAACTTCTCCATCAGGCGCCCACCTTCTCTCCCGTGCGGCCGGCACCGTCCGGGCTGTCCGCATCGTCGTGCTCGAGGTCCCAGGGGCTCGAGAGCCTGCCGCGGATCGCGGTGGCGGCCGCGACGAGCGGCGACACCAGGTGCGTGCGACCGCCCTTGCCCTGCCGGCCCTCGAAGTTGCGGTTCGAGGTGGAGGCGCAGCGCTCCCCCGGCGCGAGCTGGTCCGGGTTCATGCCCAGGCACATCGAGCAGCCGGCGAACCGCCACTCGGCCCCGAACTCCTCGACGATCTTGTCGATGCCCTCCGCCTCGGCCTCGATGCGCACCCGCGCACTGCCCGGGACGACCATGACGCGTACGCCGTCGGCCTTCTTGCGGCCCTTGATGACGGACGCGAAGGCGCGCAGGTCTTCGATCCGGCTGTTCGTGCAGGAGCCCATGAAGACCGCGTCGACGGGGATGCTCTTCATGGGAGTGCCCGGGGTCAGGTCCATGTACTCCAGTGCGCGCTCGGCGGCGGCGCGGGCGTTCGGCTCGTCGATGGCGGCCGGGTCGGGCACGGCCTGGCTGAGCGAGACCCCCTGCCCGGGGTTCGTGCCCCAGGTCACGAACGGCTCGATCTCGGCTGCGTCGAGGTAGACCTCGGCGTCGAACACCGCGGCGTCGTCGGTCGCCAGCGTGTTCCAGTAAGCGACGGCGTCGTCCCAGTCGGAGCCCTCCGGCGCGTGCGGACGGCCCTTCAGGTAGGCGTAGGTGGTCTCGTCGGGCGCGACCATCCCCGCGCGCGCGCCGGCCTCGATCGACATGTTGCAGATCGTCATCCGGCCCTCCATGGAGAGCGAGCGGATGGCGCTGCCGCGGTACTCGAGCACGTAGCCCTGCCCGCCGCCGGTGCCGATCTTGGCGATGACCGCCAGGATGATGTCTTTGGCCGTCACGCCGGGGCGCAGCTCGCCCTCCACCGTGATGGCCATGGTCTTGAACGGCTTGAGCGGCAGGGTCTGCGTGGCGAGCACGTGCTCCACCTCGCTGGTGCCGATGCCGAACGCCATGGCGCCGAACGCACCGTGCGTCGAGGTGTGCGAGTCGCCGCAGACCACGGTGATGCCCGGCATGGTGAGGCCGAGCTGCGGCCCGACCACGTGCACGATGCCCTGCTCGACGTCGCCCAGCGAGTGCAGGCGGACGCCGAACTCCTCGGCGTTCTTGCGCAACGTCTCGATCTGGGTGCGGCTGGTGAGGTCGGCGATGGGGCGATCGATGCCGATCGTCGGGGTGTTGTGGTCTTCGGTGGCGATGGTCAGGTCGGGCCGCCGCACCGGGCGGCCGGCCATCCGCAGGCCGTCGAACGCCTGCGGGCTGGTGACCTCGTGCACCAGGTGGAGGTCGATGTAGATCAGATCGGGCGAGCCGTCCTCGCCCTTCACGACCAGGTGGTCCCGCCAGACCTTCTCTGCGAGGGTCAGCGGGGTGCGCTGGGCCGCTGCGTCCTGAGACTGCGGGGCCGGCGAATCCGACCCGGGGAACTGCGTCGTCATCTCGGTGTACTCCTTGAGCTTTCGTGTGAACGGATCAGCCGTCGACGGACTCCGCGGCGAGGGTGGCCTGAGAACTAGGACTCGCCGCGGCGGCTAAGGAGGAGAAGACCCGCGAACACCGTTTCAGGGTATCACCCGGGTGCGCGTCGGCCCGCAGGCGCACCGCCGCTCACGCCCGTTCGACCAGGAGCGCGAGGTCGCCGAGCAGCAGCCGGCCGCCGCTGCCGATCCTGCCCGTGGTGCCGGGCGGCACGCGGGTCGCCGCGCCGCCCGCCGACACGACGGTCACGCCGTTGGTGGAGTGCAGGTCGGTGATCTCCAGCTCATCGCCAGCCGGGCGCACGGCGGCGTGGGTCTTCGAGACGGTCGACGTCGGGTCGTCGAGCACGACGAGCTCTGCTGGCCCGGGGTGGACGGCGGCCGACGGGTTACGGCCGAGCAGCACGGTCGCCGTCACGGGGATGCGCGTACCGCCCGGCGCGGTGAGCCTCCACACCGGCGCGGGCTGCGGCGGCACGGCGCCGGGAACCGCGGGGGGCAGGAACGAGGGCAGCGGCGACGGTGCCCCGCCGCCGATCGGGCGGCCGACGTCGCGCGCGTCGCCGCCGTCGTCCGGCCGGCGCGCCGGTATCAGCCCCGGCGGCGGCACGATGAAGCCCGGCCTGTCGTCGCCGGCGCCGTCCGATGTCCCCACACGCCCACTCTACGGACTGCGGCCCGAGGCGCTAGCGGGAGGCGCGCCCGCGATACCGGAAGGCAGCGAGCCGCGCGCGGAGCCGCCCTGCCGCGGTGGTCGCGCCGTCGACGGCCTCGTCCGCCGCGGTCCAGGCCGCTCTCGCCCGCTCCTCCGACACCTCCGAGCCGTCGAAGACGGCGGCGTCGACCTGCCGCGCGATCGTGGCGAGCCCCGCCGCCGGCACGGTCAGCCCCTGGCTCGCCGACTGCTCCTCCAGCGCGGCGGCGGTCTGCAGCCGGGTCGAGCGGGGCGGCACCGACAGTCCGAGCTCGACGTACCGGTCGGACAGCTCCTCCCATGCGCCGGCGGCACGGCGATCGGGCGGGCCCGTCGTCTCGCGCACGCGCCGCCGGCGTCGCTTGAGGGCTCCGATGATCAGCAGGGGCACGAAATAGAGCAGGAGCGGAACACCCACGATGCCGAGCGCGACCCAGGCCCAGGCCGGCAGCTGGAAAGCGCCGCGTGGCGGCTTCTTGTCGTTGTCCTTCGTCTTGACCGGCGTGAGCAGCTCGTCGGCGCGGGGATCGGCGGGCGGCGGCTGCCGCACCTGCGGCTGCGGCTCCAGCTTGGGTTTCGTCGTCTGGTTCTTGGGCGCATCGGTCTTGGTGGGCGTCGGGAAGAACGGCACCCAGCCGACGCCCTCGAACGGCACCTCCACCCACGCGGTCACGTCGTCGCCGGTGACCGTCGTCGTCGAGGAGACGGCCTTCGGGGCGAAGCCCATCACCACCCGGGCCGGGTAGCCGAGGCGACGGGCCATCAGGGCGAAGGCGCTCGCGTACTGCTCCTGGTCGCCGACCATCGGCGACCTGCTGAGCAGGTCGGTCATCCGGTCTGCGCCCTCCCCTGCCCGGGACGGGACGGGATCCGACGCCCGGCCGTGGCTGAGGTAGCCGAGCGATTTGAGCGAGCGCTCGATGTTCCGCAGCTTCTGGATGGCCGTGTTCGCCGAGCCGGCATACTCCTCGGCCTTGGCGGAGACGACGTCCGGCACGTTGTCCACGGGCGGCAGGACGACGTGCGCGGGCGCCGCCTTGGCGAGCTGCTGGTCGTTCGGGATGCGCTGCGCTGTCGCCTCCACCGTGTACTTCAGGCCGTCGCGGACTCCGCTGGTGACGGCGCTCGTTCCGGTGGCCGTGTTGACGCGCACCGTCTGCGTCGGGTCCTGGCCCGTGTGGGCGTCGAAGCCGAGCCGGTCGAGATAGCCGAGCGTCGGGAGCCAGACGTCGGAATAGCCCAGGATGTCGATGGTCGCGGTGCTGGTCGCGCCCGGGGTGAAGAGGGACGGCCGCGGGATGGAGCTGCCGAGCAGCTCGAACGCCCCCGAGGCGCCCGCTTGCGAACCGGGTTCCGTCACCCGCCAGACGACGCCGTCGTAGCTGTCCATCGTGGCGAGCCGGATGACCTGGCCCTTCTGCAACTCCTCGACCGTGAAGAGCTTGGTCTTCTGCAGATCCTTCGTGTACTTGCGGAACCCCGCGAGCGGGCTCGGGTAGTCGAGCGGGTCGAAGGGCGGCGTGACCTCGTCGCGGACCACCAGGCGTGACGCGGCGGCCGGGGTGAGCAGCGAGCCCGCAACAGCGCCCACCACGAGCGCTCCGACGACGACCACGACGCCGCTGAGGAACCGGGTCCGCCGCACGCCGGCGCCGGCGTTCAGCCGCCCCTGGTCCCCGGTGCGACGCCAGGCGAGCCAGACGAGCGCGATGACCGCGAACAGCACGCCGCGGGCGCCGGCGAAGTAGGCATCGCGGGTGCCGAGGAGGATGCCCGCGAGCACGAGCAGCAGCGGTCCGATCAACAGCACGGCCGCCCGCCCCACCGGCCGGCCGGCCGACGGCGCACCCGGGCGCCGGCTCGTCCGCGGCAGCCAGCGCACGGCGAGGGTGACCGAGACCAGGCTCACGAGCCAGCCCGCGAAGTAGGGCACGACCGCCACGTACGGCGGGGCCTCCAGCGGAGCGCGAAGGGTCACCGCGTCGCTCCAGCCGAAGACCGGGCCGATCGCCAACCCGGAGAGGCTGTCGAGTGAGGGCAGCACGCCGTAGAGAGCGAGTCCCGGCAGTGCGAGCGCCGTGCCCAGGAGCACGTACGCCGCCAGAGCGATCAACGCGGTGAGCATCACCGACAGCCAAAACAGCCTCCCGATCACCGCGACGGCTCCCCCGATGACGATGCCGCCGACGGCGGCCGACACGAAGGCGTAGTGACCGAACGCCGGCTCGAAACCGGCGACGGCGATGAGACTGAGCCCGATGACGACGGCGGCGTCGATCCAGGTGACGCGCTCGAGACGATCCACGGCGCTCACCGGCCCACCCTCCTGAGGAGGGCGGGCAGCTCGTCGAGCCGCCCGAGCGCGATCAGGAGGGTACGGCCCAGTCGGGCCACCCGCGGCTCGGCGGTCTCGTCCACCCGGATGGTGATGGTCTCGGTGTCGGCGGACCACAGCGCAGCCGCCGACCGCAGCTCGGCCGGCGTCGCCTGCGAGCCGACGACCGTGACCGCGAGGCTCGGTACAGCGCTTCGAAGGGTCGCCTGGCGCAGGAACTCCCGCACGCCGACGGCCGACACGACCGGCTGGATGCGGCAGGAGTCGTCGAGGAAGGCCGTGGGAGTCGACACGCGCAGGGCGGCACCCTGCGAGACCGCATCGATGCCCGTCTCCTCCCGGATGACGTGGGAGCCGAGGGACGCGAACACCGACACGGCGAGCTCGAACTCGTCGTCGGAGGCGAAGCGCGACCGCTCGGCGTCCAGCGCCAGCAGCAGCTGCGAGCGACGCGACTCCTGGTACTGCCGCACCATCAGCTGCCCGGTGCGGGCGGAGGTGCGCCAGTGGACATTGCGGATGTCGTCGCCCGCTTCATACGTGCGCAGCGCGTGGAACGCCAGGTCGGAGTCGGTGATGACCTTGGTGGTCTGACCCTCCAGGTCGCGCACCAGCCCGCGCGCGGTCGCTGCCAGGCGCACCGTCCTGGGGTGCACGAAGAGTTCCACCTGGTCGGTCCAGCGCGTGGTGCGCCGGAGCAGCCCGAGCTGGTCGCCGCGGACGGACAGGGCCGGTCCGGCCAGGATGAGGGCGCGCCGGGCGGTCGGCACGGCGAACAGTTCGTCGATCTCGGCGCCGGGGGCCAGGCGCGGCACCGTGAAAGCGGCCAGCCCTTCCCCGACCGGCAGCTCCATGCGGGTGGGCAGGACCGGGCGCTGCCCGCTGTTGCGCACGCTCAGCCTCCCGTACGCACGGTCGCCGGCGACGACTCGACGCGGGGTGAGCTCGACGCCGACGGCGTAGGTCGAGCGGCCGACGACGAAGCCGACGGCCAGGAGCACGGCGGCGAGCAGCGTCGAGCCGAGGTACGCGAACTCCGCCCAGCCGAGCGCGAAGAGGAGGACGAACGACACCGCCGCAGACGCGAGCACGACCCAGCCGAGCGGGCTCACCGTGTCGGTGACGGATGCGACCCGGCCCGCCACGCTCCGTGCGGCCGGTGCGGCACGCCCGAGCAGCCGGCCTCCCGCCGCGGCGAGCTGGGATCCCGCGATGCGGGCCTGGACCGCGCCGCGCCGCGGGGCCGTTCTGCGCGGAGCGGCGCTCCGCCGTCCCCGGACGCCGGCCCCGCTTCGCGTCCCCGTCTCCTGAGCGGTCATGCTGCCCGGTAGGCGGGCGGCGTCGCCGCGGCGACCGACCGGGCCACGATGTCCGCCGAGGTGACCCCGGCGAACTCGGACTCGGGATCGACGATGATGCGGTGCGCCAGCACCGGCTGTGCCAGGTCGCGGATGTCGTCCGGCGTCACATAGGTGCGGCCCGCCGAGATGGCCCAGGTCTTCGCCGCACGGGCCAGCGCGAGCGCGCCGCGGATGCTGACCCCGAGGGCGGCGTCCCGGTCGTCGCGGGTCGCCGTGACGATCTCGCTGAGGTAGCCCATGACCGAGGCGTCGGCGTGCACTTCGGAGGCCAGCTGAGCGAGCGTCGTCACCGAGTCGGCCGCGATGATCGGGCGCACGGCGGTCGCCCGCGACCGGTTCGAGGAGTCCAGGAGCAGGTCGACCGTCGTGGCATGGTCGGGGTAGCCGAGGGAGGTCTTGATCAGGAAGCGGTCGAGCTGGGCCTCCGGGAGGGAGTAGGTTCCCGACTGCTCGACCGGGTTCTGCGTGGCGATCACGAGGAACGGCGTGCCGACCGGGTGGCCGACGCCGTCCACCGTCACCACGCCCTCCTCCATGACCTCCAGCAGCGCGGACTGCGTCTTGGGGCTCGCGCGGTTGATTTCGTCCGCGAGGACCACCGAGGCGAAGATCGGGCCCGGGTGAAACTCGAAACGGCCCGTCGACTGGTCGTAGATGGTCACGCCGGTCACGTCCGACGGCAGGAGGTCCGGGGTGAACTGCACGCGCGACTGGGTGCCTTCGATCGTGTTCGCCAGCGCCTTGGCGAGCACCGTCTTGCCGGTGCCCGGCACATCCTCGAGCAGCACGTGGCCCCCCGAGAGCATCGCGGCCACGACGAGCCGGATCGTCTCCTCCTTGCCGAGGATCGCTTTGTCGACGTTCGCGACGAGCTGCGCGAACGCGCCGGCGAACCAGTCCGCCTGTTCCTGGGTCACTGCCACGGATTCGTCCTTCTGTTCGGGTTCTCGCTCTGACTGTTCGGGTTCTCGCTCTGACACGTCGGGTTCTCGCCCGGAGCTCCCCCGGCCGCCCGGCCGTCGCGGATCACGGCGACCAGTCCTGGACGCTGCTCTGCACTCCGTTGACCACGACGTAGGCGCCCTTGTAGCCGCAGTACGGCTGCTGCCCGTCGGCGGCACCGCGGTAGTGCGCGTAGCCGTTGCCGTCGGTGGAGATGCTCGGGGCCCAGAGTGTGCCGCCGTTGCAGTGCACCTGCATGGGGAACGTGCGGTTCGCCGGGAAGTGGTGGAGCGTCACATCGTACGTGAAGCTGTGCGGGTAGCCCGGCTCCTTGTTGCCCTGCGCGAGATCGATCGACGGCTGCGGCGCGGGCTTGTTCTCGACCTGGGTCGAGCCGGAGGTGGAGTGCGGGCCCGCCTTGCCGCTGCCGTCGTTCACCGCGTAGATCTCGAACGAATAGCTGCCGGCCCCCCGGCCGCCGACCGACGCGCTGGTGCCGGTCGTGGTCTTCCAGGAGTCGCCGCTCAACTTGTAGTGGTAGACGACCGCGCCGCCGCCGGTGCCGCTGGGGTCGCGCAGGGCGTTCCAGCTCATGGTGATCGTGGCCGGGGCGTAGCCGTCGTTCGAGATCTTCAGGCCGCCGACGGCGGTGGGCGTGCCGTAGGGGGTGACCGCTGCGCTCTGCGCCGAGACCGGCCCCCACCCGTCGGCGTTGTGGGCTCGCACGGCGAACCGGTACGCCTTGCCGTTGGTGAGTCCGCCGATGTCCACCCGGCCGATGCTGCCGGTCGTCACGGTGCTCTCGCCGCCGCTGATCTCGTAGGAGTCGATCGGCTTGCCGTTGTCGGCGGGGGCGGCGATGGTCACGCTCGCCTTGCCGTCGCCGGCGGTCGGGTTCGACGGGGCCGGCGGCTTGCCCGGGACGTCGTGGATCGTCACGCGGTACTGACCGATCGCGGCGGCGGTGCGTTTCGGGTCCTTGGTCGCGTCCTCGACGTGATAGACGACGTTGACCGCGCCGATCGCGGCCCCGGAAGCCGCGCTCACCGTGATCGAGGACGCCGTATGGGTGACCGTCACACCGGCGGGAGCGCTCTGCGCCTGGGCGTCCGTGATCGTCAGCGGCGTTCCCGGGAACGGGTTGACCCAGGCCGAGTCCGACGCCGCACCGTTCAGCGTGCCCGACGTGCCGCGCTGGAGCTCCGACGTCTGCGGGGGGTTCTTCTGCGCGGCGATCGGGCGCGACGAGCTCACCACCTGAACGTTCACGGTGCCGGTGATCGTGTGCGTGCCCGAGCTCATCGTCACCGAGACGGTCGTGGACTCCCCCGGCTGGACCCCGAGCGGCGCGGAGAGCGTCAGCGTCGACCCGCTGAGCCCCACGGAGATCTTCTTGTTCGACCACTGCGGGTTCGCGTAGCTCAGCTTGGCGAGGATCGCCGGGTTCGGGTGGAAGCTCGACGCCCGCAGGTCGACGGACAACGGAGCCTCGCCCGGTTCGATCTTCTCGGTCGGCGACGTGAAGGTCGGCGGGATGTCCGACTGCTCCGGGTCGCCGATCGTGAGCGGCAGCACGAGCGTGGTGATCCTGTCCGTCGACGCACCGGCCTCCCTGCCGTCGTTCACCTTGAACGTGATCGCCGCGGGGCCGCGATATCCCTTCGCCGCGGTGAAGTCGAGCGTGTCCTCGCCGCCGTACGATGACGCGCCGGAGCTGTTCGTCGCGCTGACGCCCGAGGCGCCGGTCAGTTTCACGCTTCGGCCGGAGGGCACCGTCAGGATGTCCGCCAGCTTCCAGCTCTTCGATCCGTTCATGGGAACGATCTGCTGCGGGAGGCCGTCCGCGATCCTGGGCGGTGCGGTCGCGTCGCCCTTGGGGGGCACGATGATGAAGGCGTCGCCGGTGAGTCCCGTGACCCGGTCCGTCACCGAGTACGCGATCGCCATGCGGCGCTCACCCGGCCGCACCGACACCGTGCCGTCGCTCGCGACATCGGCCGACGCGGCGTTCGCGCCGGTCACCGCCACCTGCAGGTCGCCCACCAGCCCGGACGGGTTCGTCGCGCCGGAGAGCGCATCGACCTTGACGGTCTGCTTGTCCGCGACCGCGTCCGCCTCCAGCACGTGGTCCACCGCCGTCGGCGGGACGTCCTTCGCGTCCGGGGTGACGGTGAGCTGGATGAAGGCGCTGGCGACTCCGCCCTGGCCGTTGGTGATCTGGTAGCGCACGACGTAGGAGCCCTGGCGCTGCGGGGCCTTCACGAGCACGACCTTGCCGTGCACGGAGGCGGTGAGGCCCTGATCGACCTGCAGGAGCTTCTTCTGCAGGGCGATGGCGTAGCCGTTCGGATCCGAGTCGTTGTCGAGCACGGGTACCGCAATCGTCCGCCCCGGCTTGACCTGCACGGGGTCGTCGACGGCGATGGGCGGTCGCACCTGGCTCGGGCGGGGGATGACACCGATGGTCACGGTGCCGGTGGCGGACTTCCCGTACGTGTCCTTCACGGTGTACGTGAACGAGTCGGTCCCCGCGGAGTCCGGGTAGGCCTCGTACGTGAAGGCCGTGCTCGTCGTGTCCGTGATCCGGCCCAGCGACGGCTGGCTGCCGAGGCCGGCGAGCACGACCGAGTCGCCGTCCGGGTCGATGCCGTCGAGCGGCACCTCCACGGGAACGGCCGACCCCGCGAACGCACGCACGGTCAGCGGTTGCGGCTGCGGCGCGTGGTCGGAGCCCTTGTCGGGCGGCGTCACCACGAACGTCACCGTCGCCTGGGCCTTCTGCCCGTACTTGTCAGTGATGCCGTAGACGACGCTGTACTGGCCCGGAGCCGAGGGCGCCTGGTAGCGCACCGTCGAGCCGCTCACGAAGGCGGTGGCGCCTTTGCCGGCCGCCGAGGTGTCGCGCAACTGCGGGTCGAGCGAGAACGGGGCGTTGTCGGGCGAGGAGTCGTTGTCGAGCACGGACGCGGTCACCACGTCCCCGGCCCGCACCGTCACCGTGTCGTCGACGGCCACCGGAGGCTGGTGCACCACCAGGGGCGGGACGGGCACGACCGTGATGCCGGCCGTCGACTCGTGCACGCCGTCGGAGACCACGTATTGCAGCTGTACCTGCTGGGTGAGCACCGTGGGGGCGGTGATCTTGACGACGGCGTTGTCGAGCACCTCGACCGCGAGGTCCTGCGTACCCGCACCCGCCGACACCTGCCGCACGACCAGCACCCGGCCGGACGGCGACACATCGTTGTCGAGCACGGCGACGGAGGTCGGCTCACCCGGGCGCACGTAGGCGCGGTCGGCGACGGCGACCGGCGGAGCATCGGACGCCCCCTGCTCGGCCACGTCGAATCGCACGATCCCCGTCGTGCTCTTCGGCCCGGCACCCAGGGTGTACGCCGCGTAGTACTCCCCCGCCGCGTTCGTCTTCAGTGTGATCGTGCCGTGCGCGGCATCGGCCGTGACCTGCGCCCCGGAGCCCTGGAGCGTGGCGCCGACCAGCGCGAGCGGCTCTCCCGACGGCGACTGGTCGTTGTCGAGCGGGTGCACGACGATCGGCCGCCCGGTGAAGCCGGAACCGAAGTCGGGGACGGCCACCGGGTCGAGCGTGCCGGCCGGCTTGACCGTGACGATGAGACTGCCGGTGGTGGACTTGCGTCCGTCCGAGACCGTGACCCGGACCTCCTTCGACCCGGCCTGACCGGTCTTGCTGGTGAAGGTCACGTCGCCGTCGGGCTTGAACCGCACGTCGTCCTCGGTCGTCGCGGTCGCGGTGACGAGGGACAGGTCGTCGCCGTCGGGGTCCAGCCAGTCGTTCAGGACGTTGTAGGTCACCGACTGCCCGACCTCGGTCTGGGCGGTGCTGGATCGGGTCGAGACGGGTGCGTCGTTCTGCGCGTCCTGATGCAGCGTCGCGTCGACGGTCGCGGACGCCGTGCCTCCGCGGCCGTCGTCGATCGAGTACCGGAAGCTGACGGTGCCGCTCAGCCCGGCCTTCGGGGTCAGCTGGATGGCCCGGCCTCCCTCGACGAGGGTGAGCTCGCCTTGATCGGCGGGGATCGCCGACACCTGCGTGATGGTCAGCACATCCCCGTCGGGATCGGTGTCGTTGGCCAGCACCGGAAGGACCGTCGAGCGGCCGGGCCGGACGCCGAATGTGTCGTCGACGGCCGTGGGCGGCCGGTTGACCGAGGTGCGCTGCGCGAGCGTGTCGGCGAACGACTGCACCACCGGCTTCTCCTCGCCCGTGTCGCCCTGGACGCTCGTGTCGTTAGGCTTGAGCTGCGCCCAGTTCTGCACCAGGCGCATGTTCGACGAGACCACCCAGGCGTTGCCGTCGCGGAGGTTGTTGAGGGCGATCACGCCGTTGTTGACGCGGAACTCCAGGTCGTCGCCCGTCACGGGCTGGTCGATGTCCAGGCCGATCGGCTTCCTGCCGTCGCAGGCGTAGAGGTAGCGGGCCGATCCCGCCCAGGCGCCGTACGAGCAGCCCGCGAGCCGGACGGGTGCGGACACCGCGGTGGCGCCTCCCGACGAGGTCGCCCCCGCCGGAACGGACACGACGGCGCCGCCCCCGAGCGGAACCTTGAGCAGGCTGTTCGCCGTCGCGACGAGCGCATCCGGATCGTCCGGGCCGGGCTGCTGCAGACGGAGCCCTTTGGCGGGGAGCTCCACGACCGTCCCGGATCCGGTGATGAGCCGGTCGTCCTGGGTGTCGAGCAGCACGGGATGGTCGCCGACCGTGGAGAGCTGGAACGAGCCGGGGACCGCCAGCGACGACGACACCGCGCCGGCACCGGGGTGATCGACGCTCACCAGCCGCTTGCTTTTCGGCGCGGCCACGAAGGTCTTGCCCGACTTCGAGACGACGAGTTTCGCGCCAGCGCCCACGCTGGCGACCGCCTTGGTCTTCGACTTGTCGAAGTCGAGTCGGCCCGAGGCGTCGAGGACCCAGAGCGATCCCGTGGGCGAGAGCACGGAGAACGTCGAGCCTCCGTAACCGACCTGCGACCCCTCCGGCACCTGGATGCGTCCGCCGAGCGACACGAACGCCGGATCGATGCGGTCCACCGTCCCGTGGGGCAGATCCGTGAGGAAGTAGGACGAGCCGTCTTGGAGGACGTCCAGGTCGGCGGAGGAGCCGGTGACCGAAGCGTCGAGCTCATCGATCTGATGGTTGAGCCGGCCGCCGAGCAGCCGCTCGCCGTTCGTCACCCAGACGTCGCGCGTGTCCAGCTCGACCGCGTTGGTCGGAAAGCCACGGTGCAGCACAGCGATCGTGAGCGGCACGCCCGCGACCACGGCGACGGCCGTGGCGATCGCCAAGGACTTCCGTTCGCGGATCCACGTGCTGAACGAAGCCAAGACTCTGCTATCCCCCGGGGCAGGCTGCGATATCCATTAAGCGATATCCATTGAGACTGAAACGCGAATCACGCTAGCACGCCCCCCGAACGGGAGAGGAATGGGGAGCACTCCCCATCAGAACCGGCGCGAGCCTCGCTCAGTCGCTCCCAGATTCCGCCGGACCAGCGGGTTCGTCAAGGAGCGGGAGGTCTTCCACCCCGACGAGCCGGGTGGTGACCGCGTACTCGACCAGACGTGCTCTGCGGTTGGTGGCGAGCTTGCCGCGCCCTCCCCGCAGGCCGGCCACGCCGAGGCGGTCGAGCTTGTCGCAGACGTTGTCGAGCTTGCGATTGAAGGTCGTCATGCTCCAGCCCAGACGCTCTGCGGCCTCCGAAGAGGTCGGGATGCTGCCGCGACCGGGAATCGACTGCCGCAGCACTCCCTCGGCGAGGGCGACGATCAGCTGCCGCTGGCTCGTGGTGAGCGTCACCGGCAGCACCGTGGTCGACCCGCCGGGGCCCTCCACCGCGATGGAGGTGTTGAAGTAGTCCGCGTCGCTCGTGATCGTGAAGTCGTACGTGGTCGCCCCCGCGCTGAACATGACGTGCAGGGTCTGGAAGACGATCGGGAGCTTCGCCCCAGGCGCCAGCCAGGCCTGCATCGTGCCCGAGGCGTCGGTGACGGTCGCCGTCAGCAAGGTCCCGACATTGCTGAGCCACCACATCCCGAAGTCGCTGGTGATGCTGAGGAACCGGCGATGCAGGTAGGGATTGTCGTCGATCGCGAGGTCGCCCTCGCGCCCGATGTCGAAATCGGCGCCGTCGCCGACCGGGTACTCCTCGCCGCAGAACTCGACCGTGAGTGTCATGAGGAACACGCCTTCAGCGGCTCGGACGTGCGACCCGCTCGGATGGTGGTGACGTCGACGCAGACCGGCACGCCCGGCGTGAGGCCGGTGAGGGTGACCGTCGGCCGGCCGGTGACGGTCGGCGGATCCGTCGTGCCGTCGCGCACCCAGCTGTACCGGTCGCCGTCTCGGGGCGCCGCCGTCTTCCAGACGATCGTCGCCGCCGTGCCGGTGGCGTCGCGCTTCGCCGACACGAGAGTGGGCGCGGGGACCGTCGTCACCGCGATGGCGCCGTCGTCGCCTCCCTGGCGGGTCGACGGCGGGGTCGACGCTGCAAGCGCGTTCGACAGGATCGCCGCCCCGATTCCCAGCACGACGACAGCGGCCGCCGCTCCTCCGATCCACGCGACGAGTCGCCGGCGAGGCGGGCTCCCGGCGTCACCGGCGTGTCCGCCTTCCGCGGTGTCGACCACTGGTGTCGACGGCTCGACTGCGACCGGACGCAGGCGGGTGCTCTCCACCGGGGTGGCGGCCGGCGCGACCGGAGTCACGCCGCGGACCCGCGTGGGCTCCGCCGTCGACGCGGCCTCCGACGACGGCGCGTCGGTCGACACGGGAGGCACAGCCGGCGCCGGGCCGGGCGTGTCCCCCTTCGGTTCGTACGGCGCCGCGACCGGCTGGGCGACGATCGTGGCCACCGAGCGGGCCCGGGTCGCCTCTGCGGCGTCAGCGCCGTCCTCCGCAGGCGGGTGCTCGGTCGGCAGGTGGAGGTTGGGGACGTCGATGCTGGTCGGGGCCAGTCCGAGCTCCAGCTCCACCCGCTGCAGAGCGCGCGCGAACTCGACCGCCGAGCCGTACCGGTTCTCGCGTCTCGCTGCCATCCCGGTGCGGAGCACCGTGGTCAGCGAGGTCGGCAGGTCGGGCCGGTCGAGTGGCGAGATCATGCCGCGCTCGATGCGGCCGATGAGGTCGAGTGTGCCGTTCGAGCGGCCGGGAACCTCGAAGGGCGTCCGGCCCGCGAGGAGAGTGTGCAGTGTGGCGGCGAGGGAGAAGATGTCGCTTCGCACATCGGGATCGGGATCGTCGGTGAACATCTCGGGAGGCGACCACGGCACGCTCAGCCCCACCGAACGGCTCCCGTTCGTGGTCGTGTGCGCCTCGCCCCGCCGCAACTCCGACAACGTCGTCGTGTGCACCGGGAGCTCCTCGAGGGCCGAGGCGATGCCGAAGTCTGTCAACGCCGGCCAGCCGAACGAGTTGGTCAGCACGTTGGCCGGCTTGATGTCGCGGTGCAGGATACCGGCGTCGTGCGCCGTGGCCACGGCGCTCGACAGCCGCACCCCGGTCCGCAGGGCGTCCTCGACCGGAATGCGCTCACGCTTCAGCCGATCGGCGAGCGACGGGCCGGAGCAGTACTCCATCACGAGGTAGGGCCGGTCGTCGGCCGATACGCCCGCGTCGAAGATCGTCGCGATGAACGGGTGCGCCGACAGTCGCGCCATCACGTTCGCCTCGGTCACGAACCGGGCGCGCGCCGCATCGTCGACGCTGTCGGTGAGCAACACCTTGACGGCGACGCTGCGCTTGGGAAGCTCCTGCTCGTAGAGGAAGACGTCGGAGAAGCCGCCCGAGCCGAGAAGGCGGATGAAGTGGAGGCCGTCGAGCACGGGCGGTGTCGACGCCATCCTCCTCATTCGGTCGCCTCGACGGTCACGGTCGCCCCGCTGCCCAGGTCGACGACGGTTCCGGCGACGACCGTGGTCGGTTCGCCCGCGCGGAGCTTCTGCGGCGACTTGCCCGGCAGCACCACGAGTGTGCCGTTGCGCGAGTGCAGGTCGGTCACGACGACGGTGTCGCCCTCCACGGAGATGGCGACGTGCGAGCGCGAGATGTCGCCCTCGGCCCCGGTCAGTGTCAGCGGGCGAGCGCCCCTGAGGGTGCGGACCGCCGCTGCGTTCGGCGCGCGCCCGACGATCACCGGTCCGAGCAGGTCTTCGCGCCGCCCGTCGGAGAGCACGACGTGGTAGCGCGGGGGCGCCGGGGAGGCCGGCGGCTGGTCGAGGGCGTCCGGCGGCCCGGCGGCCGCCCGCCGTGGGAGGTCACCGCTCAGCACGGTCAGCCCGTCGTGGTCGCCGACTGCAACCGCCTGCGGGAAGGAGTCGGTGATGAACCCCGGCAGATCGATGCGCTCCGGCTCCGCCGGAGCCGCATCCGGCCGAACCGCGGCCTCTTCGATGCCGCGCATCATCGTCGCGCCGAAGAGATGGTCGTAGCCCGTTTCGAACCCGGGCGCCCCCGCGTTCGATTCCTCGGGACCGGCGCCCTCGCGCTCGGGCGCCTCCACGATCGTCGCCTCCGAGACCCGTGTCGCCTCGGAAACCGGCGTCGGCTCGGAGACCTGCGTCGGCTCCGAGACCAGCGTCGGCTCGGAGACCGGCATCGGCTCGGAGACCTGCGTCGGCTCCGAGACCCGGGTCGGCTCCAGCACCACCGGCTCGATCGCTCGCGACTGCTTCGCCGCCTGCGGTGCGGGTGAGGGCTGTGCGCGCACGTCGTCCGACGCCGTCCAGACCAGGGCGCCGCCGCGCACGACGCCGTGGACCACGGGAAGGGTCTCGCCGGACGGCGACCCGAGCGTGACGGACGTCGCCTCGTCGAGCCGGGTCTCCAGCCACGACGACACCGCGGCTCTGAGGTCGCGCGTGCCCGCACGGTCGGTGACCGAGGCACGGAGCCCGCCGCGCACGGCGAGCATCGCGGTACCGTCGCTGACGTCGAGGAGGCCGAAGGGCGGGGTACGCCCCAGACCGTCGGCGATCAGCTCATCCAGAGTCTCCGCGAAACCGGTCCGCACGGCCGTGAGGTAGCGCAGCAGCCGCTCGCGGTCGGTGCGCGCCACGACGAGCGCGCGCCCCTCCGCGACGACGACCGCCCATTCCCCTGCCGTCGTCTGCTGCACCTCGAACACGTGCTGGCTACTCCCTCGGCTGCGTGTCGTCGAGCTCTCGGCCGGTGAGTCTGTCGACGGTGTCGACAGCGGCCGGAGCGTCATCCCCTGGCTTCGATTCAATCACGATCACGGTGACGTTGTCGTGGCCGCCCGCCGCGACGGCGGCCTCCACCAGCACGGCGGCCGGGTCGTCCGGGTCGCCGGCGAGGATCTCGGCGATCGTCTCGTCGCTCAGCTCCCTGGTGAGTCCGTCGGAGCAGACCACGAAGTCCGGGACGGCGTCGGCGGGCACGAACGTGCTGTCGGTGTCGACGAAATCCTCCGCTCCGAGGGCGCGCGTGATGACGTTGCGCTCCGGATGGACCTCCGCCTGCTCGGCCGTGATGAGCCCGGCGTCCAGGAGTTCCTGCACAGCGGAATGGTCGACAGTCAGACGCTCCAGCGTGCGCCCGTCCCACGCGTAGACGCGCGAGTCGCCCACGTTGATCACCATCCACTCCTCCGCCGCGCGCTCGGGCACGCGCACGCGGACCACACCGGCGAGGGTCGTTCCCGCGACAGCGGCCCCTGTCTCCTCCGCGTCGGAGAGCGCCCGCACGGCGGCGTTGGCCTCGTCGACCGCGGCGATCACCTCGTCGGGCGTCGGCGTGGTGCCGGCGGCGAGGGTGTGCGCGAGGCTCTCCACCGCGGTGCGGCTCGCGACATCGCCACGGGCATGCCCGCCCATGCCGTCCGCCACGACGAAGACCGGATCCTGCGCGAGATAGCTGTCTTCGTTGACGTGCCGTACCGCACCGATGTCGCTGCGGGCGCTCACGTCGACGGCGGAAGTCATGTGCGGGGGTCCTCCGTGGGAGTCTCGGTCGATGCGGTGGTGGTCGGTGCCTCGGCCGGAGCCGACCCGGCGGCCGGGTCGTCCTCGGCCGCATCGTCATCCCCGTGGATGGCGTCGGCGACGGTGCTGCCGCTCATGCGCAGCCTGACCAGACTAGCGACCGTGGCGACCACCATCGCACCGAGGATCACGGCGAGGGAGGTCCAGGTGCTGATGTCCGGCGCCCATTCGATGTGCTGGCCGCCGTTGATGAACGGCAGCTCGTTCTCGTGCATCGCGTGGAACACCAGCTTCACGCCGATGAAGGCGAGGATGAACGCGATCCCGTACTTGAGGTAGACGAGCTTGTCGAGCAGGTGTCCCAGGAGGAAGTACAGCTGCCGCAGGCCCATCAGCGCGAACACGTTGGCGGTGAACACGATGAACGGGCTCTGGGTGATGCCGAAGATCGCCGGGATCGAGTCGAGCGCGAAGAGCAGGTCGGTGGTGCCGAGGGCGAGGAAGACGATGATCAGCGGTGTGAACATGCGGCGACCGTTCACCGTGGTGCGCAGCTTGTTGCCCTCGAACTGGTCGGACACCTTCAGCCGTTTGCGTGCGAAGCGGATGAACCAGCTGTCGTTCGCGCCCTCGTCGTCGTGGCTGCCGAACGCCTGGTTGAACGCGGTCCAGAGCAGGAAGGCGCCGAAGAGGTAGAAGATCCAGCTGAAGCTGGCGATGAGGCCGGCGCCGAGCAGGATGAACACGCCGCGGAAGATCAGCGCGAGGATGATGCCCACCATGAGCACTTCCTGCTGGTACTTCCTGGGCACCGCGAAGCGGCCCATGATGATGACGAACACGAAGAGGTTGTCGATGCTCAGGCTGTATTCGGTCAGCCAGCCGGCGAGGAACTGCCCCGCATGCTCGGCGTCGCCGATCAGGAGCATGAGCAGCGCGAAGATCAGCGCCAGGGCGACGTAGAACGACACCCACAGTGCCGACTCCTTCGGCCCCGGGATGTGCGGGCGCTTGAAGACGATCAGCAGGTCGAACGCGAGGACGAGCAGGAGGACGACGAAGCTGCCGACCTCGAACCAGAGGGGAAGGGCGAGTTCCAACCGAGGGACCTTTCGGAGGGCGTACATGACGGACCCGAAAGTCTCTCCCGCACTCTTCGGTGCCGCTGTGCCCGGGTCTGATCGGCTCTGCCGGTCGGACCGTGATGACGTGCACAGCGCGGAGCCGTTCGGCCCCTTCGGGATACTCCCCTTCGCAGACCCCCATCCTACCGGGTCGAGGAGTATCGTCCGCCCCATGCGCCGGGTGAAGTTCGACAGCACCGCGATCGCGTCGGCCGGCTACGACCCGGCGACGGCGGTGCTGGAGATCGAATTCGCCGGCGGGGGCCTCTACCGCTACCGGCTCGTCCCGCCGAGCGTCTGGCGCGAACTGACAGCCGCCGAGTCCGCCGGGCGCTACTTCGCCGAGCGGATCCGCGACCGGTTCCCCGAGGAATGGGTTCCCTGACGTGCCCGCCTCACTGCAGGGTCGCCGCCCACTCGGCCACGCGGCGCGCGCTCTCCTCTTCCGAAAGGTCTTCGACCCGGGTCATGATGGACCACCGCACGCCGAACGGGTCGCGGATGCTGGCGTACCTGTCGCCGGACACGAAGTCCGCGACGGGCTCGCGGATGACCGCACCCGCGGCTTCGGCCGCTGCCACGACGGCGTCGACGTCCGGAACGTAGAGTCCGAGCGAATAGCAGTCGTCGTCTCCCGAGGGCGGCGCGACGAGGTGGTAGTCGGGCATCGGTTCCCCGAGTTGCAGCAGTCCGTGTCCGAAGTCGAGCACGGCGTGGGCGACCACACCGCCCATTTCGGTGACGTCGACCACGCGCGCTCCGAACACGTCGCGGTAGAAGGCGATCGCGCCCCGCGCGTCCGGGATCGCCAGGAACGGGGTGATGCTGCTGGCACCCCGTGGGGTGCCGTGATCGGTGTGCTCGCCGTGCGCTGCTCGTGTCATGCGATGAGGTTATGGGCCATCGGAGAAGGCCGGCTTGTAAATACGCGACAGGCCCGGGCCCGGACAGGCGGCCTGCGCGAGGATAGTGTGGCCGCGTGAACACCGTCCCGCCGTCGTCGCGCGGAGTGCTCTACCCGGCGCGGCTGCCGACCTTCCATCGCCTGCCCGCCGAGGGCGACCTCGCCGTGTTCGTGCGCTGGTTCTGGATCCCCGAGTGGGATGTCGAGCCCGGTCGCGTCTCCCGACAGCATGTCGTGGGCTACCCGGCGTGCAACCTCGTGGTGGAGAACGGCGCGGCGGGGATCGCCGGTCCGACGACCCGGGCGTCCTTCCGCGATCTCTCCGGAACCGGCTGGGCGGTCGGCGCCCTGCTGCTCCCTGCAGCCGTGCCTGCACTGGTCGACGACGTTACCGCGCTCCGCGACGACTTCCGCCCGCTCGACCTCCCCGACCTGACCGACGCTGTCACCGCGATCATGGCCGGCGACGCGCCACCCGGCGACCGCCATCGCGCCGCGATCGCCGTTTTCGGCGCCTGGCTGCACGACCGCCTGGGCGAGGTGACCGACGACGGCCGGCTCGCGAACCGGATGGTCGAGCTCGCCGAGTCCGATCGCACTCTGTCGACGATCACGGACCTCGCGGGCCGCCTCCACGTGTCCACTCGCACCCTGCAACGGCTGGCCGCCACCTTTGTCGGCTTGCCACCCGCCGCACTGATCCGGCGCCGGCGGCTCCAAGAGGCGGCCGAACGGCTCCGGGAGGACCCCGGCCTCGACCTGACCGCCCTCGCGCTTGAACTGGGCTACGCCGACCACGCCCACCTGACGAACGACTTCCGGCTCACGCTCGGCTTCACCCCGAGCGGTTACCGGCGGTCGCAGGCGGGCGGCGATGGAACGGGGCCAAAATCCCGCTTCCCTTGAAAATCAGAGGGAAGCGGGCGATGACGGGCGAGCGCCACTTCCGCCAGGACTTTGTCCTGGACCCCCGCCAGTAGGTTGTCGACTGGCGAGGTTCCCGTACCCGTCCTTACGCGTCGCCGCCATCGAGTTGGCGCGCGGCCTCCGCGTAGAAGTAGTGGAGCTCGGCGAGTGGAACGGCCGAGCGGGACACGGCGTTTGCGTCCTGTCCCTCTCTCGAGAAGGGCGGCGGATACAGCGACCAGCCCTGGTCTACGGTCAGCGACGACGAATCCTGTTGCCAGCCGGTCCACCGCAGCGCGCCATAGAACTCGTCCAGCCCTCCGCCGAGCGCCCAGGCGACGAAGGCCGAGTGGCTCCCGCCGATGCCAGACCACGCGAGTGTGTCCGGCCCCCAATAGCAAACCTCTCCCGTGGCCACACCCAGGCCACCGCCATCGATGGCGAAGCGCCCACCAAGCGCATCGAGTGCGACGACGAGGTGCGACTGAGCACGGCTTCCTCCGCTCTCTTCCGACAGACTCGGCAGGCCCGGCGCGCCCCCGCCGAGAATGCGCAACCAGCCGCTTTCGATGAGTACGCCCCCGGTATTGGCGGCGATCGCTCCCAATGCGGAGCGCTCAGTGAGCTGAAGCTCCTGCAAGACCGCTCGGCCCCGACGGGGATCGACGGGAAGAACTTCGACATCCACGGACGCGTCGTGAATCTGGCGCATTATCTCCGGCCAGACTGATCCCTCAGCATCCGACATACAGCCTCGCTCGTCCCTTGGTCATGCCGCGAGCGTACAGCGCCTGACGGTTTTGCTTCGGGCGCCAGTTCAGTGCCATCGAAGCTTTTCGACGGTGGAGATTATCCACTCGACTTACCCACAGGTGTTGCCACACACCCGGTTTTCGTCACTCGTGGCCGAGTAACAAAAAACCCGCTTCCCTTGAAAATCAAGGGAAGCGGGCGGTTGTGACCCCAGCGGGATTTGAACCCGCGTTACCGCCGTGAGAGGGCGACGTCCTAGGCCGCTAGACGATGGGGCCGTCTTGCAACTCATCGATAATGCCACAGATGGGTGCTGAGCTCCAAAACGAGCGGGTCACCCCGGGAGTGTCGCGCGGCCGCTCAGGCGAGCATGCGCAGCGCGCCAGGGACGACGGAGACCTCGACCGGAAGCGGGCCGATCCGCTCGCCGTCGGCGTATGCGACGACTCCGTCCGCCTCGATGCGCGCCGCGCTGAGTCCGCGGAAGGAGACCTCGGGCAGGCCGGTGTGCTCACCGCGGAACACCTTCGGGAACAGGCGCAGGAAGCGCCCCCGCGACATCGCGGTCACGACGAAGAGATCGAAGCGGCCGTCGTCGAGCTCGGCGTGCGGCGCGATGCGCATCCCGCCGCCGAGGGACCGGTTGTTCGCGACGGAGACCAGCATCGCCTCCGCCGTGATCGACTCGCCGTCCGCCACGATCCGGTAGGGGCGCGCGTGGAGCGTCGTCAGCTCGCGGAGCAGGGCGAAGACGTAGCGGCTGCGACCACGCGGCCGGGTCATGAGGTTGGCGCGCTCGTTCACCGTGGCGTCGAAGCCGGCGGAGAGCACGCAGCCGAACCAGGTGGTCAGCTCGGCGTGCAGCTCGCCGTGACGGATCACGCCGGCGTCGATCACGCGCGGCGCCCGCTGCAGGGCGGCCAGCAGCAGGTCGATGGCCGCCTCGCTGTCGTCCGTGGGGATGCCCAGGCCGTCGGCGAGGTCGTTGCCGGTGCCGCTCGGCACGATGCCGAGCGGCACCTCCGTCTGGGCGACGATGTTGATCCCGAGGTTCGCCATCCCGTCTCCCCCGACCACGACCAGGGCGTCGACTCCGGCCTCGACGGCGCGCGCGGTCTCGCGGCGCAGCAGCTCGATGTTCGCCTCGTCCACGGGGATCACGGTGTGGCCGGCGGAACGCAGTCGTTCGACGACCCGGGGTCCGACATCGCGGCGGCGGCCGAACGAGGCCATCGGGTTGACCGCGACGACCACGGTCCGAGGGGAGACTGGCATAGACCACGACTATGACACAGCTGGAGGATGATGAAGCCATGAGACTCACCAAGTTCGAACACGCCGCACTGCTCCTCGAAGACTCCGGCAAGAAGCTGTTCCTCGATCCCGGTTCGTTCACCTCCCCCCTGACCGACACGGCCAACACGGTGGCCGTCGTGATCACGCACGAGCACGCCGACCACTGGACCCCGGAACAGCTCAACCGCATCCTCGAACTGAACCCCGGCGTGCCGATCTTCGCGCCGGAGGGCGTGGCACGTGCGGCCGCCGACTTCGACGTCACGGTCGTGCACGCCGGCGACGCCGTGGAGGCCGGTCCGTTCACCCTCCGCTTCTTCGGCGGACGGCACGCGGTCATCCACGAGAGCATCCCGGTCGTGGACAACGTCGGCGTCCTCATCAACGACGAGCTCTACTACGCAGGCGACTCGTTCGTCATCCCGGAGGGCGTCGAGATCGACGTCCTCGCCGTGCCGGCCGGGGCGCCCTGGATGAAGGTCGCCGAGACCATCGACTACGTGCTCGCCACCAAGCCGAAGCGCAGTTTCCCGACCCACGAGATGGTGCTGTCGCGTGCGGGCAAGGACCTCTCGAACTCCCGCATCGGCTGGGCAACCGAGCAGGGCGGCGGAGAGTTCTTCGCGCTCGAGCCGGGCGACACCCTCGACCTGTGAGCGGCGACCGAAGCGCGGGCCGGGACCGGCGGCCTGCGGTCGTCTGGTTCCGCGACGACCTCCGGGTCGCCGACAATCCCGCGCTCGACGCCGCCGTACGCAGCGGCAGGCCGGTGGTGTGCGTCTACCTCTGGGACGACGTCTCGCCCGGCCTGCGGCTGCCCGGAGGCGCTGCGCGCTGGTGGCTGCATCACAGCCTCACCGCTCTCGACCAGGAGCTCCGCACGCGCGGGGGGCAGCTCGTCGTCCGCCGGGGAGCGGCCGAGGCGGAGCTGCAGGCGCTGACGTCCGAGCTGGACGCCGGCGCACTGTACTGGAACCGGCGCTACGGCGGGGCGGAGCGGACCATCGACGCCGCTGTCAAGTCGGCGGCACGGGAGGCCGGGATCGACGCCCAGAGCTTCGGCGCGAACCTGCTCTTCGAGCCGTGGACGATCCGCACCGGCTCGGGCACGGCTTTCTCGGTCTTCACACCGTTCTGGCGCGCATGCCTCTCGGCTCCGACTCCGCGCAAGCCGCTGGCGGCACCTCGCGGCATCGACGGGGCACGCCCGCCGGCCGGCGTGGGCATCGACGATCTCGCCCTGCTTCCCACCCGACCCGACTGGGCGGGAGGGCTGCGCGACGCGTGGCAGCCGGGAGAGCACGCGGCGCACGCCGACCTGAGGAGGTTCGTCGGCGACGACCTCGCCCGCTACCGCGCGGACCGCGACGTCCCGGCGATCGACGCCACCTCACGGCTGTCGCCGCGGCTGCGCTGGGGCGAGCTCAGCCCGCATCAGGTCTGGCACGCCGCCTCCGCCGTCCGCGATCGCGACCGGGGGCTCGCCGACAGCGCGGCAGTCTTCCTGTCCGAGCTCGGCTGGCGCGAGTTCGCCTACCACACGCTCTTCGAGCACCCCGATCTGGCCACGGTCAACATCCACCGGCAGTACGACGCGTTCCCCTGGCCGCGGCTGCACCCGTCCGCGCTGCACGCCTGGCAGCGAGGTCGCACGGGGATCCCGCTCGTGGACGCGGGCATGCGCGAGCTGTGGGCGACGGGCACCATGCACAACCGCGTGCGGATGGTCACGGCGTCCTTCCTCACCAAGAATCTGCTGATCGACTGGCGGCGCGGCGAGCAGTGGTTCTGGGACACGCTCGTCGACGCCGACCCGGCCAGCAACCCGTTCAACTGGCAGTGGGTCGCCGGCTCCGGCGCCGACGCCGCACCGTACTTCCGCGTCTTCAACCCCGAGCTGCAGCGCACGAAGTTCGACCCGCACGGCGACTACGTCCGCCGGTGGGTGCCGGAGTGGGACACCGACGAGTATCCCGAGCCGGTCGTCGACCTCGCCGAGACACGGCGCGCCGCCCTCGCCGCTTACGACACCGTGAAGGGGTCGGCTCAGCGGGCGTGATCGGCGAGGATCTGGTCCACATCGATCCGCTGCAGGAGCGCCGGCCAGTCGAGCGAGCGCGCCACATCGGCCATGTCCTCGTCGGCCAGCACCTTGCCGCTGCGCTCGACGACGATGCCCGACGGCAGCGAACGGTTCAGCTCGGCGAGGATGGCGTCGTCCACCGCTTCGGTGTCGAAGTCCGCCCCGACCTGGGCGTAGTAGTCGGACGAGAGGGTGTAGGAGACGATCCCGGCTTCGATGCGGCTCATGTCCGGCATCGTAGTCCCCCTCGGTCCGCTGCGGGCTGCGGGTGCGCGAACGGCCGGGCCATCGTATGCGTCGCGCTGCGGCGTACAGTGCGCCGCATGACGGATGGACACGAAGCGCCGCGCGACGCGCACGACCTGGCCGACGCGGTCACCGAGCTCGGCGAGACTCCGGAGGACGCCCTGAAGGCGGTCGCCGGCCGCAACGACTCACTCGAGGAGCGCCTCCCGGGTGCGGAGCCGGGCGTCGACCACGGCGCCGAGGCGGGCGACGCCGAGGCGGGCGAGGCCGACGGGGTGCCCCACGGGGAGGGGGCACCCGGCCAGGGGTAGGCCGAGGCGGTCGTCCCTCAGTGGGGACTGGGGAGGCCGGATCGGCCTGCATACGCTGGCAGGGATGAACGAGGATGGACGGCGCGCGGCGCGCATGCGCGATCGCGCCCCTGGGGCGGCCGTGATGGAGCAGGTGGTGCGTCTGCACACCCAGTCCCCCCCGCGTTCCCCGCTCGCCCGCGCTCTCGGAGCGCGACCGCTGGGAGCCGAGACCGAACCGTGGTTCGCCGGCGCCCTCGGCGAGCGCGAGGTCGGCGCGCTCCTCGACCGGCTCCCGCCGGGATGGAGCGCGTTCCATGCCGTGCCGGTCGGCACCCGGCCCGACGAGTCGGGAGGTGTCGCCGATGTCGACCATGTCGTCGTCGGGCCCGCCGGCGTCTTCGTCATCAACACCAAGCATCACCGCGGCCAGCGGGTCTGGGTGGGCGAGCGCGCTGTCCTGGTCTCGGGTCAGAAGCAGCCCTATCTGCGCAACTCCGACCTGGAGGCCTCCCGCGTGCGCGGAGTGCTCGCTCAGGCGGGCCTGGTGGCACCGGTCACGGCGCTCGTGGTGCTGGTCGGCACCAAGGAGGTCACTGTGCGCCAGCAGCCGCGGCGCGTGCGCGTCCTGCGCGCGGAGGCCCTGCTGCGCTGGCTGACCCGGCGTCCGGCCGTGATCGACGGAGGGACCGTCTCCGACATCGCCCGCCTGTTCGACGATCCGGCAACCTGGCGGCCCGCCGAGTCGTCACCGGACACGCTGGAGCGGTTCGCGCTCATCGAACGCGAAGTGCGGGCTGCGCGTCGGGTGCGTGCGGGATGGGCGGTCGCGGCGGCCCTGGCGATGCTCGCGGTGGCGCTGCCGTTCCTCCCGCACTGAGGCCCGAGGGCCGGGGGTGCGCTGAGAGGTCGGGCGCGTCGGGCGCGGCTCAGGCGCGCTCGACACTCGTGCGCATCGTGAGGGAGGCGGCCTCCTGGTCGTAGTCGAGCTCGATGACGATCGCGGACAGTCCGGCGAGCGAGCGCAGGTGCGTGCCGCCGCACGGGATCTCGACGGCGCCGTCGGGAAGGTCGGCCCGCCAGCGGCGGCGCTCCCCCAGGCCGTCGCCGTCGCGCTCGATCGTGATGGCGATGCCGTCGCCGGCGGCGACCCACTGCGCGAGCAGTGCGTTCGCGGCGTCGGTCACCCCGGCGAGCGCCGCCGGGAGTTCGGCCGCGGCGAAACCCTTCTTGCGCAGGCTCTTGCCGATGCGGTACTCGTCGAGCGAGCCGTCGGGGAGGATCCGCGAGGAGGCGATGGCGAGCTGGTCGAAGGCGGGCTTGCCGCGTCCGTCGACGGGGACCTCTTTGGTCCACAGCCCGGCGAGCGCGTCGTCGAGCGCGAGCGAGGCGAGGTGGCACGCGGTGTGTCCGCTCGACAGCGCGCGTCGGACCTCCGGTTCGACCTCCACCTCGACCGTGGTGCCCGGCGCGAACCGCGTGGCGTCGTCGACGAGGTGGCAGACGACGAACGCCCAGCCCGGCGTGCCGGTCCGCACCGGCGCGTCGCCGACGTGGAGGGTCGTGCCGTCGGTCGCGCCGACGACGGCGGCGACGACGGCGACGACGTCACCGTCGACGCGGAGGAGACCGGTGTCGGCCGGCTGGTCGGGCCAGACCGGGTCCACGGGGTGGAACGCCGTCCGATCCAGGACGACCGCCGTCCGTCCGTCGTCCAGGGGCTGGAGGTGCAGCACGGTTCCGGTGGAGGCGAGGTCGCCGTCGGGATAGGTGACGACGGTGTCGGCGGCGGGGAGGCTCATGCTGCCAGCCTACGGCCAGGCTGACGGCGACTCGGCGAACCTGCCGAAGGCACGGCAGGGTCGCCCTCCGCGCGCAGCGCAGCCTGTTCGACTGGCTGCGCCCGGAGGGCGTCAGCGCGACCGGGTTAAGCGTCCTTACCGCGTCAGCGTTTCGACGTAGGACGAGTGCTCATCCATCCACTTCGCCACGATGCGGTCGTATTCGCTTGAGTCGGCGCCGCTGTTGAACATCGCGTTCTCGAGCGAGTAGAGCAGATCGGACTTCATCCGGAATTTCTTCACCCACTTCGCGATCTGCGGCTGCTGCTTCGGGAAGTCCGCGCTCGCGATCGAGTGGATCGACTCGGCGGCGCCGAGCGTGCCCTTCGGGTCCTTCAGGTCTTTGAGGTCGAACTGGTCGTACGCCCAGTGCGGCCTCCAGAGCGTCACTGCGACGTTGTCGCCCTCTTCATGGCGCTCGACAGTTCGGCGAGCATCGCGGGGGTCGAGGACGTCACGAAGTCGAGCTTCTGGAGCCCGTACTGCGGGATGACCTTCTGCTGGACCGCCTCGGTGAGGCCTGCTCCCGGCTCGATGCCCACCAGCCGGTCGCCGAACGCCGAGGCGTGCGACGCGAGCTGGTCGAGGGAGTCGATGGGGGCATCCTTGTTCACCGCGATGGTGAGCTTCGCCTCATCGTTCCAGGCGCCGAGGTCGGTCAGGTGCGCACCGTAGGTCTTCATGTACTGCGCGTGCGTGGTCGGCAGCCAGCCGTCGAAGGCGATGTCGTAGTCGCCGGTGCTCAGGCCGGCGAAAGCGGGACCGGCGTCGGCGTACTCGAAGTCGACGGTGTACCCCTGCTTCTCGAGCACGTGCTTCCACAGGTACGAAGCCGCTTCGCCCTCCGGCCAGCCGTTGAACACGGCCACCTTCACGGTGCCCTTGTCGCCGCCGGCCGTGGAGGCCGCGGTCACGGCCGTGCCGCCGACCACGACGAGAAGGGCGGCGCCGAGCACGGCCAGGGCGCGTTTGGGCATCCGCGACCGCGCCCGGCCGGCTGCGGCGGTCAGCCGGTCGAGGATGATCGCCAGGATCACCACGGCGACCCCCGCCTCGAAGCCGAGCCCGACATCGACGCGGCTGAGCGCCTGCACGATGTCACGGCCGAGGCCGCCGCCGCCGACCATGCCGGCGATCACGACCATCGACAGGGAGAGCATGATCACCTGGTTGACGCCCGCCAGGATCGACGGCATCGCGAGCGGCAGCTGGATCTGGCGCAGGATGCGGCCGGGCGGGGAGCCGAACGCCCGGCCGGCCTCCACCAGCTCGCGGTCGACACCGCGGATGCCGAGCTCGGTGAGCCGCACGCCCGGAGCCATGGCGAACACGATCGTGGCGACCATGCCCGGCACGACTCCGACGCGGAACAGGATGAGCGCCGGGATCAGGTACACGAACGCCGGCATCGTCTGCATGAAGTCGAGCACCGGCCGGATGACGGCCGACGCCGTCTTCGAGCGGGCGGCGAGGATACCGAGCGGAACGCTGAGCGCGACCGCGATGGCGGCCGAGACGAGCACCAGCGCGAGGGTGTCCATCGCGTTCGACCACTGGTCGATCCCGGCGATGAGCAGCAGCCCGACGACCGCCCCGGCACCGAAGACCCAGCCGCGCAACCAGACGCCGAGGATCGCGACGATGAGGATGACGCCCCAGAACGGCGGCGTCTGCAGCGCCCAGTCGACGCCGTCGTACATGCCCGTGAAGACGATGCGGATCGCGTCGAAGACTCCGCCGAAGGTCGTCGTCACGAAGTCGACGACGTGCGTCGCCGCGTCTCCGAGGGGGATGACCTTGGTGGTTCCGAATGTGTAGGCGGCGGTCATGCGTGCACCTCCGTCTCGTCGTCCGCGGTCTCCCGCAGGGCCAGCGTCATCGCGTCCACCGGGACCGTCGCCGGGGGCTCGACCACCACCGGGATCTCCGTGGTGTCGCTGCTGACGTTGCCGAGGGCCGCCAGCAGCGTCACGCGCGGGATGACCCCGAGCAGCCGGCGCCGGTCGTCGACGACCGCGAGCGGAAGGGCGCTGCCCACGGCGGGCTCGACCAGGTCGCTGAGCACCTCGTCACGGGACACCGTCGCGATGTCCTCGGTGATCGACTCGGTGAGGTCGGAGCGACCCTCCCGCACCTGCCGCATCACGTCGCGATCGCGCACCGCCCCGAGCAGGCGCCGGCCCTGGCCCACCACGAAGGCGGCCGAGGTCTGGAGGTCGCGCATGGTGCGCATCGCCGCGCGCGGTCCGCCCGCGACGGTGACCAGCGCTCGCGCCGGCTCCATCACGCTCGCGGCCGTCAGCACGCGGGCGCGGTCGACGTCGTGAACGAAGCTCGCCACGTAGTCGTTGGCCGGGTCGGTGAGGATCTCCTCGGGCGTGCCGGTCTGAACGACGCGGCCGTCGCGCATCACGGCCACGCGGTCGCCGAGGAACATCGCCTCGTTGAGGTCGTGGGTGATGAACACGATGGTCTTGCCCAGCGAGCCCTGCAGTTCGAGCAGCTGCTCCTGCATCTCACGGCGGATCAGCGGGTCGAGCGCCGAGAACGCCTCGTCCATGAGCAGCACGTCGGTGTCGGCGGCCAGCGCCCGGCCGAGGCCGACCCGCTGCTGCATCCCGCCGGAGAGCTCGGACGGCAGCTTCTCGCCCCAGCCGCCGAGCCCGACCAGCTCGAGGATCTCGGTCGCACGGGAGCGCCGGTCCGCGGCGGGCATGCCCTGCACCTCCAGACCGTAGGCGATGTTGTCCAGCACTGTGCGGTGCGGCAGCAGCGCGAAATGCTGGAAGACCATCGAGATGTGCTTCCGGCGCACCTCGCGGAGACGCTTCGGCGGCAGCCCGGTGATCGTCGTGCCCATCACATCCACCTCACCGGCGGTCGGCTCCAGCAGCCCGTTCAGCAGTCGGATGAGCGTCGACTTGCCCGAGCCGGACAGCCCCATCACGACGAAGATCTCGCCCCGCCGCACCGTCAGCCCCGCATCGATGACGGCGGCGGTCCCGAGACCGGTCACGTCGCTCCTCGTCGCCCCGTCCCGCAGACGGCGAACCGCCTCGTGGGGCTTGCGTCCGAAGACCTTGAAGATGTTCCTCGCCTCGACGGCGATCGTGTCACTCAACTCTGTACTCCCAGGCGCACTCGCCTCCGCGAGGCACGCACAGTTGTTGCGCCCGGGCCGGAGGCGTGTGGCGACGGCAGCACGACTCGAGCGCGGACCATCCGCGCGAATCGCCATCGCCGGCGCGACCATCGGGGTGCGCCCACGCCAGCCGACCATACGATCCCACCGGGCCACCTGTGCGGCCACACGGCCCGGATCGCGGGCTGGTTCACCCGGTGCGCCATGCCGTTCGGCACGCCGGGGCGCCTTCGACGCTATCAGTGTTCTCGCAGCGATCGCGAATCGAGGGTGAGAACACCCTCATGATCCTCGCCTTCCCACGCTTCCGCAGACGCGGACTTTCCGCCAGAGTTGGCGCATGGCGAACAGCACGGGCGATCACCCCTGGCAACGTGTCCCGATCGAGCCGCAGAGCGTGGACGCGCCCTTGTCGCGCGCGGCCGTCTTCCTCGTCGTCAGCGTCGCCGGCACGTCGGAGGCGCTGGCGACCGTGCGCGACGTGGTGTCCGGGATCTCCGACCTCGTCAAGACCGTGGGCTTCCGCGACCTGAACGCGCACCTCTCGTGCAACATCGGCATCGGTGCGGAGTTCTGGGGGCGTCTGACCGACGTCGCCCTTCCGCAGGAGCTGCACCCGTTCGCCGAGGTGCACGGGCCCGTGCACACGGCGGTGTCGACACCTGGCGACCTACTGTTCCACATCCGGGCAGAGCGCGGAGACTTCTGTTTCGAGTTCGAGCGCCAACTGCTCGACGCCCTCGGCGACGCGATCACGGTGGAGGACGAGGTCGAGGGGTTCCGCTACTTCGACGCCCGCGACCTCCTGGGCTTCGTGGACGGCACCGCGAACCCCACCGGGAAAGACATGGCGGACGCCGCCATCGTCGGCGACGAAGACCCGGCGCACGCCGGCGGCAGTTACGTCGTCGTGCAGAAGTACCTTCACGACCTCGGCTCGTGGAACCGGCTCCCCGTGCCCTCGCAAGAGGGGGTGATCGGCCGCACGAAGGTCGAGAACATCGAGCTCGACGACGTCGAGCACGGCCAGAAGGCCCACAAGACGCTCACCACGATCACCGACGACGAGGGGGTCGAGCACGACATCCTGCGCGACAACATGCCGTTCGGGCGCCCGGGCCGGGGCGAATTCGGCACGTACTTCATCGGCTACTCACGGCGCCTGTGGGTGATCGAGAAGATGCTGGAGCGGATGTTCGTCGGTGACCCGGTCGGCAGTCACGACCGCATCCTCGACTTCTCGAGGGCGGTGACCGGCACGACGTTCTTCGTGCCGACACGCGGCTTCCTGGAGGGGCTCGCCGACTGAGCGCCGCCGGTCCGCCGGCTCCCACGGGTGGCCTGGCCGACCGCGATGCCGGCGAGCACCACGGCGAGCCCGACGAGTTGGCGCGCCGTGAGCGCCTCCCCCGCCACCAGAGCTCCCAGTGCGACGCCGGTCACCGGGTTCAACAGCCCGATGAGGCCGACCGCACCAGGACCGAGGCGCCGCATCCCTGCGAACCAGGCGAGGTAGGCCGACGCGGTCGCGACGAGCGAGACGTACGCGAAGCCGGCGATCGCCGCGGGGGCCAGCACGGGAGGGGCGCCCTCGATCAGGATCGCGAACGGCACGACCAGGAGGCCGCCCGCGACCAGCTGCCACGCCGTCGAGGAGAGCACATCGACATCGCCCCACCGCGTCGCCAGCACATACCCGACCGCGGAGAGCAGCATGGCGGCGACGGCGGCCGCGAGCCCGAGCGGATCGACAGCCGCATCGCCCCCGGTGAGCATCACCGCGACACCGCCGACCCCCGCGAGCGCGCCGATCAGTGACAGGGCCCGTGGCCGCTGGCCCAGCAGCATCCAGCCGAATCCCATCAGGGCGAGGGGCGACGTCGCCATCACGGTGGAGGCGATGCCGGAGGGCAGCAGCTGCGCGACCGCATAGACGAGCACGAAGAAGCCGCCCGCGTTGAGCGCGCCGAGCAGGAGCGCGCGCCACCACCAGACGCCGCGCGGCCTCCGACGGGCCACTGCGAGCAGCAGCAGCCCCGCCGGGAGTGCGCGGAGCACCGCTCCCCACAGCGGTGCGTCGGGAAGCACGGCGCGCGTGACGACGTAGGTGGAGCCCCAGGCGACGGGAGCGATGGCGGTGATGGCGAACCAGCGGAATTTACCTTCCATGGAAGGTAATATAGCTTCCATGGAAGGTATTGTGGGAGGCATGACCTCCGTACCCGACCGCGTCGCCGGCATCCAGCAGGAGTGGCGGCGCGAGCGCCCCGACCTCGACCCCACGCCCCAGGGAGTGATCGGCCGCCTCCACCGTGTCGCGGCGCTGCTCACCGAGCAGCTCGTGACCGTCTACGCCCGCCACGGCCTGACCGAGGGCGACTTCGATGTGCTCGCCACCCTCCGCCGAGCCGGCGCACCGTACGAACGGACCCCGGGAGAGCTCGCCGATCACACGATGGTGACCAGCGGGGGCATGAGCAAACGCATCGACCGCCTCGAACACGGCGGCCTCGTCTCACGCCGGGCATCCTCCTCCGACGGACGCAGCCGCGTGGTCGCACTCACACCCGAGGGGGTCGCCCGGATCGACGCCGCGGTCACCGAGCACTTCGCCAACGAACGACGACTGCTCGACGAGCTCTCCCCCGCTGACGCGCGCGCGCTGGAACGCATCCTCACCGGCTGGCTCGGCCGACTGGAGGGCTGACACGGACCGTGACAGGCCGCCCCGATGCAACAGGCCGTCATCTTCGTGGCGACGAAGGACGCCGGCGAGGTACAAAAGGCCATCATGTCGCGCATCTTCACGAGCAAGTTCAACCCGGGCCGCGCCCGCTGGGAGCTGGTGGTGAGTCCCCGCGGCGATGTCTACGCGTTCCCGCTGACGCTGCCGATCGCGCAGCGCCAGGTGCTCGGCGGACACAAGCGCTACCTCGTCGGCAAGGTCGCCAAGAAGCAGGAGACCTGGACGGCCACGGGGCCCTCCGGCCTGATCTACGGCACGACCTTCCCGTCGCTGCCCTCGGCCCTGGAGGCGATCGCCGACGAGGTCGACCTCGCCCCCGTTCCGTAGCCCGTGATCAGGCGGACTTGAGGAGGGCGTCCTCCAGCGCCACCCACGGCAGCATCGCGCACTTCACGCGGGTCACGTACCGGGAGACCCCCGCCAGGGCGACGGCGTCGCCGAGCAGTTCCTCGTCGCCCTCGAGCGCACCCTTGGACTGCATCAGCTCGCGGAACGCCCCGATCGACGCCGCCAGCGCCGCCCGGTCGGTGTCGTGCACCAGATCGCTCAGCAGCGAGGCCGACGCGGTCGAGATCGAGCAGCCGTGCCCGTCCCAGCTGATCGACTGGATGCGGCCGTCCGGGTCCAGGTGCACTCCGACGGTCACCTCGTCGCCGCAGGTCGGGTTGTACTGGTGCGAGCGTGCGGCGGTGTCGTCGCGCAACCCGTAGCCGTGCTTCTCCCGCGCGTGGTCGAGGATGACCTGCTGGTAGAGGTTCTGCAGGTCGCTCACCGGTCGATCACTCCGAAGAACGCGCGGGCGTCGGCGACGGCCTCGACGGCTGCATCCACCTCGTCGGCCGTGTTGTACAGATACGTGCTGATCCGGGTGGAGGCCGTGGCCCCGAAGCGCCGGTGCACAGGCTGCGCGCAGTGATGGCCGACCCGCACGGCGATGCCGCGGTCGTCGAGGAACTGACCGACATCGTGGGCGTGGATGCCCTGCACCACGAAGCTCGCAAGCCCCACCCGCGGAACGCCCGCTCCGGGGCCGAGGACGCGCACGCCGTCGATCGCGGACAAGCCTGCGACCAGCCGGGCGCCCAGCTCCGCCTCGTGTGCCTCGATCGCCGGCATCCCCACCGCATCGAGATAGTCGACGGCGGCGGCCAGGGCGACCGCCTGGGAGACGCGCTGGGTGCCCGCCTCGAACCGCTGCGGCGCAGGCAGGTACTCCGCGCCCTCCAGCGTGACCGTGGTGATCATCGAGCCGCCGGTGAGGAACGGCGGCAGCGCGTCCAGCAGCTCGGTACGGCCGTAGAGAGCCCCGACACCGGTGGGCCCGAGCATCTTGTGCCCCGAGAACACCGCGAAGTCCACCCCGAGCGCCGGGAGGTCGACAGCGAGGTGCGGGACGGACTGGCAGGCGTCGAGCACCGCCAGCGCACCGTGCTCGTGTGCGAGCTCCACGAGTCGGCTGACCGGGTTCATCGCTCCGAGCACATTGGAGACCTGGGCGAACGCGACGACCTTCGTGCGCGGACCGATCAGCTCGGCCGCCTGGTCGAGCCGCAGCTGCCCGTCGTCCGTGAGGCCGATCACCCGCAGGGTGGCGCCGGTCCGCGCGGCCAGCTCCTGCCAGGGGATGAGGTTGGCGTGGTGCTCGGCCTCCGTCACGACGAGCTCGTCGCCGGCGCCGAGGCGGAAGCGCTCGGCTGCCGCGCCTCCGCGCCCGGCCGAGGCGTTCGACATGCCGTAGGCGAGCAGATTGAGGCCCTCCGTGGCGTTGGAGGTCCAGACCAGTTCCTCGGGTCGGGCTCCGACGAACCCGGCGACGCGCGCGCGGGCCTCCTCGAACAGCTCGGTGGCCTCCCCGGCGACGGTGTGCGCTCCGCGGTGCACGGCCGACGTGTACTGCTCGGCGAACGCGCGTTCGGCGTCGAGCACCTGACGCGGCTTCTGGGCGGTGGCTCCGGAGTCGAGGTAGACGAAGGGATGGCCGTTGATCTCGCGGGCGAGGATCGGGAAGTCCGAGCGGAGTCGGACCGGGTCGAGGGTGTCGGTGCGCATACTGACGACAACGCTACCGGGGTTCGCTGCAATCCCGCCGTGCGTCTCACGGTCCACGTCTGTGCGGTCCGGCGCTGCGGGCGTCCCCCGACTCCGCGGGCCCTCCCGCGCCGGTAGTCTCGATCGCATGGTCGAACGCACGAACGGGTCCCCCTGGTTCTTCATCGGCGGCATCCTGCTCGTCGTCGTCGGCCTCGCCGGTCCGCTCCTGGTGGACGCCGTGACCGGGCAGGTGCAATGGCTCATCCGCGGCGTCGGCGTGCTCGTGGCGATCGGCGGCGGCGTCCTGATCGGATTCGGATTGCGGCGCCGGCGGGGCCGCTGATCGCGTCGTGGTGCTAACCTGACCCGAGCACCGGTTCCGAGCACTTGCTCATGGGGGGAACACCTGCGCACGGGGGGAACATGCATCGTCGTCAGGCCGCGCTGATCGCCGTCTTGCTCGCGGCGGTCGCCGCCGCTCTGGTGGGCTTCGGATCCGTCGCCGTAATCGACTCGCTGTCCGGGGCGCCGCAGACTCCCGGCGTTCACCGGACCCCCTGAGGACGTGCTCTCGGGGCTCGGGATGCGCGAGCTGCCGAGAGTCGCGGACGTCGGCCGCCGATGCTATTCGACGGCCGCCCGGGCGAGGTCGCGCAACTCGACGAGCCGAGCGGCCGCACCGCCACCGCCTCCCCGCACTGCGATGTGCTGCCGCGAGGGCGGGTTGAACGCGGCCTCCAGTGCCGAGCTGATCATCAACAGGTAGAACCGCAACAACCGGGAGGCGTCGGCCCGCAGGGGCTCCTGCTCCGGTTCGCAGGTCGTGCACTCGAGCCAGCGAGAGAGCTGGGTGAAGGCCACGCGCAGCCGCAGCCCCTGCCGCGCGTCGGCCGGCCCCAGCCGGTACCCGGCGGGCTGCAGGCCGGCAAGCCGCCCCTGGTCGCCCGCGAGCGCGCACCGCTCCAGGAGCGCCTCGGCGGCATCCAGGTGCGAGACGGCCTCCTCGAGCACGGCCAGCAGTGTCAGCGCACCGAGACCGTCTTCGGCCAGCGGGCCCGGGCCGGAGCCGGGGCCGCGAAGGCGGGCGAACCATCCCATCGGGTCACCTCCCCACCGCTGAAGTGTGACCGATTGTACGCCGCGCGGCCCGTGCCGGCAGAGCCCGTACACCTGGCCGGCGCTCGATGCAACGCCCTGGGCGCGAAGCGACCGGCCGCCTACGGTTCAGGGCGGCAGATCGCCCCATCGACCCACGCGCCCACCTGGGGGCGGATCGCAAGGAGGCTCCGAGATGACCGATCGAACTCCCCCGGCAGACGAAAGCACCCCCGGCACCCGGGCGTACACGCCCGAGCAGCGCGGCTACGCGACGACGGCACCGGCGGACGACGCGGAGACACGTGCATACGACCCCGGCACCCGTGCGGCCGGCGCCCCGATCGCGGACGGGGCCGCAGCGGGCGAGCGGCCCGTCGCCGAGCGGCCGGTAGAGGCCCGCCCCGTCGCCGAGCGTCCTGTCGCGCCGGATCCCGTCGTGGACACCCGGGCACTCCGCGACGACGTCGTCGCACGCGAACGGCGCGAGTTCGGCGGGATGAAGTTCGGCTCGGCATTCTTCGGCTGGCTGACCGCGACCGGGATGGCCGTGCTCGTGACGGCCCTGGTCGCCGCTGCGGGCGCCGCGGTGGGGCTCGGGGCGACCGGCAGCCCGAACGCCGCCGCCGACCAGGCGAACAAGAACGCAGCGACCGTCGGCCTCGTCGGCGCGATCGCGCTCGTCGTGATCCTGTTCGTCTCCTACTTCTGCGGAGGCTACGTCGCGGGCCGCATGGCGCGCTTCAGCGGCCTGCGACAGGGCGTCGCGGTGTGGATCTGGGCGGTCATCATCGCGGTCGTGGTCGCCGTCCTGAGCCTGATCCTCGGCAGTCAGTACAACATCCTCGGCAACCTGAACAGCTTCCCGCGCATCCCGCTCGACGAGGGCTCCCTCACCGTGACCGGCGTCATCACGACCGTCGTGGTCGCGGTCGTCAGCCTCATCGGGGCGATCCTCGGCGGCCTCGCGGGCATGCGCTACCACCGCCGCGTCGACCGCGTCGGCTTCACCCCCGATCCCGCGTACGACGGCGTCGCAGACGGGGCACGCCCCGGCACCGGTCCTGCCGGTACCGTCCGCTGACGCTGACAAGGTTCGGCCGGACCCACCCTGTCCTGTGGGTGAGGCCGGCCGAACCGCCGCCCGCGCGTGGGACGACCTTCGGCTCGAGCGGAACCCCCCGGATCCGCGAACACCGGTCGCACGATTCTGCACCCCGCCGGTTACGCGCGGGTGAACGGCGGCACAGAGACGACCGGGATGTGCCGGCGGTCACTGCGGCGTCGACTCGAAGCCCCGCGCGGAAGGTCGAGCCCGCCCCATCCAGTGGAGTCGACCGGGACGATGACGCCGAGGGCCTCGACCATGGCGTCGAGGTACGTCTCTCGGCCGGTGACACCGGCGAGGTCGTAACTCGAACGCAGCGGGAGGCAGGCCCCGTCATCCATTTACGCACTCCACAGTCGGACGCAGAGGAAGAGCAGCTCTGCCGGTACACCGGCGACACGACGTCGACCGCGATTCGCACGAGCGCGGAGGGGGGTCAGGCGAGACAGCAAAAAAGCCCCGGAAATCCGGGGCTCTCGCTGTGCTTCGATGGCTGGGGTACCTGGACTCGAACCAAGAACAACTGAACCAGAATCAGCCGTGTTGCCAATTACACCATACCCCAAGGGCTTCGGGCCGAGGCCCGGGCACGAGTAACAACTGTAGCCTATGCTTCGCCGCTTCCACAAAACGCCGCCGGCGCCGGGCGAGCCGTCGCCGGCCGACCTGGTGCGGCGGCTCGCGAACGAGGGGAAGGACCGCGCCGAAGGGCGCACAAACGCCCCTAAAACGCCCGGATGAGGGCGTTTAGACGCCCCTCGGGCGCCCCTCGGGCGCCCCTCGGCGACCCCTGGGGGGCTAGAGGGTGAGCGCCTCGCTCACGGTGAGGCCGATGAGGTCGCGGTTCACGGCGGCGGCCACCACGGCGCCCGACCCGGCCGCGACGATCAGCTGCTGCGGACCCGGCGACGTCGTCTCGCCGGCGGCGTAGACGCCCGGCACCGAGGTGCGCCCCTGAGCGTCCGTCACCAGGTAGCCGTCCGAGTCGGTGGCGAGGGCGAGGGAGTCGGCGAACGCCAGCGCGGGCGTCCAGACCGGACGGACGAACCCGCCCGAGCGCTCGACCAGCGTTCCGTCCGCGAGTCGGACCCCCGTCATCACGCCCTTGTCGCCCACCACGTCGTCGACGGCACGACGCTCGACGCGAACGCCGAGGCGCGCGAGAGTTCGCTCCTCGTCGTCGCTCACGGGCGCGATGCCGTTGGTGAAGACGATCAGGTCGTCGGTCCACTGCGTGAGCAGCAGCGCCCGCTCCGCCAGGTCGGCCGTCTCGCCGATCAGGGCGAGCGCCTCCCCCGCCTTCTCGAAGCCGTCGCACTCGAGACAGCTGTGCAGCTGCGTTCCGTAGAAGGCGCGCAGACTCGGGAGCGCCGGCATCGTCTCCGTGACCCCGGTGGCGATGACGACCGCCGACGCCAGCACGTCCACATCGGGCCCGCCGCGCACGCCTCGACCGCGGACCCGGAAACCGCCGTCCTCCACCGAGACTCCGTCGACCTGGGCGAACACGACGTCGGCATCGTCGTACGCGGACACCTCCTCGCGCCCGAGCCGGCGCAGCTCGGCAGGCGCGACGCCGTCGCGCGTGAGAAAGCCGTGCGCCTGCAGCGTCGCCGCGTGTCGCGGCCGGTTGCCGTCGACCACGAGCACGCGCCGGCGAGCGCGCACGAGATTCAGCGCGGCACTGAGCCCCGCCGGGCCGCCACCGACGACGAGGACTTCGACGCGAGCCGTCACCGCGCCGCCTAGGCTTCCGACCCGCTCAGTGACGCCGAGAGCGCGTCGAGCCGTGCGATCGACTCGGCCTTGCCGAGGATCTCCATCGACTCGAAGAGCGGAGGCGAGACGCGGCGGCCCGACACGGCCACGCGCAGCGGGCCGAAGGCGACGCGCGGCTTCAGCCCGAGCGCCTCCACCAGGGCGTCGCGGAGGGCGGCCTCGATCGCGTCATGCGTCCACTCCGCTTCGGGAACGACCTCCAGTGCGCCGATCGACGCCGCCAGCACCTCGCCGGCATTGGCGGGCAGCGATGCCCGGGCATCGTCTTCGACGGTGAGCGATGCGGAGTCCGTGAACAGGAAACCGAGCATGCCGGGAGCCTCGCCGAGCAGCTGCACCCGCTCCTGCACGAGCGGGGCGGCCTGGGCCAGCACCGACCGCTGCGCCTCGGTGAGCGGCTCGGTCAGCACGCCTGCCGCGACGAGGTACGGGATGGTGCGCTCGGCGAAGTCGCCGACCTCCAGCAGCCGGATGTGGTCGCCGTTGATCGACTCCGCCTTCTTCTGGTCGAACCGCGCGGGGTTGGGGTTCACGTCGGCGACGTCGAACGCCGCGACCAGCTCGTCGACCGAGAAGATGTCGCGGTCGTGGCTCAGCGACCAGCCGAGGAGCGCGAGGTAGTTGACGAGGCCCTCGGGGATGAACCCGCGATCACGGTGGTGGAACAGGTTCGACTCCGGGTCGCGCTTCGACAGCTTCTTGTTGCCCTCGCCCATTACGTACGGGAGGTGCCCGAAGCGCGGGACGAACGTCGTCACGCCGGCGTCGATCAACGCGTGGTAGAGCGCGATCTGGCGGGGCGTCGATGAGAGCAGATCCTCGCCGCGAAGCACGTGGGTCACCCCCATCAGCGCGTCGTCGACGGGGTTCACGAAGGTGTAGAGCGGGTGCCCGTTGGGCCGCACGACCACGAAGTCGCTGAACGAGCCGGCCGGGAACGTGATCTCGCCGCGCACCAGATCGTCGAAGCTCAGGTCGGTGTCGGGCACGCGCAGGCGCAGGGCGGGCTCACGGCCCTCCGCACGGTATGCGGCCTTCTGCGCGTCCGTGAGGTCGCGCTCGAAGTTGTCGTACCCGAGCTTGGGGTCGCGGCCGAGCGAGACGTTGCGCGCCTCGATCTCCTCGCCGGTCGCGAAGCTCTCGTAGATGTGGCCGGAGGCTTTCAGCCGGTCGATCAGCTCGCGGTAGATGTCGTAGCGCTGCGACTGACGGTACGGCTCGTTCGGGCCGCCGACGTCGATCCCCTCATCCCAGTCGAGACGCAGCCAGCGCAGCGCATCGATGATCATCGCGTAGCTCTCTTCGCTGTCGCGCGCCGCGTCGGTGTCCTCGATGCGGAAGATGAGCTTGCCGCCGGTGTGCCGCGCGTACGCCCAGTTGAACAGGGCGGTGCGGATCAGGCCGACGTGCGGCGTGCCGGTGGGAGACGGGCAGAACCGCACGCGCACATCGGCGCCGGTCGCGGTCGAGAAGGGGTGCGAATCGTTGTCAGACATACCCTTGGAATCCTACTTGGGAGCGCGCACCGGATTCACCAGCGAGCCGACTCCGTCGACCTCCACCTCGACGGTGTCGCCCGGCTTCATCGGCCCGATGCCGGAGGGCGTCCCCGTGAGGATGACGTCGCCCGGCAGCAGGGTGAAGACGCTCGACGCGTAGGCGACGATCGACGGGATGTCGTGCACCATGTCGCTGATCGGCGCCTCCTGCTTCAGCTCGCCGTTGAGGCGGGTGCGCAGCACGGCGCCGGCCGGCAGGTCGGTCTCGATGACGGGGCCGAGCGGGCAGAACGTGTCGAAACCCTTGGCGCGCGTCCACTGGCCGTCCTTCTCCTGCAGGTCGCGCGCGGTGACGTCGTTGGCGACGGTGTAGCCGAAGATGTGCGCAGCGGCGTCGGCCGCCGAGACGTTGCGCGCGATCGTGCCGATGACGACCGCCAACTCGCCTTCGAAGTCGACGCGCTCCGACTGCGGAGGGACGACGATGGGGTCGCCGAGTCCGATGACCGCGGTGTTCGGCTTGAGGAAGAGCAGCGGCTCCTCCGGTGCCTCGCCGCCCATCTCGGCTGCGTGCTCCCGGTAGTTCTTGCCCACCGCGACCACCTTCGACCGCGGGATCACCGGCGCCAGGAGCGCGCCCACCTTGGCGAGCGGCACGCGCTCCCCCGTCGTGTCGAACCCGGTGAACATCGGGTCGCCCGCGAGAACGACCAGCGCGTCCTCGTCGACGATCCCGTAGTCGATCTTCCCGTCGTGGCTGAACCGTGCGATCTTCACGCGTTCGAGCCTAGCGCGGCGACGATCCGCGCGATCGCGGGAGTCGCGAGGTCGTGACGGGCGCCGACCCGCAGGAGCGCCCCGCCGAGCGCGTCGAGCTCGCTCGGACGGCCCGCCGCGAGATCCTCCTGCAGGGAGGTCCGCATCGCCCCCGGCACGCTGTGCAGCGCGCGCACGAGGTCGAGGGGCGAAGCGGGCACACCTTCGGCGGTCGAGCACGCGGTGATCTCCGACACCACCGCCTCGGTCAGCTCCGGGTCCTCGCTCAGGGCCGGGCCCGCGGACTGACGCCAGTACGAGGTCAGCAGCGCGAGCGCCGACAGCAGCCGGAACTTGGCCCACAGCACCTCGGCCTCCGACCCGCGGGCCCGCAGCTGCGGCCCCGCTCCGGCGAGCGCGCGCACCGCAGCGAACCCGCCGGCGGCCTCCGGGACCTCGACGTTCAGGAAGGCGCTGCGGTGGTCGATCACCGTGGTCGAGGCTCGCAGTGCGGAGACCGTCACCGAGCCGCCGGCGACGGGGACGCCCGACAGGGCGGCCCTCAGCGCGACCATGTGCTCGACGCCGTTGAGCACCGAGAGCACCTCGACCGGCCGCGCGGCGACGATGCCGGGCAGCACGTCGTCGAGCCCGTACGCCTTGGTGGCGACGATCACGCTGGCACCGGTGGGCACCTCCGTGGAGGCCGGCAGCCGCTCGACGCCGTCGCCGAAGGAGTCGCTGCGCACCTCGATCCCGTCCGCCCGGATCGCGGCCACGGTCGCGGGCCGGCCGACCGCGACGACATCGTGGCCCGCTCGCTTCAGCAGCCACGCGAGCAGACCGCCGACGGCCCCGGGACCGACGACGGCGAAGACGGGTTCGGGAGCGACGGGTACGGCGGAGTCCATGGCTCGATCGTAGCCAGCGATCGGACCGGGCGTGGCCGGCGATCAGAGACCGGACAGCCCCCAGGCCGTGCCGTCGAGCGCGAGAAGCGCGTCCGCGGTGGCGGCGATGGCCGGCACGGCGTCGGAGCCCGCGGCTGCGACCAGGTTGATGGTGCGATGGTCGCGGTTGACCGTCGGGCGCAGCACCACCCCAGGCACCGTGCCGGCGGAACCGGCCGCGAGGGTGGGCAGCAGCGCGACCCCCACTCCCTCGGCGACCATCCGGAGCACGGCGACGAAGTTGTCCGTCTCGTACCCGATGCGCGGCGTGAAGCCGCACGCGTCCGTCAGCTCCAGGAGGTGGCCGCGGCAGCGCGGGCAGCCGCCGATCCACGACTCGTCGGCCAGGCCCGCGAGGTCGACGTGGTCGGCGCCGGCCAGCACGTGGCCGGCCGGAAGGGCGACGAGCATCTCGTCCTTCCACAACGGCACCACGGCCAGCCCCCTGGTGCTCTCGCGGTGCGGATCGGCGCGGTCGCCCGGATAGCCGAAGGTGATGGCCAGATCGGCCGTCTGCTCGCGGACGGCGGCGACGGCTTCGGGAGGCTCGGCCTCCAGATAGGTGATGCGCACGCCCGGATGCCCGGCCTCCATGATGCTCAGCAGGCGCGGCACGAGCGATGACGACGCCGACGGAAATCCGGCGAGTCGCACCCGGCCGGTCCGCAGACCCCGCAGGTCGGCCAGTTCGCCGGCCGCCGCGTCGAGCGCGGTCGTGACCGCTCGCGCGTGGCGGGCGAGCACGCGCCCCGCCTCGGTGAGGCGCACGCCGCGGCCGGCGCGGGCGACGAGCGGCATCCCGATCCGCGACTCCAGTCGCCGCAGGTGCTGGCTGATCGCCGGCTGGCTGTAGCCGAGCGACTCGGCCGCGCGCGTGATCGAGCCGAGGTCGGCGATGGCGCGCACGACGCGCAGGCTGTGGGAGTCGAGGTCGTCGAGCATCATGCCGGAATCATAACTGGAACGCATGTATTCGATTCAACACCTGTACTGGTGTGATGCATCCGCGCCCCGCAGGCTGGACGGCATGCACGAATCCCTCCTCCGCTCCCCCGCAGCACCAGCGTTCGCGGCCGCTTTCTCGGCAGGAGCGGGCTATCTCGCCGCGTGCACGCAGGGCCTCCCGACCCGGACGACCGTCGACGCCACCCGCGCCGACCTCGAGCGCTGGGCGAACGGCGAAAGCTCACCCGCCGACTACGACACCGCCATCGCCCGGTCGCGCTCCGCCTTCGCACGGATCGCCGGCGTGGCCGTCGACGACATCGCGATCGGCTCACAGGTGTCGGCGATCGCCGCCGTGATCGCAGCTTCGGCACCCGACGGCGCGGAGGTCGTCTGCGCGACGGGCGACTTCTCATCGATCGTCGCGCCCTTCCACGCGCAGGCGCATCGCGGGGTGCGCGTGCGGGAGGTCCCGCTGTCGGCACTCGCCGACGCCGTCCACGACGACACGTGGCTGGTGGCCTTCTCACTCGTACAATCGGCCACCGGCGAGCACGCCGACGCCGAGGCGATCCTCGAAGCCTGCTCGCGCACCGGCACGCTGACCTTCGCGGACCTCACCCAGGCGCTCGGCTGGCTCCCCGTCGACGCGTCGCGCTTCGACCTCACGGTGACGCACGCCTACAAGTGGCTGTGCGCGCCGCGCGGGAGCGCCTTCCTGACCGTGCGCCCACACCTTCTGGGCACTCTGATCCCCGTGCAGGCGGGCTGGTTCGCAGGCGAAGACCCGTGGAGCTCCTGTTACGGGCCGCTCACCGCACCGGCGCTCTCGGCACGCCGCTTCGACGTCTCCCCGGCCTGGCCGGTGTGGCCGGGAACCGCGGCCGCGCTCGAGTTCTTCGCCTCGCTCGATGCGCACGCCGTGCACACGCACGCCGTCGGGCTGGCCGACCGTCTCGCGGAGGCGCTCGACCTGCGCGACGCGCTGAGCATCCCCGTCCGCGGCTGTGCCATCCTCACGTGGCCCGACACCGACGGCGCCGACCTCGTCGCGCTGACAGCCGCGGGCCTCCGCGCTTCCGGCCGGGCCGGCCGCGCACGTGTCGCCTTCCACCTCTGGAACACGCCCGACGACGTCGACCGCGTGCTCGCCGCGCTCCAGACGTGAGTAATCGCGGGAATCCCGGGTCGGATTCCCGCGATTACTCACGCCTCGGCGGGGGCGTCAGGCGTCGAGCCGGAACATCCAGTTGTGGCGGTCGCGCTCGCGGCCGTACTGGATGTCGGTGAGCTCCTTGCGCAGCGACATGGTCAGCTCCCCCGGGGGCGCGGTGATGTCGCCGACCGTGAAGGTGTCGGACTTGAGCTCGCCGATCGGCGTGATGACCGCGGCCGTTCCGCACGCGAACACCTCGACGATGTCGCCGGACTCCACGCCGTCGCGCCACTCGTCGATCGTCACGCGGCGGCGCTCCACTCGGTGGCCGCGATCGCGCGCGAGCTGCAGCACCGAATCGAGCGTGATGCCCTCCAGGATGCTGTCCGAGTCCGGGGTGACGAGCGTGCCGTCCTTGTAGACGAGCACCACGTTCATGCCGCCGAGCTCCTCGATGTACCGGCCCTCGACCGAGTCGAGGAAGAGCACCTGCGCACAGCCGTGCTCGTACGCCTCCGCCTGCGGGAGCAGGCTCGACGCGTAGTTGCCGCCGGTCTTGGCCGCACCCGTGCCGCCCTTGCCCGCGCGCGACCAGTGGTCGGAGAGCCAGATCGACACCGGGGCGACCCCGCTCGGGAAGTAGGCGCCGGCCGGGCTGGCGATCAGGTAGAACGCCACCTTGTTGGCCGGCCGCACGCCGAGGAAGGCCTCCTTGGCGAACATGAACGGCCGGAGGTAGAGGCTGGTCTCCTCCCGGTCCGGCACCCAGTCGCCGTCGACCGCGATCAGCTGCTTGAGCGAGTCGAGGAAGTGCTCGACCGGCAGCTCGGGCAGGGCGAGGCGGTACGCGGAGCGCTGCATGCGCGCGGCGTTGGCCTCCGGGCGGAAGCTCCAGATGGTGCCGTCGGCGTGCCGGTACGCCTTGAGCCCCTCGAAGATCTCCTGCGCGTAGTGCAGCACGGCCGCAGACGGCTCCAGCTGGATCGGACCGTACGGCGACACCCGCGGTCGGTGCCAGCCGCCCTTGGCCGACCAGCACAGGTCGACCATGTGGTCGGTGAAGTAATTGCCGAACCCGGGGTTCGCCAGGATCTCGTCGCGCTCGGCAGCGCTGCGTGCCGACTCGTTGCGCGTGACGTTCCAGAGGAGCCCCGCGGTCTCGGTGGGGCCGGAGGTGAGGTTGATGCTGGTGGAGGTCATTGGGTGTCCTTTGCTGCGATGCGTCAATTCTGCGCCACGCGGGCCGCGATCGCGTCGCCGACCTCGGAAGTCGTGCGCGCGGTGCCGCTGCGGGCGGCCAGGTCGGACGTCACCGCCTGCTCGACGCGCTCCGCGAGCTCCGGTGCGCCGAGGTGGCGCAGGAGGAGCGCGATGGAGAGGATCGCGGCGGTGGGGTCGGCCTTCTGCTGGCCGGCGATGTCGGGAGCCGATCCGTGAACCGGTTCGAACATGCTCGGGAATTCGCCTGCGGGGTTGATGTTGCCCGAGGCGGCCAGTCCGATGCCGCCGCTGATCGCGGCCGCGAGGTCGGTGAGGATGTCGCCGAAGAGGTTGTCCGTGACGATCACATCGAATCTAGCAGGATCGGTCACGAGGAAGATCGTCGCCGCGTCGACGTGCAGGTAGTCGACGGCCACGTCCGGGTGCTCGGCCGCGACCGCGTCGACGATCCGCTTCCAGAGACCTCCCGCGAACGTCAGCACGTTGGTCTTGTGCACCAGGGTGAGCTTCTTGCGGCGCTGCTCGGCCTGCTGGAACGCGTAGCGCACCACGCGCTCGACGCCGTAAGCGGTGTTGACGGAGACCTCGTTGGCGATCTCGTGCGGCGTTCCCTGACGGATCACGCCGCCGTTGCCGACGTACGGCCCCTCCGTGCCCTCGCGCACCACCACGAAGTCGACCTCGCCGGGGTTCGCGAGCGGGCTCGCGATGCCGGGGAAGAGCGTGGTCGGGCGGAGGTTGACGTAGTGGTCGAGCGAGAACCGCAGCGTGAGCAGCAGCCCGCGTTCGATGTTGGCGCCGGCCAGCCGCGGGTCTCCCGGCCTGCCGCCGACGGCGCCGAGCAGGATGGCGTCGTGGCTCGCGATCGCGGCGAGGTCGTCGTCGGTGAGCACGTCGCCCGTCGCGAGGTAGCGGTCCGCTCCGAGCGAGAAGTGGGTCTTCTCGAACGTCAACTCGCTGCCCGATGCCACCGCGTCGAGCACCTTGACCGCCTCCGCGATCACCTCCGGACCGATTCCGTCCCCCGGGATGACGGCGAGTTGGACGGTTCTGCTCATGACGCTCCTGCACTGATCGGTGGGCGGACGGTTCACCTAACACTATCGCCGCCGTGACGACCCGCATGAAGCGGCGCATTCTGTGCCGTCTCGCACTCATCGGGCGTATGTCGCGCCGCCTCGCGCCGCATGGGCGACGCGGGTCACGGGCGGGCGCGGTGCGGCTCAGTCGCGGACGCGGCGGAGGGTGAGCAGCGCGAGCACGGCGGCGGTCAGCATCAGGGCCACGCCGATGGAGGCCGTGAGGCCGATGCCGCTGTCGAACGCGTGCCGGGCCGACGCCAGCAGATCGGCCGCGGTGCCTGCGGGGAGGCTCTGGGCGACCGTGACGGCTCCGCCGAGGGTGTCGGACGCCGCGGTCGCGTCCGCGGGGCTCAGGCCGGCGGGCAGCACGATCCCGGCGCGGTACGACGCGATGATGATGCTGCCGAGCGTTGCCGTGCCGAGCACGGCGCCGAGCTCGTACGCCGTCTCCGACACCGCGGAGGCGGCGCCGGCCTTGTCGGCCGGGGCCGTGGAGACGATGAGCTCGTTGGAGACGGTCTCCGCCGCGCCGATCCCGGCGCCGAGCAGCACGAACGCCGCCAGCAGGACGCCCCACGAGGCGTCGCCGCCACTCAGCGCCACCAGCAGGTAGCCGGCGGCCGACACGCAGAGGCCGCCCGCGATCACGTAGCCGGGGGCGAGCCTCCGGGCGACAGGAACCACGACGAGACCCGAGACGATCATGGTCGCCAGGCCGGGGAGCAGCACCATCCCCGTCTGCACGGGCGGCATTCCGAGGACGAGCTGCAGGTGCTGCGACACGAAGAACAGGAAGCCGACCAGCGCGATCACGCTCAGCAGGTTGATGAGCACGGCGCCACTGAACGCGGCACGACGGAACAGCCGCATGTCGAGCATCGGGACGGGGCGGCGCAGCTGCCGCATCACGAACAGCACTCCGGCCGCTGCCCCGACGGAGACCGCCAGCACGGGGACGACTGCGAGGCCATGCACGGCGAACTCCTTGATCCCATACACGATCGGCGCCATCGTGAGCAACGAGAGCAGGATCGACACCAGGTCGACGGGGCCCGGGTTCGGATCCCGGGACTCGCGCACGAGAAGCGGCGTGAGCACGAGCAGCGGAACGAGCACAGGCACCGCGAGCAGGAACACCGAGCCCCACCAGAACTGCTCGATCAGCAGGCCGCCGACGATCGGGCCGAGCGCCGACCCGGCCGCGAACCCCGCCGCCCAGATCGCGATGGCGAGGCGCCGCTGCTCCCGGTCGTGGAACACGCTCCGCAGCAACGACAGGGTCGACGGCATGAGCATGGCGCCGAAGAAGCCGAGAGCCGCTCGCGCTGCGATCAGCAGCTCCGCGCTGGGGGCGAAGGCGGCCGCGGCCGACACGGCGGCGAAGCCGGTGGCGCCGATGAGCAGCACCCGCCGTCGTCCGATGCGGTCACCGAGGCTGCCCATGGCGACCAGCAGGCCGGCGAGCACGAGCGGATAGACGTCGACGATCCACAGCATCTGCGTCGCCGACGGTCGCAGGGCTTCTGTGATGGCCGGCAGGGCGAACCCGAGGACCGTGTTGTCGACCGACACCAGCAGCACCGGGAGCATGAGCACGACCAAGGCCGCCCACGCACGGGCGCCGCCCCGGCCGGGGGCCGCGTCGGCGGCGGGCGCGGATGCGGGGCGAGCGATCGTGGACATGAGATTACTGTACCGTCCGGACGGTACAGTAGGCAAGATCGCGCACGACGACGGCTAGCATGGCCCCATGCCCTCCCCCGCCGCTTCCGTATCGTCGGCCAGGTCCGCCGCGCCGGCCCGGTCGGCGCGCGACCGCATCCTCGACGCGTTCGAGGACCTCCTCGCCGAGCAGAGCGAGCGTGCGGCCACCCTCGAAGCGGTCGCCGCACGCGCGGGCGTCTCCAAGGGCGGCCTGCTCTACCACTTCGCGTCCAAGGACGCCCTCGTCGACGGCGTCCTGGAACGATTCGCCGCCGACCTCGCGGAGGACATCGAGCACATGCGCGCCGCACCAGACGGCCCGGTGTCGTACTTCCTGCGCACCTCCATCCCCTCCGACAACCGACTCGAGCGGATGATCGTCGCCATCGCCCGGCTCGCCCAGGCATCCGAAGCCCGGGCCAGCGACGCGCTCGCCGACGCTCAGCGACTGTGGCTCAGCGAGTTGGAGGCCGTCGTCGGCGACCGCATGGTCGCGCGCACGATCATGCTGATCGGCGACGGCATGTATTACAACAGTGCCCTGCTTCCCGCCGCGAACGCCGTGCTCCGCGACGAGACCGACGTGGAGCAGCTCGTCGCTCTGGTCGAGCGCCTCTCGCAGCGCGACTGACCGGCAGGGCTCCCCGCTGCACGTCCCGCGTCCGTGTCGGGTGCCTCACCGACCATCACGCGGCGTTCGAGGAGTGTCGAGGCGCCCCTCTGGTGCGGCTGCATCGAGGAGGCGCTGAAGCGATCGCCGCGTTCGGTCGTCGCGTGTCGCCGCGATGGCGCGCGCCAGCTCGACCGCGGCCTCACCCGTCGCGCCGGCCAGACGCAGCAGCTCGGCGCGCGCCGCATGCGCGCGCGGCGCGAGCGGGCCGTCGAGCAACGCGGGGTCGGCGTCCAGCCCGGCGAGGGCCACCTCCGGGCCGGCGTCTGGACTGTGCCCCAGCGCGACCAGCCGGCCGAGTCGCGCCGCCGCGCTCGGCCACACCCGGATCAGGCCGTCGTAGAGGCGCACGATGGCCGGCCAATCCGTCGCCTCCCACGATGGCGCGACGGCATGCAGCCCGGCGATGCCGGCCTGGAGCGCATATCGGCCGTCGCCCCCTGCCCCGACGTTCGTCAACGCCTCGGTCGCAAGTCGCTCGCCCTCGGTGAGGAGCGCGACGTCCCAGCGGGACCGGTCGGCCTCCCTCAGCGTCGCGAATTCGTCGTCGGAGGTGAGCCGCGTCGCCTGCCGTGCCTCCGTGAGCAACAGGAGGGCCAGCAGGCCCGCGCTCTCCGATCGCCGGGCCACCCGGTGCGCGTCGCGTGCGAGGGCGATGGCGTCGCGGCGCAGTCCGTCGTCGGCGGCAGCGTGCCCGGCGGTGTAGAGCAGGTAGACGGTCGTGAACGCGTCCGGCATCCGGGCTGCGACAGACGCCGTGTCGTCCAGCGAGAAGCGGATGCCGGAGTCGTGGATGCGCTTCTTGGCACGCGTCAGGCGCGCGGCCATCGTGGGCTCGGCGACGAGGAAGGCTTCGGCGATGCGAGCAGTCGGCACGCCGCAGACGTGCCGCAGAGCGAGGGCCACGCGCGCCTCCTGGGCCAGCTCAGGGTGCGCGACCAGCAGGATCAGCTCGAGCCGCTCATCGCCGGTGAACACGGAGCCGCTCAGCATCTCGCCGCCGTCGGCCGCGTCGTCGGCCGCGGCCTTCTCGGCGATGGCCAGCTGCGCGGCGAGCATGGGAGCGATCCGCGTGTCGGCGCGCTCCCGGCGCCGGGCGTCGACCGCGACCCGGCGGGCCACGGTGGTGATCCAGGCGGCGGGGTTGGCGGGTGCGCGCCCCCGCGCGGCCTCGCCGACCGCGCGGGCGAACGCCTCCTGCACCGCGTCCTCCGCGAGCTGGAGGTCTCCCGTCGTGCGGGCGACCGCACCCAGGATCCGGGCGGCGTCCTCGCGGTACGCGCGCTCGATGCGGTCGACCGCCGTCATCCGGCCTCCGCCGTCACCGTGGCCCCGTCCGCTCAGCGCGCGAAGTCGAGCACCAGCACCGGGTACAGCTCGACCCAGCCCCCGGTCGGCACCAGCGCGGCCAGTTCCCTGGCCTGCTCGGGGCTCGACGCGGTGAAGCTGTAGAAGCCGGTCACGACCTCCCGGGTCTCGCCGAACGGCCCGTCGGTGATCAGCGGCTCGCCGCCGCTCTGCGGAGTGATCTTCGTGGCCTTGGCGATCGCCTGCAGAGCGTTCATGGCGAGGATGCGCTCGCCCGCGGCGACCACGGCCTCCTGGAACGCCTGGTGGCCGGCCATCCCCTCCCGCCACTGCTCGGGCGTCATGGAGTCCGGATCCCAGTTCGGCTCGTGGATGAGCAGGACGTATTCGTCGGACATGGTGGTCTCCTCACTTCGATGGGATGTCGATCCGGTGGGACATCGACACCCCTACGACGCAAGTCAACCGCCGAAATCGACAGCGCGCGACAGAAAGTTCCCGAGGGTGCGAAGCAGGGTCAGGACTCGGCGATGTCGATCTCCTGCAGGAGGTCGGCGTCGATGGCGACCCGCACCTTCTCGAGGAGACCCTCGGGTACGCGCGAGTCCACCGTCAGCACGCTGAGCGCCTTGCCGCCGGCCGACGTCCGCGCGATCTGCATGCCCGCGATGTTGATCTTCGCTTCGCCGAACTCGTGGCCGTAGACGGCGACGATCCCGGGGCGGTCGTCGTAGACCATCACGATCAGGTGCTCGGCGATCGGCACCTCCACGTCGTAGCCGTTGATCTCGACGACCTTCTCGATCTGCTTGGTGCCGGTGAGGGTGCCCGACACCGAGACCTGCGATCCGTCGCTCAGCGCGCCGCGCAACGTGATCAGGTTGCGGTACTCCTCGCTCACCGAGTCGGTGATGAGCCGCACCTCGATGCCGCGCTGCTCGGCGAGCAGCGGGGCGTTCACGTACGAGACGGTCTCGCTCACGATGTTGGTGAAGATGCCCTTGAGAGCGGCGAGCTTGAGGACGCTGACGTCGTAGTCGACGAGCTCGCCCCGCACCTCCACGTCGATGCTGGTGAGCGGGCTGTGCGCAAGACCGGAGAACACCTGCCCGAGCTTCTCGACGAGCGGGATGCCGGGGCGGACGTACGGGTCGATCACGCCGCCCGCGACGTTCACCGCGTCGGGGACCAGCTCGCCGGAGAGCGCCAGGCGCACCGACTTGGCCACCGAGACGCCGGCCTTCTCCTGCGCCTCGTCGGTGGACGCGCCGAGGTGCGGCGTGACGACGACGTTCTCGAGACCGAGGAGGGGCGAGTCGGTCGGCGGCTCGCTGACGAACACGTCGAGCCCCGCGCCCGCGATGCTGTGCGTACTGAGCGCCCGGTAGAGGGCGTCCTCGTCGATCAGGCCGCCGCGGGCGACGTTGACGATGAACGCCGTCGGCTTCATCTGAGCGAGCTGATCGTCGGAGATCATCCCGGTCGTCTCGGGCGTCTTGGGCATGTGGATGGTGATGAAGTCCGCCTCGGTCAGCAGCTCGTCGAGGCTGACCAGCTGGACGCCGAGCTGCTGGGCGCGGGCGCTCGTGACGTACGGGTCGTACGCGATCACCTTGGTGCCGAACGCCTGCAGGCGGGCGGTGATGAGGGCGCCGATGCGGCCGAGGCCGATGATGCCGACGGTCTTCTCGTACAACTCGACCCCGGTGTACTTCGAGCGCTTCCACTGCCCCTGCGCGAGCGCGTTGTGGGCGGCGGGGATGTGGCGGGCGAGGCTCAGGATGTGCCCGACCGTGAGCTCGGCTGCCGAGATGATGTTCGAGGTGGGCGCGTTGACCACCATGACGCCGGCGTTCGTCGCGGTCTTGATGTCCACGTTGTCGAGTCCGACGCCTGCGCGCGCGATCACGCGCAGCTGGGGCGCGGCGGCGATCACCTCGGCGTCGACCTTCGTCGCGGAGCGGACGAGGATGGCGTCGGCCTCGGCTACCGCGGAGAGCAGCGCCGGCCGGTCGGTCCCGTCGACGTCGCGGATGTCGAAGTCCGGCCCGAGGGCGTCGACGGTGGCGGGCGAAAGTTCTTCGGCGATCAGCACGACCGGCTTTGTCACGTGGCAGTTCCTTACAGGGAGGCTGGCTTGGGAGAAGGCGCGCAGCAGTCGACGGTGCGCGGGTTGCTTAACTCTAGCGGGAGGGCGCGGGCGCTTTTCGCCGCGTTACAGCGTCACGGCCGCTGCCCGTCACCGGGTGGCGGCGACCGCCGCCCGGACCGTGAGCGGGTCCGTGATGTCGTAGTGTGCGTCGCCGCCGCCGGGGCCGCTCGACGGTCCGGAGACGGTCTGCCGGGCCGAGAGGTGCACGGCGTCGACTCCCGCTGCGATCAGCTCGGGGATGTCCTGCACGCGCACTCCCCCGCCCGCCATCACCTGCAGCCGGCCGCCGACCCGCTGGGCCAGCGCACGGAGACGGCCGGCGCCGTCGATGCTGCGTGCCGCACCTCCCGAGGTCAGGACGCGCGTCACGCCGAGGTCGATCAGTGTCTCGGCCGCCGTGTCCTGGTCGGCGAGCGTGTCGAATGCGCGGTGGAAGGTGACGTCGAGGTCGCCCGCGGCCGCCACGAATCGCTCGAGGGCCGCCCGGTCGATCCGTCCCGTCTCGTCGAGCGCTCCGACGACCACGCCGGCCGCTCCGGCCCGGCGAGCGAAACGGACGTCCGCGAGCGTCGTGTCGAGCTCGTCGGCGTCGTACACGAATCCGCCGCCGCGCGGCCGGACCAGGACATGGACGAGGTCGGGCCGCCCCGCCCCCGCCGCCTCCTCGACCGCAGCCGCGACGAGTCCGGCGGACGGGGTCAGGCCGCCGGTGCCGAGTGCGACGCAGAGCTCGACCCGATCCGCACCGGCCGCGAGGGCGACACGTACGCCCGCGACATCCTGAACGGCGATCTCGACTGCGGCACGGTTGCGGGGCATGCGGCCACGATAGCGGCATTCTCCGAGCCGCCGAGCCGGCGTAGCGTCGGATCCGAGGCGAAAGCACGAACCGACCACGGAGGGAGGCCGACATGCAAGCGACGATCGGAGACCGGATCTGCATCCGGGGCACCACGGTGGAGTCAGCCGACCGCCACGGCGAGGTGGTGGAGGTGCGCGGCGCGGACGGCGGTCCGCCCTATCTCGTGCGGTTCGACGACGGCCACGAGACGCTCGTCTTCCCCGGAACCGACGCGGTCATCGAGCACAGCGCCGTCTGACGAGCGGCACGCCGCCTTCGATGCAGGGATGACGAAGGGGCCGCGCCAGGGCGCGGCCCCTTCGTCGACGTCAGGACGTCAGGGTGCTGTGGTGCGCGACTGAGGGATCAGCGCGCGACCTCGCCGTCCACGTAGTCGTCGTCGTTCGACGCGTTCCACGCGAAGAGCTTGCGCAGCTCGCGGCCCGTGGCCTCGATGGGGTGCTGCTCGCCCTTCGCGCGGAGCGCCAGGAACTCCGGCGCACCGGCGTCCTGGTCGGCGATGAAGCGCTTGGCGAACGTGCCGTCCTGGATGTCGGAGAGCACGGCCTTCATGTTCTCCTTGACGTGCGGGTCGATCACGCGCGGGCCGGAGACGTAGTCGCCGTACTCGGCCGTGTCGGAGACGCTCCAGCGCTGCTTGGCGATGCCGCCCTCCCACATCAGGTCCACGATGAGCTTGAGCTCGTGCAGCACCTCGAAGTAGGCCACCTGCGGCTGGTAGCCGGCCTCGGTCAGGGTCTCGAAACCGTACTGGACGAGCTGCGAGACGCCGCCGCACAGCACGGCCTGCTCACCGAAGAGGTCCGTCTCGGTCTCCTCGGTGAACGTGGTCTTGATACCGCCGGCGCGCAGACCGCCGATGCCCTTCGCGTAGGAGAGGACGAGCGGCCAGGCGTTGCCGGTCGCATCCTTCTCGACGGCGACGATGACGGGAACGCCGCGACCCGCCTCGTACTCGCGTCGCACGGTGTGGCCCGGTCCCTTGGGTGCGACCATGATGACGTCGACGCCCTCGGGGGCTTCGATGTAGCCGAAGCGGATGTTGAAGCCGTGGCCGAAGACGAGAGCGTTGCCCTCATCGAGGTTGGCCTGGATGTCGTCGGCGTAGAGGTTGCGCTGCACCTGGTCGGGCGCGAGGATGACCACCACGTCGGCCCACTTGGCCGCGTCTGCGGCGGAGAGGACGCGGAAGCCCGCCTCCTCGGCCTTCGGCTTGGACTTCGAGCCTTCCTTGAGTCCGATGACGACCTCGACGCCGGAGTCGCGGAGGTTCTGCGCGTGCGCGTGGCCCTGCGAGCCGTAGCCGATGACCGCGACCTTCTTGCTCTGGATGATCGAGAGGTCCGCGTCGTTGTCGTAGTAGATCTCAGCCACTTTGTGGGTTCTCCTTCTTGGTGTGGTTCTGTCGCCCGGAGGCGGATTCAGTTTCGGAAGACGCGCTCGGTGATGGACTTGCCGCCGCGGCCGATCGCGAGGAGGCCCGACTGCGCCATCTCTTTGATCCCGTACGGCTCGAGCACCTTGAGCAGCGCCTGGGTCTTGCCGCTGTCACCGGTGACCTCGATCACGAGGGCGTCGGTGGCCACGTCGACGACGCGGGCGCGGAAGAGGTTGACCGCCTCCAGCACCTGGGAGCGCGTCGAGTTGTCGACGCGGACTTTGATGAGGAGGTGCTCGCGCTGTACCGACTGTGCCGGGTCGAGCTCGACGATCTTGATGACGTTGATCAGCTTGTTGAGCTGCTTGGTGACCTGCTCGAGCGGGAGGTCTTCGACGTCGACCACCACGGTGATGCGCGAGAGTCCCTCGACCTCGCTGGTGCCCACCGCGAGCGAGTGGATGTTGAAGCCGCGGCGGGCGAACAGGCCGGCGACGCGGGTCAGCAGACCGGGCTTGTCCTCGACGAGGAGGCTCAGAACGTGGCTGCTCATGGTTACTCCTCTCCGAAGGCGGGGCTGTGGTCGCGGGCGTACTGCACGTAGCTGTTGCTGACGCCCTGCGGGACCATCGGCCACACCATGGCGTCGGCGCTGACGACGAAGTCGATGACGACCGGCCGGTCGTTCGTCTCCAGCGCCAGCTTGATGGCCGCGTCGACCTCCTCCTCTTTCGTGACGCGGATGCCGAGGGCGCCGTACGCCTCGGCGAGCTTCACGAAGTCGGGCACGCGCACGGTGTCGTGACCGGTGTTGAGGTCGGTGTTCGAGTAGCGGCCGTCGTAGAACAGCGTCTGCCACTGGCGCACCATCCCGAGCGACGAGTTGTTGATGATCGCCACCTTGATCGGGATGTCGTTGATCGTGCAGGTGGCGAGCTCCTGATTCGTCATCTGGAAGCAGCCGTCGCCGTCGATCGCCCACACCACCCGGTCGGGCTGGGCCACCTTGGCGCCCATCGCCGCGGGCACGGAGTAGCCCATCGTGCCTGCGCCGCCCGAGTTGAGCCAGGAGTTGGGGCGCTCGTACTTGATGAACTGCGCCGCCCACATCTGGTGCTGCCCGACCCCGGCGGTGTAGATGGCCTCCGGCCCGGTCAGCTCGCCGATGCGCTGGATGATGTGCTGCGGCGCGAGCAGGCCGTCACTGGTCGGCGTGTACCCGAGCGGGAACTCCTCGCGGAGCCCGTTGAGGTACGTCCACCATTCGACCAGGTCGGGCTCGGCGCCCCGGGTGGCCTCTCGGAAGGCCGCGGTCAGATCGACGATGACGTCCTTGGCATCGCCGACGATGGGGACGTCGGCGACGCGGATCTTGGAGATCTCGGCAGGGTCGACGTCGACGTGCACGATCTTCGCGTTCGGGGCGAAGAGGGAGGTGTTGCCGGTGACCCGGTCGTCGAAGCGCGCGCCGAGGGAGACGATGAGGTCGGACTCCTGGAGGGCGAGCACCGCGGGGACCGTGCCGTGCATGCCGGGCATGCCGAGGTGCTGCTGGTGCGTGTCCGGGAAGGCCCCGCGCGCCATCAGTGTGGTCACGACCGGCGCTCCGGTGGCCTCGGCGAGCTCGAGGAGCTCCTGCGAAGCCCGGGAGCGGATCACGCCTCCCCCGACGTAGAGCACCGGCTTCTTGGACTCGGCCAGCAGCTGGGCGGCGGCCAGGATCTGCTTTCCGTGGGCCTTGGTGATCGGTCGGTAGCCCGGCAGGTCGATCTTGGGAGGCCAGACGAACGGCACCTCGTTCTGCTGCGCGTCCTTGGTGATGTCGACCAGGACGGGCCCCGGGCGCCCGGTTCCGGCGATGTGGTACGCCGCGGCGATGGTCGCCGGGATGTCCTCGGCCTTCTTGACCAGGAAGGAGTGCTTGGTGATCGGCATCGTGATGCCGACGATGTCGGCTTCCTGGAACGCGTCGGTGCCCATGAGGGTGGAGAAGACCTGGCCCGTGATGAACACGACGGGAACCGAGTCCATGTGCGCGTCCATGATGGCGGTGACCAGGTTCGTCGCGCCGGGCCCGGAGGTCGCCATCGCGACGCCGACCTTGTTGGAGGCCGACGCGTAGCCTTCGGCCGCGTGACCGCCGCCCTGCTCGTGACGGACCAGGATGTGCCGGATGACGGACGAGTCCATGATGGCGTCGTAGATGGGGAGGATCGCGCCGCCCGGCAGCCCGAAGACGTCGGTGACGCCGAGGAGCTCGAGGGTGCGGACGACCGACTGGGAGCCGGTCAGGGTTTCGGGCGACGCCTTTCCTGGCGTCGCGGAGGGCAACACTGTGCTGGGGGTTGCATCCGGCGTCATGCCTTATCGATCCCTTACGTGCGAATGGTGGATGGAGCTGTGTCGAGGCGAAGGGCTACCCCGTGACCGCGCCCTCCGCAGCGGAGCGCACGAGCTTGGAGTACTTCGCGAGAACGCCACGGGTATAGCGCGGAGGAAGAGGCGCCCAGCCGTCACGGCGGGCGGTCAGCTCTGACTCGTCGACCAGTAGGTCGAGGGAGCGAGCCGCGATATCGACCCGTATCAGATCACCATCGCGCACGAAGGCGATGGGACCTGCGTCCACCGCTTCGGGTGCTATGTGGCCGATGCACAGGCCGGTTGTGCCGCCTGAGAATCGTCCGTCCGTCAATAGTAGTACATCCTTGCCGAGCCCCGCGCCCTTGATGGCGGCGGTGATCGCGAGCATCTCGCGCATGCCGGGGCCGCCCTTGGGGCCTTCGTAGCGGATGATCACGACGTCGCCCGCATTGATGCGCCCCTCGGTGAGTGCGTCCATGGCCGCGCGCTCGCGCTCGAACACGCGGGCCGGCCCCTCGAACACCTCGGCGTCGAAGCCGGCGGTCTTGACCACGGCGCCCTCCGGAGCGAGTGATCCCTTGAGGATCGTCAGGCCGCCCGTGGGGTGGATGGGGTTGTCGAGCGACCGCATGACGTTGCCGTCGGGAGCCGGCGGGTTGATCTCCGCGAGGTTCTCGGCGACGGTCTTGCCGGTGACCGTGAGGCAGTCGCCGTGCAGCAGCCCGGCGTCGAGGAGGGCCTTCATGACGACGGGGACGCCGCCGTGTCGGTCGACGTCGTTCATGACGTACTTGCCGAACGGCTTGAGGTCGCCGATATGCGGAACCTTCGACCCGATGCGGTTGAAGTCGTCGATCGTGAGATCGACGTCGGCTTCGTGCGCGATCGCGAGGAGGTGCAGCACGACGTTGGTGGAGCCGCCGAAGGCCATCGCGACCGCGATCGCGTTCTCGAACGCCTTCTTGGTGAGGATGTCGCGCGCGGTGATGCCCTGCTTGAGCAGGTTCACGACCGCCTCGCCGGAGCGGTGCGCGAAGTAGTCACGACGGCGGTCGGCCGACGGCGGGGCCGCGGAGCCCGGGAGGCTCATGCCGAGTGCCTCCGCGACACTGGCCATGGTGTTGGCGGTGTACATGCCGCCGCAGGCGCCCTCGCCCGGCGCGATCGCGCACTCGATGCGCTTGAGATCCTCTTCGCTCATCTTGCCGGCCTTGCACGCGCCGACGGCCTCGAACGAGTCGATGATCGTGACGTCCTTCTCGGTGCCGTCGCTGAGCTTCACCCAGCCGGGTGCGATCGAGCCCGCGTAGAGGAAGACGGCCGCCAGATCGAGCCGGGCCGCCGCCATGAGCATGCCGGGCAGGGACTTGTCGCAGCCCGCGAGCAGCACCGTGCCGTCGAGGCGCTCGGCCATCATGACCGTCTCGACCGAGTCGGCGATGACCTCGCGCGAGACGAGCGAGAAGTGCATGCCCTCGTGGCCCATGGAGATGCCGTCCGAGACCGAGATCGTGCCGAACTGCAGCGGGTACCCGCCTCCGGAGTGCACGCCCTCTTTCGCACCCTGCGCGAGGCGGTCGAGCGAGAGGTTGCAGGGTGTGATCTCGTTCCACGAGCTCGCGATTCCGATCTGGGGCTTCTCCCAGTCGGCGTCGCCCATGCCCACGGCCCGGAGCATCCCGCGGCTCGTGGTGGCTTCGATCCCGTCCGTGACGACGCGCGAACGCGGCTTCCAATCGATCTCTGGCATGTGACAACTCTAGGACCGTTTGGATGCCCGCTCGTCCATACGTCCGCCGCCGTGGAGAACGCGCGGCCGCGTCAGGTTGTGGAGGACGGCCGCGCGCCGGCACGGGCGTCGGCGAGCAGCGTCAGCAGGGTGGCGATGGCCCGCTCGTCGGCGACGCGGAACTGCGCGGCCGTCTCGCCCTCGCCCACCTTGATCCCGACATCGCCCGTGCTGGGATCGAGCACGGAGAAGCCGTCCTCGTCGGTCACGTCATCGCCGGCGAAGAGCACGGCGGTCGCGCCGGTGTACTCGCGCAGCCGCTGGATCCCGTCGCCCTTGTGCGCCTCGCGCACGGAGAACTCGATGATGTCCTTGCCGTCGCGCACCGTGAGACCGTCGCTGACGGCGCCGGCGGCCTCGTACGCTGCAGCCACGACCTCGGCGCCGCGGCCACCCTCCACCGTGCGGTAGTGCACGCCGTAGCCGACCGGCTTGACCTCGAGCTTGGTGCCGGGGAACGAGTCCACCAGCTCCCGGAGCGCGTCGCCGAGTCGCGTCAGGGTGTCGCGCTCGGCGTCCGTGAGGTCGAGCGCCACACCGTCGCGGCCGAAGCGGATCTCCACCCCGTGGGAGCCGATCAGCAGCGCGTCCTCGTCGGCCTCCGTCACGATCTCCAGGCTCTCGAGCGGACGCCCGGAGACATAGGCGACCCAGGTCCGCGGCAGGTGCTCGAGCCGGTCGAGGGCCGCCTTCGACTCCGGGAGCGCACGAGCGCCGCGCGGCACGTCGACGAAGGGGGCGAGCGTGCCGTCGAAGTCGAGGGCGAGCAGGAGTCGCTCGGCCGAGGCGAGCCGCGCCACGGCGTTGGCGAGGGCGATGGCGGCGGGCTGGGGCGGTGCCGTCCGGTTCTGCGCGGACGAGGAGGAGGTGTCGGTCATTCGATTCTCGGGTCAGCGCCGGTTGACCGGCGGGTTCTGCAGGGGGTGGTCTCCGTGCGCGCTGCGTGTGAGCGCGTCGAGGAAGCTCGCGGACCAGCGGGCGACGTCGTTGGTCAGCACCTTTTTGCGCAGGGCGCGCATGCGCCGCACCCGGTCGCGCTTGGGCATCGCGATCGCCTGCAGGATCGTGTCCTTCAGGCCCTCGATGTCGTGCGGGTTGATCAGCAGCGCTTGACGGAGTTCGTCGGAGGCGCCGGCGAACTCGCTGAGCACCAGCACGCCGTCCTCGTCGACGCGCGTCGCCACGTACTCCTTGGCCACCAGGTTCATACCGTCGCGCAGCGCCGTCACCAGCATGACGTCGGCGGCCAGGTACAGCGCGACCATCTCCTCCCGCGGGTAGCCGTGGTGGAGGTAGGCGACGGCTGTGTGGCCGAGCGTCGCGTAGTCCCCGTTGATCCGCCCGACCGTGAGCTCGATCTCGTCGCGCAGCTGACGGTACGTCTCGACCCGCTCGCGGCTAGGGCTCGCCACCTGCACGAGCGTGACCTTCTCGACGTCGACGCGCTCGTCGCGCAGCAGTTCGCCGAACGCCTTGAGCCGGTGACCGATCCCCTTGGTGTAGTCGAGCCGGTCGACGCCCAGCATGATCGTCTCAGGGTCGCCGAGCTCGTGGCGGATCTCCTTGGCGCGCGCCTGGATATCCGGGCGCCGGGCGAGGGTCTGATACTGCTCGGCGTCGATCGAGATCGGGAACGCGCGGGCCAGCACCGTGCGGACGAGACCGCCGTGCCGGTTGGTGGTCACGTGGCGATGCGAGCCCGCCTCAGGATCGTCGCTGTCGATCGGGACCTCGATGATCGGGCCGCGTGTCTCGAAGCCCTTGAGCCGACGCACCGCGCGCGAGAAGTTGCCCGCGTCGGCGACGCGCTGGAAGCCGATGACGTCGGCGCCCAGGAGCCCGTCGATGATCTGCCGCCGCCACGGCAGCTGCGAGTAGATGCCGTACGGCGGGAACGGGATGTGATTGAAGAACCCGATGACCAGGTCGGGGCGGACCTCCCGGAGCATGGCGGGCACCAGCTGCAGCTGGTAATCGTGGACCCAGACCACGGCGCCCCGGGCGGCCGCACCGGCTGCCGCGTCGGCGAACCGGCGGTTGACCCGCACGTAGCTCTCCCACCATTCGCGGTGGTAGCTCGGCTGGGCGATGACGTCGTGGTACAGGGGCCAGAGGGTGTCGTTGGAGAACCCCTCGTAATACTCCTGCAGTTCCTGCTCGCTCAGGGCGACGGGGAGGATGTTGATGCCGTCGGCTTCGAACGGCTCGACCTCCTCATCGGCCACACCGGCCCAGCCGACCCAGACGCCGTCCTCGGCCCTCATGACCGGCTGCAGCGCCGTCACGAGGCCGCCGGGCGAGGGTCGCCAGCTGGCCTGTCCGCTCTCGTCGACGACGCGGTCGACCGGGAGCCGGTTGGACACGATCACCAGTTCGTACGTTTCGGTTCGTGCTGTTTCGGACGTCGTGCTGATGGTGGGTCAACTCCCCCGTCGAGGTCGGATGCTCGTACCGTCACAGTACCAGCGCGCTCGGGAACGTCAGGGGGCTTGCGTTACCGGTGCGACACGGCTCGTTCAGCACCGGTGATTAGAGTGACGACGTGATGCGCATCGGCATGGGCACGACCTGCGTCTACCCGCTCGGGGTCGAAGCAGCCTTCCGCACGGCCGCCGAGCTCGGCTTCGACGGCGTCGAGGTGATGGTCACACGCGACGAGACGACCCAGTCCGTTCGGGCGCTGCGGGCTCTCGCCGAGCGCTACGGGACGCGGGTGCTGAGCATCCACGCTCCGGTCCTGCTGCTGACCCACTTCGTATGGGGTCGCGACCCCCGCGTCAAGCTCGAGCGGTCGGCGGAGCTCGCCGCCGAGCTCGGAGCGGACACCGTCGTCGTCCATCCGCCGTTCCGCTGGCAGTCGGGTTACGCGGAGGACTTCCTCGGCATCGTCCGGGCGACGGCAGAGGCGACCGGGATCGTCGTCGCGGTCGAGAACATGTTCCCGTGGAAGGTCGCCGGACGATCGATGGCCGGGTACGTTCCGCACTGGAACCCCGTCGGGATGGACTGCGACGCGGTCACGCTCGATTTCTCGCACGCGGCCCTCAGCGGCGTGGACGGCCTCGAACTGGCGCGGGCGCTCGGCCACCGGCTCCGCCACGTGCACCTGTGCGACGGCTCCGGAGCCCCCGGGCACCCGCAGGCCGACGACTCGCGGGTGTTCGACGAGCACCTGGTGCCCGGTCGCGGCCGCCAGCCGGTCGCCGCGGTGCTCCGATCGCTCGCCGCCTCCGGGTGGAGCGGCTCGATCGTCGCGGAGGTCAACACCCGGAAGGCCCGAGACGCCGGCGAACGCCGCGCGATGCTGCAGGAGACCCTCGACTTCGCCCGTGCGCACACCGCGCCGACGGCCGGTGAAGCGGAGGGCGGGCCGTTGCCGCCCGCCGCTACTGCGCCCGGCCCAGCAGTCTCACCAGCGCGCTCGAGTACTGCCCGTAACCCGTTGCGGTCGGGTGGAAGGCGTCGGTCCCGCTGACGTTGACCCAGGGCGCCTTCGATCCGATGCCGTGACCGGCGAAGTCGACGCCGACGTACGTGATCGGAACGCCGGCGGCCCGCTGGGCGGAGACGACGTCCTGGATCGTCTGATTGAGCCCGAGCGCCGCCGCGTTGATGGCTGTGGCCGTACCGAAGTCGGCTGCCTTCGGGTTCGAGTTGTCGAAGATGACGACGTACCCGGTGACGACGATGCGTGCGTTGGGCGCGGCGTCGTGGACGGCTCCGTACACGGCGGAAAGGCGCTGCGGGAGGATGTTGAGGAGCGAGAGCGCGGACGACACGCCGTCTCGGCAGGCCACTGCTTTGCCTGCCGAGCATTCCGCGGCGATGTCGGCGACGCCCAGGTCGTTCCCGCCCACGCTCACCGTCACCAGGTCGGTGCGGTCGTCGAGCGCGATGAGCTGGTGCTTGAGCAGGTCGGAGGTCGTCGCCCCCGCGCACGCCGCGTTGACGACGAGGTCGATCCCGGCCGCGCGGGCGAAGTCGTTCGGGTAGCTGTTCGGACTGAGCCGGCACTTGCCCGACTCGTCTCCGCCGCCCATCCCCGCCGAGAAGGAGTCGCCCAGCGCGACGTACCGCGTGCGCTCCGTCAGCGGCTTCCTGGGGAACGGATCGGGAGTCGGAGAGGCGGTGGGTGTCGGCCGCGGAGTCGCGTCGGGTGCGATGTCCGGCGCGCCGGGTGAGGCGCAGGCGGCCGTGGCGAGGAGCACGAACGCGCCCAGGGCGGCCGTGAGAGCGGAGGGAAGCACTCTGCGTCGCATCGAGCACACGTTACCCGCTGGTCCTCGCGGTTCGATCAGAACCGGCGCAATGGTCTCTGGGTATCGTGGCCGGTCAGACCCGCTCGGTGAGCGCGAGGAGGACGGCGGGCACCGACTCCGACAGGCGTTCCGAGAACTTGCGTCCGTCACCGGAGAGCAGTGCGCGTGCCTCGCCGTTCGCGCACAGCTCGGCGATGAGGCGCACCGCCTCCTCCGGATCGATCGTGAAGCGCCGCCGGGCGCTGGCGAGCGCGGCGACGACGGTCTCGGTGAGCTCTTGGAAGAAGCCGTCCTGGTAGCGCAGGAAGTCGGCCGAGATCTCCGGGTCGCGCAGCGCGAGCAGCAGGAACTCGGACTGGACGAGCCACCAGCGCCGGTCGTCCGACTGGAGTTCGAGGATGCGGGTGATCGTGCGGACGACGTCGGCGTCGTCGAGCTCGACGCCTCCGGCCCCGACGAGCGGCCGCAGGAATTTCTCGACACCGGCGTCGAGCTGCTGGAGCCGCATGACCTTCTCGCGCTCCATCAATGCGAAGAACAGCTCTTCTTTGCTGGTGAAGTTCGAGTAGAACGCGCCGCGCGTGAAGCCCGCCGCCTCGACGATCGTCTCGACGCTCGCCGCTTTGACGCCCTGCTCGGCGAAGACGTCGAACGCCGCGTCGAGCAGGCGCTCCCTGGTGCGCCGACGGCGTGCGGACTCGACGGGGGCGTCGTCTCTGAGAGCCGTGCTGTCCAAGCTGAAACCTTCCTGGATCGAGTTCCCGATACACGAGTGTATCCGATACAGTCGGGGCGTCGGATACAAAGCTGTATCGAAACCCTTTCGACGGCCCGGCCACCGGTTCCGTCGGTCCCTACTGCTGGAGAACGTGTGTCCTCGCTCCTGTATTCGATCGGCCGCTGGGCCTTCCGTGCTCGCAAGCTCGTGCTGTCGCTGTGGCTGTTGCTGCTCGTCCTGCTGGCGGGCGGCGCCATCGCCTTCAACCAGGGCACGGACAACACCTTCAGCATCCCGGGGACCGAATCGCAAGAGGCCCTCGACACGCTGAGCCGGACCTTCCCGCAGGTCAGTGGAACGAGCGCGCAGATCGTCGTCGTGGCCCCCGACGGCGAGACCGTCGACCAGGCCGCCATCCAGAAGCCGGTCGAGCGCACCGTCGCCGACCTCGCGAAGACCGACGGCGTCGCCGGTACGACGTCGCCCTACAGCTCCACGGTCAAAGACCTGATCTCCGCCGACCGCACAGCCGCGATCATCACCGTGCAGCTGCACGGCCAGCAGACCACGGTGCCGGCCGCGACCAAGACGGCGATCTCCGACGCCGGGACCCGGCTGCGCACCGAGCTCCCCTCCGGTTCGCAGGTCGCGGTGGGCGGCCAGCTCTTCTCGCAGAACCTGCCGACGATCTCGCCGACCGAAGGGATCGGACTGGTCATCGCGATCGTGGTGCTGATCATCACGTTCGGGTCGATCCTCGCGGCCGGGATGCCGCTGGCGACGGCGCTGCTCGGCGTCGGTCTCTCGATGGCGCTGATCTTCATCGCGACACTTTTCGGCCCGATCTCGTCCACCACACCCCTACTGGCGCTGATGCTCGGGCTCGCGGTCGGCATCGACTACTCGCTTTTCATCATCTCGCGCCACCAGAGCCAGCTGAAAGCCGGCGTGGACCCGGAGGAGTCGGCAGCGCGGGCGGTCGCGACCGCCGGATCGGCCGTGCTGTTCGCGGGCATCACCGTCATCATCGCCCTGGCCGGTCTGGCCGTCGCGGGCATCCCCTTCCTCACGACCATGGGGCTGGCCGCGTCGGTCGCCGTCGGCATCGCCGTGCTCGTCGCGCTCACGCTCACTCCGGCGTTCCTCGGTTTCGCCGGGTCACGGATCACGCCGGGACGTCGCGCCGCCCGCCGCGCGGCGCGGAGGGCGAAGACGACGAAGAGCGCCGCGGGCCACAGCGCTGCCGGCGCTGCCGGCGCCCCGGACGGCGAGACGGCGGAGCCGGTCACGCGCGCCAACCCGTCGCTCGCCCACGCGGCGAAGGCCGAGATCCCGAAGGGGCCGTTCCGCACCTGGGTGCGCGCCGTGACGCGGTTCCCGATCGTCACCGTGGTCGCCGTCGTGGTGGCCCTGGGCATCGCGGCGCTTCCCGCCCTCCAGCTCAGGCTCGCGCTGCCGGACGCCGGCTCGCACCCGAAGAGCGACCCGGCCCGCATCGCCTACGACCTGGTCTCGGAGCACTTCGGGCCCGGATACAACGGTCCCCTGATCATCACGGGCTCGATCATCTCGAGCACCGATCCGCTGGGACTCATGAAGAAGCTCGGCGCCGAGATCGCCGACCTGCCGGGCGTCGCGGCCGTTCCGCTGTCCACCCCGAACCAGAACGCGGACACCGGCATCGTGCAGGTCATCCCGACGACGGCCCCCGACGATCCGCAGACCGCCCGGCTCGTCTCCGAGTTGCGCGCCAAGCACCAGCATTTCCTGGACGAGTACGGCATCGACCTCAAGGTCACCGGCACGACGGCGGCGCAGATCGACGTGTCCTCGCGGCTCGCGGGCGCACTGCTGCCGTTCGGAATCCTGGTCGTCGGGCTCTCTCTCGTCCTGCTGACGATGGTGTTCCGCTCGATCGCCGTGCCCATCAAGGCCGCGCTCGGCTATCTGCTCTCGGTCGGCGTCGCGTTCGGCGCGGTCACGGCGGTCTTCGAGTGGGGCTGGTTCGCGGACGCCGTGCACCTCGACAAGACCGGGCCGGTCATCAGCTTCATGCCGATCATCCTGATGGGCGTGCTGTTCGGCCTCGCGATGGACTATGAAGTGTTCCTGGTCAGCCGGATCCGCGAGGACTACGTGCACGGCGGCGACGCGCGCCGCGCCGTGCAGAGCGGGTTCGTCGGGTCGGCCAAGGTCGTCACGGCCGCCGCCGTCATCATGATCTCCGTCTTCGCAGCGTTCGTGCCGGAAGGCGACGCCTCCATCAAGCCGATCGCGCTCGGGCTCGCCGTCGGCGTCTTCGTCGATGCGTTCATCGTCCGCATGACTCTCGTGCCCGCGGTGCTCCAGCTGCTCGGCGACAAGGCGTGGTGGATGCCGCGCTGGCTCGACCGCGTCCTCCCCTCGTTCGACGTGGAGGGCGACGGACTGCAGAAGGAGCTCGAGCTGGCCGACTGGCCCGAACCCGATTCGCGGTACATCGCAGCGGCCGACGGTCTCGCGGTCAGCATCCGGCGTTCGCCGATTCTCCGCGACGTCTCCTTCCGCCTCGGCGACGGCGAAGCGCTCGTCGTGCACGGCCCCGACCGCACGGCCGCCCTGGCGTTGCTGATGGCCGTGTCGGGACGCACGAAGGTCACCGGCGGCATCGTGAAGGTGGCGGGCTACGTCCTGCCGACACGCGGCTCGGCCGTCCGGTCCCGGACCTCGGTCGTGCGGCTCGACCGCTCCGAGACGCCGGTGGAGGATGTGCGCCGCGCGCTGGCGAGCGCGCCCGTGATCCTGGGCCTCGACGCCGCCGACAGCCTCACCGAACCCGTCGAACGAGGGCGTGTGCGTGCCGAGCTCGGCCGAGCATTCGCCGACGCCCGGTCGGCGGGACGACCGTTCGCGCTGGTGGTGACCTGCGTCGATCCGTCCGGACTCGACGACCTGCTGCCCGAGAGCGCAGAGCCCACAGCCGTCGAACTCGCGGTGGACGCCGACGGCGCTGCGACACCGCTGCCGGCACGACCCGCCGATGTCGCCCCCGACACCCACGACACCGACCAGGCGGACCACACCGCCGCCCACCTCGAGAAGGCGAACGCCCGATGACCACCCCCTCGTCCCTGCGCCGACCGCGCTCCCTGTTCTCGCTGGAGCGCATGCGCTCCGACAGACGCGTGACCTGGCTGACCATCGTCGGGCTCGTCCTCGTCCCGCTCGTGATCGGCGGCCTGCTGGTCTGGGCGCTCTGGAACCCGACCGAGCGGCTCGGCGAAGTGAAGGCCGCGGTGGTGAACCTGGACAAGCCGGTGACCGTGAACGGCCAGGTCGTGCCCCTCGGCCGGCAGATGGCCGCAGGCCTCCTCGGGGCGAAGAACGAGAACTTCACGTGGGTGCTCACCGACCAGAAGGACGCCGAGGCCGGGATCGCCGACGGCAGCTACGTCGCCGTCGTCACCATTCCGAAGAACTTCTCGAAGGCGGCGACCTCCACCGCCGGGACGGACGGTGCGGCGACGCAGGCGACCATCGACGTGCGGACCAGCCAGAAGTCGAAGCTCGTGGATCCCGCGATCAGCCAGGCCGTCACGACCACGGCGACGGGAGTCCTCAACAAGCAGCTCACGACGACCTACCTCGAGAACGTCTATGTGGGCTTCAACACGCTGCACGACCATCTCGCGAAGGCGGCGAGCGGAGCGGGGTCGCTCTCGAGCGGGCTGACGCAGCTCGCGTCGGGCACGCATCAGCTGGCGGACGGGGCGAACCAGCTGTCGTCGGGTGCGACCGCGCTGTCGAGCGGGATCGGCCGGCTGTCAGACGGTGCGGCCGGGCTCTTCAGCGGACTGAGCACGCTCGCGAGCGGCATGAACGGCCTCGCCGGCGGGATGGGCCAGCTGCAACAGCAGACGTCCTCCCTGCCGGCGGGCACCCAGCAGCTGGCCACCGGCGCGGCCGGCGTCTCCGCCGGGGTGTCGGCAGCCGCGAACTCGGCGAAGGCCGCGCTCGCCACCTGCGTCGCCGATCACGGTCAAGCCGACCCCACCTGCGTCGCGATCGCGCAAACGTACGGCATCATGACGACCGCCCAGAAGGGGCAACCCAGCCTCGTCGACGGCGCCGCGCAGCTCGCCGCCGGCACGAAGGACCTCGCCGGCTCGGCTCCGGCGCTCGCCGGCGGCATCGCGCAATCGGCGGCGGCGGCGCGACAACTCGCCGACGGGGCCGGGCAGTCGGCCTCCGGCGCGCAGCAGCTGGCTTCCGGCACGCAGCAGTCGGCCGACGGAGCCTCCCAGTACGCGGCGGGCGTGCAACAGTTCGCGGCGGGCGTTCCCGCTCTCGCGACCGGCGCCGACCAGTCGGCCGCCGGCGCCGCCTCCCTCGCATCCGGCCTCGACAAGGCGGTGGCCCAGCTCCCGAACTACGATGCCGGCCAGCGCACCAACCTGGCGTCCGTCGCCTCGCAGCCCGTCGGCCAGAAGCAGTCGGGCAGCACCACGTTCGGCGTCACCAGCGTTCCGCTGTTCGCGGCGGTAGCACTGTGGCTCGGTGCGCTCGCCACGTTCCTGGTGCTCCAGGCGCTCTCCCGTCGTGCCCTGCTCACCTCCCGTGCCGCAGGGCGGATCGCCCTCGACGGGCTCGCGCCGGCCGCGGCCATCGGCGTCGTCCAAGGTCTTCTCGTCGCCGCGATCATGCAGCCCGCGATGCACCTCGGCGTCGGCGGCTGGTTCGCCTTCGCCGGCGTCTCGGTCGCCGCCGCGGTGTGCTTCGCTGCCGTCAACCACGGACTCGTCGCCCTGCTGGGCGGCATCGGCCGGTTCCTGGCGATGCTCGTCGTCGTCGTGACCCTCGCCTCCGGGATCGTGTCGACCGCGCCCGGGTTCTTCGACACCGCGATGACATGGTTGCCCACGTCGCCGGCGATCACGGCGTTGCACGGCGTCGTCGACGGGTCGACGGGAGTCTGGCGCGGCCTGGGCGGCCTCCTCCTCTGGGCGGTGCTCGGCTTCGCTCTCGCGCTGGCGGCCGTCGCGCGGCGGCGCATCGTCACCGCCGCCCAGCTGCTCCCCGCGGAGTAGCCCGATTGCGCCGGGCCGCCGTTGCGCCGGGCCGGCGAGACGGCACGCCCGGGCTCAGGCGGTCGCGGCGAGAGCGAGCGTGGCGAGCACCACGGTGACAGGCGCCACGAGCAGACCGAGCAGCATGTAGCGGCTCCAGCGGATGTGCACGTCGAAGCTCGACAGCCGCTGGTGCCAGAGCAGCGTCGCGAGCGACGCCCACGGAGTGATCAGCGGTCCGGCGTTGACGCCGATCAGCAGCGCCGCAAGCCGCACCGGGCTGCCCGCGGCCGGCTCCAGAGCCAGATAGGCGGGGAGGTTGTCGATCGCGTTCGCCCCGACCATCCCGGTCAGTGAGAGCCTCAGCAGCGCGAGCGGGGACTCCCCCGTGCCCGACACCCGGGCCAGCAGCGTCCCCAGGCCGTTGGCGTGCAGCGCCTCGATGAACAGGAACAGCCCGGACGCGAGGAGCACCAGCTGCCACGGCAGCAGCCCGAACCGGACCACCTCCCGGCGACGCACCAGGAACACCGCGATCAGCACCACAGCGGCCGCCGACGCCGGCAACCAGACGGGGATGCCCGACACGAGCAGCGGCATCAGCGCCACGACCACGGCGGCGCTGATCCAGAACAGCACCCGATCCTCGATGCCGTCCTCCGGCCCGGTCGTGTACCGGACCAGCAGCTGACGACGGGAGATCAGGAACACGACCAGCATCGGGACGATCATCGCCACGACCGCAGCCGCCCACATGAGCGCGGCGAACGCGAACGGCGACGGGTCGCCCATCGCGTGCTGGGCCAGCAGGTTCGTGAGGTTCGACACGGGCAGCAGCAGCGAGCCGACGTTCGCCATCCACACCGTCGTCAGAGCGAACGGCAACGGCTCCAGGCCGGCGTGCCGGGCGAGCACGATCACGACCGGCGTGAGCAGGACCGCCGTCGTGTCGAGCGAGAGGAAGATCGTGCTGAGCGCCGCCACGACCACCACCAGCAGCCAGAGCAGCCAGGCGCGGCCGCGGCCCCAGCGCGCGGTCTGCTGTGCGACGACCGTGAAGACGCCCGCGTCGGCCGCCAGCTCGGTCACCACCGTCACGGCGACCACGAACAGCAGGATGGGCCACACGCGATCCCACAGGGCCAGCGCGTCCGGCACCGGAAGGAGTCCGGTCGCAACCGCCACCGCACCGAGCACGAGGAGCACCGCGCCGACGATCGCCGTCCGCATCGCGCTCCTCTCGTCCGACGCCTAGGGAAGCGTACGCTATCGACGAGCGAAAGGACGCCGATGCGCAAGTTCATCTTCAACGGTGCCATCATCAGCGCGGTCATCGGACTGTGGACGACGATCCAATCGACCAAGCAGGGCCCCCGGGATTGGCGGGTGCCGCTGATGTGGATCAGCGCGGCGCTGAGCATCGTCATCGCCGTCGGGACGGTGCTGGAGGAGTCCAAAGAGGCCGACGAGCGCGAAAACGGGCACTGACCGCACGATTTCCGCTGTTCGCACGGCGTGTCCGCGCGTTTTGACGTGAGTACCCCCGGAAGATTGGTTCCGACGGAGAACCTGGAAGGGGTTGGGCGATGTTTGGTCGCAGGCGGCACGCCGCCGCCGAGGTACAGGCGGCGCCGGTTCCTCAGCTGACGGATGCACAGATCCTCGAAGTGGTTCACGCCAAGGTCGCCGAGCTCATCGGCGAACGCGGCGAGTGGACGGTGTCGCGCCGTTCATCCGACGACACCGACTCCATCTTCCACTCCGTCCTCTCGCAGTCCGTCTCCGTCGGCATCACCGCCGCACTGGTCGAGGCACGTCGCCGCCTGGAGGCCGGAGAGACCGAGATCGTCCTGGCCTCCGAGCCGCAGCACCGTGCCGACGCCGAACCGCTCGCCGCCGCCGAGGCCGTGGACGACGTGCACGAGGAGCCCGCCGCGTTCGGCTGGGAGCCCGCGCCGATCACCGTGTGGACCGACCTCCGTCGCCCGGTCACCGGCGAGATCCCGGCCATCGCGGAGCGCCCGGCCGCCTGACCTCCGGCCGCCTGACGCCCGGCAGCGAAGCGGCCCGAATCGCTCTCGGCGCACCAGAATCCCCCGTCTCGCCGACGGGCTTCAGCCGATGTGCTTCCAGGAGGCGGGCCCGGCCGAGCCGGCCCGATAGCTCTGCAACGGCACGTCGCCCTTCTTCCACGCGGAGATGACCGGGGCCACGATGCGCCACATCTCGACCGCCGTGTCACCGCGGACCGAGAGCGACGGATCGCCGTCGAGGATGCCCTCCAGCACCTCGCCGTACGCCAGGAGCAGGCCAGGGCCGAAGTCGGCGCTCAGCGCGACGCGCTCGATCACGTGCGGATCGTCCGGACCGTTGATGTTGAGTTCGAGCGACATGGCGTCGGGCGCGAGCATGATGCGCAGCATCGTCGGCTCTTTGTGCCCGGTGAGCCCGCGCGGGATATGCCTGGCCGGCTTGAAGGTCACCAGGATCTCCCTGCGCTTCGAGCCGAGCGCCTTGCCCGACCGCAGCGTGATCGGCACGCCGGCCCACCGCCAGTTGTCGATCTCCACCGTGAGCTCGGCGAGGGTCTCGGTGTCGCGAGCCGGGTCGACACCGGGCTCGTCGGTGTACGCAGGGAGCTTGCGGCCATCGATGGTCCCCGCGGTGTACCGCGCGCGCCGGCTCGCCACCGCCGGGTCGTCCCCCCACACCCGTGTCGCGCGCAGGACCGTCGCTTTGGCGTCGCGCAGGTCGGTCGCGTCGAGCGCCGACGGCGGCTCCATCGCGAACACCGCGAGCACCTGCAGCAGATGGCTCTGGATCATGTCCATGAGCGCCCCCGCGTTGTCGTAATACCGGGCGCGGCCCTCCAGCCCGAGGGTCTCGTCGTAGACGATGTCGACGCGCTGGATGTGGTCGCCGTTCCACACCGGTTCGAGGATGCTGTTCGCGAAGCGCAGCCCGATGAGGTTCAGCACGGTCGAGTTGCCGAGGAAGTGGTCGACGCGGTGGATGCGCTCCTCCGGCACGAGCGTCGCCAGCCGCTTGTTCAAGGCGGTCGCGCTGCGCTTGTCGGTGCCGAACGGCTTCTCGAGCGCGAGCGTGAGCCCGGCGGGCAGCGTCAGCTTCGACAACGCGTCGCACGCTCGGGCGGTGATGGCCGGCGGGAGGGCGAAGTACAGCGCGGGCGTCCCCTCGCACGCGTCGAAGATGCGCTGAAGCTCGGCGGGCTTCGTCACGTCGGCCGAGAGGTAGGCGGTGCTCTTCAGCACCTGCTCGACAGCCGGGCCGTTCGCTTTCACCGTCTTGAAGGAGGCACGGACGGTCTGGCGCCACTTCGCGTCCGTCCAGTCCTCCGCCCCGGCGCCGACCAGCTGGAAGCGCCGCTCGGGGTGGTTCGTGAGCAACTGCCCCACGGCGGGCAGCAGGAGTCTGGACGACAGGTCTCCGCTCGCTCCGAGAATCACCAGAGTGCCCACGGTCTGCGTCATGGGTTTCACAGTACGGCCATACTGGGGATATGTCGCTCCCCATCGAGGATTACGCCCTGATCAGTGATTGCTTCACAGGAGCCCTCGTCGGGCGGGACGGCAGCATCGACTGGCTGTGCCTGCCGCGGTACGACTCGCAGTCGACCTTCGGGGCCCTGCTGGGCACCGAGGACCACGGGCGGTGGCTGCTCGCCCCCGCGGATCCCGGCGCGACCTGCACGCGCACGTACGAGCGCGACACCATGATCCTGGTCACCCGCTGGCGCACCTCCACGGGCGAGGTGGAGGTGGTGGACGCGATGCCGATGGGCGACCACCGGGCCGACATCGTGCGGCGGGTGCGCGGCGTGAGCGGTCAGGTCGAGATGCGCCAGGAACTGCGGATCCGGTTCGGCTACGCCACGGCGATCCCCTGGGTGCGCAAGATGACCGACGGGAAGCCGCCCGCGCTCGTTGCCGTGGCCGGACCGGACGGCCTCGTCTTCCGCGGCCCGTCGCTGCACGCGAGCGACCACGCCCACGAAGGGACCTTCACGGTGCACGCCGGCCAGACGGTCGACCTCTCGATGACCTGGTTCCCGTCGCATCGCGACGCGCCTGCCGCGCTCGACGTCGAGGACGCGCTCCGGCGCACGCGGGCCTGGTGGACCGACTGGGCGGCGGGCTGCGCCCATGACGGGCCGTACCGCGACGAGGTCGTGCGGTCGCTCCTCATCCTCCGCGCCCTGACGCACCTCGAGACCGGTGGAATCGTCGCCGCCGCGACGACCTCGCTGCCCGAGCAGTTCGGAGGCGAGCGCAACTGGGACTACCGCTACGTGTGGCTGAGGGATGCCTCCCTCACGATCGCCGTACTGCTCGCCCACGGCTACAACGACTACGTCGGTCACTGGCGCGATTGGCTGCTGCGCGCTATCGCGGGCGACCCGGGCGACGTGCAGATCATGTACGGGCTCGCGGGGGAACGCGACCTCGCTGAGCGCGAGATCGACAGCCTCCCCGGCTACCAGGGCGCGCACCCGGTGCGCATCGGCAACGACGCTTCGACACAGTTCCAGGCGGACGTGATCGGAGAGGTGATGCTCGCCCTCGATCACGGCCGCGCGGCCGGGGTGCCCGAGACGCGGTTCTCGTGGGCGCTGCAGCGTGCCCTGATGGGCTTTCTGGAGGACAACTGGCGCAATGCCGACCACGGGATCTGGGAGATCCGCGGCGCTCCGAAGATGTTCACGCACTCCCGTGCGCTGGTCTGGGCGGCGTTCGACTGCGCCATCCGCGGCGTGGAGGAGTACGGACTCGAGGGCCCTGTCGAGCGCTGGAAGCACCTGCGCGATCAGATCCGTGCCGATGTGGAGGCGAACGGCTTCGACGAGCATCGCGGAACGTACGTGCAGTACTTCGGCAGCGAGGAGGTCGACGCCTCGCTGCTGCTGCTCGGTCAGGTCGGCTACTGCGATTTCGACGACCCGCGGATGCTGGGAACCGTCACGGCGCTCGAGGAGGACCTGATGAAGGGCGGCCTCCTGCTGCGTTACCGCACCGAGAAGGGTGTCGACGGGCTGCCTCCCGGCGAGCAGCCGTTCCTCGCCTGCTCCTTCTGGCTCGTCGAGCAGTATGCGCGCTCGGGACGGGTCGACGACGCGGTCCGGCTGATGGACCGGCTGCTCGCGCTGGCCAACGATGTGGGGATGCTCTCGGAGGAGTACGACGTCGACGGCCGCTCGCAGGCCGGCAACACTCCGCAGGCGCTCACGCACCTCGCCCTCGTGCGCGCCGCCGACGCGATCGCGGAGGCGCGTTCGCAGTGACACCGGCCGTCACCGAGCCCGCGATCCGCGAGGAGGTCGACCTCGACGAACGACTCGAACTGGGTTCGCCGTGGGTGACCATCGTGTGGAACGATCCGGTCAACCTGATGTCGTACGTGACCTACGTCTTCCAGAGCTATTTCGGATTCGCGAAGGCGGAGGCGCGGCGGCTGATGCTGCTGGTGCACACCGAGGGCCGTGCGGTGGTCGCGACCGGCACACGCGAGGAGATGGAGCGGCACGTGGAGGCCATGCACGAGTACGGGTTGTGGGCGACCCTGCAGAGGGCGGACGCGTGAGGCCGTTCCGCGCCGACCGGAACGGCGGCGTCCGCGCGCGCTTCGAGTCGGGGGAGGTCGAGGTGCTGAGGCGGTTCGCGGCGGAGGCCGCGGACCGCGCCGAGCGCGCGGCCGACGGAGCCGCGCCGGATTCCGGCCACGCCGACCCGGCGCTCGCGCGGTTGCTCCCGGACGCGTATCCCGACGATGCGGAGGCCTCGGCCGAGTTCCGGCGGTTCACCGCCGAGCGGATCGCCGAGCGCAAGGCCGGCAACGCCCGCACGCTGCTGGACTCGCTCGGTTCGACGTGCGGCGAGTCCGTCGAGGTGCGTCTCGATGCCGCCGGAGCGCAGGCCTGGCTGCGCACCCTCACCGACATGCGGCTCGCGCTCGCTGTGGAGCTGGGCATCGAGCACGACGGCGACGAGGGCGAGGTGCACGACCTGGAGTCGGCCACCCGGCGAGCGGTCTACGACTGGCTGGCCGCCGTGCAGGAGTTCCTCGTGCTCGCCCTCACACGCGCCGCCCGCAACTGACGAGGAACGTCAGACGGGGAAGCGCACAGCTGCCGCGACCGCGCCTCCGCCGGGCACGTCCTCCGCTCGCAGCGCGTACACCTTGGCCTTCGACGCCAGCGAGCGGCGGATGATCTCGTCGACCACACCGTAGTTGCCGGGAGTGTCATCGTCGCCGTACGCGATCTTGCCGGTCTCATCGTCGAGGGAGCCCGGAACGCGACGGTCGATGTCGAAGATCAGCGTCTCGACGGCACCGTAGGTCGCGGCCCGGGCGATGTCGCTGAGGTCGACCAGCGCCGTCCCCGCCGCGATGCGGGTCGAGAAGTCCTCTTTGAGGGCGTCGATCTTGCCGGCGTACAGGCGGTCGAGCACGCCGCGCGCCGCAGTCGCCAGCTCGTCCTCCGTCTTGTCCTCCGGGTTGCCGGCGATCACGTCGTCGAGCAGGCGCGGGTAGTCCGACGCTCCGCGGAAGATGCCCACCAAGGGCTCGGCCGCCGCGAGGATCAGCGGCTCGGTGGAGGTCGCCAGCAGCGGATGCAGCGCTCGCTCGATCGCCTGCACGTACTCCAGCATCCGGACCTTCTGGCCTTCGGAGCCCTGGACCCGGCCGGAGGCCGCGCGCCCGCTGACCGACGGCAGACCGACCGCCGACGGGACGTTCTTCGGCATGCCCTCCACCTCGACGAGCGCCGGCGGCGCCTCCGGGTCGATGCGGATCAGCCGCACCGAGTTCTGCGCGAGCGCCAGGATGAGCGCGGACTGCGGGAAGGTCACCGCGCGCAGAAGCGGCTTGACGTAGAACCGGTCCGCGACCTCGCAGGTGGAGGTCAGGCGATTCGGCAGGCGGAAGGTCTCGGCCACCTCGCCGTCCAGGAACACCGCCAGGGAGCGCGACTGGTACCTCCAGAAGTCCCGGTCTTCGAGGATGTGCTCCCCCTCGGCCTGGATGCGGCTGATCGTGCCGCGGGCGATGCCCATGGCCTCCAGGGACTTGACCGCCAGACCCAGGTGGTTCTTGAGCTCGATGCGCGCGCGGTCGGCTTCCGGCGGCGTACTGCCGGTCGGCAGGTAGATGCTCACGCACCCCGGCTCGCGCAGTGCCGCGATCCGCTCGATGTCGGCCTTGGTCGGAATGTCCTTGTACTCCACGTTTCCTCCTCGGTCGTCCCGGGCCGGACGTCGGCGACCGGTCCGCCCAGTCTCGTCGCGGCTCCAGAACGGCACAAGCCCTCCGACTCGTGCGGCGCGCTTGCGGCCGCTGGCCGTGTCGCTGGAGTCCGCGTCATGATGTCGAGATGACGTCCTCCCGTTCGTGTAGACGGTGAGAGGAAGGAATTCGACCATGACCCAATATCTGCTCAGCGTCTACCAGCCCGACGGACCCATCCCCGAGCCGGAGGCGCTCGCCGCGATCGGCGCGAACCTCGACCGGCTCAACGACGAGATGCGCGCCGCCGGCGCGTGGGTGTTCTCGAACGGGCTGCTCCCGCCCGCGTCGGCGACCGTGCTGCGGCCGGACGGAGACGAAGTGCTCGTCACCGACGGTCCGTTCGCAGAGGGCAAGGAGCATCTCGGCGGCTTCACGATCGTCGAGGTGCCCGATCTCGACGCCGCCCTCGCGTGGGGCAAGCGCCTGGCGGTCGCCACGACGCTGCCGATCGAGGTGCGCCCGTTCGCATGACCGTGCCCGCTGATGGCGCCGAGGCGGTGGCGGCCGTTTTCCGTTCGGAGTTCGGCCGCGCCGTCTCGGTGCTGTACCGGTACACCGGCGACCTGGACCGCGCGGAGGACGCGGTGCAGGACGCCTTCGCGGTCGCTGTGACGCGCTGGCCGGTCGACGGGGTGCCCGCGGCCCCGGCGGGCTGGATCATCACCACGGCCCGGCGGCGCGCGATCGACCGGCTTCGGCGGGAGGCCCTGGGGCGTTCGAAGGAGGCCGAAGCGGCGGAGCTTCTCGTCCTCGCGTCGTCCCTGGAGTCGACGGACGACGGGCCCGTCGCGGATGAACGCCTCCGGCTGATCTTCACCTGCTGCCACCCGGCGCTCGGCCAGGACGCCCGCGTCGCGCTGACGCTCCGGCTGCTCGGCGGCCTGAGCACGTCGGAGATCGCGCGAGCCTTCCTGGTGCCCGAGCCGACCCTGGCGCAGCGCATCTCGCGCGCCAAGTCGAAGATCCGTCAGGCGCGCATCCCGTACCGGGTGCCGTCCTCCGACGATCTTGCCGTGCGGCTGGCCTCCGCGCTGGCGGTCGTCTACCTGATCTTCAACGAGGGTTACACGGCGAGCGCCGGCGACCGGCTGGTGCGTGAGGAGCTCTGCGCGGAGGCGATCCGTCTCGCGCGCCTCGTCGTCGGGCTGCTTCCGGAGGAGCCGGAGCCGGCGGGCCTCCTCGCGCTGCTGCTCCTGATCGACGCGCGCCGGCCGGCGCGCTCGGACGCGTCGGGAGCGTTGATCGCGCTTCCGGACCAGGATCGGTCGTCCTGGGACACGGCGCTCATCGCCGAGGGGCACGACCTCGTGCGCGGCTGCCTGCTGCTCGGCCGGCCGGGACCATACCAACTGCAGGCGGCGATCCAGGCCGTGCACGACGACGCTGCGCTGGCCGAAGACACGGATTGGCGGCAGATCGTCACGCTGTACGACCAGCTCCTTCGTGTGCAGCCGTCACCGGTGGTCGCGCTGAATCGGGCGGTCGCCGTGGCGGAGGCGTCGGGACCGTCGGCGGGGGTGGCGGCGATCGAGCCGCTGCGGGACACGCTCAGCGGTTTCTATCTGCTGCACGGGGTGCGGGCCGGGCTTCTGGCACGTGCCGGGCGCGAGCGCGAGGCGGCAGAGGAGTACGACGCTGCGCTGCGGCTGTGCGGCAATGAGAGCGAGCGGGAGTTCCTCGGGCGGCGGCGGGCGTTGCTGCCGGAGGGCTGAACGGTCGCATCCGCGCTCGCCCCTTCCACTGCTCTCCGCCGGGGTGGAGAGTGGCCCCATGGACATCGCATTCCTCGGGCTCGGCCGGATGGGCCGCGAACTCGTTCCGCATCTGATCGACGCAGGCCACCGGGTGACGGTGTGGAACCGCTCGCCCGAAGCCGCAGAGAGCATCGGGCGGCGCGGGGCGCGGGTCGCCTCGACCGCGGCCGAGGCCATCGCCGGGGCCGACGCGGTCGTGAGCGTGCTGTTCGGTCCGGAGGCCGTGCGCGAGACGATCACCGAGGCCGGGCTCCCCTGGCGGGCGGGGACGCTGTGGATCGACGTCACCACGGTCTCCCCCGCCGATGCGACCGAGTTCGCCGGACGCGCCGCCGACGCCGGGATCCGCTACGTGGCAGCGCCCGTCGTCGGGTCGCTCGCTCCCGCGCGCGCGGGCGCGCTCGCCGTCCTCGTCGGCGGCGAGAGCGATGCAGTGCGGGAGGCCAAACGGATCGTGACGCTGTGGGCCGACCAGGAGAAGCTCCGCACCTTCGGCTCGCCGGCCGCCGCCGCAGCGGCGAAGCTGGTCGCCAACCTCGCGCTGGCGGTGTCGATGGAGACGTTGTCGGAGGCGCTGCGCCTCGGGCGCGCCGCCGGGCTCGGCGACGACGACGTGCTCTCCACTCTGGCGCTGACGGCGATCGCGCCGCTGGCCGCGCAGAAGGGCGCGCTCGTCACGGCGGGCGACTACGGCGACGCGCAGTTCACGGCCGACGCGCTCGCGAAGGACACTCGGCTGATGCTCGCGACTGCCGACGTCCCCCTCCCGGCCGTCGCGCTCGTCGCCGCCGAACTGCAACGCGCCATCGACGCCGGGCACGGCGACGACGACTTCTCCGTCATCGCCCGCGATCGCTGACCGTCCCTCCCCTGCACCGCCGTGTGAACATTTGCCGCACTGCATTCCCGCTCAGGCGGCGGGCACCACCACCTCACCCGTCGCCGCAGAGCGCCGCGCGGCATCGACCACGCGCAGCGTGCGGAGGCCGACCTGGCCGTCCGGCGTCGCCGGGCGACCGCTGCGCACGGCGTCGAGGAACTCGTCGAGCATCGCTGCATCCAGATCCGCGCCGAGCGGCACCCACACGGGGCCGTCCAGTGTCTGGCCGCCGAGGTGCGGAGCGAAGGGCGCGATCGTGACCGAGCCGCGCGTTCCCGTGACCTGCAGCGTCAGACCGCCCCACGTCGGCGCACTCTGCGGCACGCTCCAGGAGCAGTCGATCGTCGCCACCACCCCGCTCGGGTACACGGCCGTCACCAGGCCGCCGGTCTCCACCGCCGACCCGGGGTGGAGGATCCGGTTCGCGACCGCGTGCACGGAGTCGGGCTGCTCGCCGAGGAGCTCGTCGAGCAGGTCGGCGCAGTGCACGACGTGGTCGACCAGCGCGCCGCCGCCCGACAGCGCAGGGTCGGTGAACCAGGCCCGCTCGGCGGGGAGCTTGCCGTTGTTGGTGCCTGTGACCGCCAGCAGAGTGCCCAGCTGTCCCGACCGCACGCGGTGCACGAGGTCGGCGAACGACGGCGCGAACCGCACGGGATACGCGGTCATCAGGGTGACACCCGCACGTTCGACGGCGGCGAGCATCGCCTCGGCGTCCTCGACCGTCGTGGCGAGCGGTTTCTCGCAGAGGATGTGGGCACCCACCGCGGCCGCGGCCTCCACCAGCTCGCGATGACGCGCGTTCTCGGCGGTGACGATCACGGCATCGGGACCCCAGGCGAGCGCGTCGGTGTACGACTGCACGTAGCGCACTCCCAGCGAATCGGCGAGAGCGGCGCCGCGCGATGCGTCGTCGGGTGCCGAAGCTCCGTCCGGGTCGGTGACCACCAGGTCGATGTCGGCCCGGCCGGCGAGCGCGCGGCAGTAGCCGATCGCGTGCGTGTGGGCGAAGGAGAGCACGGCCACTCTGAGCGGCCGGGAGGCGGGTGCGTTCAACGGGGACTCCTCGGGAGCGATGCGTGTCATGCGCCGACACCGGCCGCAACGGCCGCGGGCGCCGGCTCGGAGACGGACGACAGGTCGATGTCGACGGGGCGGCCGGTGCGCAACGATTCCATCGCGGCCTCGGCGACGACGACGGCCCGGAGGCCGTCCTCGGGAGTCACGCGCGCATCCCGCTGCTCGGCGATCGCCGCGACGTAGTCGCGCAACTGGGCGGTGTAGGGGCTCTCGGTCAGGGTGGGAGGCGGCAGGTAGCCGTCGCCCGCGTGCGCCGACGGGATGTCCACCCGGCTGGCGGTCGGCGCCGAGTCGAGGCTGAGGACCCCGGCGGATCCCGCGACGTCCGCGGACGTGCGGAACGGCAGCCCGCGGGCACCCCAGGTGCCCTGCACGTGGCTGAGCGCGCCGTTCGCGTGGGTGAGCACCACATGCGCCGTCACGGCGTCCGGAGCGTCGGCGTCACCGGCGGATGCGCTCTGCGCTGCGTAGACGCGGACGATGTCGCCCGCCATCCAGAGCGCCTGATCGAGGTCGTGGATCATCTGGTCGCGCACGATGCCGCCTCCGCGGTGCACGTCGTGGAACCACGTCCCGGTGCGCGGGGCCTCTCCGCCCCGCACGAAGCGGAGGACGGCCGGTTCGCCGATGAGCCCGGCCTCCACCTGGCGGCGCAGTGCGGCGTAGTCGGGGAAGTACCGTACGACATGCGCGGGGAAGAGCCGGACGCCGGACTCGCGTGCAGCGTCGACCACCTCGCGCGCATCGTCGACCGTACCCGCGAGCGGCTTCTCGCACACCACGTGCTTGCCGGCCCGGATCGCCGTCAGGGCGAGCGGGGCGTGGCTCGTGGTCGGGGTCACGATGTCGACGATGTCCGCGGCCGCGAGGAGGTCGTCCAGCGAAGACGCGACCGCGAAGCCGTACTGCGCCGCGAGCGCGTCGGAGCCCTCGTGCGAGTACACGGTGACCGCCGCGCCGAGGGCGCGCCAGCCGTCCGCGTGGACGCGGGAGATACCGCCGGCCCCAATGAGGCCGACTCGAAGGGAGGTCACGGGGTGTGCCTTTCTCGATCGTGGAGCAGCCCGGTCACTTGAGACCGGAGAAGGCGATGCCGTCGATGACGCGCCGCTGCATGAGGAGGAACAGGATGAGCACCGGAGCCATGGCCAGCAGGCTTGCGGCGAGCAGCAGCGGGAAGTCCGGGATGGAGCGCTGACTGGTGAGTGTGGCGATGCCCGGTGCGAGAGGCATCTGCGTGGAGTCCGTTGCGACGATGAGCGGCCAGAGCAGGTCGTTCCAAGAGGCCAGGACGGTGATGATCGCGAGCGCGGAGAGACCGGGTCTGGCCAGCGGCAGCATGACCTTCCAGAACACCTGGAAGTGGTTCGCACCGTCGAGGCGCGCGGCCTCGGCCAGTTCGTCGGGGAGTCCGAGGAAGAACTGCCGCATCATGAACGTGCCGAACGCGCTGAAGATTCCGGGCGCCGCGATGCCGGCGATGGTGTTGAGCCAGCCGAGCCCCTGCACGATCTGGTACTGCGGCAACAGGTAGACCTGCGGCGGCACCATCAGGATGGCGAGCACGAGGGCGAAGATGCTCCGCCGGAAGGGGAACTCCATCCGCGCGAAGGCGTAGCCGGCCATCGAGCACAGCAGGAGCTGACCGACCGTGCGGATCACCGTCACGGCGACCGAGACCCACAGCTGATTCAGGAAGGGCAGCTGGTCGAACACGTGCGCGAAGTTCTCGAAGTGGAGCGTGCCCGGCCAGACCGTGGGCGGAACAGACGTCACCTGCGCGTTCGTCGCCAGCGACATCAGGATCTGCCAGACGAACGGGAAGATCATCAGGAGCGACGCGACGATCAGCACGACGTGGGTCAGGCCGTTGCGGCTGCGGGCACGGCCTGCGACCGCGCGACCCGCGCGCGGCGGGGAGACGACCGAGCTAGACATAGTTGACCCACCTCTTCTGCATGCGGAACTGGAGCATCGTGAACGCGCCGACCAGCACGAGGATCGCGACGCCGACCGCCGCCGCATACCCGTTGTCACCGGTCTGCTGATGCGCGAAGAACAGGTACACGAGCGACTGCGTCTGGTTGATGGCCGGATTGCCGGTGCCCATGAGCGCGTACAGCAGGTCGAAGAGCTGGAATCCGGTGATCACGGTGATCACCGACACGAAGAAGATCGACGGGCTGAGCAGCGGGACGGTGATCGAGAAGAACTGCCGCGTGCGCGTGGCGCCGTCGATCGACGACGCCTCGTACATCTCCGGCGGGATGCTGCGCATGCCCGCCGAGAGCACGATGAGGTTGAAGCCGAGCGAGATCCACACCCCGACGACGCCGACCGCGAAGAGCGCGAACCATTCCGTGCTCAGCCAGTTCGGTCCGTGGATGCCGACCAGTGACAGCGTGTAGTTGATCACGCCGAAGTCGCCGTTGAAGATGATCCGCCACACCATCGAGATGGCGGCGGGCATCGCGACATACGGAAGGAAGAACGCGGTGCGGTACGCGGCTGCGAACTTCAGCCCCGGCCGATTGATCAGGGCGGCGAACAGCACCGCGAGCGGGATACCCAGCAGCAGGATGCCGACGTAGATCAGCGTGTTGAGGATCGCCCTCCAGAACTCGGGGTCGGCCAGCATCTGCTGGTAGTTCGAGAGCCCCGACCAGGTGGCGCCGCCGAACGCGCCCCAGGTGGTGAAGCTGAAGTAGGCGTTGCGGAAGATCGGCCAGATGTAGAACACCAGCACGCCGAACAGCAGCGGGCCGACGAACAGCAGCGCCCACCAGCCGTCCTTGCGCAGCCGTTCGCCCCGGGAGAACCGGGTACCGCGGCGCGGCTGCGGAGCGTTTTCGCCCCGGGAGGCGGGCGCCGTCTGCGCGGCGCCCGCTCCCTTCGTGATCGTCTGAGTGGACATGGTCACTCTTTGGCGAGGTCCGCGTTCATCTGCTTGGCGAGCTCCTTGGCGACCTCGTCGACCGGCTTCTTGCCGCTGAAGGCGTCGGGCAGGAGGTCGCTCTCGGCCTTGTTCCAGGCCGCGGTGTTCTTGGAGATCGGGTACGGGAACGCGTAGTCGGCCGCCGCCTTCTCGAAGATGTTCAGATCCCACGGCGCGGTGTCGACGAACGCCTGCTGGGTGCCGTTGAAGGCCGGGTTGGCCGCGCCCATCTTGGCCTGGGTCTCGGCCGCCTCCTTGCCGCCCAGATAGTTCTGGAAGGCGATCGCCGCGGACTTGTTCTTGGAGTCCTTCGCGACGACGTTGGCGAGACCGTGGATGACCGTCGCCTGACGCTCGCCCTTGGGCAGCGGAGCCAGGGCGATGGTGCTCTTGATCGGCGAGGCGAGCAGCTCGGAGTTGAGCCAGGTCCCCGACCAGATCATGGCCGACTTGGAGTTGATGAACCACTGGTCCTGCGGGGTGTCCGACAGCTGCGAGAGCGTCGGGGAGGATCCGTCGGCGATCAGGTCGCGCACGAACTGAAGGCCCTTGATCGACTTCGGGTCGTCGTAGCCCGACTTCTTGCCGTCGCTCGAGATGATCGAGCCGCCGGCCTGCAGGATGGTGTTGTAGTACATTTCCTGGCCGCCGGAGAGGCCGCTGGCGACGCCGTAGATGCCTTCGCCCTTCAGCTTGTCGGAGATCTCCTTGGCCTTCTGGTGGAACTCGTCCCAGGTCCAGTCGGCGGTCGGGTAGGCGACTCCCGCCTTGTCGAAGACGGCCTTGTTGTAGAAGACCCCGATCGTGTCGAAGTCCTTCGGCACGCCGTACTGCTTTCCGTCATAGCTGTACAGGTCGTCGAGCGCCTTGGGGTAGTTCGCCGGCTTGATGCCGGAGCCGACCGGCTCGAGCAGCCCGTTGGACGCGTAGAGCTGGAAGTTCGGCCCGTTCATCCAGAAGACGTCCGGGAGGGTCTTCGACGAGCCCTGGGTCTGCAGCTTGGTGAAGTAGTTCTGGTAGGGCGTGATCTGGGTGGTCACCTTGATGTTCGGATACTCCTTGTTGAAGTCCTTGATCAGGGCCTCCATGGCCGGCTTCTGGTTCACGTCCCAGAACGCGTAGGAGATGCTGGCCGAGAGATTATGATCGGCAGGGGCATCGGAACCGCTGCCAGTGTTGGACGAGCATCCGGCGAGTACGACCGCGGAGGCGACAGCGGCCGCGGCCGCGAGCAGGGCTTTTCGCATTGGTTCTCCTTCGATGAGGGGGTTGTCGGTGCCTTACCGGGTCGGCGACTCCACTCGCCGGCCCGGATCTTCGTGTTGCATGGTGCCGCCGCTACAACCGCGCGGCGATCTTCGCATCCACGGCGGGCACGGCTCGGGGCCGGGACCCGTCTCGGAGCGATTCGGTGGCCGCCACGGCGGTGGCCACCGCATTGCGGGCAGCCACTGCGGACGTCGTCGTCGCAGTGCCCTCCCGCACGAAGCGCACGAACTCGGCGACGGTGAGCCGGTCCGCGTCCGCGTGTCCGCTTTCGTCGCCGAGCACGGTGTACTCGGCGTCTCCGGCGGGGTTGTACGTCGTCCGGCGATTCCAGACGCGCACGATCGCGCCGTCCGAGTCGCCGAAGTTCTCCAGGCGCCCCTCCGTGCCGATCACGGTGTAGTTGCGCCAGTAGTCCGGTGTGTAGTGGCACTGCTGGTACGAGGCGAAGACCCCGTTGTCCAGGTGCATGGTCACCATCGAGATGTCCTCGACGTCGATCACCGGGTTCAGCTCGCGCTGGGCCAGCGGCGGCCAGGCATCCATCGAGAACCAGTCGGGCATCGAACGGTCGGAGTTGTCGCGCCGGTCGTCGATTGCTCCGTAGAGCGAGAGGCCGCCCATGCCGGTGACCAGCTCGGAGTAGCCCCCGGCGAGCCAGTGGATGATGTCGATGTCGTGGGCGCCCTTCTGCAGCAGCAGCCCGTTGGACTTGGCGCGTTCGGCGTGCCAGTCCTTGAAGTAGTAGTCGCCGCCGTTGCCGACGAAGTGCCGGCACCAGATCGCCTTGACCTCGCCGATCTCGCCCCGTCGGATGATGTCGCGCATTGTCTGGATGACGGCCATGTGCCGCATGTTGTGACCGACGTACAGCGGGGTGCCGGTCTCGGCTGCGGCCTCCAGGATGGCGTCGGCGTCGGCCACGTCGATCGCGAGGGGCTTCTCGAGGTAGACGGCGATCCCGGCTCTCAGGAGGTCGATGGCGATCTCGGCGTGCGTGTGGTCTGGCGATGTCACGAAGGCCGCGTCGATTCCGGAGACTGCGGCGATCAGCTCCCGGTGGCCGGCGAACAGCCGAGGCCGGCCGAACTCCACGGCCGCGCGCTCCCGGGCGGCGGCGCTCGGATCGGCGATCGCGACGATCACACCCTCACCGGCGGTCACGGCGTGCGCGGCGATCTCCGACCGCGCACCGGCCCCGATCACGGCGATCCGCAACGGCGGGGTCGAGGCGTCGCCCGATCGGTGCGCCGCCTGCTGTTCGGTCACATCCACGCTCATCTGCTCGCTTCCTCCAGCGTCTCCTGCGCCGCCCTGGCACGCGCCCCGGCGACATCGATTTCGGGCTCCGGGAGGTCCGGGGCCAGGTAGAGCCGATCCATCGCCTGACCGGAGGCCAGCGCCAAGGCGCCGAGAACCACCGATTCGGCACCGAGCTCGGACTGGATGATGGACGGCCGGACGGGCACCCCGATCTCGGCCATGACGGCCGCGCGCAGCGGGCGCAGCAGTTCCTCGCCGGCGCGCGACAGGCCGCCGCCGACCACGACGACGTCCGGGTCGACGGCCATCGTGACCGTCGCGATGCCGGTCGCCACGCCGCGGACGAACTCGTCGATCTCCGCCCGCGCCGCGGCATCCCCTGCGGCTGCGGCGCGGAACACGTCCTCGGCCGTCTCGCCGGTCTCCCAACGCAGCTGGCCGGAGTCGTCGACGTGCATCGAGAAGACACTGCCGCCGATCTCGCCGGCGGCACCGTGCCGTCCGCGGCGCAGCTTGCCGTCGATGATCAAGCCCATGGAGATGCGGTGACCGGCGAAGAAGTAGGCGACGTCGTCGACCAGGCGGGCGGCTCCCATGCGGTGCTCGGCGAGCGCCGCCAGTCGCATGTCGTTCTCGATGCTGACCGGGCAGCCGTACTGCTCGCTCAGCCTGCCCGCGATGTCGACGCCCTCCCAGTCGGGGAAGTTGTGCGAGACGGCGAGCCGGCCGTCCGGGCCGACCATGCCCGACACGGCGACCGCCATTCCCGAGAGGGAGGCCAGGCGGCCGATGTCGATGCCGGCCCGGCTGAAGCAGGTGTTCACCGCGTCTTTGACGTTGTCGAGCCGCCCCGCTCCCACGAAGCGCTGCTCGATGTCGCGCTGATACCAGGCGACGATCCGGCCGCTCAGGTCGGCGACGACGACCCGCACCCGGTGGATGCCGACGTCCACTCCGACGAGGAGGCCGGCGTCGGCGGCGAACTCGAAGATGCGTGCGGGGCGCCCTGCTCCGCGGCCGCCGGCGGTGTGCTCCTCGATCATGTCGACCAGGCCGCGCTCGCGAAGAGACGGAAGGGCGGCCTCCACGGTCGGACGCGAGAGACCGGTGCGCTCGGCCAGCTGCGCCACGGTGGCACGGCCGCCGTCGCGGAGGGCGACCGCGACGCGGGCGCCGCTCTGGTTCGCCTGGCGCGCATCGTGCGCGCTGTTCTCCACCGGAAGCATCGCAGGACCTCTCCGTCCGTTTACAAAGAAACTGGCTTTTGTAATTGCTTTCGGACAGTAGAGCACGACTGAACACCCGAGGTCAATACACCTCCGAATACAAGCAAAAGAACTTGCGTATTGTCCACGACCGACGCAGCCGGGCCGGCGACGGGCGCGTCGCTCTTGTCGGGCCCGCACGGAGCCCAATACGCTCGCCCTGACGTTCGATGAGCGAGCGACGAGCGAGCAGGGAGCCTTCATGCGATTCATCCAGTCGCCCGAGCGCCGCTCCGCGACCCGCGGCGCAGACCCGGCCGGGGCACCGCTGCTGCGGCGCAGCCCGCTGCTGTTCGGCTTCGTGGTCACCCTCGGCGCGCTGGGAGCGATCGCCGCCGGGTACATGCTCTACGGCCTGCGGTCGATCATCTTTTCGGTCTTCCTCGCCGCGTTCGCGACGGTCGGGCTCGACCCCCTGATCCGCTGGTTCCAGCGGCACGGGATGAAACGGGCATGGGCCATCGTCACGGTGATCCTGCTGATCGTCGGAGTGCTCGTCGCGATCGTCTGGGTCGTCGTGCCCCTGCTGGTCACGCAGATCTCCAACCTGGCGACCGCCATCCCGGCCGAGGTCGCGAAACTGCGCGCCGAGGGCTGGTTCGACGCCACGAACGAAGCCAGCAACGGCGTCCTCGGGCAGGCGCTCACCTGGATCTCCGACCAGGTGAAGAACCCGCAGACCTGGGCGAACGTCGGCAACGGTCTCCTTGGCTTCGGCCTCTCGGTGCTGAACGCCTTCACCACCGGCTTCTTCATCGCCATCCTGACGATCTACTTCATCGCCTCCTACGACTCCACCAAGCAGTCGCTGTACCACCTCGTGCGCCGATCGCACCGCGCCCGTTTCGAGGGCTACTCGGAGCGGATCCTGGAGAACTTCGGCAAGTATCTGAGCGGCATGGTCATCCTCGCGTTCTTCAACGCGACCTACAGCCTCATCCTGCTGCTGATCACCGGCGTGCCCGGGGCGTTCCTGATCGCCCTGGCGGCGTTCTTCATCACGCTCATCCCGCTCATCGGCACCGTGCTGACGACCGCCGTGATGACGGTGCTCGCCCTCATCCACTCCCCCGTCAGCGGCGTCGTTGTGCTCGTCTTCATGCTGATCTACATGCAGGTGGAGGCCTACATCCTGACGCCGAAGGTGATGGGAAAGGCCGTCCAGGTGCCGGGGTCCGTCGTGCTCATCTCCGCGCTCGCCGGCTCGACCCTCTTCGGCCTCCCCGGGGCGCTGGTCGCCATCCCGATCTCGGCGGGCATCATCCTCATCATCAAAGAGGTCGTGATGCCGCGGAAAGACCGGACCTAGCCAGCGGTCGCCTCACGCCCCGCCGGCCCGGGAGCCGCGCGGTCGTCGTCCGTGGCCGGGAACGGACCGAGCACGTCGTCGAGGTGCAGATCGGACCCGCAGAGCGCGGTGGATGTGATCCGGATCACCGCGTCGGTCGGCTCCTGGATGCGCGCGTCCGGCGCATCGATCACCGCGAGTGTCCTGGTCGCCTGCCTGCTGAGTGCTCTCATGGGTCGGTCTCTACGCGCCTGGAGTGGGCGCGGACCGGGGTCGACAGGGCGCGCGAGCCGTGCTCCGCGTCGCGGGCGGGCACGCGATAGTCTCGGCGCATGGCGCACCCGCTCGATCCGCGCCCGCTCCGTCGGGGTCGCAAGCTGACGGTGCTCGCCCTCGCGATCGTCGCGGCAACCGCGGGCGCGCTGGCATTGGCGGCCGTCGCGCTGGATGGCGCCGGCCTGGTGGCCCCACGCGGCCCCGTGCCGGGCGCGACGGCACCGATGTCGACCGTCGCTGCCGTCTACCTCGAAGCGGCCAAGGACGAGGACTGCGGGATGACCCGCGCTCTGACGACATCGCATACGGCGGCGTGGTGCCACGACCCGCACCTGACGACGTATCGCCTCGTCGGTCGTACGGGAGACGACGGGCAGTGCATGGACTACGTCATCACGACGACAGCGAGCACCGACGGCTCCATGGACGCAGGCCCCAAGCCGTGGTCGTTCTGCTTCGTCCAGACGAAAGCAGGATGGCGGCTCTGGGACCAGGGACAGGGGTGAGGGGGCGGGGGTGCGCGAGACACTGAGAGATGACAAGAAGCCCGTGCAACACGTTCGTGTAGACGGATCGTAGCTTCACGATCCTGGTTCTTCAGGTGATTCCTGAGTCGGTTCTGGCTGCATCCCTTCCACCGGCATACGTGTGGCCCGTCGGACCCACCAGGCGCTCGGTCCCGCCGTGACTGCTCCGAAAAACAGGACGAACAGGCCACCGGGGACATTGCCTGCGATCAAGCCGAGGACACCGACGATCGCCGTAGCTGAGCCCACAACCAATAGGAGAATCCAGTTGTGCTGGTTCGTCTGAGTAACTCGAACCATCCACGACGCTCGTTTCGTCGGACTGCCGGGGCTCACCTCAGACCGCATAGACGACCTCGGCACTTGTGAATGCAGAAGTCGCGAAGTAGGGATTGCATATCGCGTCGGCATCGACCAGATCGACCCCGCGACCCACAATCCGCTCCAGCTCTTCCTTGAGGTCGAAATAGTCGTGGAGCAGTCCCCCGCGACCTGGGAGGAAGTCGACGAGGAAATCGACATCACTCGTCTCGCGGTCAAACTTGTCGCTGAGCACCGACCCGAAGATGCGAAGTCGCTTGACTCCATGTGCGTGGCACGCGCGAGCGATCGCCTGCACGTCGATTGGCACCGCGACGATCATGGCAGGAATTGTCCCATACCGGCCGATTCCACCGCATTAGCGTGCAGCTTCGTGCCTCGATGAGCCGGTGATCTACGCTCCCCCCAGAGCGGTTCGCACCGACTCAGTGTCTCAGGCATTTCGCGCCATCCACCTCGTGAATGCTGCGGCAGAGTGCGTGGGCGGATGACCGGCGAACGGAACACCTGCGGCAGAGAGACGTGCTTCGAGGTCCCGCCGGATTCGAGCCAACGGGGTCATCGCCTCGCTGGCGGCACGAGGGGACCGACCTCGATCGCCCACCTGTGTTGTCTCTATTGGCGATGTGCTTGCTGAATGAGGTAGCGCCTCGTCGAGAACGTTGCTGCTCGTCGCACCGAGGCGAACCCCGTCAGGAACCCGCCGCCACGCGGATTGACGTTGGCGCCCGTAACCGTGTCGACCACCTGGAGCTGCCAGAACGGTCCGAACAGGTGCCTCGGTTGCACGTCGAATCGAGGATCCACCGTAGGGAACTCGGAGCCACCGCCCATCACCATGCGCCCAGCATCGCATGACGGCTCGGCATTTCGTGCGACGACGCTGCACGCGAGCTCCAGCTGCGGCCGTCGCCTCAGCCGCCGATGCCCAGCTCTGCGCCCGGCGGCGCGGTGGCGCAGACCGAATTGTCGGCCTTGGCGAAAGCGTCAGCGCGGATTCCTGATCCCGAGCCCACACTCGTCACGGTGAAGATCAACGCCTCAAGGGACATGGGCGTTGGCTCGTCGACGACCGTCCCGCCCGACGCCTGGGTGTTGCTCGCCTGCACGGCCTCATTGCTGCCCATGACCTGCATGCCCTGGCTTGGATGGGACCGCAGCCACGCCAATGTGTCATGGGTGGACATGCTCGGCAGCGTCCAGTATCCGACGGCGTCGGCCATCGGCCGGCACCACATGCCCGTGCTCGTGCCGCTCGCCACGCCGTCAGGTCGGGTGGCGGATCGCACGGCGCCAGCCGGAACGACCACGCCGGTCAACCAGAGATCCGCCTTATGCTGGGATGCCGCGTCGACGGTCCCGCCGGGGTTTGTGACCGGAAACTGGGGAGTCGACTGCTCCCCAGAAGACGAGCCAGATGGCACCGCCGTCGGCGCATCGCGCGAAACAGCCACGGAGCTGCACGCCGTCAGCATCGACCCCGATGCCAGCACCAGGAGCGCCCCCGCGAAGCCGACCCGCGCACGCAGAGGTCTCATTCGTGTGAGGCCTCCTGAAAGACGCCACCAACGGCCAAGGCCGGAAGCCGTCCGCGCCGTTGCGTCTCTCCCACGAACCCGCCCCTTTACTCGTGACTCGGGGTGGCAGGCCCCCCGCACCTGCCACCCAGCGTCGCAATCCCCCCGGAACGACGCACCTTTACGACGCTAGCGGGGATCGGACGAGTGATGGAATGTAGCGAAAGTAACATTCACGGTTGGCGACAATCAGACGCGTGAGCATCCATGCTTGTCTCGTGGTCTCCGAAACCCCGGCCCAGGTCTCAGAAGAGGAGGCCGCCCGTCTCGAACTCCGAATCACCGCAGAACTGGTTCGCCGACTGACTGCACGCGGGAGCGCTTTGACCGCGGATCCGGTGATCACCCAGCAGGTCGAGACGCAAGTGCGCACGATCCTTCGGCGCACGTTCCAACGCCTCGGTACCGCCACCCACAACGCGCCATCACCGGCGACGAGCGTCGGAAAACGCGGGCGGCGCAGAACATCCATCCGAGCGACAGCCTCACTGCCGCCACCCTCCTGTTCGACATCGCGCTGACCGAACTCGCGGTCGACCACCATGACGCGTCAGCGGTGGCGCGCGCCCTCAATGCCGCGATCATGGATGAGGTCGTCCCGGCATCCCTCGCCTACGTCGACGCGTTGCTCGAACGACTGGCGGTAGCTCACACCGAAGAGCGTCTCGGCATTTCACGTGAACTGCACGACCGGGTAGCTCACAGCATCGCCGCGGGAATCCAGCGCGTCCGTCTCAGCCGGCAACCCACGGACTCGGCGGCCGGACGCATCGCCGAAGCGCTCGACCTTCTGGAGGCGGCTCTGGATGAGACACGCTCACTGGCTCTGGACCTCAGACACTCGGTGGGCGACAAACTCCTCGATGAGGCCATCCTCGACTACGTCGCCGACCTCAGCACCGAACCGCCGCGCGTCGCCGCTTCACGCGAGGGAACCCCGCGAACCCTTCCCACAGGCGTTCAGGAGGAGGCGTTCATCGTCGTTCGCGAGGCCATCCACAACGCGCGCCGTCACTCCCACGGCGACAAGATCATCGTTGTCTCCAAGTGGGGCCATGACGAGCTGCAGATCAGCGTGGCCGACGACGGAGTCGGATTCGGCCGGGACACGATCCGTCCCGGTGCACTCGGCCTCATCGCAGCACAGGAGCGCGCCGAACTCATCGGAGCAGATCTCGCGATCGACTCTCGGCAGGGAGCCGGGACCACCGTCACCTTGTCGATCGCTCTGCGGGGCGGCGCACGATGACCCGGACGGTGGTTCTCGCCGATGATCACGCGCTCTTCCGCAAGGGAGTGCGCGCCCTCATCGAACGCGACTTCGACATCCGTCGGTGAGGCGAGCGACGGGAATACCGCGGTCCGACTCGCTGAAGACACCACCCCCGAAATCCTCCTGCTCGATGTCGAGATGCCGGGTCCACCGGCCGAGCAGACCATTCGCACTGTCCGGCGGCGATCACCGCGAACGGCAGTGGTCATCCTGACCATGCACACCGACGCAGTCCTCCAGCGCCAGCTCAGTCGAGCAGGCGCATCCGCCTTCGCCAACAAGAGCATCAGCGAGAGCGCGCTCCGCCAGCTGATCGCCACTGCACAACCTCAACCGGCCACGTCACCGGACGAGGCGCCACACAAGAACCGGACGGACGGAGTTCTCACCGAGCGGGAACTCGAGGTCATCAGGATGATCGCGCAGGCGTACACCAACCGCGAGATCAGCATGCGCCTCAACATCACCGAAGGCACGGTCAAGCGACACACGACCAACATCTACGCGAAACTCGGCGCGACCTCACGAATAGACGCCGTGCGCAAGGTCGTCCGGCTCAACCTCCTTGAGACGTGAACGTCCACCCAGTCCAGAGGCTTGCGGTCGTCGTCGCACGAACGTACTCGAAAGATGCCTGACCCGAGACCGGTGAGCGTTACGGGATCCGTCCTGCGTGCCTGTCGCGTTGGTCAGCTCACGTCTCCCGTGCGAATGAATCGCCAGAGAGCGGAGACAGCAGTGAAGCCAGTTCCGCTGGGGCACCCTGGGAAAGATCGAGGCGAACTCAATACGGCTCATCCCTCAAACATTGCGGGCAAACTGTGAGGACCAAACCCGTTGGAACCCAAGAGCTCTATCGACGCAGCTTCGTCAGAGACGTCCCGATGTATCACACGCACCGACCCAGGAAACCGAAGAAGCCCCCGATCCCAGTGTTTCCAAGGGATCGGGGGCTTCTCGCCACCTGCGGTGTCGGGTGCGCCCCCAGGGACTTGAACCCTGAACCCATTGATTAAGAGTCAATTGCTCTGCCGATTGAGCTAGAGGCGCGTTCGTTTCGGTTTCCCGAACCGAGGCTCAACACTAGCATCCGGATCGGGCGCTTCGCCAATCGGGGCGGCTCCGGCGCGCAGTCCGGGCGTGTCCTGTCGGCGGCCCGCTAGGCTCCTGCCGTGACCGACGCACACGACACCGACCGGCCGCCCCTTTCGTCCGACCTTGCGCTCGCGCTGCGGCTCGCCGACCTCGCCGATGGCATCTCGGCGGCGCACTTCCGCGAGCGCGGCCTCCACGTCGACACGAAGCCCGACCGCACGTTCGTCACGGAGGCCGACCTCGCGGTGGAGCGCGCGATCCGGGACGCTCTCGCCTCCGAGCGGCCGGGCGACGGCATCCTCGGCGAGGAGTACGGGACGGAGGGCGACGCGAGCCGGCAGTGGATCATCGATCCGATCGACGGCACCTCCAACTATCTGCGCGGCGTGCCGGTGTGGGGAACCCTGATCGCGCTCGCGATCGACGGCAGGCCGGTGGTCGGGGTCGTCAGCTCCCCCGCCCTCGGCAAGCGCTGGTGGGCCGAGACCGGCGACGGCGCCTGGACGACCGACGCGCCCGGCGCCCAGCCCCGCCCCATCCGGGTCTCCGCCGTCGCCGATCTCGAACACGCCTCGATCAGCTTCCAGAGCATCGCGCAGTGGGACGAGGCCGGGTACCTCGACCGACTCGTCGCCCTGACCCGCCGCGTGTGGCGCGACCGCGCCTACGGCGACATGTGGTCGTACATGCTGCTCGCCGAGGGGCTGCTCGACGCCGTTGGCGAGTTCGACGTCAAGACCTACGACCTTGCGGCGCTCATCCCGATCGTCGAGGAGGCCGGCGGCGCGTTCACCTCGGTCACCGGCGAGCACGGTCCGGGCAACGGCTCCTCGCTGGCCTCGAACGGGCTGCTCCACCCGGCGCTGCTGGAAGCGCTGGCCTGACCCAGGCGTCCGCGGCAGCCGGCTAGATGCTCGCGAGCACCTCGTCCAGTTGCTCGTAGCCCTCGGTGACACCCTTCGCCTGACCCGACGCGACCATGCCGTCGCGCGCGTCCAGGGTCGGGTAGACAGCGTGCACGCGGATGCGGCTGCGACCGCCCTCCAGCGGCTCGAACCGGATGGACTCGATGCTCACCACATCGGGGAAGCCCTCGAACTCGAAGGTCTGGATCGCGAACTCGTTGTCGCGGACGACGTGGAAGACCCCGTTGAACGCGTACGACTCGCCGCCGACGGTGTGCACGTAACGGTAGCGACCGCCTGTCGTGAACTCGAACTGCTCCAGGTCCATCTCGTACCCACGGGGTCCGAGCCAGCGCTTGAAGAGCTCCGGCTCCTTGTGGGCGCGGAACACCAGCTCCACCGGATAGTCGAACTCGCGCTCGATATCGATGAAGGGCAGGCCCTCCGGGGCGGTGATCGTGACGTCATTGCTCATTGCTCTCACTCCTTGCTCGTGTTCTGGTGGTCGGTCGCCCCCGCGCCCGCGAGGTCGCCGAGGACGGTGTCGAGGGTGCGGAACCGTTGCTCGTGGATCAGCCGGTAGCGGTCGATCCACGAGGTGAGTTCTTCGAGCGCGCCGGCGCGCAGGTGCACCGGCCTGCGCTGCGCGTCACGGCTGCGCGTGACGAGCCCGGCCTCCTCGAGCACGTGGATGTGGCGGGACACCGCCTGCGTCGTGATCGCGAACGGCTCGGCGAGCTCGTTCACGGTCGCGGGCCCGGTGCTCAACCGCGCGATGATGGCGCGGCGCACCGAATCCGAGAGCGCCTGGAAGGCTCGGTCGAGCCGTTCCTGCACGGAGGCGTCCGTTTCGCTCGAGGCCATACTCAACAATTCCTTTTATCAACACTTGTGTTGGATACGATACGCCGTCGATCACCACCCCACAAGCGGCCCGACACCATAGGCTCGGGCGTGTGAGCACTCCGAGCACTCCCAGCACTCCCAGCCCTCCCCGCACACTCAGCACCAGGCCGTCCACCGACGAGCCGCTCGTCCACATCGCCGGGTTCCGGATGGACTTCGGACGCACGACCGTGATCCGCGACCTGTCCTTCGACATCGCGCGGGGCGAGACGTTCGGCTTCCTCGGCAGCAACGGCTCGGGCAAGACCACCACGATCCGCGCACTCCTCGGCATCTACCAGCCGACGGCGGGCGTCCTCCACATCGACGGCCGGGACTTCTCGCCCGAGGCCGGCGAGCGTCTCGGCTATCTGCCGGAAGAGCGGGGACTCTACAAGAAGGAGTCCGTCATCGACGTCATGGTCTACTTCGGGCGGCTCAAGGGCCTCGGCGCCGAACCGGCCAGGCGCTGGTCGCGCGAGTACCTGGAACGGGTCGGCATCGGCGACAAGGAGAAGGTGAGGCTCGACAAGCTCTCCGGCGGTCAGCAGCAGAAGGTGCAGCTGGGCGTCACGATCATGAACCAGCCCGAGCTGCTCATCCTCGACGAGCCGACCAAGGGCTTCGACCCGGTCAACCGCCGCCTGCTGATGGACATCATCGACGACCAGAAGCGCGCCGGCTCGACCGTGATGATGGTCACCCACCAGATGGAGGAGGTGGAGCGCCTCTGCGACCGCGTCATCCTCCTCAAAGACGGCGTGTCGCGTGCCTACGGCACCGTCTCCGAGGTGCAGGAGCAGTTCGGCGGCACGATCGTGCACGTGGACCACGACGGGCGCATCCCGCCCTCCCCCGCCTACCGCATCGCGACGGACGCGGGCGGGCACGCCGAGCTGGAGGTCGCGAACGACGCCGACACCGCCGCGATCCTCCTCGCGCTTGTGGAGGCCGGCCTCCACGTCACCCGCTTCGCCCCCACCCGCAAATCGCTCGACGACATCTTCGTCGAGGTCTACGGCGCCGAGAGCCGCGAGGAGGACTGACCATGGCCCGCCACAACCTCTCCACCGTCATCGGGTTCGAGTTCACGCGCACGATCAAGAAGCGCAGCTTCTGGGCGGTGACGCTGATCCTCCCGATCCTCGTCTTCGGCCTCGGCGCGCTGCTGATCTCGGCGAACGTGACCAGTGCCAACACCGCCGACCAGCAGAAGAACGCGCGCTTCGACTTCCTCTACGTCGACGCGTCGGGGCTGGTCGACCCGACGATCGCGCACAAATACGGCGGCAGAGAGATCGCCAGCAGCTCGGAGGGCGTCGAGGAGGTGCAGATCGGCGGCACTCCCGCGTTCTTCGACTACCCCGCCGACCCCTCCACACAGACGATCAAGGTCTACGGAGCCGACGTCGGCGTCTTCCAGAACAGCCGGTACTCCGCCGTGGCACAGTCGCTGCTGTCGGCGAGCGTCGAGCAGAAACTCGGCAACCCGATCGACGTGGCCATCCTGCGCGGCGAGACCAACACGGCGACCACCACGTTCAAGAACGGCGCGGTCGCGCCCGGCTTCGAGGCCATCCTTCCCGCACTCGTCTTCCTGGCCGCCTTCTTCATCGTCATCGTGTTCCTGGGCAATCAGATGCTCAACTCGACGCTGGAGGAGAAGGAGAACCGCGTCACGGAGATGATCCTGACGACGATCAACCCGACGAACCTCCTCGTCGGCAAGGTGGTGTCGCTGTTCGCCATCGGGCTCATCCAGATCGCCGTGTTCGCGTTGCCGGTCGTGGTGGGCTACCTGTTCTTCCGCGACCAGCTGGCCATCCCCAGCCTCGACTTGAGCACTCTCGTGTTCGACCCGCAGAAGATGATCGTCGGAGCGCTCGTGACGATCGGAGGCTTCGCGCTGTTCACGGGCACCCTGGTGGCAGTCGGTGCGGTGATGCCGACCGCGAAGGATGCCGCGCCGTTCTTCTCCGTCGTCGTCTTCGCCGTCGTGATCCCGCTGTACGCGTCGAGTTACGCCATCAGCACCCCGAACGCGCCGATCGTGCAGGTTCTGGCGTACTTCCCGTACACCGCGCCGATCACCGCGCTCATCCTGAACGCCTTCGGCTCGCTGCCGCTGTGGCAGGCGATCGTCATCATCGTCGAGCTGTTCGTGCTCGCGTTCGTGGTGCTGCGGCTGGCCGTGCGGCTGTTCCGGTACGGCTCGATCGAGTACTCCAGCAAAGTCAGGATCCGGGATGTGCTCGGGCGACGATCCGGGCCGGGACGAACGGCGGTCCGCTGATGCGCGCGGTCATCGTCCCGCAGCCCGGCGAGGCGGAGGTGCTGACCCTCGCCGAGGTCCCCGAGCCGCGACCCGCTCCCGGCGAGGTGCGCATCCGGGTCATCGCCGCCGGTCTCAACGGCGCCGATCTGAGTCAACGGCGCGGATACTATCCGTCACCGGCCGGCGCGCCCGAGTGGCCCGGGCTCGAGGTCTCCGGCGTCATCGACGCGGTCGGCGCCGGCATCGAGGACGGTCGCTGGCGCGAGGGCGACCTGGTCTGCGCGCTGCTGCCCGGCGGAGGGTACGCCGAGTGGGTGACGGTCGACGTCGGGCTGGTGCTTCCCGTGCCGGCCGGGGTCGATCCGGTGGAGGCCGCCGGACTGCCCGAAGTGGTCGCCACGGTCTGGTCGAACGTGTTCGACCTCGGCGCTCTCGCACCCGGCGAGACGCTCCTCGTCCACGGCGGCTCGAGCGGGATCGGCTCGATGGCGATCCAGCTGGCCCGCGCGCTCGGCTCCCGGTCGATCGCCACAGCGGTCAGCCCGGAGAAGGCCGCCTTCTGCCGTTCCCTCGGCGCCGAGGCGGCCGTCGACTACCGCACGGACGACTTCGTCGCGGCGGTCCTGGCGTTCACCGACGGCCGCGGCGCCGACGTGATCCTCGACATCGTCGGCGGCGACTACATCGCCCGTGACCTCGAGGCGCTCGCGACCGGCGGCAGGATCATGTCGATCGCCGTCCGCGACCGCACTCCGGCCTCCGTCGACATGGGGCTGCTCATGCGCAAGCGCGCCCGGTTCCAGGGAACCACGCTGCGGGCGCGTCCGCTCGCCGAGCGGGTCGCGATCATCGCGGCCGTGCGCGAGCACGTCTGGCCGTTGCTCGAGGCCGGCGACGTCCGCCCGGTCATCGACTCCGTCTTCCCGCTGGCGGATGCGGCGCAGGCGCATCGGCGGATGGAGTCGTCCGCGCATCTCGGGAAGATCCTGCTGCGCGTGTCCTGACCGGCCGGTCCGCGACGACGGCGAGCGCCGCCCCGATGCCGGTTCGCGGCTCCATCGGTGGGAGGATCGGAGGCATGACCGCGCTGCCGTCCGACGAAGCCCTGCTCGCCCTGCCGAAGGCCGAGCTCCACCTCCACATCGAGGGCACGCTGGAGCCCGACCTCGCGTTCGAGCTGGCGGGGCGGAACGGTGTGGCACTCCCCTACGAGTCGGTGGAGGACCTCGCCGCGCGGTACGAGTTCTCCGACCTCCAGTCCTTCCTCGACCTCTACTACGCCACGATGGCGGTGCTGCGCACCGAGGACGATTTCGCCGAGCTGACGCGACGCTATCTGCACACCGCCGCCGCTCAGGGGTTGCGTCATGTCGAGCTCTTCTTCGACCCGCAGGCGCACGTGAGCCGCGGAGTGCCGCTCGAGGCGGTCGTGGACGGGATCAGTGGGGCGCTCCAGGAGGCCGAGCGCGATCTCGGTGTCTCCGGCGGCCTCATCCTGTGCTTCCTGCGCGACCAGCCGGTCGAGTCGGCGGATGCGGTGCTGAGCGCCGCGCTCAGCCGCCCTGATCGGCTGCTCGGCGTCGGGCTGGACTCCGCCGAGGTCGGCTACCCGCCCGAGCTGTTCGCCGGGGTGTTCGCCCGGGCGAAGGATGCCGGACTGCACGCGGTGGCCCACGCCGGCGAGGAGGGGCCGCCCGCCTACATCCGCCAGGCGCTCGATCTGCTCGGCGTCGAACGGATCGACCACGGCATCCGCGCCGCCGAGGACCCGGAGTTGATGTCGCGGCTCGCCGCCGAGGGCGTGCCGCTCACGGTGTGCCCGCTGTCGAACGTGCGGCTGCGCACGGTGAGCGACCTCGCCGAGCATCCCCTGCTGCGACTCGACGCCGCCGGGGTCCGGGTGACGATCAATTCGGACGACCCCGCCTATTTCGGAGGCTACGTCGGCGAGAACTATCTCGCCGTCCGCGACGCGCTCGGCGTCGACGCGGAGCGGGCCGAGCGGTTCGCCCGCACCTCCATCGAGGCGTCGTTCGCGTCCGAGGCCCGCAAGTCCGAACTGCAGCGGGAGGTGGACGCGTGGCGGGGCTGACCGCCGGCGCGCCCCCGTCGGGGTCCGTCGCACGTCCGGACGGCCGTGCCGTGCGCTACTTCGACAGCGGAGGGGAGCCCGACGCACCCGTGGTGGTCTGGCACCACGGCACGCCTCAGACCGGCGCCGTCATCGAACCGTTGGCTTCCGAGGCGGCCGCACGGGGCATCCGCGTCGTGTCGTGCGCACGGCCCGGATACCCGGGCTCCGACGCCGCGCCCGGCCGCACCGTCGCCGACAGCGCCGCCGACGTCCTCGCCGTTCTCGACGAGCTCGGCGTGGACCGGTTCGCGACGATGGGCGCCTCGGGCGGCGGCCCGCACGCCCTGGCCTGCGCCGCGCTCGCGCCGCAGCGCACCGCCGCGGTCGTCACCTTCGCAGGCATCGCGCCGTACTGGGGCGATGTCGACTGGTTCGCCGGGATGGCCGACCCCGGCGGCCTGCGGGCGGCTCTCTCGGGCCGCCCGGCGCGCCTTGCCTACGCCGAGACGGCCCGGTTCGACCCGGACTCGTTCACCCGCCGCGACTACGACGTGCTCGCGGGAGCCTGGGCCGCTCTCGGCGCCGACGCCGGAGCGGGCGCGGCATCCGGCCCCGACGGCGAGGCGGACGACGATGGCGCGTTCGTGGCACCATGGGGGGTCGAGCTCGGAGCGGTGAGCGCACCGGCGCTGCTCGTGCAGGGCGGCAGAGACCGGGTCGTCCCTGCCACGCACGCCGGCTGGATGCTCGAACGGCTGCCCCGGGGCGAGCTGTGGCTGCGTCCGCGCGAGGGCCACGTCTCGGTGCTGACCGCACTGGGCGTCGCGCTGGATTGGGCCTCGGCCTCTCTGTGAGTCTTGTCACGAGCACCCTCTTCGACTGCTCTTGTCGACGGAGGCGTCGGCCTATGCCGCGCGCGATCCCGCTCACACTACTCAGCGGCGGAGCGACCTTCCTCATCGCCGCACAGCCTCCGCGTTCGACGAGAACCAGCCGGTGACCGGGTTCACGAACACGGTGGGGTCGGAGCGGGACGACGCGCGCTGAACCGGCCCCTCACGCTCTAGTGTGGGTTTCAGGCGCACGGGGGATGATGTGCCCACGCGCCGGGAGGAGTCTCCGATGTCCGAACTCGACCTCAATCAGCCGTTGACGCCGCCCGAAGGGCCGCCAGAGGGCGTGTCGCTCACGCCTCCCGCCGCCGTGCCGGAGGTCGGCGGGGATCAGGCGGTCGGGATGGTCGCCGTTCCCCCGGACAAGCGCGAAGAGCTCCAGGCCAAGGCCGACGAGTTCGTCGCCGGCCTCGCGGCCGTAGAGCCCGGCAGCCCCGAGTTCACGCGCAAGGTCGATGAGATCGCGCGGATGGGCGTGCAGGAGATCCGGTCCTCGTCGGAGGTCTCGAACCGGATGCTGCAGCGCCCGGAATCGTCGCTGGCCGCCGCGCGCGGCCGCGGCGGCCCGTCCGACCCGCAGACGCAGGTGGCTCAGACGCTGCAGCAGCTGCGCACGACCATCACCGAGCTCGACCCCGGTCACGCCAACCTGGCCGGCGCCAAGGGCTTTCTCGGCCGCCTGCCCGGCGGAAAGTCGCTCATGCGGTACTTCGAGCGCTACCAGCCTGCCCAGAAACAGCTCGATGCGATCATCACTGCGCTGATCTCCGGACAGGACGCGCTCCTCAAGGACAACGCCGCGATCGATCTCGAGCGCACCAACCTGTGGGCGACGATGGGCAAGCTGGGCGAGTACGCCGCACTCGCTAAGGCCCTCGACGAGTCGATCGAGACACAGGCCGCGCAGCTGCGGGCGACCGATCCGAAGCGGGCCGACTCGCTGCTCGCCGATGCTCTGTTCCCCATCCGGCAGCGGCGACAGGACCTCACCACCCAGATCGCCGTGTCCGTGCAGGGCTACCTGGCGCTCGACGCCATCCGCAAGAACAATCTGGAACTCATCAAGGGTGTCGAGCGGGCACGCACGACCACGGTCGCCGCACTGCGCACGGCGATCATCGTCGCCCAGGCGCTCGGCAACCAGGAGCTGGTGCTCGACCAGATCGGCGCGCTCAACGACGCGACCAACGCCATGATCGACCGAACCGGCGAACTGCTGCGGCAGCAGACGGCGCGCGTGCACGAGGAGGCGATCTCGACCGGCGTCAGCCTGGAGACGCTCCAGCACGCCTTCGACAACGTCTTCGCGACGATGGACGCGATCGACACCTACCGGGTCAAGGCGGTCGAGAGCATGGGCAAGACCGTCGAGGCCCTGGAGCAGCAGGTGGAACGGTCGCGGAGCTATCTGGATCGTTCGCACAACAGCGCCACCTGAGCCGCCGGGCGCGCTCAGCGCGGCCGGCGCTCAGCGCGGCCGGCGCTCAGCGCGGCCGGCGCTCAGGGCAGGTCGAGCTGCGACGGTCCGAACCGCTGTGACAGGAACCGCCCGTTGACCAGGAGCGCCGACGCGTCGTGCTCGGCCGCGGCGTCCCGCATCCGCCGCGCCGCGCTCTCGAGCTCGTTCAGCTGAGCGGCGAGCGTCTGGGCCGGGGTCGTCCCATCCGGGAGGATGTGACGCGCCGCCCATTCGTCCGGAAGTGCGAGGTACGCGCGCAGAGTGTCGGGGAGGTAGACGGTCGCTGTGCGCCGCACCATCGCCTCGGCGTCCCCCTGCCCGGCGACCCGGTCGAGGGCGTCCACCAGCAGCTCGGAGATCCGGCCGACCTGCGCGGCCACCTCGGCGGGAACGCGACGGTCGAGGCGTGCGGGCAGCGTCCGGAGGTCGACCCGGATCTGTGCGTCCCGGACGTGCAGCTCCGACCCGGGAGGTTCGAGGCCGAGTGACTGCAGCGCGCGCGACGAGGTGGCGGCGTCGCCGGCGATCTCGGCCTGCAACGCGGCGATGCGCGCTGCGAAGGCGGTCAGCCAGTCCCCGAGCGGCAGCGGCCGGCGGGCGACCGGCGTTCCGCGGTAGACGAGCACGGCCTCCCCCGCCCAGTGCGGACCCGGCTCGTACGCCAGTGTCAGCGTCTCCTGCCGTCCGAGGAGGCTGATCCGCACGATCGCTCCGGCTCGGCCGGAGACCCGGTCGCTGAGCGTGCGCCTGCGCTCGACCTCCAGGACGCGCGCGACGAGAACCGCCGGCAGCGCACGGCGCACGCGTTCGATCAGGCCCGACAGGAAGGCCTGCGGGTCCTCTGCCGCCTCCGCCGGTTCCCTCATGATGCCCACATGGTAGACGCTCGAACCGAACTGCAGCCATGCTGGGACCAGCGATGCGGACATCTGGTCGCCATTGATTAGTGCAATAATGGTTAGCGCACTGATCATTTTCGGTTTCATCAGGAGGAACTCCATGGCTGGCCGGTTCTGGCGCTTCTACGAACGCGCCAACGACGTCGTCCGCACCTTCACGGGTCCCGCGCAGCTCGGCGCCGGCCACCCGGAGGGTCCGGACATCCGACGGGCCGATGCGGCCTGCCCGATGTGCGGCAAACCGCTCGACCAGCACGTCATCGAGCGCTTCGCCGACTCCCGCACCTCGACCCGGATCCACTGCCCATGACCGACACCGCCAACCCGCTGGCCCTCGAGAGCCAGGTGTGCTTCGCCCTGTCGGTGGCCGCACGCTCGGTCATCGCCGCGTACCGCCCGGTGCTCGAACCGGTCGGTCTCACCCATCCGCAGTACCTGGTGATGCTCGCGCTCTGGGAGAACGAGCCGCTCTCGGTGCGGCGACTCGCCGACCTGCTCGCGCTCGAGCCCGCGACCGTCTCCCCCCTCGTGAAACGCCTCGAGGCGCTCGGCTACGTCGCCCGCCGACGGTCGGAGGCCGACGAGCGTGTGGTCGAGATCACTCTGACCGCGTCGGGCCGCGAGCTGCGCGCGTACGCCGAGAGCATCCCCGGCACCATGATGCAGCGCCTCGGGATGACCGAGGACGACCTGCGCGACCTCCACCGCGCGATGAGCAGGCTCATCCGGGCGACGCGGGAGCCGTAGCCGAGCGGTTTCGGGGTCAGCGCCGCTCGACGAGGTCGTCGGCGCGCCTCAGCACGATCTCGGCCCGACGCGCGCCCCGCCTGACGCTCGAGACCAGCCAGAGTGAGCGCACGCCGATGGCGACGATCACCACGGTGGCGAGCGCGACCAGGAGCCACGCCAGGATCGACCAGCCCGGGAACGCTGCCAGCGCCAGCCAGTCGACTCCGTACGAGGCGGCCGCTGCGAGTGGGAAGGTGAAAGACCAGAACCCGAGCGTGAACGACAGCTTGCGGTAGCGGGGCAGCAGGGCGAGCTGTTGCAGCGCCATGAGCACGAGGAGCCCGAGGAGCGCGATGGAGACCGGGTCGGCATGCTCTCCGTTGATCGTGAACCACGCCGTCCCCGCCACGGCGGGAGGCGCCAGGAGGATGGCGCAGGTCGGCGTCAGCGCATCGGGCAGCGGCGGGAAGAACGCGAGCCGGGCGAGCAGCACGGTCGACACGACGATCCAGAAGAAGGCGCCCACCGCGAAGGCGGCGATCGCGACACCGGGCAGACCGACCGTGTACGAGGTCGTCGCCGCGATGAACCCGGCCCCGACGGTCGGCAACAGGTAACCGCCGTGGAACGCCTCGGGCGCCAGGTTGCCGGAGTGCCAGAACGCCAGGATCCACGCGGCGAATCCGGCAGCCGTCACCATCGAGACGAGGACCAGGATCGCACCGGCGACCGGCACGAAGCGGTGCAGGTCCGCCCCCAGCAGCATCCCGACCACGGGCACGAGCGCGGCGATCGGGCCCTGTGCGGGATGCCGCAGCTGGGCTGCGAGCGTCTCGGAACTCTTCGCACCGCGACGCAGATGGGCCACGATCAGCCAGAGCCACCCGACCGCGGCGATCACCCACAGGCTCTGCGCGATCGCCTGCGGCGCTCCGAGCAGGCGGCCCGCGGTCGTCCATACCGCTGCCAGACCGGCAAGGCCGAACGCGATCGCCAGGGTGTTGAGCGGGATGCGCGGGGCCGTCCGGCGATGTTCGGGGACCGGTTCGGCCTGCCCCGTCGAGGTCATGCTCGCGTCGCTCATCGAACCAGCTCCTTCTCGCCCTCCCGGGCGCCCGTCAGAATGTCGGCGAATCGGCGCGTGACGGCGTCGACGTCGCTCTGATCGAGGCCGCGCACGCCGTGGTCGACCACGGGCGGCTGCCAGCGCATTCCGAGGCGATGCGCCGTCGCCTTCAGCGGCGCGCGGATCGCGTCGTCATCCGTCGGGGCGAGCTCGCTCAGAACGCGGACAGCGACGCCGGGGATGTGGCGTGCGGCCTCCGTGAGTGCGGCGCTGAGCCGCGATGCCGTGAGGTCGGGATGGCCGACGATCAAAGCGGTGGTCACCAGGGGTTCCTTTCGTAGCGGCATCACTGTAGTGCCGGATATCCTAACCTGTCAAGTGCGTTATAGTGGTTAGGTGCTCGCATCAGAGAAAGCCCTGCTCGCCGTGCTCAACAGTGCGCCCGTGGTCGACGGCCGCGTGGTGGAGACGCTCGACGACCCTGAGTTGATCCGGCTGCGCGATCGGTTGCAGGCCGTCATTCGCGGGGAGGCCGTTCCGACGACGCTCGCGCCGTATCTCGAGCGGGTGAGTCGTCGACCGGTGATGACGGACACGGGCGTCGAGTGGGCGCAGGAGACCGCGTCCGACGACGGCCGCGCGGAACTGGTGCTCGAGTGGGCGCGCGTGCAGCAGGAACTCCCCGGACGGCTCCGCCCCTGCGCGAACCCCGAGTGCACCAAGTTCCTGATCGACCACAGCAAGCCGAACACGGCCCGCTGGTGCTCGATGGCCGACTGCGGCAACCGGATCAAGGCGCGCCGCCATTACGCACGCCGCGCGGAGCGTCGCGGTTAGTTCGCGCCCGCGGGCTCACCGGCCGCGTCCCGTCGAACGAGAGCACGGATCACCACGACGCCCACGACGACTCCGAGCACAGCGACGGTGACGATCAACCACGGCGGCAGCCGGAGATCGATCGCGGACACGATGCAGAAGCCGTCGAACAGCGAGATCATCACGAACCCGACGTGCCCGATGAGCGCTTTGCGCCAGGTCGCGGGCTTGCGTACGAGCGCCGCTCTCGCCTGGAGCACCCGAATGACGAGGTAGGCCGCGAGGGCGCACAGGATGCCGAACGCGATCCGCCTGGTCGGGTTCAACTGCACCCAGTCGAACAGCACGACAGCGACCAGCAGCGACATGGAGGCGATCACGCACCAGAAGAACGCGACGAACCGGGCTGCGCGTGCGGTGCTAGGCAGCGCCGCCAAGACCAGGCAGCCCAGCACGAACGCCGCCACCGCGGTCCCCGCGTGCAGCACGATCAGAACCCAATGAGCCATCGCCACCGCCCGAGCGCACGCTACACCCGCGGCTGGGCAATGCGCGAGGAAGAACTCGAACAACGCGCGATGACGACCATCGGTGGAGATGGGGGGAATCGAACCCCCGTCCACTGCTGTGGTCATGTGCCTTCTACGGGCGTAGCCAGTGAAGTCGCTTTCTCAGCCCCGGAGCTTGTCGCTGGCACCTGCTCCGACGGGCTCAGTATCAGTGAGAGTCCCTCTGCGCCCTGATGCTCAACGCAGAAGCAAGTCTTCTAGCTGACGCCAGGATCCGGGTAGAAGACAGTTCCCGGTCTGACGGTCTCTTCAAATGGCGAAGGGGAACTTACGCCGCGAGGGCGAAGTCGGCCTTGGCCGAGACAGTGCTCTTGTTATTGGCACTTATTTTTTCGCATGGATCGTTAGCGAGATAACCATGCATCCTCGACCCGCTTCTCACACTCTCGCAGACAATGTCGAAACCGATCATCCCCGTGCGACGGCCGTGAGGCCGGGTCGTCATCGCGCGCTGTTGAGTTGTGCAGGTGCATGCGCCGCACGCGGCGGCGAGCTTCTCATCTTACAACAACCGGGACGTCGGTTCTATGCCAGCATCAATGGATGGCCGACACCATCATCACCGTTCAGGGCGAGTACGAACTCACGCATCCCGCCGAGCGCGGCGCGGTCCGGATCGCGGTCGCGTACGAGGGCGAGCAGCGCGACGAAACGCTCGCGCTGACCACGCAGCGGCACGCCTCCCTGGTCTCCGAGCTGCGCGACCTGCACAATCCGCAGACCGGCCCGGTGACCTCGTGGTCCTCCGACCAGCTGCGTGTGTGGGGTGAGCGCCCCTGGAACCAGGACGGCCGGCGGCTCGCGCCGGTCTATCACGCCGAAGTCGGCATCGACGTCACCTTCAACGAGCCGGCAGCGCTGTCGGATTGGGTGGGCGTGGTGTCGCTGCTCGACGGCGTCGCGATCCAGGGCGTCAGCTGGACGCTGACGGAGGCGCGCCGGCAGACGATCACACAGGAGGCCCGCCGGCGCGCCGTCGAGAACGCGGTCGCGAAGGCGACGGTCTACGCCACGAGCCTCGGGCTCGGCAGCGTGCGGCCGCTCGCACTGAGCGACCCCGGGATGCTGGGCGATGGACCCGCGCCCGGGCAGCCGGTCCAACCTCTGGCGGCCCGCGCGATGAACGCAGACTTCGGCGGCGCGACACTCGCCCTCAAGCCGGAACAGATCACGGTCGCGGTGCAGGTGCACGCACGGTTCGCCGCGAACTGACCGCCGGCCGTACGCCGCGGGTCAGCTCCCGGGAGTCGCACCCGGCGTCGCGGTCGAGCCCGGGAGCGACGGAGGCCGCCACGGCAGGTCGGAGATCTTGAGGATCCGCGCGGCCGTCACGGTCGCCCCCGACCGCTCCCCGACCACGATGACCTCGTCTCCGACAGCGAAGTCGGAGGCCTTCTGATCCTGCCCCGGAGCCCCATAGGACGTCGACGAGGACGTGTCGACGGTGAGAGTGGCGCCGCGCGATGTCACGAGTGTCCACGTCGATCCGTCGATCTTCGTCACGCTGCCACGGACGACGCCCTTGGCGATCGGCCCCTCGTCCTGACGACCGTTCTGGCCTCCACCGCTCTGGCCGCCGCCGTTCTGGCCGCCACCCTTCTGGCCCGGCGCCTGCTGGACAGGCGGGTGGCCGCCGCCCAGCACGACGTGCGACACCGACGAGGCGTGCAGCAGCACGGAACCGAGTGCGAACGCTCCCGCCCCGGCGATGCCGATCAGCATGATGACCGCGAGCACCAGCGTCGAGATCGCGAAGGCCAGCCCGTGGCGCTTGTAGAAGGGTTCGGCCGCGGACGCCCGCTGGGCGCCGGTGCCGTACGTCGGAGGAAACGCACCCGGCTGCTGCGGACCGGGACCGTACTGCTGCTGCCCGTACTGCTGCTGCCCGTACTGCGGCTGACCATACTGCGGCTGCGGCTGCGCCGGCGGCAGCGGCTCCGTGGGCTGGGACTCGTCCATACTCACCAGAACACCCGATCGAACCGCATTCCGGCTGGGAGGCGGTTATGGCTTGGATGTGAACGTCGGCGCTGATTCATCGGTCAGGTCGGCTCCACGAGCACCGAACGCAGTTTCGCCAGCTCGACCTCGCTCAGGCCGGCCTCGAGCAGATAGTCGCGCACCCCGCCGAACTCACGGTCGAGCAGATCGAGCGACTCCTCGAGCGCCTCGGGAGGGCTCCCACCCAGGATGATGCGCAGAGCCGGTGTCACCTCAACACCATGACTCCTCACCAGTGCGATCATCCCCTCCAGCCACGGGCCATCGAGATTGGCCTGGGTGGCAGCATAGTCTGCCACCACCGTCTCGCGGTCGACGCCGACGGCGCTCAGAGCGAGCGCGACGACGACGCCGGTGCGGTCCTTGCCCGCGGTGCAGTGCACGACGACCGCCTCGTCGCCGGTGTCCGCGATCTCGCGCAGCGCGGTGACCACCACGTCGCGGTGCTGCAGCAGGATCTTCTCGTACAGGCCGGCCAGGGTGACGCCGATCGTGGATGCGGACGCACCCGACCCTTCGAACACCGGGAGATGCAGACGTTCGATGCCGAGCCCGTCGACGTCGTCGGGCATCACTTCCGTCTCGAAGTCGTCGCGCAGGTCGATCACGATGCGGACGCCGAGATCGCGCAGCGACCGCCGGCCCTGCTCGCCGAGACGCGCCAGGCCGTCCGAACGGAACAGCTTGCCGCGACGCACGACCCCCGTCGGCACGGGGTAGCCGCCGACATCGCGGAAGTTGTACGTGCCGTTCACCGGGATGCGCTCGGCGATGTCGGTCACCCGGCCGCCGGTCCGCTCGTCGTGCGTGCTCATGACCTCATCCTGCCACCCGCTCCCGACAGGACACCCCGGTTCGGGTCACTCGCCGAGGTGACGCCTGCTGGACATCGCCCGCTCGGCTTCGCGATTGTCCTGCCGCTCGCGTAGAGCCTGCCTCTTGTCGTACTCGCGCTTGCCCTTGGCGATGGCGATCTCGACCTTGGCGCGTCCGTCGCTGAAGTAGATCGAGAGCGGCACGATCGTGTAGCCGCCCTGCTTGACCTTGTTCTCGATCTTGACGATCTGGGCCTTGTGGAGCAGCAGCTTGCGCTTGCGGCGCGGCGCATGATTGTTCCACGTCCCGTCGAGGTACTCCGGGATGTGCACCGCGTCGAGCCACGCCTCGCCGCCGTCGACGAACGCATACCCGTCCACCAGCGACGCACGTCCCTCGCGCAGCGACTTCACCTCGGTACCGGTCAGGACGAGTCCCGCCTCGTAGGTGTCCTCGATGGTGTAGTCGTGGCGCGCTCGGCGATTGGTGGCCACGACCTTCTGGCCACGTTCCCTGGGCACAGCTGCTCCTGACGTCGAAGATGGTGCTGCCCGGCACGTCGCCGGGCAGCAGACCAGTCTATACGGGTCAGACCCTCAGATACCGCTTGATCGCGAAGTTCGCCGAGGCCGCGGCAAGGACGACGCCCACGATGATGAGCAGCGGGATCACCAGCCAGCCTTGGTCCATCCCCACGAAGTTGATCGACGGGATCCGCGGGCTGAGGAATCCCCGCACGAAGTACTGCACGCCCAGCCAGATCACGACGCAGCTCAGGATGGAGCCGATGAGTGCGGCGATCACGCCCTCGATGATGAACGGCGTCTGGATGAACCGGTTCGAAGCGCCGACCAGTCGCATGATGCCGATCTCACGCCGTCGCGAGAACGCCGAGAGCCGGATCGTCGTCGCGATCAGCAGAACGGCGGCGACCAGCATGAGGATCGCGATGCCGATGGCGGTGAGACTCGCGGCGTTGAGGATGTTGAAGATCTGGTCGAGATAGCTGCGCTGGTCGACCACGCTCTGCACACCGGGCGAGTTCGACAGGGTCTCGGTCAGCACATCGGAACGGTTGGGATCCTTGAGGTTGACCCAGAACGTCTGCGGGATCATGTCCGGTGTGACGTAGTCGGCGATCTGGTTGCCTTTGAACTGCTGCTTGAACTGCTCGTAGCCCTGCTTCTGGTCCTGGAAGTAGAACTTCTGGATGTAGGGCGCGATCTCCGGCGATTCCAGCTGCTTCTTCACCGCGGCCACGGTCTGCTCGGTCGCAGCGCCGCCCGGGCAGTTGTCCGTCTCGGTGCACATGTAGACGGCGACCTGCGCGCGGTCGTACCAGTACGTCTTCATCTGCGCGATCTGCAGCTGGAGCAGCGCGGCCGTGCCGACGAAGGTCAGCGAGATGAAGGTGACGAGCACGACGGAGACGACCATCGAGAGGTTGCGCCGCAGGCCATTGCCGACCTCCGACCAGATGAGCCCGAATCTCATTTCGTGGGTCCCACATTCTGTTCGCCGTCACGGTCGGACGCGTCGCGCAGTCCGCTCAGGTCGAGGTTGGCGGTGAAGTTCAGGTGATCGGGGAGGTCCTCCCCTGCGGCGGCCGCCGGCACCGTGACCGGCACCGGCACCGCGGGCGCAGGTGCCTGCTGGGGCGCGGCCTGCTGCACGGGGGCCTCCGTCTGTGCCGGTTGCGACGGCGCGGCGGACGCGGGTACGGGAGCCGACACCGGCTGGACCGGGCCCGTTCCGCCGACCCTCACCGGACCGGTGGGGTTCGACACCGGCGTATGCGGCCGCGTCATGGGCTCGGAGGCCGCGGGCGAGGCGACGACACCCGTCGCCGTCGCGGCGGGGACGGCGAGGCCCTCCGCCGTCGGTCGCGGCAGCGGGATGGAGGTCGTCACGCCGTAGCCGCCGTGACGCTCGTCGCGGACGATCTGTCCGCCGACCAGCTCGATCACGCGCTGTTTCATCTGGTCGACGATCGCGGCCTCGTGCGTCGCCATCAACACCGTGGTGCCTCCGGCGTTGATCTGCGCGAGCACCTGCATGATGCCCGCGCTGGTGGCGGGGTCGAGGTTTCCGGTCGGCTCGTCGGCGAGCAGGATCTGCGGCTTGTTGACGACGGCGCGCGCGATCGCGACGCGCTGCTGCTCACCACCGGAGAGCTCGTGGGGAAGGCGCTGCGCCTTGCCGTCCAGGCCCACCATCTTCAGGACGTCCGGCACGGCCTCCTGGATGAATCCGCGGGACTTGCCGATCACCTGCAGCGTGAAGGCCACGTTCTGGAAGACGGTCTTGTTCGGGAGGAGCCGGAAATCCTGGAAGACGACGCCGATGTTGCGTCGGAAGTACGGGACCTTGCGCGAGGAGATCGAGCCCAGGTCCTGTCCGAGGACATGGATGGCACCCTTGGTCGGCCGCTCCTCCTTGAGGATCAGCCGGAGGCAGCTCGACTTGCCGGAGCCGGAGGCGCCGACGAGGAAGACGAACTCGCCGCGCAGCACTTCCAGGTTGATGCCGTTGAGCGCTGGGCGCGTCGTGCCCGAGTACTGCTTGGATACGTGTTCGAACCGGATCATGACTGTTAGAGACTAAGCAACACTTGCGCGATCCACAGTAGCGACATGCCAGCGGGCTGCAAGCCTGACAGTCGCCGGAACGCGGGCTATGCGCGCCGCCGTCGGCCGCCCGGGGCCGTGAGCCTGCTCAGTCGTCGTCTTTGGAGCCGGCCCGCCAGCGGATGCCCGCTGCGATGAAGCCGTCGAGGTCGCCGTCGAACACGGAGGCCGGGTTGCCCGACTCGTAGCCGGTGCGCAGGTCTTTCACGAGCTGCTGTCCGTAGAGGAAGTAGGAGCGCATCTGATCGCCCCAGCTCGCGGTGATGGTGCCGGCGAGCTCCTTCTTCTTCGCGGCCTCCTCCTCTTTCTGGAGGAGGAGCAGGCGCGTCTGCAGCACGCGCATGGCGGCCGCGCGGTTCTGGATCTGCGACTTCTCGTTCTGCATCGAGACGACGATGCCGGTCGGGAGGTGGGTGATGCGCACAGCCGAGTCGGTCGTGTTGACCGACTGCCCGCCCGGGCCGGAGGACCGGAAGACGTCGACGCGGATGTCGCCCTCGGGCACTTCCACGGCCGTCGCCTCCTCCATCAGGGGGATGACCTCGACCGCCGCGAACGACGTCTGACGCTTGTCGGCGGAGCCGAAGGGGCTGATGCGCGCGAGCCGGTGCGTTCCGGCCTCGACGGAGAGCGTGCCGAACGCGTAGGGGGCGTCGACCTCGAACGTGGCCGACTTGATGCCGGCGCCCTCGGCGTAGGAGGTGTCCATGACCTTGACCGGGTACTTGTGCTGCTCCGCCCAGCGCAGGTACATGCGCATGAGCATCTCGGCGAAGTCCGTGGCGTCGTCGCCTCCTGCGCCCGAGCGGATCGTGACGATGGCGGCGCGCTCGTCGTACTCGCCGCTCAGCAGGGTCTGCACCTCGAGGTCGCCCAGCGTCTTCTGCAGGGCCTCCAGCTCGGCGCGGGCCTCGGCCGCCGACTCCTCGTCGTCGCCCTCGTTGGCGAGCTCGACGAGCACTTCGAGATCGTCGAGGCGCTGCTCGACGGACGTGATGCGACCGAGCTCGGCCTGGCGGTGGCTGAGCGCGCTCGTCACCTTCTGCGCGTTCGCCGTGTCATCCCAGAGGTCGGGCGCTCCGGCCTGCTCGCTGAGGTCGGCGATGTCGGCGCGGAGCTTCTCCACGTTCACGACGGCGACGATGTCGGCGAGAGTCGAGCGGAGGTCCGCGATCTGCGGGGAGAGGTCAAGTTCGATCATGGCGTCCTCCAGCCTACCGGCGCCGCCGCCCGGGCGCTCGCGTGACGGCGCTCGCGTGACGGCACGGGGGCAGTTGTAGTGTGTAAACCAAATGACTTCCGATGAGCGCCCGTTCTCGTTCCGCGCCGTCGCCCTGGCCGCCTTTCTGCCCACGCTGCTGTTCTCGATCGGCGAGGGCGCGATCATCCCGATCATCCCGATCGCCGCGGGCAACCTCGGTGCCACGCTCGCGATGGCCGGCTTCATCGCCTCGATGCTGATGCTGGGCGAGCTCGCGGGCGACATCCCGAGCGGCTGGGTGGTCTCACGGATCGGCGAGCGCACCGCGATGATCGGCGCGGCGGCGGTGGCGGTCGTGGGGGTCGTCATCTGCCTGCTCGCCCCGAACTACTGGGTCCTGATGGCGGGCATCTTCGTGGTCGGGCTCGCCACCGCCGTGTTCGCGCTCGCCCGCCACGCGTTCATGACCACCTACGTCCCCGTGCGCTACCGCGCCCGGGCGCTGTCGACGCTCGGCGGGATCTTCCGCGCGGGCTGGTTCGTCGGGCCGCTCATCGCCTCCGGCGTCATCGCCCTCACCGGCTCGACCCGGTCCGTGTTCTGGATCTTCATCGTCAGCTGTCTCGGCTCCGTCGTCGTCCTCCTGGTCCTTCCCGATCCCGAGCGGATGTTCGGCCCGGCGCCCACGTCTCCCGGTCACGACGGGGAGCAGCTGACCGCCGGAGAGGAGGACGCCGACGAGCGCACCCGCGGACTGTTCTCGACGATCTGGGCGTTCCGCGGCGTCCTGGCGCGGATGGGATCCGGCATCTCCCTCGTCGCCGCCGTGCGTTCGGCGCGCACCGTGCTGCTTCCCCTCTGGGCGGTCTCGATCGGGCTCAGCGAGTCGAACACGGCGCTCATCATCGGCATCGCGGGGGCCGTCGACTTCGCGCTGTTCTACGCGAGCGGTCAACTCATGGACCGGTTCGGCCGGATGTGGAGCGTCGTGCCCTCCATGCTCGGGCTGGGAGCCGGCTTCCTTGCACTGGCGTTCAGTCACGACCTGCCGGCGAACGTCGCCTGGTACATCGGCGTCTCGCTCTTCCTCGCGTTCGCGAACGGCATCGGCTCCGGCATCATCATGACGCTGGGCGCCGACCTGGCGCCGAGCGAGGCCCCTGCCGCCTTCCTCGGCGCCTGGAGGTTCACCGGCGATGCCGGTCAGGCGGTGGCGCCACTCGTGGTCTCACTGCTGACCGGTCTGGTCTCGATCGCCTTCGCGAGCGGGGTCATGGGCCTGCTCGGGCTGCTCGGGGCCGGGCTTCTCGCGCGCTTCATCCCCCGCTACATCCCGCGCCGCCCACCGCGTGCCGACGGCCTGACGGAATAGCGGCGGCCCCAGTACAGTTCCAGACGTATGCAAACGCATCGAGCAGGAGGACGACGCATGGCGGCACGACTGGAGATCGGGATCGACACGTTCGGCGACGTGACGCTGGACGCCGACGGGGCGCCGTTGTCGCACGCACAGGTGCTGCGCAACGTCGTCGCAGAGGGCATCCAGGCCGATCAGGCCGGCCTCGACTTCATCGGCATCGGCGAGCACCACCGGCAGGACTTCTCGGTGTCGGCGCCCGACGTCGTGCTCGCCGCGATCGCCGGGCAGACCGACCGGATCCACCTCGGGTCGGCCGTCACCGTGCTGAGCTCGGACGACCCGGTGCGGGTGTTCGAGCGTTTCGCCACGCTCGACGGCGTCTCGAACGGCCGAGCCGAGGTCATCCTCGGCCGCGGATCGTTCATCGAGTCCTTCCCGCTGTTCGGGTTCGACATCGCGCAGTACGAGGAGCTCTTCGACGAGAAGCTCGACCTCTTCGCCGCCCTACGCAGGCAGCAGCCGGTCACCTGGGAGGGCAGCCTCCGACCGCCTCTCACCGACCAGTCGGTCTTCCCACCGGTCGAGCACGGCCTCCTGAAGACGTGGATCGGCGTCGGCGGCAGTCCCGAGTCCGTCGTGCGCGCCGCCCGCTACGGCCTCCCGCTCATGGTCGCGATCATCGGCGGCGGCCCGATGCGCTTCCAACCGCTCACCGAGCTGTACCGGAACGCGCTGGAGCAGTTCGGACCCGACACCACGCTGCCGATCGGCGTGCACTCCCCCGGGTTCGTCGCCGAGACCGACCAGGAGGCGAAGGACACCCTCTGGCCGCACTGGGAGGCGATGACCAACCGGATCGGACGGGAGCGCGGCTGGCCGCCCGCCACCCGCGCGCGGTTCGAGCACGAGGCGGCGGAGGACGGCGCACTGGTGGTCGGCTCCCCCGAGACCGTGGCGCAGAAGATCGCGTATGCCGCCCGCGGGCTCGGGCTCACCCGCTTCGACGTCAAGCTCAGCAACGGGACGCTCGGCCACGAGCACATCATGCGGGCGATCGACCTCCTCGGTCGCGAGGTGGCGCCGCGCGTGGATGAGCTATTGTCGTAGCCGCGCGGCGCTTCGGCGGCGCGAGCCGCGGGAGTGGTGAAACTGGCAGACACGCAGGATTTAGGTTCCTGTGCTTCACGGCGTGAGGGTTCGAGTCCCTTCTCCCGCACCGCATCGACCATCCATCGGATGAACACTGCTGCCGCCCAGTGGGACCACAGGGTGATCTTCGCTCGCGCTTCCACGATTCGCACGCTTCGTGCAGGTTCGTCCCACTAAACTCGGCGTGAATCCGACACCGAAACCCTGGAGACACGTGATCCATCACGCCGGCCTCATCCCCTGGCTCGACCCGCACACGATCATCTCGGCCGCGGGTCCGTGGGCGCTGCTGGTGGTGTGCGGGATCGTCTTCGCCGAGACCGGCCTGCTGGTCGGCTTCCTGCTCCCGGGCGACACCCTGCTCGTCATCTCCGGCCTGCTCACCCACACCTCGCTCGTCTTCGGGGTGGACATCTGGTGGGTGTGCCTCGCGATCGCCTTCGCCGCGTTCCTCGGCGGCGAGGTCGGCTACCTGATCGGGCACAAAGCCGGGCCACGGGTCTTCGAACGCAGAGAGACCGGGCTGTTCAGCATGGAGAATGTGCGCCGCACCAACGCCTTCTTCGACCGGTTCGGTGCGCTGGCGGTCATCCTCGCCCGCTTCGTGCCGATCGTGCGCACGTTCGCCCCCGTCGCCGCCGGCGTCGGCCACATGAACTACAAGAAGTACTCGCTCTACAACGCGATCGGGGCGCTGATCTGGGGCGCCGGCCTCACCCTCTTCGGCTACGTCATCGGATACATCCCGCCGGTGGCGACGTTCGTCTCGAACTACATCGACGTGATCCTCATCGGAGCCGTCGTCATCACGCTCATCCCGACGCTCTTCCACTACTTCCAGTCGCTGCGCAAGGCCAAGAGGAAGCGGCTCGCAGCGGCCGCGGCAGAGCCGGCCGAGCCGCGCCCGACCCCCGACGTCTGACCAGAGGGCCGCCGCACGTCAGCGGTGGAACTCGTCCTCGTGGGCGGCGTGCTCCGCGGGCTCCAGCTGGAACGTGGAGTGCTCCACGTCGAAGTGGGTCGACAGGCACCCGGAGAGCTCGTCCAGGAGCTTCCCGGCGCCCCCGGAGCTGAACACTCCCGGCTCGACGACGACGTGTGCAGTGAACACGGGTGCTCCTGAGGTGATCGCCCAGACGTGCACGTCGTGCACGGCGACGACGCCCTTCGTCCCCAGGATGTGGTCGCGGATCTCCGCGACATCCGTGTCCGCGGGTGCCGCTTCGCTGAGCACGCGCACGACGTCGCGCAGCAGCATCACGGCGCGCGGCACGATGAACGCGGCGATGAGGAGCGACGCGATCGCGTCGGCGGCCTGGAAGCCGGTGAACATGATCACCACTGCCGCGACGATGACCGTCACCGATCCGATGAGGTCGCCGAACACCTCCAGGTAGGCGCCGCGCATGTTGATCGAATGCCCGGCGGCCGGGCGCAGCAGAAGCAGCGCGCCGAAGTTCGCCACCAGGCCGATGACCGCGACGATCAGCATGGCGCCGGACTGCACGCCGGTTTCGCCCGACACGAGCCGGCCGATCGCGCCGATCGTGACCGTCACGGCCACGACGACGAGGATCAGCCCGTTGATGAGCGCTCCGAAGACCTCTGCGCGCCGGTAGCCGAAAGTCTGCCGGTCGGTGGCGGGCCGCGCGGCCACGATGGTGGCCATCAGCGCCACGACGAGCCCGGTGAGATCGCTCAGCATGTGGCCGGCGTCGGCGAGCAGCGACAGCGAACCGCTGATCCACGCGCCGACGACCTCCACCACGAGCACCGCTGCGACGATCCCGATGGCGATCAGGAGTCGATTACGGTTGGCGGCGTGCCCGTGGTCATGGCTCATGGTTCTTCTACGGTAAGTCGAAGCCACCGGCGCCCGCCAGCCGTCCGGCTAGATGGGAATGAGTGCCGTTCTCATTCTCGTCAGCCTGCAGCGACCAGTTCCCTCAGCGCGGGGACGATCGCAGCGAACGCGCGCGAACGGTGGCTCTCGACGTTCTTCGCGTCCGGCCCCAGCTCCGCGGCCGTCGCCTCGTGCCCCTCGGGGATGAAGATCGGGTCGTAGCCGTGCCCGTGCGCTCCTCTGGCCTCGCGCGCGATGCGCCCGGGCCAGACGCCCTCGACCACGGTCGTCGCGCCCTCCGGGGTCACGAGTGCCAGCGTCGCCGTGAAGTGGCCGGCCCGGGCGCCGTCGGGGAGGTCGGCGAGCTGATCGAGCAGCAAGCGGAGGTTGGCCTCGGCGTCGCCGTGCCGGCCCGCCCACCGTGCCGAGAAGATGCCCGGCGCGCCGCCCATGGCGTCGACGCAGATGCCGGAGTCGTCCGCCAGCGCGGGCAGCCCCGAGCGTGCGGCGGCCGCGCGCGCTTTGATCAGAGCGTTCTCGGCGAAGGTCACGCCGTCTTCAACGGGCTCGGGGCCGTCGTAGCCGACGATCTCGAGCCCGGGGACGGCGTCGCCGAGGATCTGCTGGAACTCCGCCGCCTTGTGGCGGTTGTGCGTGGCGAGGACGACGCGGACCATCAGCCCTCGATGCCGAGCTCGGACGACGCCAGCGCGGCCCGCTGCACCTCGGCCAGCGTGGAGGTGCCTTCGAGCGCGAGGTCGAGCAGTGCGTCGAGTTCCCTGCGGTCGAACGGCGCACCCTCCGCGGTGCCCTGCACCTCGACGAAGAGGCCGCGGCCGGTCACGACGACGTTCATGTCGGTCTCGGCGCGCACGTCCTCCACATACGCCAGGTCGAGCATCGGCTCGCCGTCGATGATGCCGACGGAGACGGCGGAGACCGAGTCGATGAGCGGAGTGGCCTTCTGTGCGATGAAGCGGTGGTCGCGCCCCCATTCGAGCGCATCCGCCAGGGCGACGTACGCCCCGGTGATGGCCGCGGTGCGCGTGCCGCCGTCGGCCTGAAGCACGTCGCAGTCGATCACGATCGTGTTCTCGCCGAGGGCCTTCATGTCGACGACGGCTCGCAGACTGCGCCCGATCAGCCGGCTGATCTCGTGGGTCCGTCCGCCGATCCGGCCCTTGACCGATTCACGGTCCATGCGCTCGTTCGTGGAGCGGGGCAGCATGGCGTACTCGGCCGTAACCCAGCCCCGGCCCTTTCCGGCCATCCAGCGCGGCACCCCGTTCGTGAACGACGCCGTGCACAGCACGCGCGTGTTGCCGAACGAGATCAGCGCGGAGCCTTCGGCCTGACGGCTCCAGCCGCGCTCGATGGTGACGGGTCGCAGTCCGTCCGGCCTGCGGCCGTCGGCACGGGTGGTCTCGGTCACGGTTGTCTCCTCGAAGGGTCGGTGGTGGTCGTGGCAGCGGGTTTCCGCCGTCACTGCGGGAGGTCGATCACCCCGGTCTGCACCAGGTCGACCCGGTAGATCTCCGGGCCGATGAACCGGTGCGCGAGGCGCAGGAAGTAGTCGGCGTCGGTGCCGGTGGCTTCGTAGCGGATGGTCGGCGGGGCCGTCTCGCGCCGTTCCAGGCCCCCGCTCACCAGCGTGCGGTAGACGTCTTTGGCGGTCTCGGTGTCGCTCGACACCAGCGAGACGCCCTCCCCCATGACGTACGAGATGGCGCCCTTGAGGAACGGGTAGTGGGTGCAGCCGAGCACCAGCGTGTCGACGTCGGCCCGGCGGAGCGGCTCGAGGTATTCGGCGGTGACCCGCAGCACCTCGTCGCCGCTGGTGATGCCGGCCTCGACGAACTCGACGAATCGCGGGCACGCCTGCGTGAACAGGTCCAGCGACGGTGCAGCGGCGAAGGCATCCTCGTACGCGCGCGACGAGATCGTGCCCGCCGTTCCGATCACGCCCACCCGCCCGGAGCGGGTCGCCGCCACCGCGCGCCGCACCGCCGGCTGGATGACCTCGATCACGGGGACGGAGTAGCGCTCCCTGGCGTCGCGCAGCATCGCGGACGAGGCCGTGTTGCAGGCGATCACGAGCAGCTTCACGCCCTGGTCGACCAGGAAGTCGAGCACTTCCAGCGAGTAGCGGCGCACATCGGCGATGGACTTCGGGCCGTAGGGCGAATGTGCCGTGTCGCCGACATACAGCAGCGACTCGTTCGGCAGCTGATCGCGGATCGCGCGTGCCACGGTGAGCCCGCCGACACCCGAGTCGAAGATCCCAATCGGCGCATCCGTCACAGCAGTCCAGCCTACCCGTCCGGGCCGATAGCTAAGGTGGAGCCGTGACCGAGTCCTCCGCGCTCCTGACCGACCGCTACGAGCTCACGATGCTCGACGCCGCCCTGCTCAGGGGCACCCACGACCGGGAGTGCGTCTTCGAGGCGTTCACGCGCCACCTCCCCGCGGGCCGCCGGTACGGGATCCTGGCGGGTACGGGCCGCCTGCTCGAGCTGATCGAGCAGTTCCGGTTCGGCGACGCCGAGCTGGAGTACCTGCGCGACAACCGGGTCGTGCGGCAGGAGACGCTGGACTGGCTGGCCGACTACCGGTTCTCGGGCACGATCCGCGGCTATCGCGAGGGCGAGGTGTTCTTCCCGGGCTCGCCGTTCCTGATCGTCGACGCCCCCTTCGCCGAGGGAGTGATCCTGGAGACGCTCATCCTGAGCGTCTTCAACTACGACTCGGCCGTCGCCTCCGCCGCAGCGCGGATGGTGACCGCCGCCGCCGGTCGGCCGCTCGCCGAGATGGGTTCGCGGCGAGCCAACGAGCACAGTGCGGTCGCTGCCGCACGCGCCGCATACGTCGCCGGGTTCGGTGCCACCTCCAACCTGGAGGCCGGTCGCACCTGGGGTGTGCCGACGATGGGCACCGCCGCGCACGCGTTCACGCTCCTGCACGACGATGAGGAGGACGCCTTCCGGGCGCAGGTCGCGGCTCTGGGGCCGGGGACCACCCTGCTCGTCGACACCTTCGATGTGGAACGCGCGATCGAGACCGCGGTGCGGGTCGCCGGTCCCGAGCTCGGGGCGATCCGGCTGGACTCGGGAGATCTGCCGAAGCTGGTGCGCCGGGTGCGCGAGCAGCTCGACCGGCTCGGAGCGACGAAGACCCGCATCACCGTGACCAACGACCTCGACGAGTTCACGATCGCGGCGCTGTCCTCCTCCCCCGTCGACAGCTACGGGGTCGGTACGTCGGTCGTCACCGGGTCGGGCTCGCCGGCATCCGGCATGGTCTACAAGCTGGTCGCACACCGTGACGACGCGGGCGACTGGGTGGCGGTGGCCAAGAAGTCCGACGGCAAGCCGAGCATCGGCGGCCGCAAGCACCCGGTGCGGCGACTGGACGCCTCGGGGCACGCCGTCGCCGAGGTCGTGCACATCGTGGAGGCCGGAGACACACCGGACGACACCGGCCGCGACCTCCTCGTTCCGCTGATCACCGAGGGCGAGCTGCACCGCGAGCACCTCGGGCCGGCGGGCACCCTGCGCGCACGCGAGCACCGCGAGGCTGCGATGCGGGAGCTGCCGGATCAGGCGTTCCGCCTGGGTCGCGGCGATCCGGTGCTCCCGACCATCTTCGCCTGAGGAGCGACCCTACTCGTCCCGCAGCGTCTCGTAGATCTCTTTGCAGGTGGGGCAGACCGGGAACTTCTCCGGGTCGCGGCCAGGCGTCCACATCTTGCCGCACAGCGCCTTCACCGGCTTGCCGGTCATCGCCGACTCGAGGATCTGCTCCTTCTTGACGTAGTGCGAGAAACGCTCGTGGTCGCCCGGCTCGGAGATCTGCGGCGTCTCCAGGAGCTCGCGCTCCAGCGTGCTGAGTCCACCGCCTCCGGGCTCACCGCCCGACTCGAGGATACTGGCGTCGTTCATCGTCCCAGTCTAAACGAGCGCCACGCCGACGGGCCCGGGGAGCCTGCCCTCAGTCGTTGCGACTGGCGAACGCCATCAGCTCAGGGCCGCGCTTGTCGAACAGGCGTGAGCCTGCCCAGATTCCGCCGCCGAGCGCAGCGAAGCCGACCAGCACCGAGACGATCGGCGAGACGCCGAGCCAGAACGGGTTCACGGTGAGACCGAGCGCCAGGAAGACGATCGCGGGCGACGCGAGGACAACGATGGCGAAGAAGCTCAGCGCCTGGGCGAGCGCAGACGACGCCCCGGAGGTCTGCGGCTGCGTGAACGCGCTGTCCCCCGGCTTGGTGGCCGGGTACGGGAACAGCACCGAGAAGATGCTCGACAGCCCCAGCCCGATCACGAGGATGGACCCGCTCAGGGCAGCCACGGCGGGGAGCACCGCCCAGTCGCCGAAGACGGCGGCGGTCACGATCGAACCGACGGCGATGACCGGGATGCCCACCAGCACCGGCGGGAACATCCTGCCGAGCCGGTCCGCGTACCCACGGGTGCCGGAGACCAGGTGCAGCCAGATGGCCGTGCTGTCGAATGCCACATCGTTGTGGATCGTCCAGCCGAGGAACAAGCACACCAGCGGCAGCGGCACCAGCGACGCGAAGTGCAGGGGAAGGCCGCCGAGCGTCAGGGCGACGATCACGAAGACGGGGATCACCGGGATCATCACGAGCGCGACCCAGTACCGGGCGTCCCGTCCCCAGTAGGTCATCGATCGTGCGGCGATCGCCGCGGTGGGGCCGCCCGGCAGGCGACCGAACCAGCCGAGCCCGTTGTGTTCGCGGACGTGCGCCTCGCGCTCCGGGGCGACGACGACCAGGGTCACCAGCGCGCGCCAGACCAGCCAGAGCACGCCGACCGTGGCGACCGCGATGAGGAACTGGACGAAGGCCGCTCCTCCCGCACCCTCCGCAGCGGCACCCGGCATGCTCCACACGGCGCCCAGCGGCGTCCACTGCAGCCAGCCGGCGAAACCGTGCAGGGCGCCGAGTCCGTCACGGCCCCAGTCGACGGTCAGCAGCAGGACGAGCACCGGTGCGATCAGCACCAGCACGAGGACGACCACGACGCCGCCGGCCTCCTTCGACCGCCGCGACGAGATGAACAACGAGGCGACGGCCGTGGAGATCCGCGAGGCCAGAACGCACGTCGGGACGACGATCACAGCCGACAGCACCGCGAGCGCGGCTGCGCCCGGATCGCGCGACCAGGTGATCACCGTGGCCAGCGCGCATACGAAGAGCACGATCGCGGGAACCCCGATGAGGCCGGAGAGGCCGAGGGCGAGGGCGAGCCGGCGATCGGGTATCCCGAACAGCGCGAACTTGCGCGGGTCGAGCGTGTCGTCGATCCCGAACAGCAGCGGCAGCAGCAGGAACCCGGCCACCACGAGGGAGCCGATCACCACCAGCACGCTGTGCACGTCGGCGACGACCGGCGCGACGCGGGCCGCCACGAGGGCCGCGATGACCAGCACGACGGTCACCAGTCCGTAAGCGAGGCCCAGCACCAGGCCGAAGACCTGCCACGGGCTGCGCCGGAAGGCGTTGCCCATCAGGCGCAGTTTCAGTCCGAGAAGCTGTGCAACCACTCCATGCCTTCCGCTGCCTTGCGCCCACCCGCGAGCTCCACGAACCGCTCCTCGAGGGTCTGCTCGCCGCGGACCTCGTCGATCGTGCCTGCGGCGAGGACTTTGCCGCGGACGATGATCGCCACGCTGTCGCACACGCGCTGGATCATGTCCATGCCGTGGCTGGACAGGACGACGGTGCCGCCCGCGGCGGTGTACCGCTGCAGGATGTCGACCACGTTGGCCGCGGAGACGGGATCGACCGACTCGAACGGCTCGTCGAGCACGAGCAGACGGGGCGAGTGGATCATCGCGGCCGCCAGCGCGATCTTCTTCGTCATGCCGGCCGAGTAGTCGGCCACGAGCCGGTCGAGGGCGTCCTCGATGCCGAACGCGACGGCGAGATCGGTGCTGCGGGAGCGGACCGTCTTGGCCGACAGGCCGCGCAGCGTGCCGGCGTAGTACAGGAACTGCGCCCCGGTGAGCCGGTCGAACAGCCGGAGCTTGTCGGGCAGCACGCCGATGACGTGCTTCGCGCGCACCGGCTCGGTCCAGACGTCGACGCCGTGCACGACGACGCGACCCTCGTCGGGGCGAAGCAATCCGGTGACCATCGACAGGGTGGTGGTCTTCCCCGCCCCGTTCGGGCCCACGATGCCGTAGAAGGAGCCCTCGCGCACATCGAGCGACACGTCGTCGACGGCCGCCGTCGCGCCGTAATGCTTGCTCACGCCGTGGACGGTGAGCACGCTGGGGCGGGTGTCGACGACCGGAGCCGGAGCCGCGGGGGGCTCGGGCACCGGGGACCGCTCCGACCCGCGCACACCGTCGGCCGCCGCCACCACCTTGGGAGTGCGGGGCTTGGCCGGCGTTGCGCGCTTGCGCGGTGCCGGCGCGCGCGTGCTCGACGCGGCGGAGGCCGCCGCCGTCTTGGGCTGCGTGCGTTTGCGGACGGGGCGCGCCGCGGGCGGCGCCTGCTCCGTCCCGCTGTCTGTGGCCTCGGCCATCGGCTCCCCCTCGTCACGACCAAGCGGTTCGGGCACGTCGGTCCCCGGCTCGGTACGGCCGGATTGCGCGCGCTCGGAACTCACCTCGCCACCGTACCAAGCAAGCCGAGCTTGCGTACCCCCCGCCGTGTCACCGGGGGACATCTCCTCGCCTAGGAATCACCTGTGAGGAACATAACGACCCCACAACAACGGACGTCAACCCCTGCCCCCGGACGAGGGCCGCCGGTAGTCTGGCGTAGGCATGAAGGCGTGTCGAAACACGTAAAGCGCGAATGAACTCCCTGAGAACGATTCCGGGAGGAGCGGGTCCCGGCACCGGACGCCATCCGCTCGCTGCACAGCACACCGTAGGGCTGCTGCACGGTTCGGCGCAGATTCAAGGAGATTGATTGTGACGACCCAGGTAGTGATCCTCGCAGCGGGCATGGGCAGCCGTCTCGGCCGGAGCCTTCCGAAGCCGCTGACGGAGCTGAGCGACGGCCGCACCATCATGCAGCAGCAGTTCGACAACATCCATGCGGCGTTCGGCTCGGACGTCACGGTCACGATCGTCGTCGGCTACAAGCTGGAGCACATCATCGAGGCGTTCCCGGACGCGGAGTTCGTCTACAACGAGCAGTACGACCAGACCAACACGTCCAAGAGCCTGATGCGCGCCCTCCAGGCCTCCGGCCCCGGCGGCGTGCTCTGGATGAACGGCGACGTCGTCTTCGACCCCGCCGTCCTCGTGCGCGGCGCGGCGATGGTGGCCCGCGACCAGACCTTCGTGACGGTCAACACCTCGTCGGTCGCCGACGAGGAGGTCAAGTACACGACCGGCCCCGAGGGTTACATCCAGGAGTTGTCGAAGACCGTCAAGGGCGGCCTCGGCGAAGCGGTCGGCATCAACTACGTCTCCAGCGCCGACAAGACCGCCCTGCTGCGCCAGCTGCAGCGCGTCGGCGACCAGGACTACTTCGAGCGCGGCATCGAGCTGGCCATCGACCAGGACCGCATGCTGGTGGAGCCCGTCGACATCTCCGATCTGTATGCCGTCGAGGTGGACTTCCAGGAAGACCTGGAGCGCGCGAACCTCTTCGTCTAGTCGCCGGCGGTCACGGGTAGGGGCCGACGCGTCGGTGTGCTGCGAACGCGCAGCCTTCGATCAATACGATAGGTTCTCGTGACCAGTACCTCCGTCGACCTGCGCCCTGCGCAGCGAACCCGTTTCGCGCGGTACCGCCACTCCCTGTGGCTGCTGACGCGACGCGACCTCCGTGTCCGCTACTCGACCAGCGCGCTCGGGTACCTGTGGTCGATCCTCGATCCGCTCGTGATGAGCGCGATCTATTGGTTCGTCTTCACGGTCATCTTCCACCGCAGCGTCGGCGAGAACCCCTACATCGTCTTCCTCCTCGCGGCGCTGCTGCCCTGGATGTGGTTCAACGGCGCCGTCTCCGACAGCACACGAGCGTTCATCCGCGAGGCGAAGCTCATCCGGTCGACGATGATCCCCCGCACGATCTGGGTGAACCGGATCGTCGCCTCGAAAGGCATCGAGTTCCTGCTGTCGCTGCCGGTGCTGGCCATTTTCGCGATCGCCACGGGGGCGAAGGTCAACGTCGACATCCTGCTGTTCCCGCTCGCGATCCTGATCCAGATCGTGCTGACCGTCGGCGTCGGCCTCATCGTCGCACCGCTGGTGGTGTTCTTCCGCGACCTCGAGCGCGCAGCCAAACTGGCCCTGCGCTTCCTCTTCTACGCGTCGCCGATCATCTACAGCGCCCGCGATCTGCCCGGCGGCTGCGGAGCCGGGGTCGCGGCCAAGCACTGCGCGGCGTACGTGGCCGCGCATCCGGGAGCGCAGGCGGAGACGCTGTTCTCCCTGCACTTCTGGTCGGCGTTCAATCCGCTGACCGGAATCTTCAGCCTGTATCGGTCGGCCTTCTTCCCCGAGGAGCTGGACTGGTACCTGGTGATCGTGGCCGCGCTGATGTCCCTGATCCTCCTCGGCGTCGGCTGGCTGGTGTTCAAGCGCTTCGAGCGCGACATCCTGAAGGAGATCTAGGTGGCACCCGTCATCGACGTCGCCGGCCTCGGCGTGCGGTTCAAGCGCAACCGCGGCGCACGGCGGTCGTTCAAAGACCTGTTCGGTTCGCGCCAGCGGCGGTCGCGGCCCGACGACTTCTGGCCGCTGCGCAACGTGTCGTTCCGTGTCGAGCCCGGCGAGGCCATCGGGGTGGTGGGACGCAACGGCCAGGGCAAGTCGACGTTGCTCAAGCTCGTCGCGGGCGTGCTGTTGCCCGATGAGGGCACGGTGCGCGTCACGGAGGGCGTTGCTCCCCTGATCGAGATCACCGGAGGCTTCGTCGACGACCTCACGGTCCGCGACAACGTGTTCCTCACGGCGGGGCTGCACGGCATGACCAGGCAGCAGATCGAGGCCCGGTTCGACGAGATCATCGCGTTCGCCGAGATCGGCGACTTCGTCGACACTCCCTACAAGCATCTCTCCAGCGGTATGAAGGTGCGCATCGCATTCTCGGTGATCGCGCAGCTCGAGGAGCCCGTGCTGCTCGTCGACGAGGTGCTGGCGGTGGGCGACCGCTCCTTCCGCGAGAAGTGCTACGCGAAGATCGAGGAGCTGCTCGCCGGCGGCCGCACGATGTTCTTCGTGTCGCACAACGAGAAGGATCTGCGACGTTTCTGCGCCAGGGGGCTCTATCTCGACAAGGGCGCACTCGTCCTGGACGGCCCGATCGACGAGGTCCTCGACCTGTACAACAAGGACTACGGCAGCTAGATAACCGCTGGTCAGACGTGCTTTTCGGGGGGACGAGAACTCCTCCACAGAAAGAATCTCGGCGAGTTGTCCACGGATGGGGTCTCTAGGCCCGATTTCGGGGCTCGAGCGTCGGAGGGCGTGGCTAACTTGGGCCGCATGAAACACCTTCGGAACCTTCGCAGCCCCCTCGCCCCGCTCCGACCCCGGCGCCTCGCCTACCGGGTGCCCTGGACCATCGACCGCAGCGGTGCCCCGCACTTCCGAATCGTCAACTCCAGCTCCGACGAGTTGCGCGGGGTCACCGTGAGCATCGCGGGCAGCGCCTCCCTGCGGGTCAGTTCCCCCTCGTCCATCCGACCGGGCGAGGCGGTGCGCGCGAGCCTGTTCGGAGGCGACCCCGCCCGCGACACGCTCCTGGTCGTTCGCTGGTTCCCGCCCGACGGACACGAATACCTCTGGCAGGTGAGTTTCTGAGCTCTGGCAGCGGCGCCGCATGCTGCGCCGCCGCTGCCAGCATTTTCCGACGCCTCGACCTCAGGCACTCACGCCGACGTACCGAGCGCTCTGGTCCGGGAAGACGCAACCGGATAGTCATGAAGCATGAATCATTCGATGTCGCCCGCTGCAGCGCAGTTCGGGGAGAAAGTACGCAGCGTTCGGATCGAGCTCGGCCTCAGCCAGGAGAACATCGCCGAGCTCGCCCAGATGCACGTGACGAACTACGGCAAGATCGAGCGCGGGATCGCCAATCCCAGTCTGGTGACCATCCTTCGGATCGCCAGCGTCCTCGGAACGGACGTCGCCACCCTCACTGCCGGGCTCTCGCGCGACCATCTTCCCGTGGAGTTCGAGGTGCTCCCCGCGGCGGAGTTCCTTCGAGAGCGGGCTCGCCGTCTCTGAGCAGCAGATCGACTGCCGACCGGCACTGGAGGGCTTCGCACAGAGGCCTACACTCGGTAGGGATGGCCAAGCGACCCCAGCCCCTCGTCTCCGCGACCGGCGGACCGCCGCGCGGTGGGGACACCCCCCGCGCGGTCGACGCGACACTCGACCGCTTCCTCGGCATCCAACGTCCTGCCGTTCTCGCTCACCTGCGCAGCCTGCGCCGCCGGCACCCGAGCGCATCCGCAGCCGAACTCGCCGCGATCCTCGAGCGGCGCTATCTCGCCGCGGTCACCACCGGCGGCGCGGCCGTCGGTGCGACAGCCGTCATCCCGGCCATCGGCACCGGCATCACCCTCGCACTCTCCGGACTCGAGACGGCCGGCTTCCTCGAGGCGACGGCGCTCTACGCCCAGTCGCTCAGCGAGCTGCACGGCATCGCCGTGGACGACCCGGCGCGCGCCCGCGCACTCGTGCTCACGATGATGCTCGGACGGGAGGGCTCCGACCTCGTGCGCCAGCTGGCCGGGCAGATCACCGGCGCCGGCGTCACACGCACGGCCTATTGGGGCGAACTGGTCACGACCACTCTTCCCTCGATGGTCGTCGGGCCCCTGGTCGACCGGCTGAGGACCGTGTTCATCCGGCAGTTCGCGGTCCGCGGCGGCGCCTCGATCGTGGCCCGCGCCATCCCGTTCGGAATCGGCGCGGTGGTCGGCGGCACCGGCAACAACATCCTGGGGCGGCGCGTCGTCGCGAACTCGCGCCTGGCGTTCGGTCCGGTACCCTTCGTCATCCCCGAGGCCCTCACCCCGGCGGAAGGACCCGGCGCCCTCCACCGCCTCGGCAGCAGCACCGGCCGCCGCGTCGTCCGAGCCGGTACGGCGCTCGGCGCACTGCCAGGCCGGATCGTGCGCCGCGACAAGCATCCCCGGACGGAGGACGCTCCGGCCGCGATCGAGAACCGGCCGACGACGAATCCCGGCGGCCAGGAACCTGCTTAGACGATCGGCGGACGCCCCGCCAGCGCCATCCGTGCCACGGTCCGCCACCGGATCGGGCGACGCCGCCCCGGGTCGGCGGACCAGCCTTCGCGCCAGCCGCCGAACCACGCCCGGAGGATCTCGGGCTTGCGGAACCAGCGCAGAAGCTGGATGCCGGTCCACGATCCGACGTAGAGGGGAACCAGCACCGCCGGGAGGTTGCGGCGGGCGAGCCACACCCGGTTTCGGGCGTTGAGGCGGTAATAGTACGAGTGTCGGGTCGGCGACACGGCCGGGTGCTCGGCCACGAGGTCTCCCGCGTACCAGACGCGCTTGCCCTGGTCCCAGACGCGCCAGGCGAGCTCGATGCCCTCGTGCGCGTAGAAGAACGGATCGGCCCAGCCTCCCGCACGTTCGAAGACGCTCCGCGGCAGGACGATCACGGCCTCCAGGACCGAGAACACCGCCGAGGAGCGCTCGGGGTCGCCTTTGCGGATACGCGGGATCCACCGACGCGGCGACGGCCGGCCGTCGCGTGCGCGCAACCGCGGCTGGATCATCCCGACGGACGGGTCGGCGCGCAGCAGTGCGATGGCGTCGCACAGGAAGGTGGGCGAGGGGATGTCGGCATCGTCGTCGAGGAACAGGAGGTACTCCCCCTCGACCAGCGGCACGCCCTGATTGCGGCCCGCCGGGATCCCCAGGTTCTCCGAGAGGGCGAGTGCGCGCACGCCCGCGGGCAGCGCCGGCGCCGCCGTGGCGGGGTCCCAGCCGTTGCCCACGACCACGACGTCGGTCGTCACACCCTGCTGGCGCAAGACGGACTCCACGCCGCGTACGAGATCGTGCGGCCGGGTGCCCTGGGTGAGCACCACGACGCCGACCGTCGGGTCAGCCACGGACCCGCTTGGAGGTCATGATCGCGACGAAGTGCCCGATCGCGGCCAGCACCGAGAGCGGCACCAGCACCGAGAGCAGGATGCGGTCGGCGAGCGTCGCACCGATGAAGAGGCCCACGATCGAGAAGAGGAAGATCATGATCGTCAACTCGACCGAGTGGTACAGACGATGGAACGGAACGAACCGGGCGGCCCTGCGCAGGCGTGCGACCACGCCGTGGGTGGGGGCGTACGCGGCCCGGGTGTCGGCCAGCTTGGGCAGGCCGGCGTTGGCGCGGGCCACGCGGACCATGTCGTTGAGCGCCTTGTTGAGCACGATGACCAGCGCCAGGAGGGTGCCGAGGTTGGTCCACAGGAAGTCCTGCGGCGCCTCGAACGGATACCCGGCCGCGCGCACGCCCAGTGCGATCGCGATGAGCGTCTCGGTCGTGTAGTGCCCGACGTTGTCGAGGAAGATGCCCGCGGGAGACGACGTCTTGCGCCAGCGGGCGACCTCCCCGTCGCAGCAGTCGATGAGCATCTGCAGTTGCCCGAGCACCAGGGCCAGCGCCGCGCCCCCGATGCCCGGGATGAGCAGGCTGGCGGCGGTCGCCCAGCCGGTGAGGATCATCAGGCCGGTGACGCCGTTGGCCGAGATGGAGGTCTTGAGCAGGAACCAGGTGAGGTAGGGCGAGAGGTTGCGCAGGTACAGCGACGCCGTCCAGTGCTCGGCGTTGCGACGACCGCGCACCTCGGGCGGCTGCGCCACCGCCTTGAGCTCCGCGATCGACGACGGCCGCGCTCCGTGCGCAGCGGGTCCGGCTGCTGTCATGCCTACCTTCCGGTGTGTGCGGTGATGTTCCTGGTGAGGGAGAGGTATCCGAGGATGAACCCGATCCCCCAGCTGAAATGGATGCACGGCAAGACTACGAGCAACCACAGGAACGATGAAAAGCCATCGCGCCGTCCCCAGACCAGGGCCGATGCGATGACGATGAGCAGATACGCGACGGGGATCGCGAAGGCCCAGAGCAGCCACGGTGCGGCTCCGAGGGCGGCCTGCAGCACGCCGCCGAGCCCGAGCAGCACACCGAGTGCCACGCCGAGCACCATCACCGGAGGCGCGAAGTATCTCAGTCCGTTGGAGGCGGGGAACCGCCTGGCCAGCTCGCCGCGCCAGATTCCGGTGGAGAAGAACTGGCGCGCAAGCCGGTAGAGATTGGGGCGGGGCCGGTAGACCACGCGCAGCCGCGGCGTGAACCACACGGTGCCGCCGGCCTGGCGGATGCGGCGATTGAGCTCCCAATCCTGGCCGCGCTTGATCTCCTCGTCGAACAGGCCGACCTCCAACAGCCGTTCGCGGTCGAACACTCCGAGGTAGACCGTCTCCGCAGGTCCCGCGGCCCCTCCGACATGCAGCTTGGTGCCGCCGAGGCCGACCCGGCTGCCGTAGGCACGCGCGACGGCGCGCTCGAACGGGGTGGTCCCCTGGGCGTCCATCAGGCCGCCCACGTTGTCCGCGCCCGTCTCGAGGATGGTCTCGACGGCGATGCGCGCATAGTCGGGAGGGAGCACGCTGTGCGCGTCGACGCGGATGACGACCGGGTACTGCGACCGGCGGATCGCCAGGTTCAGTCCAGCGGGTGTCGAGCCGACCACGTTGTCGACGACGCGGATGCGCGCGTCGACGGAGGCCAGCTCGGCGACCAGTTCCGTGGTGCCGTCGATGCTGGGCCCCAGGGCGATCGTGACCTCGAACGGACCGGCGTAGTCCTGGGCCAGGAGGCTGTCCACGGCGGCCCGCACATGGGTCGCCTCGTTGAGGACGGGCATCACGTAGGACACACCGGGGAGGGTGTTCACGCTGTCGTCCGGCATCTGATCCATTCGTCGTTCGGGTCGGGCCGAGCTTACCAGCCGGGGACGCCCGATCCGGGGGCGGGGCGATCCGGTGAGCGCGCCTCTCCGTACTGCGGAAGGCCGCCCCGCGGGTGCGGGGCGGCCTTCCGGGCGGGCGTCGGTCGGCTCAGTTCGCGGGGAGCGAACCGAGCGTCACGGACGTGGTCTTGGTCTGCCCGTCGCGGATGTAGGTGACGTCGGCCTTGGAGCCGGCGGCCAGGGCCCGCACCTGCGCGGTCAGGTCGGTGGCGTCGGTGATCGGGAGGCCGTTGAAGTTGACGATGATGTCACCCGACTGCAGCCCGGCGCTCGCTGCGGCGCCACCGGAGGTCACATCCTTGATCTGCGCGCCGACCGTGGTCGCCTTGCTGGAGCTGCTGGCGTCGCTGACCGAGGCCCCGAGGAGCCCGTGGGTGGCGGAGCCGTCCTTGATCAGCTCGTCGGAGACGCGCTTGGCGAGGTTGGACGGGATCGAGAAGCCCACGCCGATGCTGCCGGACTGGCTGCCGCTGGAGCTGCTTCCGCCGGCGCTCGCGATGGCGACGTTGATGCCGATCAGCTCGCCCTTGCTGTCGAGCAGTGCGCCGCCCGAGTTGCCCGGGTTGATCGATGCGTCCGTCTGGATGACGGGCAGCGAGATCGTGCCCTGGTTGGAGTTCTGCTGCTGTTGCTGCTGCTGGCCCCCGCCCTGGTTCGGAAAGTCGAAGTTGAACGGGTTCTGCGAGCTCCCGCCGCCGTTGCCGTCGCTCGACTTCGGCACCGCGGAGGAGGCGATGCTGATCGATCGGTTGAGAGCGCTGACGATGCCGTCGGTGACGGTGCCGGACAGGCCCAGCGGAGCTCCGATGGCGACGGTGGTGTCCCCCACGTTGAGCTTGCTGGAGTCGCCCCACGTGATCGGGGTCATCCCGCTCGCCCCGTCGAGCTTGATGACGGCCAGGTCGGTGATCGGGTCGGTGCCGACAATCTTGGCGGTGTAGATCTTGCCGTTGTTGTCGGTCACGCTGATGCTGACGTCGGAGGCGGCGCCGTCGAGGGTGACCACATGCGTGTTCGTCAGGATGTACCCGTCGGACGAGAGCACGACGCCCGAACCGGTGCCGCCCTCGCTGGAGGCCGTGACCGAGATGGTCACGACGCTCGGCGACGCCTTGGCGGCGACCGCCGTCACGGTCGTGGCGTTGTTGGCGTCGTTGACGGTGATGTTCTGCGGACCGGAGACGGTCTTGATGGTGGCGTTGCTGCCGGTGGCCGAGTAGAGGCCTATGCCGGCACCCGCACCGGCGACCCCGCCGATGAGCGCACCGATGGCGAGCGTGGCGATGATCAGGCCCGTGTTGCGCTTGCGCGCCGGCTTCTCGGCGGTGGCCGTGCCGGGAGCTGTGGCATAGGGAGGCTGCGGGCCGCCGTGCTGCTGGCCGTACGGAGCCTGCGCGTAGGCGTTCGGCTGCCCGAAGGAGCCGTTGCCGTAGTTCGGCTGCGGAGCCGTGGGCTGGCCGTAGGGCTGCTGGGCGCCGGCCAGCGGGGTCGGCTGCGCCTGGTGAGCGTGCTGCGCTGCGGGAGGCTGCACTGAGGGCTGCGGGACGGTCGGCTGCTGCGCCGTCGGCTGCTGCGCCGTCGGCTGCTGAGCGGTGGGCTGCGATCCGGGGGCCGCGCCCTGGGCGGCCGGAGCGGTCCAGCCGTGGTCGGCTGACGGCGCCTGCGGCTGAGTCGGCTGAGCGGGCTGAGCCGCCTGCGGCTGAGCCGGCTGCGGCACTTCGGCAGCGGGCGAAGCGCTCTGCGCCGCGCCGGCATCCACGACCGCTTCGGTCTCGGCGTCGTGCTGGGGCTTCGCGGGTTCCGGGGTGATCGGGGTGTCGGTCATGGTGTGGTGCTCCTTCCAAGCACTAGACAGCTTGGGATGCCAACCTGAGCGTTCTATTTGCGGGTCCTGTGGGCGACCTTCCGCCTCCCGATGACTCTCCACAACGTACCGAATGGATGCGGTGAGAGGGAGACCCCCCGCCTGCCCTAGCCTGGGATCGACGGCCACGACGGGAGTGCGACGATGACGGTTTCGGGAGCCTGGCGGGCAGCAGCCCGCGGAGCGGGCCTGCTCGGCGCGGACGGCGCGGTGCGACCCACGATCTTCGCCGAGATGAGCGCCCTGGCCGTGCGCACGGGGGCGATCAACCTGGGGCAGGGCTTCCCCGACGAGGACGGGCCGGGTGCGGTCCTCGACGCGGCGGTCGCCGCCATCCGCGACGGGGTCAACCAGTATCCGCCCGGCATCGGCATCCCGTCGCTGCGCCAGGCCGTGGCCGACCACCAGCGTCGCTTCTACGGGCTCGAACCCGACCCCGACCGCGAGGTCCTGATCACGGCAGGCGCCACCGAAGCCATCGCGGCGACGCTCCTGGCGTTGCTCGAGCCGGGTGACGAGGTCGTCACCTTCGAGCCCTATTACGACGAGTACGGCGCCGTGATCGCCCTCGCCGGTGGCGTGCATCGCACGGTCCCGCTCGAGACGCCCGCCTTCCGGCCCGACCTGGACCGGCTGCGCAGCACGGTCACCGACCGGACACGCGTCATCCTGGTGAACACCCCGCACAACCCGACAGGCGCCGTGCTCGACCGCGAGACCCTCCAGGCCGTGGTCGAGCTCGCGGAGCGCCACGACGCGATCATCGTGACGGACGAGGTCTACGAGCACCTCACCTTCGGGCCGCCGCACATCCCGATCGCCACGCTCGAGGGCGCACGCGAGCGGACGGTGACGATCTCGTCCGGCGGCAAGACGTTCAATACGACGGGCTGGAAGGTCGGCTGGCTGACCGCGCCGGCCGAGCTCGTCACCGCGATCCTGGCCGTCAAGCAGTTCCTCACCTACGTGAACGGCGCGCCGTTCCAGCCGGCGATCGCCGCGGGGCTGGCCCTGCCCGACTCGTTCTTCACCGGGATCGCCGGCGCCCTCGCCCACAAACGCGACGTGCTTTCGGCCGGATTGCGCGCCGCCGGGTTCGGCGTGCATCCGACCGACGGAACCTATTTCGTCGTCGCCGACGCCGCACCGCTCGGCCACGCGGACGCGATGGAGTTCTGCCGCAGGCTCCCCGAGCTCGCGGGCGTCGTCGCGGTGCCGTTGGCGGCGTTCTGCCGCGACGACTACGCCCTCCGGACGGCGTCGCTGGTGCGCTTCGCCTTCTGCAAGCGGGTCGAGGTGCTCGAGGAGGCCGCGTCACGCCTCGCAGCCCTGCGCACCTGAGCCGGGCGCGGAAGCGGCTCAGTCGATCGGCTCCACCCGGTAACGTCGCAGTTGCAGCGCCGGGTTGCGCCTGCGCACCTCGGACACGCGCTCGGCGGACGCCTCGGCGACGGCGACACCGGTCGTCTCGCCCAGACCCGCGAGCACGACGCCCATCGGATCGACGACCATGCTGTGGCCCACCCCGATCGGAGGGGTGTGGTCCGCCGCGGCGACGTACAGGGTGTTCTCGATGGCACGGGCGGCGAGCAGCGTCGACCAGTGGTACTCCTTGAGCGGCCCGCGCACCCATTCCGCGGGAACCGCGACCAGCTCGGCGCCGGCGTCGGCCAGCCGGCGCGTCACCTCCGGGAACCGCAGGTCGTAACAGGTCTGCATGCCGACCCGGAGTCCGTCGACGGAGAAGGTCTCGGGCAGGGCGAGGTCGCCCGGAACGACCCAGTCCGACTCCGTGGATCCGAACGCGTCGTACAGGTGCTGCTTGCGATAGACGGCGAGCGTCGCGCCGTCCGGGCCCACCGCGACAAGGGTGTTGGCGAACTTGCCGCGGATCCCCGTCTGCTCCACCAGCCCGGCGATCGCGTAGACGCCGTGCTCGCGCGCCGCGGCCGCCAGCGACTGCACGAACTCGCCGTCGAGGGGCTCGGCGTTCCGGGCGAACGACGGACCGAGCGGATCGGTGAAGTAGGACGAGTACTCCGGGAAGACGACCAGGCGTGCCCCGCGTGCGGCTGCGACCGCGACCAGTCCCGCCACCACGTCGCGATTGTGCACGCGGTCGTCGCCCGGCGTGAACTGGGCGACGGCTACCGCGACCGCGCTCACGGCATTGCCTCCGCCCCGGGGACCGCCTCGGCGACCCGAGCCGGCGTCTCGAGCGGCAGGTGGAGGCTGATCGAGGTGCCGACGCCCTCGTCGCTCGCGATGTCGAGCCGGCCGCCATGGGCTGAGACGATCGCCTTGGTGATCGTCAGTCCGAGACCGACGCCCGGGACGGCGTTGCGCGTGGCCGTCGATGCCCGGAAGAACCGCTGAGAGAGCTGGCTCAACTCGACCGCGGGTATGCCGATGCCGGTGTCGGTCACGGCGACGACGGCTTCGTCGCCCTCTCGACGCAACGAGACCGTCACCGTGCCTCCCGCCGGGGTGAACTTCAGCGCGTTGGAGACGAGGTTGTCGACGGCCTGGCCGAGGCGGACCGCGTCTCCGCGCACGGCGAGCGGCTCGTCGGGCACGTCCACCTCCAGAGCCACGCCGGCCGCGGCCGCCACCGGCGTCGCCGACTCGACCGAGGCCTGGACGACCGCGCGCAGCTCCGCGTCCGTGATGTCGATCGGGAACCTCCCCGACTCGACCTGCGCCGTGAAGAGGAGGTCGCCGACGAGCCGCAGCAGCCGGTGGGCGTTGCGCTCTGCGACGCCGAGGTACTGGAGCTGCTCGTCGGAGAGGGGCGACTCCTCGTCCTCGCGCATCAGCTCCAGGTAGCCGAGGATCGAACTGAGCGGGGTGCGCAGCTCGTGGGAGATCAGCCCGACGAACTCGTCCTTCAACCGAGCGAACTCGCGGGCCTGCGTCATGTCGGTGGCGACGAAGATGAAGCCGACCCGGTGACCGTTCTCGTCGATGCGCGGGGTCGCGGCCACCTGAACGGGAACATGCTTGCCGTCGGCACGAACATAGGTCCAGTCCCGGACGTCCGCGTAGCCGGCACGCACCGTGTCGACGAGGGCCGAGAAGTCGTCGGCGCTGGTGACCGTGGTGAAGCGCGCGTCCATGTCGCGCAGCCGCTGCTCCAGTTCGCTGACCAGGTGGAACTCGATCACGCGACGGTCGTGGCCGACGACCTGCTTCTCGGTCAGCCCGAGCATCTTCTCGGCGCCCGGGTTCCAGACATCGATGACGCCGTCCAGGTCGGTCCCGATCACCGACTGCTCCGTCACGGCGTTCCAGATGCTCTGGATCAGACGGTTGGCGGTCTTGAGGCGCGCTTCGTTGAGCACGAGCTCGTCCTGGGTGCGCACGGCCTGCTCGAGGAGCTCCTCGCGCTGAGCCGCCACCGCACGGGATGCCGCGAGCTGCACGCGCGACCGGTGGGCGATCTCGTTGACCACGGCGGCCACGATCAGATAGATGACCGGGGAGAAGAAGGCCCGGAGCAGATCCGCCGGGGTCGTGCCGGCATGATCGACCAGGATCGGGCCGATGAGCACGACGAAGATGCCCGCCGCGGCGACGGCGATGTTGCGCCGGCCCTCCTCCGTGGCGATCCAGACGAACGGCAGCAGCAGGATGACCCCGACGGCCGAGGTGGAACCCCCTGTGCCGATGCGCATCAACCCGATCGACAGCATCGCGACCAGCGGGACGCCGACCGTCCAGCGACCATCGATGCGACTCCACGGCACGAGCAGCGAGAGCAGCAGCGCTCCGAGCATCACCGCGCTCGCACCGACGATGAACACGGGAAGATGCGCGCTCACGACGCTGGGGATGAAGGTCAGGCCGAGTGCGATCACGAAGCCGACGAGCGTCGGCACGAGCTTCAGGAAGACGGACGGGGAATCGAGCGGGAGCCGGCCCAGCCAACGATCGAGGGTCATGCGGGCTCTCCCAGGCCGAGCATCGCCCGGATGCGCTCGGACAGAGCGCGCGGGCTGAACGGTTTGATGATGAAGCTGTCGGACCGGTCCGCGACGACACCGTGATCGGTGAGCAGCTGCACCGAGGCGGACACCATCAGGATGAGCGTCCCCTTGGTCGCCTCGTCGCCGCGGATCGCCTCGGCGACCTCGACCCCGTTGAGCCCCGGCATGGAGATGTCGAGCACGGCGAGGTCGATACCGCCCGCGGCGACCGCCTCGAGCGCCGAGCGCCCGTTGTCGACGGCCGCGGCGATCTCGACGCCGGCCCGGTTGGCCGCGATCACCATGAGACGGCGGATGTCGTCGTCGTCGTCCGCGATGACGATGCGCTTGAGGTCGGTCACGAGAAGAACACCACCCGCACCACGACGACCGCTGCGATGACGACGAGGGCGATCCCGCCGTAGACCGGCAGGCGGAGCTCCCAGCGCCGGTTGCGGTCGATCTCCCGCTGGAGCTCCTCGCGCTGGGCGCGGGTGAGGTCGACGGGGCTCATTGCCGCTCCTCCCGTTCCATCGCATCCACAGCGTCGAGCACGGCCGTCACCCGGTCGTAGCGGCCGACGTCGGCCGCGTCATGACTGTCGGTGGACGCCACGATACGCGCTCCGGCGGCTCGGAGGGCGACGACGGCCTCCGGGCCGGGACACGCCCACTTCTCGTTGACTTCGACGAGCGTCCCCGTGGCCGCGGCAGCGGCCGCCCAGGCGGCGAGTCGGTCGGGACCGAGCTGCTCTTCTGCGAGCCCCACCTTGGGGAGGATGGAGAACCAGTGGGCGAGCTGTGCGTGCCTGGTGCGCTCCATCGCCCGGATACTGGCCTCGATCAGCAGGTCGAGCGCATCGTCCGCCGACAGTCCCTCGGCGATCCTCCGCCGCGTCTCATCGGGCGACCACGGCCCGTCGGTTCCGGGGAACTGGTGGTCGCCGATGACGATCGCGTCGACTCCGGCCGCACCGACGGTGAGGCCCGCCGGGACGTCGACCGCGCCGGAGGCGTCGAGGAGTTTGGCCTCCACGCCGGTGAGCACGGTCAGGCCGTCCGGCACGGGCTCTGCCGCCACCGCTGCGAGGAACTCCGGCACCCACGTGGTGGAGGCGCGCACGTGGTCGGTGAGACGCAGTTCGGTGAGGCCGGCCGCCGACGCGGCGGCGATGTTCTGGCCGAGTGTGCTCCTGGCGTCGTCCGAGAAGGAGGAGTGCACGTGGAAGTCGCCGCGCAACAGCGCGCGCAGGCGTTCGGTCACTCCCCCGGTCCCTCCGCGTGGGCGGCGTTCTCGGAGACGAGCACGTCGGCGGGGTCCAGGAACACGTCTTCGAGGAAGCGCACGTTGGCGAGCTCGGAGAAGTCGACGGCCGAGGGCACCGGTCGTCCCAGCACCAGGTCGAGCAGCAGCGACGGCATGTCGACTCCCGCGGCGATCGTCAGCGGCATCGCGCCGGGGAATCGCGGGTTGACCTCCAGCAGTGCGGGCACGCCCTCGCTGCTGTAGCGCAGCTGGACATTGGCGACGCCGGTCAGGCCGATCGCCTCGGCGACAGCGGATGCGGTCTGCGAGAGCTCGTCCCTGCGCACGGTGCGTCCCGCGATCGAGACGCCCGAGTCGACGCGCTCGCGCGAGCGCGGCACGGCCGCGATCACCGAGCCGTCGAGTCCGGCGAGGACGTCGACGGAGAACTCCTCGCCGGGGAGGTTCTCCTGGATGAGGGTGCCGGTGTCCTCCCCCAGCGCCTCCAGCGCGGCGCGATCGGCGATCAGGCGCACTCCGCGCGAACCGGCGCCGCTGCGCGGCTTGACGATCACCGGGAACACCCACTCGGCGCCGATGCCGTCACGGTCGAGCAGCCGGGTCTCCGGGATCCTCGCCTTGCCCGTGACCGCCTGCGCGAGCCGGTACTTGTCGAGGCAGGTCACCAGCGTCTCGTGGCTCGGGGCCGCGAGCGCGGTCCCGACGGCGGCCAGGTCGTCGCGGCGGGCGGCCAGCCCGGGCAGTTCGACATCGACCGTCGAGAACAGCACGTCGACGCCGTCGGCAGCGCAGAGGGCGATCACGTCGTCCACGAACGAGGGCACGCGTCCCGGAGGCACGATGCGCCGGTCGGTCTCCGGAACGAGATAGAGACCGCTCGCCCAACCGTCCATGTCGGCCGCCATGACCTCCACGTCGTCGCGCTTGAGCAGTGAGCGGATGACGGCGATCCCCGCCGGTCCGCCCGCTCCCGTGACAAGGACGCGGGTGCGCGATGCGGTCATTCCTGGTTCCTCCGGATTCGGGCGTCGGTCTGGATGGCGGAGGCCGGGACGGAGATGTCCGCGGTGTCGCGCATCACCTCCAGCGGCTCGCAGTTCGTGCCGCCCCCGAACCGCGACCAGTAGCGGGCGGTGGCGAGGACGAAGTCGTGGTCGAGGTACGAGCGCACCTCCGTCTGAGAGCGGAAGCAGTCGATCAGGCGCAGCTTCGCGTCGGTGAAGCCGTCGATCGGCACGAACCGGGTCGGCCGGAAGTCGATGGTCGCCGACGGGCTCTGGAAGCAGCACACGGTGCGCACGTTGCGGGTCGCGACGCTGACCGCCGCGTGCACGGCCCGATGATCCTGGTGCCGGTCGTGGGCGGAGTGCGTGTAGACGATGTCCGGATGCACCTCGGCGACGACCCGCTCGATGATGCTCACCGTCGGATCCGCGGCCGAGATGCGGGTGTCTTCGAGGTCTTCGAGGAAGAGCCGGGCGCCCAGCAGTTCCGCGGCGGCGAGGGACTCATGCTGCCGGTCGTCGGCGTCGCCGCCCCTGGCACCTCGCGAGAGGGTCAGGATGACGACCTGGTTGCCCGCGTCGCGGTGCGCGGAGAGGATGCCGCCGACGCCGATCTCGACGTCGTCCGGGTGGGCGCCGATGGCGAGGACCACCTGCTGCTGGCTCGCCGCCCGCTTGGTGCGCCCCTCTTCGGCCAGCCGGTTCACGATCGAGACGAGCTCCGAGGAGGCGATCGGCTTGGTGAGGAATTCGTCGGCCTGGGCGCGCAGCGCGGAGACCGCATAGTCGACCGACACGTGCGCCGTCATGACGACGACGGGCAGGCCTGGATGCCGGCTGCGCACCTCCCGCAGCAGGTCGATGCCGGAGATGCCGGGCATCTCGATGTCGGTGATGACGACATCGGGGTCGAACGAGGCGATGGTGTCCGGGGCGATCGACGGATCCGTGACCGCGACGACCTGCGCGTCCGCGCGCTTCTCGAGCACGGTCTTCATGTAGAAGGCGACGTCGGGGTCGTCCTCGATCACGCACACGCGGTACTTCTGGGAATTCGCCATACGTACTCTCCTGGGTCCTGGCACGACTCTAGTGGGACGAGCGGTCTAGTCACCCCGGACGCGCCCGGGCCGACAACGGATTTCACAGCGCACGACGACCGTGCTAGAGTCATTTCTTGTGCCGCGGGGTGGAGCAGCTCGGTAGCTCGCTGG